>CAZINY010000001.1:0-145551 GCA_964540735.1 uncultured Oscillospiraceae bacterium
ATCCGGTCCCGGAAGGCATCCGCCATGGTCTCCTCCTCCATAAAAAAAGCGCCCCACTGGGGCATCCAGTCTGTCAAAAAATCTCCCGGGAGGTGTCGGAGGGGCCGCAGCCCCTCTGACTTTCATTCGTATCCGACGGCTTTGCCGGCTAAAGGTTGGCTTTTCCTTGGAAAAGCCAAGTCGCTTTGCGACCGCTGTTTTCATGTATGAAAACAGCGCCTTGCTGGGTTGTTGATTTTGCTTGCAAAATCAATTCCTTACAAATTCGGGCGACCTCTGGTTGACCGAATTTGCTTTCCTCGTAAAAGTGGTGAAAGCCACTTTTACGATACGCTGAGCGCCCCCTGGGGCATCGTCAGCCGTGCAGGAGCACTCCCACCCTGCCCATTGCGGCGGCAGGGCATAGCTTCGCCCTCCGGCGCTCCCGGCTCCTTGCATTACTGTTCGGCGTCTTCCACGCCCGGGGACGGATCACCCGGGATTTCTTCCGCCTGCTTGTCGTCGTATACGTTAAAGGGTATCCTGTAGCTTTTGCCCTGCAGCGTCAGCATGCCATATCTGCCGGAAAAACATGGGAGAAGCGAAAAAGCCCCCGGCATCCATAGGGGGCCGGGAGCGTGGGCGGGATGAACCGCAGGGAGAACGCGAACCGTGGGGAAGCGCGCCGGCAGGGTTCAGCCGTGGAAGGAGCGGCGCATATACTGCAAACTTTCGCAGAGCGTTTGCTCATTCTGCTGCGGTAGCAGGCGGGCTTCCAGGGAAATGCCGCCGTCATATCCGCTCTGCTGCAGGGATGTGGCGAAGGCGTCATAGTCTTCCTCATCGCCGGGCAGGGGCAGGGAACGCCCCAGGGGCCGCGCCAGGTGCACATGACCCAGCCGCGCCGCGCCATCCAGCACGTCCTGAACCGATTCCTGCGCCAGTCGCAGGTGGAAATAATCCACCAGCACGCCTACCTGGGGATGGTTTACCCGGCGGGCCAGCGCAAGCCCCTGGCTAAACCTGGTGATAAGGTTGCTTTCCTGAATGTTCAGGTGTTCGATTTCCACCGTTATGCCGTGGGGCGCGGCCAGGTCTCCCAACCGCCGCAGCAGCGTGGTGAGCTGCGCGTATGCCTCCGGGGCGGTAAAGTTCAGGGGCATGTTGCGCGCGCCGGAGGAGCCGAAAATCACATGCCTGGCGCCCAGCGCGGCGGCGCGTTTGAAGGCCGAGGCGGCGTAAGCCAGGGCGCTGTCCAGGTCGGCCTGCGGGCCTGTCAGACGGTAGGCGGCGGAGAAGAAATTGTTGCATGCCAGGCAAGGCAAATCCGCTTTTTCCCGCGCGGCCAACGGACCGTTGCGGAAGGTCTGGTCGTCCATGGCCATCATCTGCGCCAGCGGGAGTTCCACATAATCGAAACCAACCCGTTTCAACATGGCGATTTCCTGATGGCCCACGCCGAAGGAATCCGTTGCGAAGGAGCCGGTACAGCAGCCGAATGTCATCAATGCTCAAACTCCTTTCCATATTTTACATTGAATATACACCGGGGACGGAAGGAAGTCAATGCCCGCGGGGGAAAAACGGCGAAAAGCAGCGGCGAAACCGGAAAGCGCGCGTACGGGTTCTGCGCCGGCAGGGAGGCGCATAGGGTGGAGCGGAAGCGAGGTGGAGGCCGTGGAAAAGCAACAGCAAACGCGCGTGGGGGAAATGAAACCGGTTATCCGGGAGACAAGCGGTAGCGCTCCCCGGGAGGATGCGCCGCAGATACAGTGGCGTTCCCGGGCGAAGCGGCACTGGGGAGAAGAACTGCTAAAAAATATGGGCGTGGCCGCGGCGCTGGTATTGTGCGCGGTGGCGGTGCGTTCCGGCGAATGGACGGACGCGCAATGGACCGACGCCGTCTTGACGGCAGCCACCGGAGACACGCTGCTGGACGACGAGCTGGGGAAACTTACCTTTGTCAGCAGCCTCTTTCCGGAAGCGACGCTGGTTTTCGGGGAGACGGCGACGGAAACGCTGGGTCAGATTGTTTCCGGCGGCGAGGTGACGCATGCCTGGAGCGAGGCGGAACCTTATCTGGCCTATGAAAGCGTGGACACGTCGGTAAAAAGCGCCACGGACGGAGAAGTGATGGGCGTTTACCATGCCGACGGGGAGGAGCTGCTGGTGCGCGTCCGACGGGAGGACGGGCTGGAATGCTGCTATGGCAACCTGGCGGAGAGCCTGGTATCCGTGGGGGATTGGGTGACCGAGGGGCAGCTGCTGGGCTCCCGGTTGCCGGAAACGGCCGTTACGCTGGAGGTGCGCAGGCAAGGGTACAGTGTGGACCCCACCGACTGGATCCGGGAGTAAGGCATGCGCTGGAGAGTCGGGAAGCTTGGGGGAACGGAGCTGTGGCTGCACGGAGCTACGCTGATCTGCTGGCTCTACGTCCTGCTCCAGGGGCAGGGCGCGCTGCTGGGAACGGGGCTGGCATCCATTGCGCTGCATGAGTGCGCCCACGGGGTTGCCGCGGCGCTGTTCCGTATGCCGCCGCGCCAGGCGGAGATTACGCCCCTGGGGCTTCTGCTTCGTCTGGAAGAGGAGGCAAGGCTTCCGCCCCTTCGCCGGGCTGTGATGCTCCTGGCAGGCCCGGCGGCGACGGCGGCGCTGGCGCTGTTGGGATGGTACGGCACGCAATGGAGATGGCTGCCTGCTTCGGTGGGGGCGCGCCTGTTCTTTATGAATCTGGGTCTGCTGCTGCTGAACCTTTTGCCTGCCTTGCCCATGGACGGCGGGCGGCTGCTGGCGCTGGGGCTTTCCCTGCGGTTGGATTTGGCGGCGCAGGGAAAGGTCATGCGCGCGGCCGGAACGGCGGTGGGGCTGGGGTTGACGGGGCTGGCGGTTGCCGGCGGTTTGCTGTGGGGCGGGATGAACTTTTCCTTGGCTGCGGCGGGATGCTTTGCGCTGTATGCCGCGCAGGCTGGCACGGTTACCGAAGCCCTGACGGTGTTGCGGGATTTCCTGGACCGTCGGAACCGCCTGGAAATACGCGGGGTGATGCGGGGGGAGGTGCTCACCGCGCTGGAGCATCAACCCCTGCGAAGCGTCCTGCCCCGGCTGCGCCAGGAACGGTATACGTTCCTGGCGGTATTGGAGCGGGGTACGCTGCGGGTGCTGGGCGTGGCGGACGAGGACGCCCTGCAGCGCGCGTATTTGCAGCGCCCGGATGCGTCCTGTTCCGACGCGTTGGGTTATGCGCCGGAATGGTTGAAGGCCAGGCCAAATCAGCACGTTGACAAGTGAATGCGTACATGCTATCTTTAACTCGCTTTATGGTAGCATAAAGCGTCGAAAGGATGAGAAGCAGTGGAGAAGGCACAGAAGCAAGCGCAGCGGGCGACCATGGCGGACCTGGAACCCGGCGAGTGGGGAATTGTGGACGCAGTAGGCGGGGAGGGCGCTCTGCACCGGCATTTGCTGGATATGGGCATTACCCCGGGCGTCAAGGTTACGCTGCAAAAGACCGCGCCTATGGGCGACCCGTTGGAAATTCATTTGCGCGGCTACGCGTTGACCTTGCGCAAGGAAGACGCTGCAAAAATTACGCTTCGACAGCATGCGGAGGCGCAGGAAGTATGACGAAGCAATATACCTTTGCCCTGGCGGGGAATCAGAACAGCGGCAAGACGACTTTATTTAACGTATTGACCGGTTCCAACCAGCACGTAGGCAACTGGCCCGGCGTCACCGTCGAGCAGAAAACCGGCGTGCTGATGCATCACCATCACGGCGGGGACGCCCATTTCGGCGCGCCTTTTCTCAAGGGGAAGAAGGCGCTGGCCCAGGCGGACAACAGCGACGTGAAAATCGTGGACCTGCCGGGTATCTATTCCCTGAGCCCTTTCTCCATGGAGGAAGTCGTCACCCGGAATTTCATCACGCTGGATAAGCCCGACGTGGTGATTAACATCGTGGACGCCACCAACCTGGAGCGCAACCTGTACCTGACTTTGCAGCTCCGGCAGCTTGGCACGCCCATGGTGGTAGCCCTGAACATGATGGACGAGGTGCGCGCCCATGGCGACGTCATCAAGCTGGAGGTGCTGGAAAAGGAACTGGGCGTACCGGTGATTGCCATTTGCGCCCGCAAGGGAGAGGGCATTGACGAACTGGTGCGGCGCAGCATGGAATGCGCCGAGCGCGGGGAGCCGTTGCCGCCGCTGGATGTGTGCGAAGGACCCGCGCATACGGCGCTGCATGCGATTCAGCATCTGGTGGAGCCCAAGGCTGCGCAATGCGGTATCGGCGCGCGCTACGCCGCGACCAAGATTCTGGAAGGGGACGAGCCCATGCAGGAAATGCTGGGCCTTTCCGCTGAAGATTTGCACATTATCGGCGAAATCCTAACCGACATGGAGAAAACCCTGGGTATGGAACGCGCGGCGGTTATGGCGGACGTGCGCTATACCTATATCGAGAAGCTGCTTGCCAAGGCCGTGATCCGCAAGCGCGCCCCGGAGAACGAGGTGTCCCTTTCGGACCGGGTGGACCGCGTGCTGACCCATCCCGTGCTGGCCATACCGGTGTTCCTGTGCGCCATGCTTCTGGTGTTCTGGATTACCTTTGGTCCCATCGGCTCCTGGGTGGCGGACGGCTTTTCCGGCCTGGTGGATGCGGGCATCAATGCCATTGACGCCTGGCTGACAAGCAGCCAGGTAGCGCCCTGGGTACAGGCGTTGGTGGTGAAAGGCGTGCTTACGGGCGTGGGCAGCGTGCTCAGCTTCATGCCCACCATCGTTATTCTGTTCATGTGCCTTTCCGTGCTGGAGGATAGCGGATATATGGCGCGGGCGGCGTTCCTGATGGATAAGCCGCTGCGCAAAATCGGCCTAAACGGCCGCAGCTTTATTCCCATGATGATGGGATTTGGCTGCACCGTTCCCGCGGTAATGTCCGCGCGGAGCATGAGCAGCCAGCGGGACCGCCGGTTCACGATTCTGCTGACGCCGTTCATGTCCTGCGGGGCCAAGGTGCCGGTCTACGCGCTGTTTGCGCAGGCGTTTTTCCAGGGCAACAAGGTTCTGGTCATGTCCGTGCTGTATGTGGGCGGTATCCTGATGGCTATTCTGGCCGGCCTGATTTTCAAAAAGACGCTGTTCCACGGCGACGCCGCGCCTTTCATTATGGAACTGCCCAGCTATCGCCTGCCCACCCCGCGCAACGTGCTGCGTCAAATGTGGGACAAGGCCAAGGATTTTATCCAGCGGGCCTTTACGGTGATCTTCCTGGCGACGGTGGTGATCTGGTTCCTGCAGAGCTTTACCTTCCGCTTTACGGAAGCGCCTTCCATGCAGGAGAGCATGTTAGGCGTCCTGGCGGGCTGGATTGCGCCCGTGTTCCGTTCCTGCGGCTTTGGCAGCGTGGAGGCTGCAACCGCCGTGGTAACGGGATTGATGGCCAAGGAAAGCGTGGTCAGCACCCTAGCGGTGCTGTCGGGGGTGGATTTGCAGAGTACGGCCATGCTCACGGCCCTGCGGAACGTCTTTCCTTCCGCGCTTTCAGCCATGGCCTTCCTGACCTTTGTGCTGCTGTATATGCCGTGCGTTGCGGCCTTTGCCGCCATGCGGCGCGAGCTGGAAAGCCGCAAGTGGGCTGTCTGCGCGGCCCTGGGGCAAACGGCGTTTGCCTGGCTGATCGCGACGCTGGTATTCCAGGTGGGCCGTTTATTGGGGGTAGGCGTATGAATGGGGTGCTGACAGTTTTTCTGGCCGTGCTGGTACTGGGCTATACGGCTTACCTGATTGCGCGTATGTGCCGCCGGGGAAAAGGGTGCGGTTCCTGCTCCGGCTGTCCCTATGCGGGGAAATGCGGTTCGCGGCCCTGATCAAGCCGGCATAGGCGCGCCGTATGGGCGGCCGGACGGCGGAGGCTTTTTTCTTGCAATTTTGCATACAATGCGGTATACTAAACAAAACCGCAATTAGGTAAGGAGGAATCTCCATGAAGTTAATCATTGCAATCGTACAGGATGAAGACGCTTCCCGTTTGGTCAGCAGCCTCATGAACGAGGGATTCGGCGTAACCAAGCTGGCAACCACCGGCGGATTCCTGCGCGCGGGAAATACCACGCTGTTGGTGGGCGTGGAGGATGAACGCTTTGACGGCGCCATGGCTGTGATTGAGAAGGTGTGCAAGTCCCGCAAGCAGCTGGCCACTTCGCCTACCTCCATGGCCGGCGTATCCGGCGTATATTCGCCCTATCCCATCGAGGTTATGGTAGGCGGCGCAACCGTGTTTGTGCTGACGGTGGATCAATTCATCAAGCTGTAAGCAGCGGGGAAGGAGCTGCACATTGACGGTCGCGGAAAATACGACTCGGCTTTCAGCGCCCGGTTTGCGCGATTTTGCAGCGCAGGGCGCTGTTTTCGATGGACTGATGCATACGCTGCGGTCCGGTCATTATGTTCATGCCTACCTGATTTGCGGTATGACCGGCGTGGGCAAGCGGACCCTGGCGCGGCTGATGGCGCAATATATGCTGTGCCGGGGCCCAAAGACGGAGGAACCCTGCGGACAGTGCCCGGACTGCGTGCGCTTCCAGGATGGCGCGCATCCGGACGTGGTTTACCTGCGCCCGGAAAAGGATCGGAAGAGCATTGTGGTGGATCAGATACGCGCGTTGGTGGCGCTGGCGGGCGAGCATACTTATGCGGGGGGACGCCGGATTATTTGCGTGGAGCAGGCCGAAAAGATGAACCCCCAGGCGCAGAACGCGCTGCTGAAAACCCTGGAGGAGCCCCAGGCGGAAAATGTCTTTCTGCTGTTGTGCGAGGATCCGGCGCTGCTGCTTCCCACGATTGTTTCCCGCTGCCGGGTTATCAAGCTGCATCCATGGCCGGAGCGCGTCATTCTTGCCGCCCTGGAGCGCGCAAACGCGCCCGGGGAGCACTGCCAGGAGGCGGCGCTGCTGTCGGGAGGGAGCATTGGTCTGGCGCTGGCTACCGCGACGGACGCGGATTTTTGGAAGCGCCGCGAAGAAGTAATGGAGGATTTCTTTTCCCTGACGGCCCGTTCGCAAATACTGGCGGTGTCCAACCGCTGGAAAGACCGGCGGGATCAGGCGGAGGAACTGTTGCGGGACGTGGAGGATATGCTGCGCAGCCTGTGGCTAGCGCATCTGGGTATGCTGGATATTCGCGGCATAGCGGGATTTCCCGCTCCGTGGCGGCGGCTTGTCCAGGAGGGCGAGGACGCGGCGTTTACCCGGCTGCTGGACGCGGTGTTTGAGGCCAGGCGGCGCAGAGGAAATCAAGTAACGTGGCAGGCAGTGGTCGAAGGACTGCTGACGCATATGACGGAGGAAATTCAAGCATGGTTAAAGTAATAGGCGTTCGCTTTCAGAATGCCGGCAAACTCTATTTTTTCGACCCCGGCTCCTATTGGCCTACCGCCGGGGATTTTGTCATTGTGGAAACGACCCGGGGCGTGGAGTTCGGGGAAGTGGTCACCGGCGTAAAGGAGATTGAGGACGATCAGCTTACCGCGCCGCTGAAGCAGGTGATCCGTATTGCCAACGCGCAGGATGTGCAGCATGCCAAGGATAACGAGCGCGCCGAAAAAGAAGCTTACGGGATTTGCCAGCAGAAAATTGCCGACCACAAGCTGGACATGAAGTTGGTTTCGGTGGAGTATACCTTCGATAACAGCAAAATCCTCTTTTATTTCACCGCCAACGGCCGGGTGGACTTCCGCGCGCTGGTAAAAGATCTGGCCAGCGTTTTTAAGACGCGGATTGAGCTGCGGCAAATCGGCGTGCGGGATGAAGCCAAGATGCTCGGCGGGCTGGGACCCTGCGGCCGTCCAATCTGCTGCGGGACCTTCCTGGGGGATTTCCAGCCTGTCTCCATTAAAATGGCCAAGGAACAGAATCTCTCCCTGAATCCCACCAAAATCAGCGGCGTTTGCGGCAGGCTGATGTGCTGCCTGAAGTATGAGCAGGACAATTACGAGCAGATTCGCAAGCAGATGCCCAAGGTGGGGAAGGAGGTCGTCACCCCGGAGGGCACAGGCGTGGTATGGGAGCTGAACGTCATCAAGGAAACCGTACGCGTGCGCCTGCAAAAGGGCGACAGTAGCGAATTGAAGGATTTTCCCATGACGGACGTGCAGCGGGTCAACCCTGCCCAGGGGGGCAAGCCGGTAAAAACGGAGGAAGTTCCCGCGCCGGAAGCGGCGGATGAACCGGAGGAGCAGGACAAGCCCGCTGCGGAACCTACGGAAAACCGCCGGGGACAGAATAAATCCGGGCGCGGGAACCGTTCGGAGCGGGCCGGTCGGAAGGAAGAACGCCAGGGCGAAAAACCCAAGGAAAGCCGCGTGCCTGTGCTGGGAAAACCCGTGATGCGGGAAAACCCCAAAAGGCGCAAGGAAGCCGCCGGTCAGGATACGTTGGCGGCCAGGGAGGCGGCTGCGCCGGAAACGCCTGCGGAAGCCGTCCAGCCGGCACAAAAACAGACGGCCAAGGCTGCCAGTCCGTGGCAGCAGGCGGTGGCGCAGGCGCTGCGCGCCGCCCAGGAGGAGGAACGGGTGGAAGAAACGCGTATTCGCCCCGAAGATCATGAAGATACGGTACTGTTTACATACGAGACGGAGGAAGACGACACCCTTTAATGGCGTCGTGCCCATGGCGGTCTTTTGCGGGAGCAAAAGGCCGCTTTTTACTGTTCCGGGCGCGCTGCGGAAGAATGCGGCGCGTCCGCGCGTTGCTATGGAGAGGGGATGCGTTGTACAATTTGCGCCCATGTGATATACTAAGAACATCCAGCCACAAAGGAGGAAGCTCGATGTCGGAAGAAAAAACGGTCAGCAAGCCCAGACAGCTATGGGACAGCGCGGTCAAGGCGGTCAAAGGCGGCGGAACGGAGCAGCTGATCGAAACCTTCACCGCGGAGATGACCCTGGTGGCCGAAGGCCTGTGCGAGGATCAGACCAACCTTCGCCGTGAGTTGGCGCAGGTGCGCAGCCTGGCTGAGAAGCTGGAGGCGCGGGCGGATAATGAGCAGGACGTGCTGGACACCACCCTGCGGGAGCATCAGAAAGAGACGGACCGCCGTTTAGACGAGCTGAGCCGGCGTCTGAACGCGCTGGAATCCAAGGCAAGCAAGCTGGAAGGGAAGCAGAAGCGGGAAAAGAACCTGATCAGCCAACTAACGCTGCTGGCGGGCATTATCGCCGGAGCCTGGGTGATCGTTACGGTACTGAACCTGTTCAAGTGAACAACGGAGGCGCTTATGAAGACGTATCAGGAAATGGTGCAGGAGTACAGACGCCGCCAACGCAACACGGTGGTGGATACCATTGCCGCCGGGCTGACGTATATGGATGAGATTGTCCTGGACACCGGTTTGCTGGAAGAAACCGGCTTGCTGGCGGAGCTGACGGAAACCGCTTGCGGCGCTTTACCCTTCGTCATTATTGCCGTGACGGAGGGAAGCAAGGTAGTGCTGGGCAAAAAGACCGGGAAAAGCGGCGTCAAGGACGGCGCGTTTCGCATGGTAAAGACCGGCGCGGCCATGGGGATTGGCAGCGCAGTGACCATGGCGGCGGGCTTTTGGGCGGCGCTTCCGGTCACCATGGGGGTGCGGGCGCTGTTTGACAGGTATCGTTCCCGGGCGCTGACCGGGTGCCGGGTGCAGGCGCGTATCAATCGTTTGCGGGAGCTAAGGGCGCTGATGGCGAAACAGCAGACGGATGCAGCGGAGAGCGACCCAGCGCTGATGCCGGCGGCCACGGTAGTGATCGGCTGAACCGCATGGGACAGGTTGAAGCAGCGGCGGCTCCACGGGGCCGTGGCGTAGAATCAATGCTTGCGGGAGGCACGGGAACGGCCTCCCCTACGAAAGGAGCGCTGAAAGCGTGGAAAAGCTGGAAATGGATTTGCTGGAAATTCTCCGGGAGGATTGCCGCCTACCCTTGGAAAAATTAGCGGTCATGACCGGGACGACGGTGACGGAAGTGGCCGAAACCATCGACCGGCTGGAAAAGGAGCGGGTTATTCTCCGCTATGCGCCTACCATCAACTGGGATAAAACGGACCGGGAACGCGTGGAGGCCATGATTGAGGTGCGGGTTACTCCGCAGCGGGATATGGGCTTTGACGCTGTGGCCAAGCGGATTTATCGCTTTGAGGAAGTCAAGAGCGTCTATCTGATGAGCGGCAGCTATGACTTGCTGGTACTGGTTGAAGCGCGCACGCTCAAAGAACTGGCCTTTTTCGTATCCGAGAAACTGTCTACCCTGGAAATGGTAACGGGAACGGCGACCAGCTTTGTGCTCAAGCGCTATAAGGAGGAAGGCGTCGTTTTTGAGGGAGAAAAGTCGGATCAGCGGCTGGTGATCTCCCCGTGAATTACGACCGCTATTTGAACCAGCGGGTGGCGGCGGTTCCTCCCAGCGGCATACGCCGCTTCTTTGACTTGGCTGCGACCATGCGGGACACCATTTCCCTGGGAGTGGGCGAGCCGGACTTTATTACGCCGTACCATATTCGCAACGCCGCGATCAACAGCATTGTGGACGGCGAAACACAGTACACGCCCAATCGGGGTTTGCTGAGCCTGCGGGAGGAGATCAGCGGCTATCTGAAGATGCGTTATCAAACCGCCTACGATCCGCAGCGGGAAATTCTGGTGACGGTGGGCGCCAGCGAGTCCATAGACGTGGCGTTGCGGGCGTTGATTTCCCCCGGGGATGAAGTGCTGGTGCCCGAGCCCAGCTATGTAAGCTACAGCCCCAGCGTGATTTTCGCGGGCGGAACGCCGGTAGGGGTGGAAACGCGGGAGGACACGGATTTTCGCCTTTCGGCCCAACGGGTGCGGGAGGCGGTCACGCCACGCACCAAGGCGCTGATTCTCCCTTACCCCAACAACCCCACCGGCGCGGTGATGGGCCGCAAGGACCTGGAGGAGTTGGCTCAGGTGGTGCGGGAGCGTGAGCTGCTGGTCATCAGCGATGAGATTTATTCAGAGCTGACCTATGGCGCGGAGCATGTGAGCTTTGCCTCCTTGCCCGGGATGTGGCCCTATACCCTGACCATCAACGGTTTCAGCAAGTCCTTTGCTATGACCGGCTGGCGGGTGGGGTATATCTGCGGCCCTGCGGAACTCATCAGCGTTATGAACAAAATTCATCAGTACGGCATACTCTGCGCGCCGCGTCAGGGTCAGGCGGCTGCGCTGGAAGCTTTGCGGACGGGACGGGAAAACGGTTATGAGGATGTCCGGCAAATGCGGGACAGCTATGACCGCCGCCGCCGCCTCATGGTGGACGGCCTGCGGAAGATGGGGTTGAACTGCTTTGAGCCCAGGGGAGCTTTCTACGTGTTCCCTTCCATTCGTTCCACCGGACTGGACAGCGAAACCTTCTGCGAACGCCTGCTCCAGGAGAAGCGCGTAGCCTGCGTGCCGGGCACCGCTTTCGGACCCTGCGGCGAAGGCCACATCAGGTGCAGCTATGCCACCGCGGTGGACAAGCTGAACGTCGCCCTGGAGCGAATGGCCGACTTTGTACAAAGCCTGCACCAAAGCTGACAAGGGAGGAAACCCATGCGAAAGATCATTGGAATACTGCTGACGATGTGCCTGTTGCTGCCCGCGGCCTGGGCGGAGGAAGAAGAACTGTCCCTGGTGGACCTCATGGGCGGAAGCGGCAGCGAAGTCGTTACCGGACTGGAGACCGAGGAGGATGCCGCCGGGGAGGAAGCCCTGGAGGTGGTGGAGGAAACCACCGGCGACCGGGAGATTATCGCCACCTTTGCCGGGGACTTTACCATTGGCGGCGATTGCCGCAAAAGCAACGACATCTTTGAAAATGAACTGGAGAAGCAGGGGGGAGACATCAATTTCACCATGCGCAATATCCGCGATATTTTAATCGCGGACGATCTGACCCTGGTGAATTTTGAGGGCACCCTCACCAACTCCACCTACATCCCTGACAACAAGAAGGAGAACTCCTTCCTGTTCAGCGCGCCGCCGGAGTATGTGTCCATGCTGACGGACAATGGCATCGAAGCGGTGTCTCTGGAGAATAACCACGTCATGGACCACGGGGAGGAGGTCTATCAGGAGACGCAGCAGCATTTGACCGACGCGGGTATCGTATGGTCCAACGCGGAAAACATCGGGGTCATTACGGTCAAGGGCGTGGAGATCGCCATGCTGAGCTATCAGACCTTCGATATGTACGATACGCTTTTCACGCAGGTCCCCCTGGACGTGGCGGAGGCCAAAGCGAAATATCCGCTGGTCATCGTCAGTTTCCACTGGGGCGCGGAGAAGGATTACGCCCCCAACAGCAATCAGCAGAAGATGGGGAAGATGGCCATTGATGCCGGGGCCGACCTGGTGGTGGGGCATCATAGCCACCGGATCAATCCGATCGAGGAGTATAACGGCAAATACATCGTGTATTCCTTGGGGAATTTCTGCTTCTCCGGCAATAGCAAGCCGGATGATATGACCAGCTTCCTGTTCCAGATTCGTTGGCAGGTAACGGATACGGAAATTACCCAGAACGGCTTCAGAATCATCCCCATCCGCATCTCCAGCCGCACGGATTACAACGATTTTGCCCCCACCGTGCTGGACAAGGACACAGCCATTGACGGCCTGCTGACCACCCTGAAGGAGAACGGCCGCAAACTGGAGAATCCGGTAAGCGAATATCCCCTGGAATGGTAAACGGGAAGGGTAAGTTGACGGGCGTGGAGGTTCAGCTGCGCAAGGCAACGCATGCCAATTTCCGGGAACTTGCCAGCCTGACCGTAGCGGAGACCCAGCGGGGATTTGTGGCTTCCAACGCCGTCAGCATCATGGAAGCCTACGTCACCGTCACGGAAGGCGGCGTAGCGCTTCCCTTCGGCATCTATGCAGGGGACCTTCCCGTGGGTTTCCTGATGATTGGTTTTGATTGTCTGGATTGGGAAGACGCTCCGGCTGTGGCGAAAGGGGCATATTCGCTGTGGCGGCTGATGATTGACGCCCGCTATCAGGGCCATGGATACGGACGCCAGGCCCTGGCGGCAGCCTTGGCGTATATGCGCGCCTTTCCCTGCGGCTCGGCAGAGCGGTGCTGGCTTTCCTATGAGCCGGATAACCTGGCGGCCAAACGGTTGTACCATTCCTTTGGCTTTGTAGAAAACGGCGAAATGGACGGCAACGAGGTTGTAGCCGTTCTGTGCCTGTAAACACGCCAACGGCCAGCGCGCAATCAACCGCGCTGGCCGTTCAGATTGTTGAAAAAGGCATGTTTTTCATGCATATATGGAAAATGAGATTTCAGCTTTCCTTACTTGCAGAAAAGCCAACAAGTATGGGGCCGAAGGGGTCCAGGGGGCGAGCGGAAAGCCCCCTGGTCGCACCCGCAGGTGCGAAATCTCCGTGCTTGCAAGAAAGCAAGGGACAACTTGCAGAAAACGAAGCAAAACCTTTGTCAACGCTCGGAACGGCCAGCGCGCAATCAAGCGCGCCGGCTGCTTTTGGCATGTATTCGGATCTGCTTTGGAGAAAAACACATCCTCGCTGTCCAGAAAGGTAAAGCCCAGGGCCTGGGCTAAGGCGCGTCCCAGCGTACTTTTTCCACTGCCGTTGAGGCCGCATACCAGGATGCCTGTTTTCATGACGCCCTGATCAACATGTCCGCAGACAAAGGTCGAGAGCAAAAGAAAACATGCATGCTTGCGCGGGAGGCCGGGCCAAACGGGGGAGAGCCATGCCGGACAGGCGCACGCCGTTTTGCCGACAAGGAACCCTTGGACCATATTTCAAGCGCCCGGCCTTCCTTTTTCAGGAAAACCGGGCGCTCAAGGTGTCCGCCGGGGAACGCCTCAAAGGCGGGTAAAATAGGCTTTCAGGTTGCCGCCGGCAATACCAGCCAGGGTATCTTCGTCATAGCCGCGGCGGCGGAGGGCAGAGAGCAGGTTGGGGATTTGTCCCGCATGCTCCAGTCCCTGGGGGCAGCATTCAATGCCGTCAAAGTCGGAACCGAAGCCCACATGCTTTTCTCCACCCAGCTGGCAGATGTGGTCGATGTGCTCTGCGACGGTCTCTACGTCCGCATGTCCCTCCTTGTTCAGGAAGGCAGGGTAGAAGTTGACGCCTACATAGCCGCCCTGGCGAATCATCAGCCGAAGCTGCTCGTCCGTCAGGTTGCGGAAATGGTCGCACAAAGCGCGGCAGCAGCTATGCGAAGCCAAGGGCGGCACATGGGTTTTTGTGAAAATATCGTAAAAGCCCGCTTCATTGAGGTGGGAGGTGTCCACAGCCATGTGCAGCCGCTGCATTTCCCGGACTACCTGCAGGCCGTAGGATGTCAGCCCTTGCGTGGAGCCGGACTTGGCGCTGTGGCCCAGCGCGTTCTCGTTGTTCCATAGCAGCGCAGCCATGCGCACGCCTTTTTCCCGCCACTGTGCCACCGTTTCCAGACCGGGTTCAAACACCTCGCCGCCCTCGATGGAGAGCATGAAGGCGCATGTTCCTTCCTCGGCCTGCGCAGGGTCGTCCACTTGCCGCAGGCCTGCGGCCAACAGGGCGGGCAACGCGCCCATCTCTGCGGCTATAATCCCCTGAACATCCCCTTGGTTCCCTTTGGCCCCTGTCCACAGGGCGAAGGTCTGCAAGGTAACGCCCCCCTGGCGCAGGCGCTGGGGGGTAATCATCAGGTCTCGGGCATGCTGTACGCCCATGGCGTAGAGCGTGTCCGAATGGGTGTCGCAAATCCACATGACGCTTCGCTTCCCTTGCTCAGCCCTGCAGGCCGTTTTCCTGACGCTCCATGTTCTCCACTACCACGTCGTAGATGTCACCCAGGGAAGCGCAGTATTCCAGTACCTTCCAGGGGGTATTGGTGTGGAAGTGAATCTTGATGAGGTCCTCGTCGCCCACGGCCAGCAGGCAGTCGCCCTCGATGTTCTGGGTGATGTAATCGTTAATGGCGTCCTCGGAGAGATTTTTCCCTTCAATGAGCAGCTGGGTGTCAAACTTGAATTCAAGCATGGTATCATCCTCGACCTTCGTAGATTTTGAAACGGCCTGCGCCGTCCTGCGGACAGCCTATGCAGGCCATATCTGTATTATGCACCAGATAACTGTTTTGCGCAAGTCTTTCTTTTCCGGTGATTCATTCGGCCTGCGTTGGGGTATAACAATCTCAATAAAGGAGGGAAGCATCATGCTGTTTGTGGCATATCCCAAGTGCTCCACCTGCCAGAAGGCCAGGCGCTATCTTGAGGAAAAAGGCGCGGTTTTTGAGGACCGGCCTATTCATAGTCAGCCGCCCACCGTGGAGGAATTGCGGGCGTGGCAGGCCCGAAGCGGTCTTCCGTTGAAGCGGTTCTTTCATACCAGCGGCCGGAGTTATCAGGCGCTGGGACTGAAGGACAGGCTGCCGAAAATGTCGGAGGAGGAGCAGCTGGCGCTGCTGGCCGGGGACGGCATGCTGGTGAAAAGGCCCATTCTGGTCACCGAGCGCACTGTTTTGGTAGGATTCAAGCCCGCGGAATGGGACGCGGAACTGTCGCGCTGACAGCAATGCAAACGGCAACGGCCCGGCGGCGGAAAGGTATCCGCAGCCGGGCCGTTGCCGCAGTTAATTCTCGAAATTCATTTGCTCGAATTGTTCCCTGGAAATCAGCGCCTGCCGGGGTTTTGCGCCCGCGGCAGAGCTAATGACGCCGCGCTTAGTCATCTCGTCTATAAGGCGGCCAGCCCGGGCATAGCCGATGCGCAGGCGGCGCTGGAGCATGGAGATGGAGGTCTGACCGTCCATAATGGCCATCTCAATGGCTTCCGGGAGCAGGGGATCAACGCCGTCGGTAGTATTTCCGGCATCGATGATATCCGCGCCGCCATCCTCCTCGGCAGCGCTGCGCTCCAGGGTTTCCAGCACGTCGGGATCGTAATCCGCCTGGCTGTGCTGGCGGATGAAATCTGTCACCCGGTTAACCTCGCTATCGGTAAGGAAGCAGCCCTGCACCCGGATGGGAGTAAATTCACCGTTGGGCAGATAAAGCATATCGCCATAGCCCAGCAGCTTTTCTGCGCCGTTGCGGTCCAGAATGGTGCGGCTGTCCACGTTGCTGGATACCTTGAAGGCGATCCGGCTGGGAATATTGGCCTTGATCAGCCCGGTGATTACGTCTACGGAGGGGCGTTGCGTGGCGACCACCAGATGGATACCCGCCGCACGCGCCAGCTGCGCCAGGCGGCAGATGTATTCTTCCACTTCTTTCTTGCAGCTCATCATCAGGTCGGCCAGCTCGTCAATGACGATCAGGATGCGGGGCATGGGCTGTTCGCCTTCCTCCAGCGCCGCGTTGTACCCGGTGATTTCCCGCACGCCGCGGTCGGTAAATTTCTGGTAGCGTTCCATCATTTCCGTTACCGCCCAGCTCAGCGCGCCCGCCGCCTTGTGCGGATCGCTGACCACGGGAATCAGCAGGTGAGGAATGCCGTTATAGCACTGCAGCTCCACCACCTTGGGGTCAATCAGGATCATGCGAACCTGTTCGGGGGAAGAACGGAAGAGAATGGAATTGATCATGGCGTTCACGCATACGGACTTACCGCTGCCCGTAGCGCCTGCAATCAGCAGGTGTGGCATCCGCGCCAGATCACACACAATGGGTAAACCGGCGATGTCCTTGCCCAGCGCTACGCCCAGGGGGGAGGACAGCTCCTTCATTTCCCGGGTTTCCAGCACTTCGCGCAGCGTAACCGGCGTTACGGTTTTGTTGGGGACTTCCACGCCGACCAGGGACTTGCCGGGGATGGGCGCTTCGATACGGACGGACTTGACCTCCATGTTCATGGCGATGTTCCGGTCCAGCTCCGTGACCTTGTTGACCTTGATGCCCGCGGCCATTTCCAGCTCAAAACGGGAGATGGCGGGGCCATGGGTGACATGGCGCACCCGCGCGGGAATTTTGAAGGACTTCAGGGTATCCTCCAGCCGCTGGGAGCGGAAAGCGTCCTCCTCCTGGCCGGCGGGATTCGGGGGCGTCGGAGTTTTCAGCAGGGCCAGGCTGGGGTAGATGTAGGGGACAGGGGCAGGCGCCCGTTCATCGGACGCGGCCTCCATCCCCTCGCGTCGAGGGGGCAATTTCAATTCGGGGTCCCAGATTTCTTGGGGGCGTGCTTCCTGCTGAAGCACCGGCACGCGCTGTGTGGCGGAGGTGGCGGGCATATCCGACTGATACCGTCCCTGAATACGGGCTTCCTGTTGCTTCACGGTGGGCTGCGCCGCCTGTCCCACGGGCGGCTGTTCTACCTGCGCTACGGGGGGCTGATAATCAGCTTCGGGAGCAACGTCGATCGGCGTATGCTGCTGCATGGCGTGCAGACGGTGCGTAATGGGCGTCTCGTCCATGGAAGCATTGTCCGCCGCGGCGGCAGGCTTGGAGTAAACGGGTTGCAGGTCGGGGATTTCTTCTTCTGGCGCCACGGGCGGCCAGGAAGGGTTCTGAGTCAGATCTTCGGCCGGGGGAGAGGCTTTGGCGCGCTCGCCCTTGCGACCGAAGATCTTAGATTTTTTTGGCCGGCGGCCCTCCGTATTCTCCTGGTTTAATTGGCGTTGATCGGCATATTCCTCGTAAAGGTAGCCGCCCTCCATGGGCGCGTACTCGTTTTGATAGGGCTCCTGAGGAGCAAAACCGCCGGTATGAACGGGCGTCTGGCGGGAAGTATCCGCGTAGCCGGAACCCTGCTGAGGCGGATAATATCCCTGGCCCTGCGGCGGAGCATAATTTCCCTGCGGGTACCTCGGCCAGGGCTGCTGCTGCATCGGCTGCATGGGTCCTGTGCCGTTTCCGACAGGCGTATAGCGCCCCGTTTGGGAAGGGACGGACGGCTGCATGGGCCCTGTGCCGTTTCCCACAGGCGTATAGCGCCCTGTCTGGGAAAGCATGGACTGCTGCTGCGCCGCCTGCTGCCTGGCGGATTCCTGCTGGCGCAGATAGTTGAGTTCCCGCTGGGTCAGCTGCCGTTGCTGTTCCTGCTGCTCCTGCTTGTGCTGCTGGTTCCGGTGACGCAGCTTGTCAATGAGCTGCTTTACATCCAAATGAAATAGCAGAATCCCGCAACCGGCCATTGCCAGCAGGGTTACAATGACGCCGCCTACAATGCCCAGCGCCTTCCACAGGGGCCAGCTGAGCAGCATTCCCAGCAGCCCGCCGCCCATGCGGCTGCTGGCGCCGGCGTTGTATGCCTGCGCCAGAAACGCTTCGTAGGCGTCGGGGGCGGAAACATAGCTTTTGGACAGATTGACCTGCCGGAAGTAGCTCATCAGGGAGGTCGTGGGGGAACCGGTGGTGGACAGGAGGTTCACCAGGTTCAACGCCAATAGGTACATCAATACCGCCAATCCCCAGGTGCGCAGGGAAGGACGGATTCGGGTGGACATGATCACCAGGATGCCACCCCAGATGGGAATGGCCGGAAGAAGGAAAGCCAGGCTTCCGGCCAGGCCATAGCAAAGCTGGCGGGTGCCGGCAAATACGGCGCCGCTCATGGATATGGCAACGGACAGGAAGATCAGCACTCCCAGGGCAATCAGGATCATCCCCAGAAGATACCGCACCAGCAGCTGATCGCCGCTCCACTGGAGTGCTGTCGTTTTCTTTTTTCCTTTTTTCTGTGCCGCCATGGGTGTGCGTCCCTCCCATAAGGTTTATTGGGTAATGAAAATATTCTGCAGCGTTCCGTCTGCGCCGGCGTGCAGCCGTAGCTGATGCCCGCCGAAATTGTAATAGTCGCTGACGCCGATTTCCAGGTAATAGGCATACGCCGTATCCTCATCCAGCGTTACGGAGGCGTCCGGTTCGCCCAGTATGGCGCGCCACTCCGTCTGGGTGGTCAGGCCGGTGCACAGGCCGAAGAAATTGGCGCGATCGGTGCGGATACCCTGCACCACGGCTTGCTCCGGCGCGTCTACCGCGATCTGGCTGGCGAGCACGTATGCGCCGCGGAAGGCGTCGTCCTCCGGGTAGAAGAAGCAGCCGTCCGGGTAGTAGTCCGGGTCCAGGCGCAGAGGATAGCGCTGGAACAGCTCTGCCAGGTTTTCTCCGACAACGGCGGGAATGCCGGGAATCTGTCCGGCTTCCACGGCGGAGCGGATTTTTTCGGCGCTTTCCTGGTTCAGGGTCAACGCATCTTCTGCGCCCAGGCGGGTTAATATAGCGCCTTCGCCCAGCTTCAGCAGGTCGCGAAGCTCTGTGTACAGCAGCGTCACCTGGCCTGCCTGACCGCTTAAGGTGGTGAAGCGCTCCAGGTCATAATAGAAGGTAATACCCTCCGCGCTGAGCCCGAAGCAATCCGGCAGAGGCGCCAGCTGTCCGGCTTCCAGATGCGCGGAAAGATTGGGAGCTACCTCCTGCTCCATGTAATCCAGAATCGCCTGACGGGCGGCAGCTTCGTCCGTAAACAGGTCGGCCAGGGTGATGTTTTCGCCGGTGGTCAGGTCAAGGTTGACCGAGGACCATTGATGCGTGAAACCGCTGTCTTGCAGCGCTCCATGGGCGGAGAACACCACGCTGAGCACATTGCCGGACAGTAGCGCCTCATAGCTTTGCGTCAGTCCCACCGAATCGGCGCTGAGGCTCTGCAGGCGGGTGATGCGCTCCTCCACCTGCCCGGCGGACAGTATGGCGGCGTTTGCCTGCTGCTGCACAACGGCGTCGGACAGGCCGCTTAATTGCGGGTAGCTGACGCTTCCGGCATCGGCATCCACCTGCTGGTGAAGCAATTGGGGCGTTTCTTCCTCTCCCAGCGCGCCAGGTAAAAGAAGGGCCGTGATTGCCAGCAGAAGCGTCAATAATCGCCTGAATTTCATCATGGTTCATACCTCCATTGAGTATTCATTGTACAACATTTAACGCGCGAAGGCAAGCAAACCATGCATGAAGAACCAAAAGCCCGCTGTGCGGTGGAAAGCAAAAAACGCTCCTTCCCACAGTCGACAGGCGGCTGTGGGAAGGAAATGGTACCTATGGCCGCGGCTGCGCGGCGCTTTTTTATGGAACAGGAGAAAAGCGTTACAGTTCCAGGCAAGCGGCGCCCTCGGGGCGGATGTCCAGCACCTGGCACTTGTGAATACCGAATACGTTCTCCATTTCTTCAATGAACCCGGGCAGATCGGCCAGAGGCACGAAGTTCAGCGTGGTGCCGGCAAAGCCGCCGCCATGAATGCGCCAGGCGCCCTTGCCCTGCAGCCGCTCCTCCGCCAGGCACAGTGCCAGGGAGAGGGATTGGTCGCTGGGGCGCGCATACACGTTCTGCAAATACATGAAGCTGGAGCGGCCGCTGGCAATCACAGCGTCAAAGAAGGCGGGCAGGTTATCCCGGTACAGGGCTTCCGCCTCCTGAACAACCCGGTTGTTCTCCTGGAAGAAGTGGATGGCGCGCATAATCGCGCGGTCGGATACTTTTTCCCGCAGCCGGCCCAGGTTTTGCGTGATCTGTTCCGGACGCACCCGACGCAGGTATTCTTCGTCAAAGAAAGCAGCGACCTGCTTCATCTCCTTGGGAATGGCGGCATAGTCGTCGGTCAGGTCCGCATGGCTGCCGCCGGTGTTGACCACGGCCAGGGCGTACCCCTTCTTGGCAAAGTCATAGTTCAGGGGTCGCACCACGGGATCGCTGTTTTTGAAGTCAATGAAGACCAGGCCGCCGGCAGCCGACGCCATTTGATCCAGCAGGCCGCTGGGCTTGCCGAAATGCACGTTCTCGGCATACTGGGAAATCTGCGCCCGGACCTTGTAATCAATGGACCAGCCGTTGTACAGCTTATCCAGGATGGCGCAGACAAGCACTTCAAAAGCGGCGGAAGAACTCAGGCCGCTGCCGGAGGAAACGTTGGAGGTCACCACCGCGTCAAAGCCGCCGATCTTGTAGCCCAACTGATGCATACGGTCGGCTACGCCGCGGATCAGCGCGGCCGTGGTGCCCTTCTCCGCAGGCTGGGCCGACAGCTCGGACAGGTCCAGCACCAGGGCGGGATAGCCGTCGCTGTGCAGATGAACGGTCATGTCCGAACGGGCGGAAACCGCCGAAACGGTGTCCAGGTTCACGGCGGCGGCCAATACTTTACCGCGGTTGTGGTCCGTGTGGTTGCCGCCGATTTCCGTACGTCCGGGCGCGCTCACCAGATACACGGGACCGTCTTCACAGCAAAAGGTTTCTTCATGCCGCTTCAGCAGGGAGATGTAGCGTGCAGTCTGCTCCACAAGCATCCCGTCGCGGTTGCCGTACAACCGGATGAGCTGCTCCATCACAGGGGCCGTTTTCAATTTATGGATCATGCTTGCGTATTGATTCATATGCTTCTCTCCATCCTTTTGAAATGTATTTTGCCTACGGGCATGGATTGTTTTGAAAGGGTGACGGCAGCGATTAGTCCACCGCGCTTTGCCAGATGTCGAGCATTTCCTGAAGGCCAAGGGTTTCCAACTGCGCCGTGTAAGCGGCCCAGCTCTCGTCGTCCAGGGGCGTATCGCCGGTGACGAAGCGGATCATGGCTGTTTCGGCCCACCGCCCCAGCTCCAGCTGGATTTCGTCCACCCGGGCCTGATCCTCCGCGGAAAGATATACCAAGGGATAGGGTTGAACCGTATAGGATTTAAGCTGCTGCATATCGCTCACCATGCGCTGGGTATCGCTGCTGTCGTAAGCCATCTGCAGCTCCGCGGGATAATAACCGGGGGTATTGGCGCCATCGGCAATGGTGGCGTCTGCCAGAACGGAACTGGCGACGGTTTCGATGCTGTCGATCCAATACCAGGTTCCGTCGGCGTTTACGGTATATTCAACGTCTTCCAGGCCGCATTGGGCCAGCTGACTGCCTTCTATGCTGTACAGGTAATCCACCCACCGCAATACCGTTTCCGGGTCCTGGCAGGCGGAAGTGACCGCAAAGGCGCCGGGGACCACGTCGCCCAGCAGATCACGGTACACCTGCTTGCCCTCATAGGTCAGAGGAAGCAGCAGGGCGTATTGGTCCAGGGCGGACGCGGGTACCAGGTTCAGCGGCGTGGGGGAGAAAAAGAGACCATAGGTCATTTCAGCGTCGCTATCGGTGATCTGCCGCAGGGAATCAATTGTGCTGAATCCGCTGTGGTCGATGAGCTCATCTTCCCATAGGCTGTGGAGCCAGGTGAGAAAAGCGCGGTTGGCGTAGGTGTTCAGGGAAGTTTGCACCTGGCCCTGGGCGTCCAGATAGACGCCGTAATCATTGCTGACGATGCCAAAGGCATGACCAAGGAAACGCAAATCCCACATGCCCATGAAAGAAACGGGGATCTCATCCTGCTTGCCGTTGCGGTTGGGGTCCTGGGTTTTGAAGGCGCGCAGCACTTCTGTAAGGGAGTCCGCGTCCGTGGGCATTTCCAGCCCCAGACTGTCCAGCCAGGTCTGGTTGATCCACATGGCGTTGTTGTTTTGCAGAGGATTCAGCGTGGGAAGCGCAGGGATCGAACCATTGGGCAAAGTGATGGCCTCCGCCCAATCGGGATGCTCCGCCAGCAGGGCGAAGAGATTGGGCATACAGCTTTCCAGATAGGGCTGCAGGTCGATCAACTGGCCCGCCTCATAATAGCGCTGGATTTCCTCCGTGCTCAGCTCCGCCTTGAAAAGCACGTCGGGCAAATCTCCCGAGGCGAACATGGCCGTTTTCTTCTCCTGCCACTCGCTGTACTCGGTGGACTGGTCAAAGGTAAAATGTACGCCTGTTTTTTCCTCCATCCGCTGGAAGAAGAGATTTTCTTCCCATACATGCCCTACGCTGCTGTCATCATAACCGGCCATGGTGAAGCTTTCCTGCGCCATGGCTGGCAGAGTGTATAAGAGCATGCATAGGAGCAAAAGCCACGCAATGCGTCTTTGCATCCGCCGGCCTCCCCTCAAGTTTATATCTATTGTTACATTATAGACTACTTCGCGCACTTTGACCAGTCCCCTCCGAAACTTTTTTCGGAGGACAAATTTTGACAGAATTACATTTCCGTACCGTTCCAGGCAAGCATTCTCTGCACTTTCCGAAGCGCGAAAGGGAAGGCTAGCGTTGAAAAATACGAAAAAAAACCACGGGAGGACGCGCATGGGGAAGAAGAAACAACCGGGAAAGCGGCGGGCCGGCCGCTGGATACTGGCGGCGCTGGCGCTGCTAACGTTCGCCGCCGCAGCGGCGGGCTATGTCTATTTTGACGTGGCCTCCTGGCAGCGCCTGGATGCTGAGCGGCTGCAATCCCTGGCGCAGACCGGCAGCATTTATGATATGGACGGGCAGTTCCTCACCCAACTGGTGGGAAGCGAAAACCGCACCCTGGTTTCCCTGGAGGAGCTTCCGGACCATGTGGTGAACGCTTTCCTGGCGGCGGAGGACCTGCGCTTTTACAAGCATCCGGGGTTTGACCTGGTGCGTATCGGAGGCGCGGTGCTGAGCAACCTGCGTTCCGGCGGGTATTCCCAGGGCGCAAGCACCATTACCCAGCAGCTTGTGAAGCTCAGCCACCTGAGCAGCCAGAAAACCATCGCGCGAAAGCTGGAAGAAGTGTGGCTGGCGCTGCAGCTGGAATATCAGTTTACCAAAGATGAAATTCTGGAAATGTATCTCAATTATATTTATTTTGGCAGCGGGGCCTACGGGGTGCAGGCGGCGGCGCAAACCACCTTTGGCGTGGACGCCGGGGAACTGACGCCGGCGCAGGCGGCCTCCCTGGCCGCGGCCATCAAAGCGCCTGCCAGCTTCAGCATCGCCTCGGCGCCCCAGGCGAACCAGGAGCGCCGGAACTATATCCTGGGCGTGATGCGGGACGAAGGGATGCTGACCCAGGAGGAATACGAGCAGGCGATTGCCCAGGAGCTTGTCGCCCTGGAGAACGCCGCGCCCAAAACAGCTTACGGCTGGTTTGTGGACGCTGTGCTGGACGAGGCGGAGCTGCAGCTGGACGTGAGCGCGGAAACGCTGCTGGCGGGAGGTTATCAAATTTATACCACCCTGGACCCGGACATGCAGGCTGTCCTGGAAGCGCAATACGCCCGCGACATCTTTCCGTCCAATGCTAGCGACGGCACGCCGGTGCAGGCGGCGTCCGCCTGTGTGGACAACGCCACCGGAGCGGTGCGCGCATGCGTGGGCGGACGTAGCTACGATACCCGACGCGGCCTGAACCGGGCCACGCAGCTTCGGCGGCAGCCGGGGTCCGCTCTCAAGCCGCTGGTGGTGTACGCGCCGGCGATCCAGACCTATGGCTATACGCCCGCCAGCGTCCTGCAGGACGAACCCACCAATTTCGGCGGCTATAAGCCCCGCAACAGCGGCAATGCGTATTATGGCCCGGTGACCATACGGACGGCGCTGAAAAACAGCCTGAATGTCTGCGCGGTGGCGCTGCTGGAGCAGATTGGCATCCAGGCGGGCCTGGATTACTTGAGCAGCGTAGGCATTCCGCTGGACGCCCGGGACGGAAACCTTTCCCTGGCGCTGGGGTCCATGACTTACGGCGTTTCGCCGGTGATCCTGGCGGCGGCGTACAGCCCCTTTGCCAACGGCGGGATCTATCATGAGCCGTACTTCATTGAGAAAATTACGGATCAGGAAGGAAGGATTATCTATCAGCACCAGGACAGCGGCAGCCGCGTGCTTTCCGCGCAATCCGCTTACCTGATGACGGATATGCTCCGCACGGTGACCACCTCGGGTACGGGGGCGAAGCTGTCCGGCGCGGGCGTGCAGGTGGCGGGTAAAACCGGCACGGTGAACATGACCGGCGGCGGCAACCGGGACGTATGGATGGCGGCGTACACCTCGGAGATTTCCATGGCTACCTGGATGGGCTTTGACAATCCGGACAGCAGCCATCGCCTGGCTGGATGGATCAGCGGCGGCGACTATCCCGCGGCGCTGTGCCGGGATTTCCTGAAAAGCTGGTACAGCCAGCGGGAGAAACCTACCTTCGCGCGCCCGGACGGCCTGGTAACGGCGGAAATCGACAAAAAGTCCATCGAATGGCGCGGCCAGGCGATGCTTGCAACCGAATTGACCCCCAGCGCATACCGGATCAGTGAAATTTTCGCTGCGGGCACCCAGCCGACCCAGCGCAGCGACGTCTGGAGCGCCCCTCGCTCCGCGCGGTCGTTCTCCGTGACGCACAACGAGGAAGGCTATCCGCTTCTTGTGATCGAGGCGGGGGACAACGCGGTCTACCGGGTGCAGCGGGACGCCGCCGGGGAGAGTTTTGTGCTGGCGGAGCTGTACGGCAGCGACGGGGAAACCCTGTACTATACCGATACCCGGGCGCAACCCGGCGTGACCTACACCTACCGGGTGATTCCCGTGCACGCGGAACTGCTTCAAAATGGCATTCTGCTGGAAGGCGTGCAGAGCGTACAGGTTGCGCGCGCCTCGTTGCCGCAGACGGAAGGCGCGCTGGAGCGTTTCTGGAACAGCCTCTTTGGCGCGGGCAATACGTCGGAGGAGGAAGCGGCGCTTTCCATCTTTACGCCCTGAACGCACCGCCGGCAAAATGCGCGGAGCGGCTTACGCAAAGGTATGATGATCCCTGACCCGAGGCTGTCCGCTTGAACGGACGGCTTCGGGTCGCTTTGCGGGAGCGCTTTACCCAAGGCATCCTCCGTTGCAAGGGGCGACGGAAGAAGCGCTCTGGAGGAGAGATTGCGCCGTGGCCTTTTGGACGTCCTGCGCGGTTTAGCGATGGGGTCGCTGCTGCGGGGAAACCTTCGCTTCGCGGTCGGCTGGCGCAGCCTGAATCTGCCCAAGCACGGAGAACGCGGAACCGTGGCAGGGGCATTCCCAGCGCTGCGCCTGGGGGAGATAGCGCATGCGGCATCCCATATGGGTACATTGGGGTAGATTGCGACGCAGGGCCATGGCGGCCATGACGCCCGCTTCCCGCATGGCGCCGGGCAGCAGCACCGCGAAACGTCTGGCATAGCGGCGGTGCGGCTGGAAAAAGCGGCCTTCCGGCAGGGAACGGCCAAGGATGTTTCTGCAAAGCAGGCGCGCGGCCAGGTAACTGCCTGTGAGGCCCCAACCGCTCAGCCCGGCGGCCGCCAATAGATGCGTATCCCGTTTTTCAAGCGGACCGATGAGCGGCATGCCGTCCCGGCTGAACACATCCTGCCGCACCCAGCTTCCGGTTACGCGGGCGTCCGGGAAAAAGCGCCGGCACTCCGTGGTAAAGGCGTCCGCCTGCCGGCGCAGGCATTTACTTCCGGTTACGCCCAGCTCCTTCACCAGCAGCGCGCCGCCGGGGATGGGGCGCAGAGTAATGCCGCCGGCGCGGTATTCCAAATAGCTGCCCGTGAAGGTCGGCGTCCCCTCCAGCGCGGCCAGCATAAAGGTGCGCTGTTCTACCATGCCCAGGAGGGAAAGTTGCCGCAGGCGGATGGGCATACCCGTGCATAACACCACCAGTTGCGCGCTGAGGCTCCCCGCGCTGGTAAGTACCCGCTGCGGTTCCAGGCCCGTCGCCGGAGAGCGGGTATAAATGGCGCAGCCTCCGCCTTCCGCTTGACGGGCCAGGGCGTGCAGGTAGGGCAGGGGTTCCAGCAGCGCCTGCCGCTCCAGCCGGATGGCCCCGCAGCTGGGCACGGGACAGTCTCCGTGGTCCGTTTCCCAGGCCACGGGCAGGCCAAGACGCTGCTCCAGACGAAGCAAGGCTTCAATCGCCGGAACCTGTTCAGCGTCCAGCGCGGAAACGCGCACGGTTTGGGACGCCAGCCCCACATCCGTTCCCGTTCCTTTGGCTAGGGCGACCACGCCTTTGACGGCGTCCCGGCTCATTTCGCAGAGCAACTGCGCGGCTTCGTGCCCCTGGGCGTGAAAAACCCGGGTATAGGTTTCCTCCAGCTGCGCGGTGACTTTGCCCGTGCATCCCGAGGCGGCGCCGCCGCCCAATTCCCGCGCTTCAACCAGCGCCGTGTTCACGCCCTGGCGCGTGAGCATCCAAGCCAGGGTCACGCCTACAAGGCCGCCGCCTACGATGGCTACGTCGCATTTCTGATGGCCGCGCAAAACGGGATAATTTGCTTCAGGTACTGATTGCCAATAGACTTCCTCCATATTGCCATCCCTCCCCGAACAGTATGCGCCGGTTGATGGAAAATACGCTTGCAGCTCGGTTGACGCATGCCGGTTTTTCGCGATGCATAGTTTGCGGAGGGGGTGATCCCTTGAAAACGCGGGGAAGTTTTTCTGCTGCGCTGCGGTTGTGCGGCGCGATGATTGGCGCAGGCTTTGCCACGGGGGGCGAAATTCAGGCGTTTTTCAGCCGGTTTGGCGCATGGAGCTGGCTGGGCGTTATTGCCGCCGCCGGAACGCTGGCGCTGTTGGGGAGCGCGCTGGTTCCCGTTGGCGGAGGGGTCCGGACCATGGGCGGCTGTTTTCCGGGCGCGGCGGGATGGGTTCCCCGGGGAGCGCTTTTGCTGCTGCTGGTAACCACGGGCGGAGCCATGGTCGCGGCTTCGGCGGAGCTGGCGGCGCTGACGTTGCCCGTTCATGGCGCGGCTTGGGCGGGGGGCCTGGGGACGTTGGGGCTTGCCTGGCTGCTGTCACGACGCGGCGCGCCTGCGCTGACCGCGCTTTCCGGCGTGCTCATGGCCTTGCTGGCAGGGCTGATGGCGTTTTGTTGGCTGCTGCCGGAAGGGGCCGGATTTGCTTTGTCCGAAAGCAGCGTATTGCCGCCGTGGCTGGAAGCCTGCGGAGGGGGGCTGTGCTGGGGCGGGTTCAATCTGGCCTTTGCCGGTCCCCTCCTTTGCGACGGAGAGGGCGGAAAGCGTTCTCCGCGGCTGGCGGCCGTGATGCTGGGCGGGTTGCTTGCCATGGGGAACGGCCTGCTATTGCGTCATCCGGAGACGTGGGAAAGCCCGCTGCCCATGGTTGCCCTGCTGGCCCAGCTGGGCAAGGCGGGTTATTATGGAGGGGCGGGCGCGCTGTATCTGGCCATACTGACCACGTTGATTGCCGTGCTTCGGGGCATGCGGGAGTTGCTGCCTTCCGGCATGGCCTGGCGGGACGGCGCTGCGCTTATGGGAATCGCGGCGGTTTCAGCGGCGAAGTTTCGGGGCATCGTGGGGGTGGGGTATCCGCTGTTGGGCGCAATCTGCCTGTGCCTGACGGTAGCGGCGGTTCTGCACGCCCGGAAAGAATAGCGCCCTAGGCGGGGGAAAAGAAAATTCCGCCCTTTTCGTTCCCGTGGTTTTGTTGTATAATACAGAACGTAACGCAATGCAAGGAAGGCCATGCTATGCAATATCGCGAAAATTACCGGGAGATCGACCTGGAAGCGCTCCGGCACAATGTGCGGCTGCTGCGGGGCACGGTTGCGGAAGGAACGCGCCTGATGGCGGTGGTCAAAGCGGACGCCTATGGCCATGGCAGCGTACAGGTTTCCCGGGCAGCCCTGTCCGCGGGGGCGGACGCCCTGGCGGTGGCGCTGGTGGAGGAGGGGGAAACCCTTCGCCAAGCTGGAATCCGCGCGCCCATACTGGTCCTGGGGGCTACCGGTCCGCGCGAGGCGCGGGGAGGCGTGGCCTGCGGGCTGACCCTTACCGTATGCGACGCGGCCATGGTCCGGCGCGTGGGGGAAGCCTGTCGCGATCTGGACCGCACTGGCCGGGTACACCTGAAGCTGGATACCGGCATGGGGCGCATCGGCGCGCGTACGGAGGACGAGGTGAGGCGCGTGCTGGACGCCCTGGCGGAATATCCCCAGGTGCGCCTGGAAGGCGTGTTTACGCATTTCGCGGATGCCGACGGTCGGGACGAGGCGTTTACCAGGGAACAGTTCCGCCGCTTTCAGGCCCTGGCGGCGCTGCTCCCGCCGGGCATAACGCGTCATGCGGCCAACAGCGCGGCCATTCACCGCTTTGCCGGTATGCACCTGGATATGGTTCGGATGGGCATTTCCATGTACGGCTATCCGCCTGTGCCGACGGAGCTGCCGCTGCGTCCCGTGATGCGGTGGCGGACGGAAGTCACCTATGTTAAGGACCTGCTCCCCGGGGATACCGTGAGTTACGGATGCGCCTTCCGGGCGGACAGGCCCATGCGGGTAGCCACGGTGGCCGTGGGATACGGCGACGGATACCACCGCGCCGCTTCCGGCCGCGGGGCGGTGCTGATCGGCGGCCGCCGTGCGCCGATCCTGGGCCGGATATGCATGGATCAATTGATGGCGGACGTGACGGATATCCCAGGCGTTGAACCGGGAGATGAAGCGGTCCTGCTGGGGCGGCAGGGAGAGGCGTTCCTTTCCGCGGAAGAATTGGCGCAATGGGCAGGAACCATCAGCTATGAGGTGCTCCTGGCCGCCACCGGCCGGGTGCCCAGGATTTGGCTCCATGAGGAATGAGGAGAAAGCGGCGATGCGCCGCAGCATGCGCGCTCTCCGGCGCGCTCCGGAGGATACGGCGGGGGAGAGCCGGGCGCTGTGCGCAAAGCTAATGGAATGGCTGGTTTACCGGCATGCCCAATGCTTGGCGGCCTACATGCCCTTGCCTTACGAGGCGGACATTACGCCGGTTCTACGCCGGGCGCTGGCGGAAGGAAAACGCCTGCTGCTGCCCGCGGTGGAAGGGCGCGAAATGCGATTCTACGACGTTGCGGATCTGAACGCCCTGTCCGCGGGAACGTATGGCGTGCGGGAACCGGGGCAGGATGCCCGGGAAGCAAGCTTGAAGGAAGCGGAGCTGGTGCTGGTACCGCTGGAAGCGGTGGACGGCTGCGGACGCCGCCTGGGCAAGGGGGGCGGTTATTACGACCGCGCGCTGCGGGGCCGCGGCGGATTTGCCCTGGGTGTGGCGCTAAGCCATCAGGTAGTGGAGCGGGTTCCCACGGCGGACTGGGACGAGCGTCTGGACGGCTGGGTGGACCCCATGGGAATACATATCATAACAGAAGCGAGGTAACGCCATCATGGAAAACAGGAAAACCAAGAAAAAGCCTAAAATCGTCAAGAAGCCTTTCCTGCGGGGAGCTCCAGTGGACGGCGCTACGGCCAAGGGGGCGCTGATCTTCTTTGGCGGAATGCTGCTGATGCTGCTGGCCTATTTGCTGCTGTGCTCCATGATGCTGTGGGACAGCCTGTTTTTGCGGATCGTGACCAACGGCCTGGTCATGGTAGCGGTTTACGCGCTGTTTTATATCAGCGGGATGTCCAAGGGCGCAACGGCGGTAAACAACGGAGAAATCATGTATCAGCGCCAGGCGGACGGGAAGCAGCTGAACGCGGGGGATTTGAGGGCCTGCTATCATCCCCTGAAGGGCTTTATCACCGGATTGATCGGTTCGTTGCCGGCGTTTTTGTGCGCCCTGGTGCTGGCGGTAATCGCCCAGCAGCAGCTTTATGGGCTGAGCGCGCTGCCCAGCTGGTTGGAGCCCTATACCCGCCGTACGGACATTGGCAACGCCCTGGCGTATTACAGCGTTGTGGACCCCATGACCCTGGAGAGCGTGCTGCGTTTGATTGTCCGTGCCCTGACGATGCCGTTGGTGAGCATCATCGGGACGGCCAATTCCGCCAGCCTTTTGCTTCTGGAGCGCATCAGTCCCCTGGTGATGCTGATCCCCGCGGTGTGCTACGGGATTGGCTATACCCGCGGCGTTCAGGCGCGCACCCAGGTGCATTCCAGCATTGCGGCGGCCAACCGCAAGTATAAGCGCAAGGAAAAGAAAAAGCAGCAGCGCCGCGTTCGCGGACCGGAACAGCTGAACTAAAGCGGGGGGAAAGGACATGCGCATTGTTGCAGGGGAAGCGCGTTCCCGCGTCATCCTGGCGCCGGAGGGACGGGATACCCGTCCAACCCTGGACCGCGTCAGGGAAAACCTGTTCAATATCCTCCAATGGCAGTGTGCGGGTGCGCGGGTGCTGGATCTTTTCGCCGGAAGCGGCGCGCTGGCGCTGGAAGCCCTTAGCCGCGGGGCGGCGGAGGCCGTGCTGGCCGACCGGGATTCCCGCGCCGTGCGTGTGGAGCGGCAAAATGTGGAAAACCTTGGTTTTGCGCAGCGCGCCCGCGTGCTTCAGGGCGACTGGCGGGAGACGCTCCGCACGCTGGCGGCGGAGGGCCGGCCCTTTCAGTTGATTTTTCTGGACCCGCCCTACGCCATGGAGGACCTGACCCAGGTTTTTGAAGCCTTGCGCTCGGGCGGGCTGGTGGACGAAGGTTCCCTGGTGGTGGTTGAACATCAGGCCGGACGGACGCCGCAGGTAGGGGAAGGCTTTGACGTTGTGGATCAGCGGAAATATGGCTACGCGGGCATTCATATGTTCCGCCTCAAGGGGGAAACGTAAGCAATGGAACGAATCTGCGTATATCCGGGCAGCTTTGATCCCATTACCGTGGGGCACATGGATATTATCCGCCGCAGCGCGGCGCTGTTTGACCGGGTGATTGTGGCGGTGCTGCACAATCCGGCCAAGCAGGGATGCTTTCCCCTGGAAGAACGCCTGGCAATGATCCGGGAAGCCTGCGCGGATATTCCGCAAGTGCAGGTGGACAGCTTCGGCGGGCTGCTGGTGGATTATTGCCGTGGGTGCGGCGCACAGGTGGTGGTGCGCGGGCTTCGCGCGGTCAGTGATTTTGAAAGCGAATTTCAGATGGCGCAGGTGAACCATCAAATCCTGCCTACGCTGGAAACGCTGTTCATGATGACGCTGCCGGAGCATGCGTACATCAGCTCGTCCGTGGTGCGGGAACTGGCGGCCTTTGACGGGGATTTCGCGCCGTTTTTGCCCCCGGAGGTTGTGCCGCGGGTGCGCGCGTTTTTTCGCAACAGGGATACGGAATAAAGGAGGCGGAATCTATGGCGTCCAGGCAAAACCGTTCGGAGGTTGCGCTTTGCGTCAATCTGGTACATGAGGTTCAGGAAATGATTATCGGCAGCCGGCGCGCGTTCATGAATGGCAATACCTGCGTGGTGGATAGGCAGAGCGTGCTGGACAAGCTCAATCAGCTGGAGCAGAGCCTGCCGGAGGCGGTGAAGGAAGCGAAGGAGTTTCTGAAAACCATGCAGGACCACCAGGAGCAGGTGGAAAAGGAATGCAGCGCGGCGCTGGACAACGCCAAGCAACAGGCGCAGCAGATTCTGGCCAATGCCCGAAAAACCGAGGCGGAAGCGCAGCAGAAGGCGTCCAATGTGACATCGGCCGCCGCCGCCGCCGCCGCAGAAAAGCAGCGCGTCAGCGAGGAAGAAGCCAAATCCTGCGTGGAAGCGGGGCGGGCGGAAGCCATGCGTATTGTGGAGGAAGCGCAGCGGCATGCGGCCGCTTTGGTGGCGAAGGAGGAGATCGTCCGCCGTGCCCGGGTGGAGGTCAAGGAAATGCAGGAGTCGGCGCAGGCGCAGCTGGCAACGGTGCGCCGCAACACCTTCGATTACCTGGACAGCCTGATGGCGCAGACGGACCAGGCGCTGGCCGGGCTGATTAACGACCTGCGCATGGAACGCAACGAGCTCAATGCGCAACGGTAAAAAATAGCGAAATGTTCATCCTAAGTTCAAATCATGTTCACATTTCTTCGTTATATTGTATTTGCAATCAGGAAGGCAAGCCACCGGCCCCCTGAGAGCAATCTCCTTTTTCCCGACATTCCTTCGGGAATGTCACCTCCCTATCCTCCATACAAGCAAAGGCCATGGACGCGGCGTCAAAACCGTATCCATGGCCTTTGTGATATGCTTTTATCCATTATTTGCGCAACAGCGCGGCGGTAAGCGGATATTCGCCCGCCAATCCGCCCAGCGCTACGGCGATCCGTCCGCCTCCTGAAGCCAGCGCGCCAAGCCACAGGGCCAGACCGCGGTCAAGCGCAGCGGCCAATCCGCCCTGAATCAGCGCGGAGGACACGCGGATGAATCGTTTCATATCCGCAAGCATGTTTCCATTGAGCACGCCGGTCGGCTCCAGCGCCGTTACGATGGGCTGGAGGCACCGGTTCAGCGCCTCTTCGTCCACGCCGGAAAGGCGGGCGACGGCATCCAGAGAGGCCTCGCTGACCGGCGCCGGACCAGGGACAACCTTGGAGGCATCGAACACGGGAAGCGGCGGCAGCTGCCATACCGGCCACGGGGCTACTTCCCACGCGGAGGAACGGCAGAAATAACCAGCATTTTTCCCCAGCAGGATGGTATGCAGGGGTTTGGGCAGGGCAGGCGACAGGAGCGGCGTTACCAGCGCCGCTGGGGTAGCGCCTGCGGGCGGCGGGGAAAGCAGCGGGGTTTGTCCGGCGTTTTCCTGGACGCCCAGGCCGGAAGACCAGCCGCATCCGGTAAAGCACACGCGCAGCAGCTCCATTGCAGGGGCAAACTGAGGCGCGACGATGCCAAAGCGCGGGAAACAGGCCAGCAGGGTCAAAAGCGTGACCGCGTCTCCCTGGGGAAGGGGGCATTCCGCCTGCGCCAGCGCCTGGGAAAAACGTTGAAGCAGCGCTTCCGGTTCCAGGGTTTCACCGGGAACGGAGGTCATGCGCAGGGGCGTGCCGGAAACGGGGGCCGCAAGCTGCGCTTTGGCCATGGCCTCTGCCAGCGTCTGGGGCAAGGCGTTGCTTTGCAGCTGATCCACCTGCGCCTGCAGGGCATCGCGCTGCGCGGTGAGCGCAGCCAACTGTTCCTGCAATGCCTGGGCGGAAGCGCGGCGCTCCTGCGCCGTTTGCTCCAGGTCCGCTATTTCCTGGGATTTTTGCGACCGCAGTTGTTCCCACTGCGTTTTGCGGTATTGTTCAAGATTCGCTTTCGCCTTGTCCAGCTCCACCAGCGCGGACAGCCTTTCGGCTTCCAGATCCTGCAGGCGGGCGCTGAGAACGGACTGCAGGGGCGTTTCGCTGCCTGCGCCGCCCGGTCGCAGGGCGGTCAAGCGCTGCGCCATGCCGGGCAGAGAAAACAGGTGGTCCAACAGCTGCTGCTGGGCTTCGGGCAGCTTCCATGCCTGGGTAAGGCACCGGCAGGCTTCCTCCACGGGATTCTCCACAGGATGCAGGGTTGCTCCCGCGGGGAGCGAAGCCGCCGGGGGCTCGTACCGCGCGGCGCGCCACTGGGCGGACACTACCTTCTGCAACTGATTCTTAGGCTTCGGCGTGGCTGCGCGGAAACTACTGCGCATGAGGGGCGTTCCGGACAGCTGCCCGCCGTGTATGGGACGGGGAGGAGCCACTTGCTCCGCGGGAGCGGCCAACAGGTTGGCGCTGGCGCTCAGGGGCTGGGCAATGTCGGAGAGTTGCGCGTCAAAATCCTTTTTTTCGTCCAGAATGTGCAGCTTGCATCCGATATCCAGCTTTTCCTCCTGGGCAGGAACCGCCTGAACGGCGGCGCGGGGCGCTTGGGGAAAACATAGCAGGGTTCGGGCTACGCCGTCGGGACAATCCAACGCATACAGCATTCCTTCCCCCGGCTGGGCGGGCGTTACCTCGCCCACCTGGGACCGGTCCAGGGGACCGTACAGGGTGTCCCCGTCTTTCAGATAGAAAAGCGGCGTGACCGACTGGGAAGCCAGTTCGGCAGCCTTGTCCGAAGCGCCCTCCAGCACCTGAAAAAAGCTGTGGTCCGGCAGCGGTTGCACCGCGTCGGAGAACAGAATGTATTGGTTGCGCTCGCCCTTGGCAGGGTTGTAGTTTTTATTGGTGCGGATTTTGTTTGCTTCCTCGGCGCTATGGGTCAGGTCGATGACGCAAAATGCGCCCAGCGTGCGCATACGGTCCTTGAAATGGTACTGCTCAGCCCGGTCGGGGACGATGCGAAGCGCCCCTTCGTCGGCCCAGGCGGCTTGGGCCTCTTGCCGGATGTCTCCCGTTGGCGATAATAAGGGTTTCACACGGAAATAAGCGCGCTGGGTATTGTCCTCCTCAAGGTACGAAAAAATCAGTTCTTGATAAACGTTCATTCAGGCCGCCTCCACCAGATGAAATATTCCATATAAAACGGAAAGAAAGGATATATTGCGTATTGGCATTTTATCAATTTTTTCTAATCACGTCAAGATGACAGAGATATCCTTGGTATGTTTTCCATAAAATTGGTAGAAAGGGCGAAATTTTCGTTCCGAAATCGGTTGAATTGAACTGGAAATCCCTTGCCGGAGGGAGCGGCGCTCCTTGGGTAAGCGATTACAAAACGCGCGTTCCGCCATGCTGCAGGCGCGTTTCGTCAGGAGAAAAACAAAAAAAATACACGCAGATTTCTCTCGTCCCCGTTGATTCACGGAAAATCATGTGTGAAGAATGCAATTCCATGCTTGGGTATGAAATTTGAAGCCTGGGGCAACCTAAAGCAGGACGATAACCTTTGCCATAGGGGAGGATACGATGTCGATAGGGATGCTCATCCTGACGGTGGTTGCCGTATTGGTGTTTTTTGGCGTAGCACAGCGGGTGCTGGACCGTATGCGCCTGACGGATCGCCAGGCGCTGCTGGTGGTTGCGGCCATGTTTGTGGGAACCCTGCTGCCCAATGTGGAGCTTGGTCCGGTGTCCGTAAACCTTGGCGGAGCGGTCATCCCCTTGGGGGTTTGCGCATACTTGCTGCTTTCCAGCGGCGATGGCAAGGAGATCGGCCGGGCGCTGTTGGGAACGGCGCTGACGGCCGCTGCGGTGTATGCGCTGTCCGTATTTCTGCCGGATGAACCGGAGCAGATGTGGATTGATCCCAATCTGCTGTATGGCATTAGCGGCGGCGTTGTGGCATACGTGCTGGGGCGAAGCCGGCGCGGGGCGTTTATCTGCGGCGTGGGCGGCGTGCTGCTGGCGGATGTGGTCAACGCGCTGGTTCTCTGGAGCCGCGGGGTGGATCAACGTCTCACGCTGGGAGGCGCCGGGCTGGTGGACAGCGTGGTCATCAGCGGCATTCTTGCGGTATTGCTTGCCGAGGCCGTAGGCGAGCTGCTGGAGCGGTTGCAACGTGGGAAAAAACCGGCTCCTCAGCCGACATCGGGAAAGGAGGGGGCGCGATGAGAGCATGCGCGTGCGTGGCGCTGGCGGCGCTGTGCCTATTTTTGGCCGGAGGAGCTCTGGCGGATGAGGAGGAATGGCAGCTTTTTACCGCGGAGGGAACGTACCTGACCACCGTAGGGGTGGAACCGGAGCGTGGAGATATTTATATTGCCGGGGACAACCGGCAATACGAGATTACGCAGGTGTCGCCGGGGCGGGCGGAAGCTACGTATACCGGCATGTTTGAACTGCCGGACGTTTCCTGGCTGGATGTGGAATCCGCGCTGCCGGTAAGCGCATTGGGCGACCGGCGGCTCATTGCCCTGTACTGCACGCATTCCGACGAGAGCTACGAGCCCTCCGATGGGACGTACAGCGACGAGCGGCGCGGTTCCATCTATGAAGTTGCCTACGCCCTGGCGGATGCGCTGAATGAAAAAGGCGCGGAAACGGAAGTATCCGACGAATTGCATCATCCCCATGACGCAGGCGCGTACAGGAGAAGCCGCCAGACCGCCGTGCAGCTGTTGAAAAGCGGGCCGGACGCCATCTTTGATATTCATCGGGACGGCATCAAGGACCCCGACGAATACGCCGTGACCATTGGCAGCAAGAAGGCCAGCAAAATCCGTATTCTGGTGGGACGCGGCAATCAAAACATGGAAAGCAACAAGGATTTTGCAGCCATGATCAAAGCGGTGGCCGACAAGGTGTACCCAGGGCTTATCAAGGACATCTACATGGGAAAAGGCGCGTATAATCAGGACCTGTATCCCCGCGCCCTGCTTTTTGAGTGCGGAACCTATACTCTGTCCAAGGAACGGGTGTTGACCTCCATGCCCATGCTGGGGGATGTGATTTACCGCGCCATGTACGGGGGAATCGTGGGTTCGGCAGGCGCGTCGGATGTAAGAAGCTCTGCGGCGGCAGTCAAGGGCGGCGCTACGGAAAGCGCAGCGGAAAGTGACGCCGGCGCCGGCGCCGGTATCGTCTGGGCAGTGGGCATACTGGTTGTGGGGCTGCTGGTATACGGGTTCCTGGCTACGGGAAGCGGTAAAGGAATGATGCGGAAGGTGGGGCGCAACATGCATGAAATGACCGGCGGCCTGCTGGGGAAAAAGCCCGATGATTCCGGGGACGGCGGCTCCGCATAAAAGAACCGGCAGCGAAGGGTTCGCTGCCGGTCAGATGATGCAAGTCTTTGAAAAATTGCCGGAGGGGCTGCAGCCTCCCCGGCCTTTTGCTGTACGCAGCGGTTTTGACGGCGCTGCGGTCCGCCTGTGGGCCAGGCGGCTTTACGTGCAGGCGCTGGGCCTGGCCGCTTACTGCAGCGCCGCGGCCAGGAAGGCTACGAAAAGCGGATGCGCCTTGTTGGGACGGGAAATAAATTCGGGATGATAGATCACGCCGACATAGAAGGGATGCTCCCGCATTTCAAATACCTCGGGGAAACCGCCCTCCGTGCTGAAGCCTGTGAAGTGGAGGCCCTTCTCTCCCAAGAGGCCGGTAAGGGAGGTATCCACCTCATAGCGGTTGCCATGGCGCTCGGAGATCTCCGCGGCGCCGTAAATGTCACGCACCCGACCGGGCTGCAGGGACACCTTCTGCCGCCCCATGCGGGCAGCCTGACGGCTGTCGTTTACCGTGACGCGCTCCTGGGGGATGCGCACTGCGGGATGCGCGGTCAGGGGGTCCACTTCGGTGGAGTTGGCGTCCTGAATGCCCAGCAGATCCCGGACGGCCGCCACCACGCTCAACTGCATGCCGTAGCCGATGGCAAAGAAGGGCACGCCATGCGTGCGGGCGTAGGACGCCGTCGCAACAATGCCTTCCGCGCCACGGTCGCCATAGCCGCCGGGGGCAATGATGCCATCGTAGCCCTGGAGCTGGCCTTCCGCATTGGCGGAGGAAATCTCCTCGCTGCTGATCCAGGTCAGTTTGACTTCCACATGATGGGCGATGGCGGCATGGGTGAGCGCCTCCGCCACGGAAAGATAGGCGTCGTGCAGCTCCACGTACTTGCCGACCAGCGCGATTTTGACCGTGCGGGTGGGGGTCAGGTAACGCTGGGAAAGCTCCTTCCAGTCGCTGAGGTCCACATGATCGGGCTGGAGATGCAGCTCACGGCAAACAATGTCCGCCAGGCCTTCCTTTTCCAGCATCAAGGGCACTTCGTAGAGGGTAGGCGCGTCGGCGTTTTGTACCACATTGCCGGTCTTTACGTTGCAGAACAGGGCGATTTTGTCCTTGGCTTCCGTGGTGATGGGGATCTCCGTGCGGCAAACGATTACGTCCGGCTGGATGCCGATGGAACGCAGGGCCTTGACGCTGTGCTGCGTAGGCTTGGTTTTCATTTCGCCGGCCACAGAGATATAGGGCAGGAGCGTTACGTGAATGAAGCAGGTATCGTGCGGGCCCAGTTCCCACTTCAGCTGGCGGATGGCCTCCAGGTAGGGCGAAGATTCCATGTCGCCCACTGTGCCGCCGATTTCAATAATGGCGATATCCGCGCCGCTGTTTTCCGCGGCGGTGCGGATGCGGTCCTTGATTTCGTTGGTGACATGGGGAATCACCTGCACGGTGCCGCCCTTGTATTCGCCGCGCAGTTCCTTTTCCATCATGCGCTTATGGATTTTGCCGGTGGTAACGCTGGCTTCTCCGCGCAGGTTTTCGTCGATAAAGCGCTCATAGTGGCCCAGGTCCAGGTCTGCGGCTACGCCGTCGTCGGTGATAAAAGCCTCGCCGTGCTGCAGGGGGCTGAGCAGGCCGGGGTCTACATTATAGTACGGGTCGCACTTTTGCATGGAAATCTTGTAGCCGCGGGCTTTCAGCAGACGCCCCAGGGACGCCGCGGTGATTCCCTTACCCAGGGAGGAGACTACGCCGCCTGTTACGAATACGTACTTTGCTGACATGATAACGCTCCTTTGCCTTCGGTAGACGTACGAAACACACGAAATACATTTTATAAGCCTGCAAGGCACCTTGTCAAGGGGAAAATCCTATTTTTCGCCCTTTTTCCCGGCTAACCTGAGGATGCCAGCGTAGTCGCAAAAGCGGCGGAAGCCGCTTGCGCGGCTATGAGTCGGAGGGACGGCGGCCCCTCCGATACCTCCCAGGCGTTTTTTTACACAGTCTGGGATACAGAAAGGTTTTCCCAAGGTTTGAATTCAGGGAGGGAACGTGTTACAATGAATCAGGTTGAGTTACCGCCATGGGCGGGACTGGAGGTACGAAGGTATGAACGGACATAAGCCGTCGAAGCGCGGGCCGGTGGGACATACTGCGCTGTTGATGCTCCTGGACGCTTTTCTCACCGTCGCGGCCATGATGATGGCGTTGCAGGTGTATTATGATATGGAAGCGCCGCAGGCGCACATCTTGCATGTATGGCACGTTGCGCCGATTCTGGTAGTGTTTACGGTGGGCTTTTTTTATGCGGTGGGGTTGTACCGGACGATCATGCGCTATGCCAGCGTGGAGGCCATGGTGCAGGTGGCCACGGGCGCGCTGATGGCCTCGGGAGCCACCTATTTATTCTCCCTGATTTGCTATTCCATCCAGCGCGAACCAAATCTGTTTCTGATGCCCAGGCCCGTATACCTGGTGCATTGGCTCCTTTTGCTGCTGCTCGTGGGCGGGAGCAGGTTTTCCCTGCGCATTATCGGACAGGGGGGCGCGGGCATCTGGCCGGCGCGCCGCGTTCGTGGCAAGCGGGTGATGGTGGTAGGCGCAGGCTGGGCCGGCGCGCAGGTTATCCGGGAAATCCAGGCAGGCCGGTACGGCGACTGCACCGCGGTGCTTGCGGTGGACGATAACGAAGCCAAGCGCGGCGCGGCCCTGGCGCGGGTACCCGTACTGATGGATACCCACAAGGTGGGAGAATACGCGCAACAGTACCGGGTGGACGATATTATTATTGCCATTGCAACCCCTAACGGGGACTTGACGGACCTGATTCACCGGTGCATCGACACGGGCTGTCACGTGCGCATGGTTTCTACCCTGCGGGATGTGAATACCGGCGCTCCGGCCCTGGGCAAGGTGCGGGAGGTCAATATCGGCGATTTGCTGGGGCGTCCGGAAAAGCATCTGGACATGAGCGAGGTGGAGACGTATTTCGCGGGGAAACGGGTGCTTGTTACCGGCGGCGGCGGTTCCATCGGTTCGGAGTTGTGCCGTCAGATCATGGCGTTCACTCCCGCCAAGCTGGTGCTTTACGATATAAGCGAGAACTACATCTACGACCTGTTTTTTGAACTGCAGGAGAAGTATGGAACCCTCACCCGAAATACGGTAGAGCTGCGGGTGGGTTCCATCCGCGATCAGGGGACGCTGAACCGGGTCTTTGACGAATTCCGCCCGGAGATCGTGATTCACGCGGCGGCGCACAAGCATGTGCCCCTGATGGAGGAAAGCCCCGAGCAGGCGGTTATCAATAACGTCTTTGGAACGCTGAATGTGGCGAAGTGCGCCATGGCGCATGGCGTAAAGCGCTTTGTCATGATATCCACGGATAAAGCGGTGAATCCCACCAACGTCATGGGCGCTTCCAAGCGGATGGCGGAAATTATCATCGAAGCCTTGCAGGCGCAGGGAAAAACGCAGTTTACCGCCGTGCGGTTTGGCAATGTGCTGGGTTCCAATGGAAGCGTGGTACCTATTTTTGAAAGGCAGATCCGGGCCGGGGGACCGGTAACGCTGACCCACCCGGATATTATCCGGTATTTCATGACCATTCCCGAGGCTGCCAGCCTGGTGCTGCAGGCGGCGTCCATCGCCAAGGGCGGGGAATTGTTTGTGCTGGATATGGGCAAGCCCGTGAAGATTCGCGAGCTTGCGGAACGCATGATCCAGCTCTATGCCGATCCCAACGGTCCGCCCGTGGAAATCATCTATACCGGTTTGCGTCCCGGAGAAAAGCTGTATGAGGAGCTGCTGCGGGACGAGGAGAATTCCACGGCCACCAGCAAGGAAAAAATCTTTGTGGCGAAGCCCGAGCAAATCGCCTGGCCGGAAGTGGAGAAAATGCTCAAGCGGCTGAGGGAATGCCTGGACGCCCAGGAGGATGTGCGGGCCTGCCTGCATGAGCTGTTGCCCTCCTACCATGAGCCGCAGCCCGTAAGCGCGGAGGAGGCGGCCGCGCAGGCAAGGATGGAGCAGCAGGCAGGGTAAACCCGCTTGCGTACGCAGGAGGAAGGAGGCGGCGTGATGGGGGAAAAGACATTTGCGCCCGAGCGGTTGAAGTATTTGACGCTGCTGGCGGAGCGGTATCCTACCGTCCAGGCGCTGTGTACGGAAATCGTTAACCTGGAGGCGCGGCTGGGACTGCCCAAGGGCACGGAACATTTCATGAGCGACATCCACGGCGAATACGAAGCGTTCTGCCATATCATGAACAACTGTTCCGGCGTGATCCGGGAAAAGGTTAATATGCTTTTCGGCGGCGTGATGACCGAGCGGGAAATTTCCAGCCTGTGTACGCTGATTTATTACCCGCAGGAGAAGCTCAAGCTGCTGAAAAAGCAAAAGGCGCTGACCCGAACGTGGTATCGCCGGACCCTTCAGGACCTGATTGCGCTAAGCAAGCTGCTCTCCTCCAAATATACCCGGGAGCAGGTGCGCCGGGCGATGCCGGAGGCTTACGCCTTTCTGCTGGATGAGCTGCTGCACGCCCAGGCGGACGAGGACGACAACCAGGTAGCCTACCATAACCGTTTGCTGGAATCCTTGATGGACCTTGGGGAGTGCGACCGGTTTATTATCGAGGTATCCGCGTTGATCAAACACCTGGCGGTGGCGCGGCTGCATGTGGTGGGAGATATTTTCGACCGTGGCGCCCGCGCCGACAGTGTGCTGGAACTGTTGGAAAAGCATCATGCCGTGGATATTACCTGGGGCAACCATGATATTCTGTGGATGGGGGCGGCTTCCGGGTCGCCGGTATGTTGCTGCGCGGTGGCGCGCAATTGCCTAAGCTACCGAAACATGGACATACTGGAGCGGGGATACGGCATTCCCTTGCGTCCGCTGACGGTTTTTGCAGAACAGCGCTATCCCGGGCTTTCCCCCGAGGAGGCGGCGCTGCATGCCGTTACCCTGATGATGTTCAAGCTGGAGGGCCAGCTGGTGGCCAGAAATCCGGACTTTGGCATGGAGGAGCGCAGGCTGCTGCATCGCGTGGACTGGCAGAAAGGGAGCTTTTCCGATGACGAGGGCGAGTGGCCGTTGCGCACCCTGCCGCCCGTGCATTTGGATCAAGAGGACCCCTACCGGCTTTCCCAGGAAGAGGAAACGGTGGTTGGCGGTCTGGTGGAGGCGTTCCGGCAATCCATACGGCTGCGCCGGCAGGTAAATTTCCTCTATGAGCGGGGGCGGCTTTACCGGAAATATAACCATAATCTGCTGTTCCACGGCTGCGTTCCCATGACGGAAGACGGGGCGTTTCGCGCCGTGGAGGTAGAGGGACGCAAATGTTCCGGGCGCGCGCTGATGGACGCGCTGGACGCCATCGCCCGCCGGGCTTATTTTGAAGGGGATCAGAAGGCCCTGGACTTTATGTGGTATCTCTGGTGCGCGGATTATTCTCCGCTGTGCGGCCGGAAAATCAAGACCTTCCAGCGCTATTTTACCGAAGCGGAGGAAGCGTGGCGGGAACCGCGGGACTTGTATTATACCTTTGTCAACGAATCGGCGGCCTGCGTCCGGCTGTTGGAGGAGTTTGGCTTACGGGATGAACAGGCGCGCATTATCAACGGCCATACGCCTATCCGCGTTACCCATGGGGAAAGCCCCATTAAGGCGGGAGGGAAGTGCATTGTCATTGACGGCGGCTTCTGCCGGGCGTATCAGAAAACCACGGGTATTGCGGGATATACCCTGATTTCCAATTCCCACGGCATGCGCATTGTGTCCCATCAGCCCTTTACCAGCCTGGAGGATGCCCTGGGCGAGGACCGGGATATTCATTCCCAGCCCTATGTGTTTGCAACCTGGGAAAAGCGGAAGATGGTTGCCGATACGGATCACGGGCAGAAAATGCAGGAACGCATCGCCGACCTTCACGATCTGTTGGAGGCTGTTCGCCAAGGCCAGGTGAACCTGAACCGCTGACGCACCTCCGGCACGGCCGCGCATAGTATGGTACCGGGGCGCGCCACAGCGCCCCAAAGGAGGAGTACCATGCGCGGCTTGGGCATTGCGCTGATTGTGATCGGCCTGTTGGGTTCCGTGCTGATTTTTCTATATCCTGGTCTGGGATGGTCGGGATTGGTTGGTGCTTTAGCAGCCGTTCTCGCGGGAATCGGCTTCCTGGCATCTAAGGAGCTTAACGCATAAAAACGCGGCCTTCGCGTCCGGGCTGAACCGGACCGCGAAGGCCGTTTTGATTGGCGGAGCATTTCGGGAATGCGGGAAGGGACGCAGGGCCTTCCTGGTCTATTCATATCTGCTCCCAACATTTCGGACGACTCCTGTTTGCCTGGAGCTATTTCCTCGGAGAAGTGTCTTTGTCACTTTTTCGGTACGCTGGGGCAGTGAAGGCGGCTTTTCTTTATGCGGAGGGCTGGTTCAAAATCTTCATGAACTCATCGCCGGTAATGGTTTCCTTCTCCAGCAAATGGCCGGCAAGCTCGTGCAGCTTGCTTTCATTGGCTTTGAGAATATCCATGGCTTTTTGGTGCGCGGCCCGAATGGTTTCTACCACCTCGTTGTCGATGCGCGCGGCGGTATCTCCGGAGCAAACCAGGGTGCTGTCGCCGGAAAGGTACTGGTTGGTGGCGATTTCCAGGGCGGTCATATCGAAATTCTCGCTCATGCCATAGCGGGTAACCATGGTGCGGGCAATCTTGGTGGCCTGTTCAATGTCGTTGCTTGCGCCTGTGGTTACCTTGCCGAAAATCAGTTCTTCGGCGGCTCGGCCGGCCGTAAGGGTTGCGATTTTGTTCAGAAGCTCCTCCTTGGACATCAGGAAGTGCTCGTCCTCATCCACCTGCATGGTATAGCCCAGAGCGCCGGAGGTCCGGGGAATGATGGTGATTTTGCGTACGGGGGCGGAAGCTTTCTGCCGGGCAGCTACCAGCGCGTGGCCGATTTCATGGTAGGAAACGATTTTCTTTTCTTCGGGGCTGATGACCGCGCCCTTGCGCTGATAACCGGCCAGCACGGTTTCAATGGCTTCTTCCAAATCCCGCTGTTCCACCTGCTGCCGGTTGTCCTTAACGGCCAGCAGCGCCGCTTCGTTGACGATGTTGGCCAGTTCGGCGCCGGAGGTGCCGCTGGTGGAAAGGGCGATGCTGCGCCAATCCACCTGGGGAGAGATCTTTACGTTCCGGGCGTGCACCTTCAGGATGGCTTCGCGACCTTGCAGGTCAGGCAGCTCCACAGGCACGCGGCGGTCGAAGCGGCCCGGGCGCAGCAGGGCTTTGTCCAGACTTTCAGGCCGGTTGGTGGCTGCCAGAATCACCACGCCCTTACCGCCGTCAAAGCCGTCCATTTCTGTGAGCAGCTGGTTCAGGGTCTGCTCCCGCTCGTCGTTGCCGCCCATGGCGCCGTTGTCGCGCTTTTTGCCGATGGCGTCGATCTCGTCGATAAACACAATGCAGGGCGCTTTTTCCTGGGCTTGCTTGAACAGATCGCGAACCCGCGCCGCGCCCATGCCTACGAACATTTCTACGAATTCGGAGCCCGAAATGGAGAAGAAAGGAACCTTGGCTTCACCGGCCACGGCCTTGGCCAGCAGCGTTTTGCCGGTGCCTGGAGGGCCTACCAGCAGAACGCCCTTGGGCAGTTTCGCGCCCACGGCGGTGTATTTGGCAGGATTATGCAAAAAGTCCACGATCTCTGCCAGAGCGGCCTTGGCTTCGTCCTCCCCGGCCACGTCGGAGAAGGAAATGCCTGTTTGGGCAGCGACATAAATCTTGGCGTTGCTTTTGCCAAAGGACATCGCGCCAGGTCCGCCGCCCATGCGTTTGGTGAGCTGGCGCATGAGTAGCTGGCCTACGGCAATGAACAGCACCATGGGCAGAATCCACCCGACCAGGAATTCCAACAGGGGAGAATTCTGCTGAGGGATGACCTTTCCAAAATCAACATCGGCATCCCGCATACGCTGTACCAGATCAGGATCGTCAATTTTTCCGGTGGTGTAGATGCCGCGTACGCCGTCCACCGTGGCCACAAAAGTAATGGCGTCGTCCTCGATTTGCGCTTCTGTAATGACATGCGCGTCCAGCATATCCAGGAAGTCGCTGTAATTTACCTCACGAATGGAAGCCTTATAGATGGAAGGCATCAGCAAGGCGTTGATGAGAAAAACAGCAAATAGGGCGAGAATATAGTAAAAAATGAGCGGTTTTTTCGGGGGCTTTACTTCGTTGTTGGGATTCATGGACGGACTCCTCCTTCCGGCATGGTGAAGAAAATGTAGCAAATAACGGCGATTGACACATTTTCATGAACACATTATAATAGTAAAAGAGAAGAATTGTAACGACACTTCTTGAAATGTGTCGCAAAGAAAAGGGGAAAAGTGCATGGAATGGTCTGAGAAAGTCACGGCGGCGCTGGAAGGACTGCTCTCCTTTGCGCAGGCAAAGGCATTGATGGACCCGTTGGACCGGGCGTTCTGCCGCAATTTGCTGCTGGACGCCATGGGTATGGACGCGCCTGCGGAGATGCAGGTGGAAGAGAAAGAGATTCCGGCAACGGCTACCGCGTTGCTTCGCTGCCTGTGCGACGCTGCGGTGGAGAAGGGCATCATTGAGGATATGCAAACCACCCGGGACCTTTTTTCCGCGCGCCTGATGGGCTGCGTTACCCCTGCCCCTGCGCAAGTGCGGGAACAGTTTGCCCGGCATATGGCGGCAGGCGATCCCCAGGCTGCGACAGAGGATTTTTACCAGATGTGCCGCGACTGCGATTACATCAAGGTGGACTCCATTGCCCAGAATATCCGCTACTTTGCGGCAAGCCCCTGCGGCGAGCTGGAGATTACCATTAACCTCAGCAAGCCGGAAAAGGACCCCAAGGAAATCGCAAAACTGAAAAACGCTCCCAGCGTGGGCTATCCCAAATGTATGCTTTGCGTGGAGAACCCCGGCTATGCAGGACGAAACAATTTTCCCGCGCGCCAGAATCACCGCATTGTTCCGGTAACGCTGGCGGGGGATCCCTGGTACTTCCAGTATTCGCCCTATCTGTACTATCCGGAGCATTGCATTATTTTCAACAGCAAGCACGTGCCCATGAAAATTTCCCGGGGGACCTTTGAACGCCTGTTCAGCTTTGTGGAGCAGTTCCCGCATTACTTCCTTGGCTCCAATGCCGATCTGCCCATCGTGGGCGGTTCCATCCTGAATCACGATCATTTCCAGGGCGGGCACTACACCTTCCCCATGGACAAAGCGCCCATTCGTTGCGCGCTGAAGTGTCCCGACCCGCAGGTAGAAGCAGGTATTCTGGATTGGCCCATGTCCGCGCTGGCCTTGACCGGTGAGGAACCGGCCCGCATGATTGAACTGGCGAACAAACTCCTGGAAGCCTGGCGGAAGTACAGCGATCCTGCCTGCCAGGTGTACGCCGAAACCGAGGGGCAGCCCCATAACACCGTGACGCCTATTTTGCGCAAGGTGGACGGTAAATATCGTTTGCTCCTGGTGCTGCGCAACAATCGCACCAGCGCCGAGCATCCCCTGGGCATCTTCCATCCCCATGCGCCGCTGCACCATATCAAGAAGGAAAACATCGGCCTGATTGAGGTGATGGGCCTGTTTATTCTGCCGGGGCGGCTCAAGACGGAGCTGAAACTGCTGGAGGCTTATTTGACCGGGGAGAAGCCCATGGTGCGCCCGGCGGAGAACGATCCCAGCGATAAGCATTGGGCGTGGCTGGAGGAGATTGTGGCCCGGCGCGGCCTGTGCGCGGAGGAGAGCCAGGCGGAACAGGTGCTCCGAGAGGAAGTTGCCGCCGTATGCGCCCAGGTACTGGCTGATGCCGGCGTATACAAGCAGGACGAGGCCGGTTTGGCCGGTATGAAACGTTTCCTGGCGACGCTGGGATACGAGGCTTGATACAGAACAAATGTGATGCATGACAGAGGGCGGGGCGCTTTGAGAAAAAGCGCCCCGCCCTCAGATCGTTGACAAAGGTTTTTGCTTCATTTTTTGCAAATTGTTCCTTGCTTTCTTGCGAGCATGGAAGGTTTCGCGCCTGCGGGCGCGACCAGGGGGCTTTCCGGTCGCCCCCTGGCCCCCTTCGGCCCCATGCTTGTTGAACTTTTTGCAGGTTAGGAAGGCTGAAATTTCATTTCCTTATGCCTACCTGAAAAATGCTTTTTCCAACGGTCTGAGGGGCTGTTGCACAGTAGCTAACCCTAAAAAAAGTGCAAAAAGACCGGCCGCAGAAGAAGCCAAAACACTTCTTTTGCGGCCGGTTTTGATTGCTAGCTGCTGCTTTTTGTGCAGGTTGCTATTGCGTTTCCATTTGGCAACAGCCCCTTGGCCTTCCATAAAGGTTGTGTACACGAAAACAGGCAACGCTATTCTTGTAGTTTGGAAGCATACCGTGTACGGAATGGATGCAACGTTCGTCCGGTTGCTTCTTCAAGGAAGCCGTATGACAGGCATACCTGAAACGCTTGTACCGCAAGCGGAAAAGCGTCAGGATGCTTGTTTCCCTGGAGGATGCTGCCGGCCTTATTGGACCCTTTGGGTGACCACTGACTCCGCCAGCGCCTTTTGTATGGTGCTCAGCGCGCGGCTCATAACCTCCTGCTGATCGCTGGACATGGCGTCCGGCGGGGTAGAATCGCTGGCCAGGACGCGGTACTGGTATTGACTTCCCTGCTTGTAGCGCCAGGTATAGGTGGGGGTATATGCCAGCTTCTCGAAGGTCAGGTTTCCGTCCCAGCTACAGGAAAGTTGGAGCTGCAGCAGCACGCCGCTGACATAAACGGTCTTTTCGCGATCCTCCGTAAGCAGCGTGCCCAGGTTATAGGCGCAGAGAACCTGCTTGGAAGCGCCTGCGGCATCCTTACCGTCCAGCCATATCACCGGTTGAACCGCTTTGGTGCCCGTGCCGACAATGATATCTGCATCGCTGTCGGCAATGGCCTGCGTCAGCTCCGTCTGTGCCTTGGTAGGAGCGGTTTTGCCTACGGAACCCCAGCGCAGGGAGACGATTACCAGCTGCGCTCCCGCGGAGCGCGCGCCGGCAATATCCGCGGCGATGGTTTCCGCTTCCGCGACCGGCAAGGCATAGGCGGCGTCCTCGTTTTTGAGCTTTTTGGCGCCGGTGCTGGAAACATCGTCCACGTAATGCAGCACGGCCACCTGAATGCCGTTGATATCAAGCAGGGTGGGGGAGGCGGCTTCTTCGGCGGAGGCGTAAGCGCCTACGGGCGTCAAACCGCGGCCGCGCAGGGCTGTAAGCGTGGCGGATAGGCCTTCCATTCCCTGATCATATGCTTTAGGGAATCCTATGGGTACAACATCCACGCCGGCAACCGTGAGCAGACTGATTGCCTCCTCCGGAGCGATCAAGGAAGAAACCTTGGCGTCTGGAATAATCAGATTTTCCAAGGGGACGATGCAAAGGTCGGACTGCATTTCAGGCGCCAGCAAGGACATGATTTCCTCAAAGTCGTATGCGTCCGCATCGCTGAAGTAGGCGGATTTGCGCACGGCGGTGTCCACGTAAATATTGCCGCCCAGGGTCAGCGTAAGGCTGGCGGGGGCCGGGGTAGGAGTAGCCAGCAGCTGCTGCACTTCCGGTTGCAAGGTGGGAATTTCCGTGGCTGGCGCCTGAGTGGGTTCGCGGGTGGTTACCGTAATGGGAATATCCCGCAGGGACAACTCCGGCATGGAACCATCCAGGGTCAGGTTGCTGAATACTTGGGTGGCGTCCACATGCAGCTCCGTGTTCCCCTGCAGCCGGGGCAGAATCGTGAAACAACCGGCGCATACCACACAGGTCAGCAGGAGCATGACCAGCGTGCCGAAGGATATTCCGCGGCGCTTACGCCGTTTCGACATACAGCCATTCCTCCTTTCCATGGCGGCGATAAAGTCGGGAAAGGCCGCATCCGCCGGGATGCGGCCTTACGGTCAGAAAATCTGGTTCAGCGCCGCGGCCAATACCACGGAGAAAACCATGAGTCCAGCCAGCGTAAGGCTGACAATGCGGGTAAGCAGCTTACGGCGGTCCGCCGCGTTTTTTTTCTGAGTCATGCCGTTACCTCCTTGAAAATGTTTCAGGAATACGTCCGTTTTACAGGGCGGGAGCGGGAGCTTCGGCGGCTTCCTCGTTTTTCCAGATGCGCAGCTGGGTGACGCGGCGCTTGTCCATAGCCGTTACCTGGCAGTGCAGGCAGGCGGCGTCAAAGGATTCGCCGGTCTTGGGAATGTAGCCCAGCACTTCCGTGGCCCAGCCGCCGGCGGTGTCGGCCTCATAGATATCCTCTACTCCCAGACGCTCCAACAGCTCCGCCAGGTGCATGCCGCCGTCCACAAGCCAGGAGCCGTCTTCCAGCAGGCGCAGTTCTTCTTCCACGTCGTCGTGCTCGTCATAGATGTCGCCCACCAGCTCTTCCAGCACATCCTCCAAAGTAACCAGACCCTCGGTCCCGCCAAACTCGTCCAGCAGGATGACCATATGGGTTTTGCTGCCCTGGAAGAGCTTGAGCAATTTGGAGATTTTCAATGTGGAAGGGGCATACACCACGGGTTTCATCATGGCGCAGATGTCCTGTACCCCTTCATGTTGACGAATGTAGAAGTCTTTTTCATGCAAGATACCCACCACATGATCCATATCCTCATGGAAAATCGGCAGGCGGGAGTATCCGCTTTCACGGAAGACTGCGGCAGCCTGTTCCATGGTGGCGGTATCCTCCAGCGCGGTGATATCCACCCGGGGGGTAAGAATATCGTAAGCGTCCATGTCATTGAACTCAATGGCGGAACGGATCAGCTCGCCTTCATGGGCGTCCATGTCGCCTTCGCTCTGCGCTTCGTCCACCATGGTCATCAATTCCGCTTCAATGTGGCTTTCCACGCTGCGGGGTTTGAATATCTTGGACAGAAGCTGACGCCAGAAAACAAATAGGGCGTTCAAAGGCTTGAAAACCGTCATCAGTCCGCGCAGGGGAGGCGCGGAGGCAATGGCCATGGCTTCGGGGGATTCCTTGGCCAGGCTCTTGGGCGAAACTTCGCCGAAAATCAGCACCACCAGGGTCAGCACCACCGTGGAGACCGTCGCTCCGTAGCTTCCAAGAAAGTGCGTAAAAATAACTGTGCCGATGGAGGCGGCGGCGATGTTCACAATATTGTTGCCAATCAAAATAGTGGTCAGCAGGCGGTCGTAGTCATCGGAGAGACGCAGGGCCAGCTTGGCACGGGTATTGCCCTCGGCGGCCATGGACTTTAAGCGCAAACGGTTGGAAGAGGAGTATGCGGTTTCGGAGGCAGAGAAAAAAGCGGACAGCGCGATACACACAATCAGCGCGCCAAACAAGAACCATAGTTCCGGCGTCATGTTTTATCAGACATTCCTTTCATGTATTGAATCAACTGTTGGATACCAGGGCGGCTGTCTTAGGGCAGGCTTGGTTCCAGCAGCGGAAGGGAAAGGAACGCGCCGGTTGGAACGCTGGGACTAGGAGGCTCCACGCTTTCTTCACCTCTTTCATTAAGAATCCGTTTAACTATACCACAGGAACGCAAAAAAAGCAAATCCGGGCGCCGGAACAGTCGCAATGGGAAACGCAAGAAGCTTGGAAATTTCGCCCACCCGGCGGCGGGCCGCATTGCTTCCTGGCGCTTTTTTCGTTATAATATCGGTATCCTAGCGCAAAGGAGCAGGCAAACATGGATGAAATTCGTTTGGGCGATGTGGTGCAGACCAAGAAGAACCATCCCTGCGGTTCCAATACGTGGACCGTCATACGCACCGGCGCGGATATCAAGATACGCTGTAACGGATGCGGGCACATTGTGATGATGGAGCGGGAAGTATTTCTCAAGCGCCGCAAGAAGGTGCTTCAGCAGGGGCCGGACCCGGCGGAGGCGGGGAAGGGTTGCTGATGAAACATATGTCGTGGCGGCGGGAAGAAAGGGGCATGCCATGGATCTCCTTCAGTTTGCGGCGGTTCTGCTGGCTGCGTTGGCGCTGCGCAGATGGTGCTTTCAGCTGATTCGCGTGCGGGGAAACAGCATGAACGCTGCGCTGCGGGACGGCGACCTGTTGCTGGTAACCTGCTTTGAATACATCTTCCGTGCGCCGCGGCGGCAGGAAGTGGTGATTTGCCTGTATCCTGGCAGGTATTGCAGGCGCTGCAAATGGATGCGCCAGCGCTTTGTCAAGCGCGTCCTCGGCCTGCCCGGGGAAACGGTGGAAATCCGCGACAGTGTGGTGTACATTAACGGCCGCCCGATTCGGGAGCCATACCTGGACCCGGGGAAAACAAGGCGCATTTATCAAATGCCTCCACGGACGCTGGGCGCGCGGGAAGTCTTTGTCCTGGGGGATAACCGGGACAGTTCCAACGATAGCCGCCGGATTGGTCCCCTTGATGTGAGCATGCTGCGGGGGCGCGTGCGACGCGTACTGCTGCGCCCGGGCGGACGCTTTGCAAAAACTCAGCTTTCCGACGGCCACAGGTAGGAAGCCACGCCCCAGCCCAGGTTGTCCAGGCTCACATCTTCCAACTGCGCTTGCATGGGCGCGCAAAGCGTCAAGGTTTGCGTTACCGGAGCGCACAAGGCCGACGATACCGGCGTGCCGGAAGCGTCCCAGAGCGTGAGGACGCCTTTTTCGTGCAGCAGGGCCAGATAATCCTCCAGAGCGAGCCCCAGGGCATGCATCAGAGCGGCATGGGCTTTGCCGACGTAACGGAAGTGATAGGCGTCGCAGGATGGGTCGGGGTCGGGCGCGTCCTCGCCATAGCGATGAATCAGTCCGAACCGCCAGCTATTCTCCAGCAGCCATTGCCCTTCCGCGGAAGCGCTGAGGGGTTCGCTTCGGGGCAGCTGGTCCCAACCGTCGCATAGGCGGATGTCCACGGCCCAGGCGGTCTGGTGCTCCGAGGCTCCGGCGGGAGCGATTTCGCGCATGGCCTGGGCAAAGGCATCCTCCAGGGACAGGGCGTTGGCCAGCTGGCAGAAGCGTTCAATTTGAAGGTTCTTCTGCTGGGCGGCGGAAACGCTTCCGCGGAAAACGGTCAAAAGGTTGATATGGTTTTGTCGCGCGGCGGCGAAGAGCGCTTCCAGGGCCAGCAGGGTATCTTCCCCGAGCACCGCCTGAAGATCCCGGCAGGCGATGGTTCCGTGGGAATGCGCCAGAATGTTGAACGTGTTGGGAGCGGCGGCTTCCTGTGGCAGCGGATGCGCCCGGTCCACAAGCATCATGCGCCCGGAGGCCAGGCGCTGGGCGTCATAGGAAACCGCGGCGGTCCAAGCGTCCCGGGGCAGGGAGGCCGTGACAGAGGCAGGCAATGGGGCCTGCGTCCCGGCGGATACGTCCGGAAGCGCGGCGACGGCCTGGTAGACGGAAGAGGCTTCCGTACGGGGGCGCAAAAGCAGACACATGCCGCCCAGCAAGCCCAACGCCAGCACAAAGACCAGGAACGCCCTGGCGATTTGCCGACGTTCGCCGTGCCGCGCAGGCCGTGGGGGACGATAGGGATTCATATACATGGAGCGCCTCCAGCATGCAAGTGATATTGCCCTTAGTATGCCGCTGTACAAGGCGGGTTATCCCTCAGCGGCTGAAAATGCGTCTTTCGGCGGCGGAAATTTCCGTGTAACATTCTGCGGATTCCGTGATGGAAAAAAGGAATTGTCTATCCCGATGGAGAATTTTCTATTGTATTTTTTTATTATTACCAACGCATGCGCGGCGCTGTACGTTATGCGCTCAAACGGAGAAATGACAGGAAGGATGGTCGATCTTCACCATGAAGAAACAATTGCTCTTCACGCTCCTTGTGTTGCTGGGGGTGCTGTTCTGCGCAGCAGCCAGCGCGCAGACGTTCACCTTTGAGAACATTCATGCCACATGCGAGGTGAGCGACGACTACATTCTGTTGACTCCGGAGAATCTGTCGGAGCATCCCGAGTGGGTGGCCAATCAGGGAACCACGGTGGAGGAGATGCTGGCGCAGTGGGCGGAGGAAGGCGTTTTGCTGGAGGCGTGGGATACCGCTGGCGACGCGCGGCTGCGGATTTCCGCTATCCAGGACGAACAGTCCAAAATGTATTTTGACCTGGATCAGCAATCCACCCAGATGCGCACCAATTTCCGCACCGGCCATGATAAAGGGACGATCTATTCCGAAAACGGTATTACTTATTCCGCTGCGGACTGGAAAACCATCAGCGACGAGGCGGGGCGTTTCCTGACGCTGACCTATAAGCAGAATTACCAGGGAACCACCTACCGCGGTTATGCCCGCCGGACCATCCGCAACGGTTACACCATTACCGTGGATTTCCGCGTGAGGGACCGGGAGCTGAAGTCCGCCGACCGTAACGCGCTGGTGGACGTCATGCTCACCTGGAAGTTCACGGAAATCGAGGAATTGCCCGCCGACGCGGTGGGCGCGGTGGTCTTTGACAACGAGCCTCCGGCGGAAACCAATACCGGCAGCTTTACCGTGGAGGGCAACTGTCTGGCGGGGCTGCAGGTGGTCGGCGTGGTTATGCGCATGTCTTCTCCCGATCCCATCCGCGTGGAAGATACAGCCAATAAGTCCGGAGACTTCTCTCTGGATGTGGAGCTTGCGGAGGAAGGCGTATACCTGATGACCGTCAGCGTGTTCAATGGGGATACGGTAGTCTCCGAAAAGGTGTTCAATACTACTACCTATCAAAAGAATATGATTCCCGTAAACCTGGATACGCCTTTGCCCACGGAGCTCACCGGGGATAAGCTGGTAATTTCGGGTACGACCGTGAAAAATGTGACCGTTCAGTGCATGGTGGGGGATTATGCCAAAAAGGTGACGACCAATAACTCCGGCGAATTTTCCTTTACCATTGATACTTCCGCCGAGGGAGAGTATAACCTGGTACTGGCTTTTGACAAGAAGGACTATACTTCCCGGCGCATGACGCAGACCATGACCCGCGTTCTTACCGAGGCGGACCGGCAGCGTCAATGGCGGGAAGAAGCGGTTCAGCCGGCCTATTCCACCCTGACGGACAAGCTGTCCGGCTATACGGGCCGGGTCATGGGCTACACCCTTTATGTAGTCAGCTATGAGCAGACCAGCGACGGCCAGTGGGTGATTCAAATGGCCATGGATAAAAAGAGCGGCCAGTATCGCAATATCGTGATCGTGACCACCATGGATGAACCGCAGCTGATCCTGGATAGCGAAGTAAAAATGTATGGCCGGTGTACCGGAAGCTATACGGTGGAGGACGCTACCGGCGCATCCAAGGAATATCCCAGCTTTGAGTTGCTGTTCTGGGACTAAGAGCAGAAACGCTACGGGGCCGTCATGGAAAGGAGACTGCTTGTGACGCAAGCCCATACCCTCAAGTGTCCGTCTTGCGGCGCATATCTGGTCTATGAGCCGGAAAAGGAGAAGCTGGTCTGTCCATTCTGCGAAGCGGAATTTACGCAGGAACAGGTGGAGAAACAGGACGCGCCTCCGCAGGAGGCGGCGCCGCGTACGCATTCCTACCATTGCTCTTCCTGCGGCGCCGAGCTGGTAACCGACGAGACCACCGCCGCTACATTTTGCTATTATTGCCACAATCCCGTTACGTTAATGGACCGTGTTTCCGAGGAATTTCATCCCGACGGCATGATACCTTTTGCCATCAACCGGGAGGGTGCGCTGGAAAAATTCAAAGAGTTTCTGGCCCAAAGACGGTTTGTGCGCCGGGAATTTTTTGCCCAGGAGGCTTTGGAAAAACTGACGGGGGTGTATTACCCCTTCTGGATGGGCGAGCTTTCCGGCTGGGGAGAGTATCAGGGCGAAGGAACGCGCGTATCGGTTGCCAGTACGCCCAAGTATGACGTTATTACCACCCGTTTCTTCCATATACACCGGACAGGCGGCATCCGCTTCCGCCAAATGATGCGCAAGGCGTTGAATCAATGCGACCGCAAGCTGGCTGACGGCGTTCATCCTTACCGGTTTGATGCGCTGCGCCCGTTTTCCACGGCGCTGTTGAGCGGTTATATGGCGCACCGGCGGGACGTCCCCATGGCGTCCGCTCAGGCTGACATGGAGCGGGAGGCGCAGGAGAACGCCAGGCAGATTATGACGCAGGGCTTGCATTACGATACCCTGCATGGTTCGGCTACCTTCCAGACCCAGGAAGCGCATCTGCGCTATCTGCTGCTGCCCACCTGGGTGCTGACGTACCGGAACAGGGCGGACGGGGAAACCTATTACTACATGATGAACGCGCAGACCGGGAACGTGTGCGGAAAGCTGCCCATCAACTGGGGCAAGCTGCTGGGCATTGCAGCGACCGTGGGAGCGGCCGTGAGCGGTTTGCTTTGCCTGGGAGGTGCGCTGCTATGGTGAAAAAGCTGTGCGCCCTGCTGGCAGCGCTGCTGTTTCCCCTGACGGCGCTGGCGGAGCTGCCTGTGGTGGTGGACGACGCGGCGCTGTTCACATCGCAGGAGGAAGCTGAAATTGAGCAGCGGGCACAGGAAATCAGCCAACGCTACCAGGTGGATGTGGTGATTGTCACCAGCTACGAACCGCGAACGGGGCAATCGCTGGCCTATGCCGATGATTACTACGACGAGCATGGTTACGGCGTGGGGGAGGATCGTTCGGGACTGCTCTACTTGATTGATATGCATAACCGGGTGCCAACCATTTCCACCGCGGGGATCATGATTGATATGATTACTGACAGCAGGCTTCAGGCGTTGTTCGACTGCAGCTATGATGCTTTGGCTGCAGGCGACTACGCAGAATCCACGCTGCAGTTGCTGGACCGGCTGGAAACCTTCATGGCCGCAGGCGTGCAGGAAGGTTCCTTCCGGTATGATACCGCCACAGGGGAGCGCCTAAGCGGGCGGTACAACAGGCTTACCACTGGGGAAATTTGGGTGGCGGTGCTGGCGGGCTTAGGCACGGCGGTAGCGATGGTGGCCGCGGTCGTGGCCAGATATCGGCTCCGGGGAAGCACCTATCATTATGATTTGAACGCCCATAGCGATTTTCACGTGGAGACGGACGATGAGCGCTATCTTCGGAGTACCGTGGTGCATCGGGCAAAGCCGCAAAACGGCGGAGGCCCGGGCGGCGGGGGAATGGGAAGCGGCGTGCATACCTCCTCGGGCGGTCATTCCCATGGCGGGGGCAGCGGACGGGGCTTTTGACGGAACGCCTGTGATGCAGCCAGGCAAAGGAGCGTGACACGATCCCATGGTGCAGTTGCAGGAATATGACATTACGCTTGAGCAGGATGCGCTAGCATTGATTCAGGGGTTCTGGCTGGCGCATAATCAGTACAAACAATCTGACGCGGAGGCTCGGACAGACCTTGACGCCTGGACGCGTACAGGGCACCGTTTTTACCTGATTCGTACGGAAGAAGGATGGGTTGGCTTTTTGCATTTAGGCAGCCGGGGCGGCGCATGCGACTGGTTGGAAGATCTTTTTGTAAAACCCGAGCACCAGAACCATGGCATTGGCACAGAGGCAATCAGGCTTGCGGAGGAAATCGTGAGCGCCTATTCCGTTTCCATGTACATTGAAGCTGCCGCAAGAAATCAACGGGCGATCAGCCTGTACCATCGGCTGGGATACCAGTGCTTGAATACGATCTCCGTCCGAAAGGATTTTCCTGGCTTTGCCTATGACGTGAAGCGGGAAGAGACGCTCTATGGCTGTCCCTTTGAAATTCGGACTGCAAAGGAATAAAAGTACAACGGAAAAAGAGCGTTGTAAAGCGGACGGGCGCTCAGATTGTTGAAAAAGGGCATATTCTTCATGAGGCTATATAGAAAATGAGATTACGGCCTTCCTTACTTGCAAAAATGCAACAAGTATGGGGCCGAAGGGGCACAAGGGGCGATCGGAAGGCCCTCTGGTCGCGTCCGCAGGCGCGAAATTTCCTGTACTTACAAGCATGCAAGGGTCAATTTGCAAAAAAAGAAGCAAAAAACATTGTCAACGGACAAAGCGCCCCCGCCCATCGGGCAGGGGCGCTTTCTCAATCACAAAAAGAGGGCTTACCGAACCGGTGAGCCACCGGTGGTAAGCCCTTGTGCTTGTGTGATGAGCAAAATCCAGTAACAGCCGAAAATGAAGAATTACTTCGCCTTCTCGGTCTGCACCGTGGTTTCGTTGCTCTTCATGGGATTGCTGGTCTCCTTGGCAGCGGCCTCACGGGCAGCCTTGGCCTCCAGCGCAGCCTTGATCTTGGCCTCCATTTCAGGGGTGCGCTGAGGCGCGGCAGCGGGCTTCACTGCCAGCACTTCTTCAGGCGTCGTGCCAACCTTGGCATTGGCGTCGCGGGTATGCTCGCGAACCTTCAGGGTAATGCACTTCTTGGGGCACTTCTCGGCGCACTTGCCGCAGCCGGTGCAGGCGTTCGTGACCACATGGGGTTTTTTCACTTCGCCTACAATGGCTTCAAACTGGCACTGACGCTTGCACATGCCGCAGCCGATGCATTCGTCCTTGTTGATTTCAGCGATCTTGCGGTTGTCCCAGTCTGCCCAAATGGCGCCGGTGGGGCAGGCTTCGGCGCACATCATGCAGCCGCGGCACTTGTCCAGGTCAATCTTGGGCAGGTGGTTCACCATGGTAATGGCTTCAAACTTGCAGGCGAGGGCGCAACGCTCGCAGCCGATGCAGCCCACGCGGCAGTTGTCGCTGACCAGGTAGCCCTCGTCCGCAGCGCGGCACAGCAGGCGCACGGGACGGGTCACCGGCTGCAGCTCAAGCACATGCTTGGGACAGGCTTCCACGCACTTCCCGCAGCTCTGGCACTTCTCGGGGTCCACCACGGCGATTTTCAGGCGCTCGTCAATGTGAATCGCATCGAAGGGACAGGCGCGCACACAGGTACCGAGACCCAGGCAAGCGTACTTGCAGGCGCGGTTGCCGTCGGAAACCAGGGTCGCGGCAACGCAGTCCTGAATGCCGGTATACTTGAATTTGTTCTTGCAATGCTCAATATCGCCCTGGCAGATTACCTGGGCAACCTTCTTTACGGCGGTGGTATCGGCGACGACGCCCATGATGTCGGCAATCTTTGCCGCAACGTCCGCGCCGCCGACGGGGCAGGCGTTTACGGGCGCCTTGCCGGCAGCGATGGCGTCAGCGCAGCCGTCGCAGCCGGGATAGCCACAACCGCCGCAGTTAGCGCCGGGCAGCACCTCGCGCACGGCGTCGCGCTTGGGATTGGTAGGTACCGCGAACACCTTGGAGGCGCCCGTCAGCAGCAGGCCGAAGATCAGGCCCATGGCGCCCAGGATAATGGCAGCCCACAAAATATCCATTGCTTCGTCCCCCTTACTTGATCAGGCCGCCGAAGCCCATGAAGGACACGGCCATCAGGCCCGCGGTTACCAGCGCGCCGGGGAAGCCGTCCATCCACTTGGGCATATGGCTCAGGCTCAGACGTTCGCGAATGCCGGCCATGAGCAGCAGCGCCAGGGTGAAGCCCAGGGCGGCGCTGCAGCCGCTGACCACGCTCTCCAGCAGGTTGTAGCCCGTGTCGGAGTTCAGAATGGCCGCGCCCAGCACGGCGCAGTTGGTGGTAATCAGGGGCAGATATACGCCCAACGCTTGATACAGGGAGAAACTCAGCTTCTTCAGCGCCATTTCCACCAGCTGCACCAGTACGGCGATCACCAGGATGAAGGCGATGGTGCGCATGTACATCAGGTCGAAGGGAACCAGCAGGAAGTGCTCCACCAGCCAGGACATGAAGCAAGCCAGCGTCATGACGAAGGTAACCGCCATGCCCATGCCCAGGGCCGTGTCCACCTTCTTGGAAACGCCCAGGAAGGGGCAGATACCCATAAACTTGTTCATGACGTAGTTGTTGACCAGTATGGAGCCGATCAGAATGGTAAGGTACGTATTCATCAGGCCAGCTCCTCCTTTGCCTTCATTTCTTTGCGGCGGGCCAAGCCCTTGCGGATGCCGTTAACCAGGATCAGCAGCAGGCCCAGGGTGATGAATCCGCCGGGAACCTGCAGCATAATGGCCATGGGCTCGTAGCTTTCGGGCATCAGCTGCGCGCCGAAAATGGTGCCGCTGCCCAGCAGCTCACGGATGGCGGAGAGAATGGTGATCGCGCCGGTGAAGCCCAGGCCCATGCCCAGGCCGTCGGCCAGGGAAGCGATGGGGGGATTCTTGAAGGCGAAGGCCTCCGCACGGGCGAAGATGATGCAGTTCACCACGATCAAGGGGATGTACACGCCCAGCGCGTCGCTCAGGTCAGGCAGATAAGCCTTGAGCAGCATTTCCACGATGGACACGAAGGAGGCGATGACCACGATGAAGGCGGGAATGCGAATCCGCTCGGAGATGATGTTCCGCAGCAGGGAAATCAGCAGGTTGGAGCAGATGAGCACCGCCGTGGTGGCCAGGCCCATGCCGATGCCGTTCATGGCCGCGGTGGTAACGCCCAGGGTGGGGCACATACCCAGCATCAGCACAAAGGTGGGATTTTCCGTAATCAAACCGTTCATGAAAACCTGAAAGGCATTCTTTTTCTGCGTGTCAGGCATGCTGTTTCACCTCCCCAAAGGGCTTGGGCATGGTATACTTGTCAATCAGCGGGGTAGCGACATTCATCAGCAGGATGGCGAAGGAGCATCCTTCCGGATAGGAAGCGTAAGCGCGGATGACAAAGAGGAAAATACCGCAACCAATGCCCATGATGACGCGGCCCAGATTCGTAACCGGGCTGGTAGCATAGTCCGTGGCCATGAAGAACGCGCCCAGGAACAGGCCGCCGGCCAGAATCTGGTACAGGGCCACTTCCGCGCCGTCCTTGATCAGGTAGCAGACAAACACGGTGGCGATGAAGGCCACGGGAATCTTCCAATCCACGATGCGGCGCAGAATCAGATACACGCCGCCTACCAGCAGCGCCAGCTTGCAGGTTTCGCCCAGCACGCCGGGAACGTTGCCCAGGAACAGATCGCTCAGGTTAACGCCGGCAACGTTGCCGGAACCCAGAAAGCTCAAAGGCGTGGCGGTGGAAACGCCGTCCAGCATGAAGCGGGTGGCCGGGTAGCTGGTCATCTGCGTGGCCCAGCTCACAAAGAGAATGGCGCGGGCGGCCAGCGCGGGGTTCATGAAGTTGCTGCCGATGCCGCCGAAAATCTGCTTCACCAGCACAATGGCAATCACCGCGCCCACTACCGCCAGCCATGCCGGCGCGTTGGCGGGCAGGTTGTACGCCAGCAGCAGACCCGTTACCACGGCGCTCCAGTCGCCTACGGTAACCTTCTGATGGGTCAGCTTCTGGTAGAAGAACTCGGCAAGCACCGCGGTGATGACGCTGGCGGCAATGAGCACAGTCGCATGCGCGCCGAACAGGATGATGCCCGCGATGCCCGCGGGGGCCAGCGCCAGGCAAACTTCCTGCATGATGCGCCGGGTGGATACGTTATCTCTCAGGTGCGGCGAAGAGGAAACCGCAAGATTTTTCTGCATGCTTAACCCTCCTTCTTGGCGGCCGCTTCGGCGGCCTTGGCAGCGGCCTGCGCCTTGCGGCGGCGGTCGCCTACGACGCGCTTGACAACACGGCAGCTCTGGGTCAGGCTGCGCTTTGCGGGACAGACGAAGGTGCAACAGCCGCATTCGATGCAATTCATGGCCCCGATGGCAGCGGCGGCTTCGTAGCGGTCAGCCCGCATGAGGGCGTCGATCTTGGCGGGCGCAAGGTTCATGGGGCAGGCGCGCATGCAGCGTCCGCAACGGATGCAGGCGCTCTCCATGGGTTCCATGGCTTCCTGGCCCAGGCAAAGAATGCCGGAACATCCCTTGGTGACGGGAATATCCGTGCGGGCGATGGCCATGCCTATCATGGGACCGCCGTAGAGGAACTGCTTGACGCCATCCTCCATGCCGCCTGCGGCTTCGATCAGCTCACTGATGGGGGTGCCGATGCGCACCAGGAAATTCCCGGGGTTGCGCACCAGGCCGCCCACGGTGGTGATCCGCTCAATGAGGGGACGACCTTCCCGAATGGCCCGGTCGATGGCGTAGACCGTGCCCACATTGGCCACGACCACGCCCACGTCCAGGGGCAGGCCGCCGGCGGGCACCTTGCGGCGGGTAAGCGCGTAAACCAGCTGCTTTTCGCCGCCTTGCGGGTAGCGCACGGGCAGCGCCCGTACGGTAATGCCTTCGGTGGCGTTTGCGGCGGCGCGGAGCGCTTCGATGGCGTCGGGCTTGTTGTCCTCCACGCCAATGATGGCTTCCTTGACCTCCAGCGCCAGCATCATCAGGCGGATACCGTCGATGATTTCCGCGGCCTTTTCCAGCATCAGGCGATGGTCGGCGGTCAGGTAGGGTTCGCATTCCGCGCCGTTGATGACCAGCTTTTCGATCTTCTTCCCATTGGAAGGCGTAATCTTTACGGCGGTGGGGAAGGTAGCGCCGCCCAAGCCCACGATACCGGCGTTCCGGACAATCTGCTGCAGCTCCGCTGCGGTGAGTGTCTCGGGATGCGTCGAGGGCTGCAATTCCACCCATTCCTCCTTGTAGTCATTGTCAATGATGACGGCAGGAGCTTGCGCGCCGCTGGCGAGGATGCAGGGCTGAATGTCCACCACCGTTCCGGAAACGGAGGCGTGGACAGGCGCAGACACAAAGCCGCCCGCTTCGCCGATCAACTGGCCGACCTTTACATGGTCGCCCTTTTTGACCAGGGCCTTGGCGGGAGCGCCGATGTGCTGTTGCAGCGGGATGATGACCCGCGGCGGGGCAGAGAGCTGCGCGATGGGGTTGAGACCATTGACAGCCTTGCCGTTTTTGCCCTCGTGGGGGTGAACACCCCCGGGAAACAGACGTGAACCAAACACGGACAAAGGTCCCCCTTCCCAATGCTCTCCATGGGGTGGAGAACATCTTGAATATGGAAATTGGTGATAAGCACAGCTTTCATTATACCATATTTCCGCACATTGTGAAGAGGTTGCAGGGAAGTTTTCCGTATTCTTAGGCAGAAAAAAGCGGAAAAACGCGCCGTGGATATGCACGGATACGCTTTTCCGCTCGGAGAAAGAGCCAGGGCACGGCCTTGTTTCAAAGGGCGGCGGTAACGTTCGCTTCCTGGGGGGTATTTCGCCACAAAAGCAGCGCGTGCCACAGCAGGTTGACCAGCTGCCCGGCCATGGAAGCCAGCGCCGCCCCAAACAAACGAAGCCCAGGCATAGCGGCCAGCCAGGCCGTCAGGCACAGGGTGACGCAGGAAGCGAGCAACGTGCCGGTGAGCGCCTTCCGTTGCAGCCCCAAACCGGCAATCATGCCGCCCATGACCTGCCGCACGGAGAGCACCAGGGTCATGGGGGCCATCAGGCGGACCAGGGGAGACAATGCGCTTTGCCGGTAGACAACGTCGCCAATAAAGTCTGCGCCCGCAAGGAGCCCCGCGCAGCACAGCGCTCCGGCGGCGGCGGACCAGAGCAGCAACCGCCGCATGGTCCGCCGCAGGGAACGGGGATGGGATTCGCGGGCGGAAACGGCGGGGGAAGCTACCACGCCCAGCGCGCCTGTAAACACGGAAGGGAGCATCATCAGCGGCATGGCCATGCCGGTCAGCATGCCGAACTGCGCGGTGGCTGCCTGGGCGCTCAAACCCGACATGCGCAGGCAGGCGGGCAGCACCACCGCGGTGAGCGCCCGCGAGCCCGTGACGCACAGCCGGGCCAGTATGGTAGGAACGCATAAACGGAAAATCTGCTTGCGCAGCGCCGGACTGGGTTCCCGGCGCAAGCGGGGCGCATGGCTGCACTTGTACATCACCGCTACGGCGCACAGGGCGGCCAGCACCTCCGCCGCCTGGGGAAGCGCCGCCTGCACGCCCAGGGAAGCGGGGGCCAGCAATGTTAAAAGGCCCAGGGACAACAGCAGGCGGACCGTCTGCTCCGTAGCCTCGCACAGGGCGGGCAGGCGGGTGTTTTCACGGCCGTAATACCAGCCGCTATATGCTCCGCACAGTCCCAGCAGCCAGACGGCCGGAACCGTACACACCAGGCTGGGGAGCGTCTGCATGTCTCCCAGCAGGCGGGCCAGCAGCGGCGAGAGCAAAAGCAGCGCGGGCATCAGCGCCAGAGACATGCGATGCACCAGCGAAAGCCCCGCCCATAGCACCTGCGGTTGATCGCAGGCCGGGCGCTTGGCGGTCAGGCGGCTCATGGCCATGGGCGTGCCCGCGGTGACGGGGGTCAGGGCCAGCATGCTTACGGAGGAGGCCATTTCCATCAGTCCCAGCGCCTGCGGGTCCATCAGCCTCGCCAGCGCCAGGCGCAGGCCGAAGCCGAGAACGCGAGTATACCCGTTGGCCAGGGTCAGGACGGCCGCTTGCTTTTTCAGGCTTGTCGCCACGTTGTTCACCTTCCTTCGCAGGAAGGTATGCGGCGCGGGCTCCATGTTTGACATTCCCCGTGAAAAACTATATAATGTTAAAAAATCTCTGCGGCGGCGGAGCGGAAGAGCGGCTTTTGCGTATCCGCCGGGCGCGCTGTACGGGAGGATGCGCCCATGGACAAGTGGGATATTCGCTTTATGGAAATGGCGCACGTGATCGCCGGATGGACCAGTTGCTTTATGCCGGGACGGAGTATCGGCTGCGTGATCGTAAAGGACAAACGCATCATGACCACCGGGTATAACGGCGCCCCCGCGGGCCTGCGCACCTGCAAGGAACGGGGCGAGTGCATGCGGCGCAGGCTGAACATTGCCTCGGGTACCCGGGCGGAGCTGTGCTACGCCATTCATGCGGAGCAGAACGCCATTATCCAGGCTGCGAAGCTGGGGGTTTCCATTGACGGCGCAACGCTGTACTGCACCCATCAGCCCTGCAGCGTCTGCGCGAAAATGATTATCAACGCGGGTATCCAGCGGGTGGTGTACCAGGAGGGCTACCCGGACCAATTTTCCCTGGAGATCTTCAAAGAAGCCGGCGTTCGCCTGGAGCAGTTCACGCCCCCGGACGCCCAAAAGTAACACGGCCGCCGGGAACGGCCCGGCGGCATGCAAAGACGGTTATTTTTCCTTGGGGTTGGGTTCGGCGCCCACGCACCAGCCGCGCAGCTTGTTTACGGTGCGTTCCACGGCGTCCTTGGAATCGCCCCAGGGCTTGTCCTGGTTGCGGTAGTCGAATTTGAGGGTAAACCATTCAATATCCTTTTCCATGCGCGCCAGGTTTTCCTGGGTCAGGGAGACCAGCAGCTCCGCGAAGGGTCCCACCAGCTTGGCGGGAAGGAATTCCGCGGCCTTCTCCATGAGCGTGGACGCGTCGGGGAGACAGAAGCCCTTGGATTTCTCCAACTGGGCCCGGAAGTCCGCGTCGTGCTCATACAGATGGAAAAAGGTGGCGACATAGCGGTCCATATTGGCCTGCAGGCTGTCGCAGAGGATGCAGCTGTGACCCAGGCCGGCCATGTCCTGCGCGGCCTTTTCCAGCTCCTTGCGCGCGGTCTGTCCTTTGGACGTGAGCCGGGCGGCCAGGGAGCACTCCGTGTAAGTCTTGGCGGCTTTCAGGGCGGCTTCCAGGGGTTTCTCCAGCCGCTTTTCGGTTTCCTTGAGGTGGGTGTGAAGCATCAGTGCGTGGCCCAGGCGGTTGCTCGCGGCAAAAAGCATGGCGTGATGACGGGCGCAGAAGCCCTTCTCGTTGACCTGGATGCGGGTATCCGGTTCCATGACCGACGCGCCCAGGTAGCGCTCCACTTCGCCCAGCTCCAGCTTGCGCCGCAGGGCGCACAGGGGGCACTCACCCTCCAGCTTCAGGGCGTCCCACACGGGAATGGTATCGATATGATAACGCATGGCATGGTCTCCTCCTTTTGTGTACTTGCATCCTAACACAAACCCGCGCCTTTGGCAAGGCGTCATAAGCGCGGGAAGGCGGGCATAGGCTTCCCTGTAACAAGGGGAGGGATGACCGTGCAGCGCAGGAGACGGACGGAACGCAGGCGGAGGGTTGCCCGCGGCGGGATGGGAGCCCGGGCATTGATGGCGCTTTCGGCGCTGGTGGTGCTGGCGGGCCTGGCAAGCCGGTTGACGGACGGCGAAGAACTCTCGGCCGCAGTGATTGCGACGCCTACGCCCACGCCTTTGACCGCTGCCTTTGACGAAACGGTAGAAACCCGTCAGGTGACCTGCCCGGCGGAAACCTGGTATTGCCTGCAAACCGGCGTGTTCAGCTCTGCCGAGGCAGCGCAGGAGAAGAGCCAGGCCTATTCCGACCGCGGCGCGCCGGGATATGTGGCCCAGGACGGAGACAAGTACCGCGTGCTGCTCAGCGCCTACGGCACACAGGAGGACGCGCAGCGGGTCCGGGAGCGCCTGGATACCCAGCAGGCGGTGGATACCTACATCCATGAACTGACCCGGCCGGAACTGCCTTTACGGCTGACGGGGATGCGGGGACAGCTGGACGTCATCGAGGCGGCCATGACGCTGTTGCCGGCGTTGGCCGACCAGTGGCGGGATGCCGCGCTGTTGGTGGACCGGGGGGAAATGACCCTGGAGGAGACGCTGAGCATGGCGGCGGAAGGTCTGGAACAGTGCCAGGTAATGCTGCAAGTGCTTACGGAACGCTTTGTCAGCCCCGTGCCCGCGCTGGCCCAGCGCCTGGAACTGCTCTGCCAGTCGGGGGCGGAAGCGTCCGCGCGGCTGGAGGAAGCGGCCCGTACGGACCTTACCACCGCTTCGGCGCAGTTGAAAATGGAAGCGCTGGGGTTGCACTACAGAATCAAAATCACCTGGGAAGCCATGCTTTCCCAGGACGGATAATTGTTGGATGAGAGGAATGATGCACGGATGACCCTGAGACAGATCGCGGAGATCCTTCAGGCGGAGGTGCTGACCGGGGCGGACAAGCTGGACACCGAGGCTGTGACGGCCTGCGGGTCGGACCTGATGAGCGATGTGCTGGCCTTTGTGAAGGATCGCACGATCCTGATTACCGGGCTGGTAAACGCGCATGTGGTGCGCACGGCGGAGATGTTGGACATCATCTGCGTGGTGTTCGCGCGGGGGAAGCGTCCCGGAGAAGACATTTTGGAGGCGGCCCGGGAAATCGACCTGCCGGTATTGGCCACCAAGATGACCACCTACACGGCTTGCGGAGAACTGTACCTCCACGGGCTGCCAGGTACCAAGGAAAAGCCCCAGAGCTGATCCGGGAAGGAGAAATCCCCATGAGTCAAGTCTTGATTCGAGAAGTATATCCCGTTGCCGCCGGCGCCTATGAGACCGCGGGGGAGGCTTCCGCCGCCATCAAGCGCAAGCTGAAACAGCTGGGCGTGGACAGCGGCGTGCTCCGCCGGGTGTCCGTGGCCAGCTATGAGGTGGAGCTGAACCTGGTGATTCATTCCATGGGCGGCACGCTGACGCTGACGGTGGACCCTCAGCAGGTAACCCTGTGCTCTAAGGACGTGGGGCCGGGCATCCCCGACATTGACAAGGCCATGACCGAAGGGTATTCCACCGCCAATGAGGAAGCCCGTTCCCTGGGCTTTGGCGCGGGCATGGGATTGCCCAACATGCGGCGAAACGCCTCGACCTTTGAGATTCAGAGCCAGGCGGGAGTGGGTACCAGCATCACCATGGGCTTCCGTTTGGACGGCAAGTGACCCGCGCCCTGCATAGACGATTGTGATACGCCCCGGACGCAGCTGCCGGGGAGGAGGAGGCACAGGAGATGGAGACGGAAAAGAAACGCTTTCATTCCGTCCGGCTGGAGAAGGACAAGTGCCGGGGCTGCACCAACTGCCTCAAGCGTTGCCCCACCGAAGCCATCCGCGTCCGGGGCGGCCGGGCGCACATCATTGACGAAAGGTGCATCGACTGCGGGGAATGTATCCGGGTGTGCGATTACCATGCCAAGGTGGCCGTAACGGACCCGCTGTCCTCCATCAGCCGGTTCAAGTATAAAATCGCGCTTCCCGCGCCTTCCCTGTACGGTCAGTTCAAGAGCCTGCGGCATATTGCCCAGGTGCTGACAGGGCTCAAGCACATGGGTTTCGACGATGTGTTCGAGGTGGCTCGGGGAGCGGATGTGGTGACCCGGGCTATCCGGGAGAAGCTGCGCCAGCCGGGGCTGCCGCAACCGCTGATTTCCGCGGCGTGCCCGGCCATTGTGCGGCTGATTCAGGTGCGCTTCCCCGACCTGATTGAGCACATCGTGGATGTGCGCCAGCCCATGGAAGCCGCGGCGCTCATTGCCCGGCACGAATTCTGCCGCAAGAACAACGTGCCCCCGGAGGAGGTCGGGTGCTTCTTTATCACACCCTGCCCGGCCAAGGTAACGGCTATCCGCAGCCCTATCGGCCATGAAACCAGCGCGGTGGATGGCGCGATTTCCGTACTGGAAATCTACGGGCTGCTTTCCAGCCATACCCGGAGCCATACCATGGACGAAAGCCTGCTCAAGGCTACCTCCTACGGCATCGGCTGGGCCAACAGCGGCGGCGAGGCCGTGGCCGTGTGCCCGGAAAATTCCATGGCGGTGGACGGCATCGAGAATGTCATTCGCGTGCTGGAGGAAGTGGAAAACAACAAGCTCAGCGATTTGACCTTTTTGGAATGCTCCGCCTGTACCGGCGGCTGCGTAGGCGGTCCGCTGAATTTTGAAAACAACTATGTAGCCCGCTCCAGTATCCGCCGCCTGGTGGAGGACCGGGAGCGTACCCACCCAGAGGAACAGGTGGACGTGTCCCTGCTGACCAAGTATCCCCTCAGCAGCCCCAAGCCCATTTTGCCCAACAGCGCCATGCAGCTGGACGACGACATTGTGGAGGCCATGCGCAAGATGGAGCGCATTGAGGAAATTTACAAGCGCCTCCCCGGATACGACTGCGGTTCCTGCGGCTCGCCCACCTGCCGCACCTTTGCCGAGGACATTGTCCGCGGATATGCCAGGGAAATGGACTGCATCCATATATTGAAGGAACAGCTCAAAATTATGGCCCAGCAGATGGTGAGCCTGGCTCAGAATACCCGCGAATAAGGAGGACGCAAGATGACCCTGGAAAACCTGATCGCCCTGACCGGCGCGCGGAACATGACCCCGGAACTTCCCCTGGATACCCAGGTGAGCTGCGGCTATACCTGCGACCTGCTCAGCTGGGTGATGGCCCACGGCAAGCAGGGTATGGCCTGGATTACCGTGCAGACGCATATGAACGTCATTGCCGTGGCGTCCCTGATGGAGATGGCGGCGGTGATTATTCCCGAAGGCATCCAAATGGAGGCGCCTTCCCTGGAAAAAGCGCGGGAGGAGGGCGTGGCCGTTCTCCAGAGCGACAAAACCGCCTTTGCCCTGTGCGCGCTGATGGCGCAAAACGGCCTGCCTTCTTCCCGGCCGGAGGACTGAGCCATGTTTGTGGACCTGCACATCCACTCCTGCCTGAGCCCTTGCGCCGACGACGACATGACCCCTGCCAACATCTGCGGCATGGCCAGCATCAAAGGGCTGGACGCCATCGCCGTGACCGACCACAACTGCGCCCGGAATCTGCCCTATGTCAAGGAAGCGGCGGACGCTTTCCATCTGATCCTGCTGCCGGGAATGGAGATCACCACCCGGGAGGAGGTGCATTTGCTGGGGTACTTTCCCACGGTGGAGGCGGCGGTGGAGGCGGGGGAGTTTTTTGCTGCCCATTTGCCGCCCATGAAGAACCGTCCCGATTTTTTTGGCCGGCAGCTGGTGATGGACACGGATGACCAGGTGGTGGGTGAGGAAGAGCGCCTGCTCATCGGCGCCACGGACCTGTCCCTGGCCAGGTGCGCGGCGGAGATCCGCAGCCGCGGCGGCGTGGCGGTGCCCGCGCATATCAACCGGGGGAGCAACGGCTTGCTGGTGAACCTGGGCATGATGCCATCGGAGCCGGATTTTCCCGTGGTGGAGGTGCGCCCGGAGCTTCCCGTATCCGCGGAGGCCGTGGCGGGACGCCGGGTGCTGGAGGCTTCTGACGCGCATCAGCTGGGAAGCATCCGCGAGGCGGTCTTTGATGTGCCTACGGACCGCTTTTCCTTCGGGGGGCTGTGGAGTTGGTTGCATGATTTTCACAGATAATCGTTGATAATTTTGTACAAAAAAATTTTTTCTCTCCGTGGGAAGTGATGAAAATGGTCCCAGGCGCGTTTGCGCTTTCGTCAGAGACTATCTTTTCTGCCCGAAATATGTTAAAATAACTACAAGTGCGAACCTTGCGGTCGTGCTGTGCAAAGGTGAAACGCCTTGAAGGAGGGTAATGTTTTATGCCTGATCAAAGGGAAAAATACGTGCAGCTGCAGGAAGTGATCCAGCGGCACAAGGGGGAACCCGGGGCCCTGATGCCCGTACTCCAGGAAGCGCAGAACATCTTCGGCTACGTTCCCCTGGACGTGCAGGAGGAGATTGCCGACGGCCTGGGAACCACACTGAGCGAGGTTTACGGCGTGGCTACGTTCTACTCCCAGTTCTCCCTGGAGCCCAAGGGACAATATGTGGTGGGTGTGTGCCTGGGAACGGCCTGTTATGTGAAAGGCTCCCAAAAGGTACTGGACAAGCTCAGCGAGGAGCTTAAGGTTGCCGTGGGCAAGACCACCGAGGACGGCCGCTTCACCCTGAACGCCACACGTTGCCTGGGCGCGTGCGGCCTGGCGCCCGTGATGATGATCAACGACGAAGTGTACGGACGCCTGACGCCCGACGAAATCCCGGCGATTATCGCCAAGTATCGCTAAGGCGGCGCGAGGTATACGGCCATGCGGGATTTATCGCTGCATTTGCTGGACCTGACGCAAAACAGCGTGTCCGCCGGGGCGTCCCTGGTGGAAATCACGCTCACCCTTGCGGAAAACGGCTGGCTGACCATGGTGATCCGCGATAACGGCAAAGGCATGAGCCCCGAGCTGCTGGCCCGGGTGACCAGCCCCTTCGCCACCACGCGCACCACCCGCAAGGTGGGCCTGGGCATTCCCATGATGATGGAGAACGCGGAAAAGACCGGCGGCGGGTTAACCGTCCGCAGTACGGAGGGCAGGGGAACGGAGCTGACCGTGACCCTGGATACGGGCAATATCGACTGCCTACCCTTGGGCGACCTGCCGGGCACGCTGCTGAGCCTGATCCTGATGCATCCGGACAAGCCGGATTTTCACTTTCACGGCGCGTCGCCGCAGGGAGAATGCGACGTGGATACTCGAGAGATACGCCAGGCGGCGGGCGGCCTGCCGCTAAACGAGCCGGCCATTGCCGCGTGGCTGCAGGAAGCGGTTTATGAAGAAATCAATCCGATCTTTGGAGGTGCGAACCTATGAAATCCTTGGCTGAACTGGAAGCTATCCGGCAAAAGACGCTGGAGAATATCGGCATGCGCAAGGAGGTCCATGACTCCGCCCGGGTGGTGGTAGGCATGGCCACCTGCGGCATCGCTGCGGGCGCACGGCCTGTGATGCTGGCCTTTGTGGAAGAAATCAACAAGCGCAAGCTGGATCACGTGACCGTTTCGCAAACGGGCTGCGTGGGTATGTGCCGCCTGGAGCCCATGGTGGACGTATACCTGCCGGGGCAGGAGAAGGTTACCTATGTAAAGCTGACCCCCGATATGGTGCCGCGGATTGTGGCTGAGCATATTGTGAACGGCCGTCCTGTGCTGGAGTACACCATTGGCGCTGCGGAAGAGAAGAAGTAACGAGCGAATGAGGAGGCATACCCATGGAGCTATATCGCGCACATGTCCTGGTCTGCGGGGGTACGGGCTGCACGTCCTCCGGTTCCCAGCAGCTGATGGAACGCTTTGAGCAGCAGCTGCAGGAAAAGGGCCTGGAAAAGGAAGTAAAAATTGTCCGCACGGGTTGTTTCGGCCTTTGCGAGGCCGGCCCCGTGGTAATCGTCTATCCGGAGGGTACCTTTTATAGCCGCGTGAAGCTGGAGGACGTGGACGAGATCGTTTCCGAGCACCTGCTCAAGGGTCGCAAGGTGCAGCATCTGGTGTATGTGGACCATGCCACCCACGAGTCCAGCGTGCAGAAGTCCCTGGACGAGATCGGCTTCTACAAGCTGCAGAAGCGCATCGCGCTGAAGAACTGCGGCGTCATCGACCCGGAAAATATCGACGAGTATATCGCCTTTGACGGCTACAAGGCGCTGGCCAAGGCGCTTACCGAAATGACCCGGGAGCAGGTGATCCAGGAGGTGCTGGATTCCGGGCTGCGGGGCCGTGGCGGCGGCGGCTTCCCCACGGGCCTGAAGTGGAAGTTCGGCTACAACAGCCAGGCGGAGCAGAAGTACATCGCCTGCAACGCCGACGAGGGCGACCCCGGCGCGTTCATGGACCGCTCTCTGCTGGAGGGCGATCCCCATGCGATCCTGGAAGCCATGGCCATCGGCGGCTATGCCATCGGGGCCAGCGAAGGCTACATTTATGTCCGCGCGGAATATCCCATCGCGGTGAAGCGGCTGCAGGTGGCCATTGGCCAGGCCCGTGAATACGGCCTGCTGGGCGAGCACATTTTCGGAACGGATTTCAACTTTGACATTCACATTCGCCTGGGCGCGGGCGCGTTCGTGTGCGGCGAGGAAACGGCGCTGATGACCTCCATCGAGGGCAAGCGCGGCGAGCCCCGTCCCCGTCCGCCGTTCCCGGCGGTGAAGGGCCTGTTCGGCCAGCCCACCGTGCTCAACAACGTGGAGACCTACGCCAACATCCCGCAGATTATTTTGAAGGGCGCCAAGTGGTACGCCTCCATGGGCACTGAGCGCTCCAAGGGTACCAAGGTGTTCGCCCTGGGCGGCAAGATCAACAATACCGGCCTGGTGGAAATTCCCATGGGCACGCCCTTGCGCACGGTGATCTACGACATTGGCGGCGGCATCCCCGGCGGCAAGAAGTTCAAGGCCGTGCAGACCGGCGGACCTTCCGGCGGCTGCATTCCGGCGGCGCACCTGGATATTCCCATCGAGTACGATACCCTCATTGAGATCGGCTCCATGATGGGTTCCGGCGGCATGATCGTCATGGACGAAGACAACTGCATGGTGGACATCGCCCGCTTTTTCCTGGACTTCACTGTGGACGAGAGCTGCGGCAAATGCACGCCCTGCCGCATCGGCACCCGGCGCATGCTGGAGATCCTGGAGCGCATTGTGGAAGGCAAGGGCGAGGAAGGCGACATCGAAAAGCTGGAGACCCTGGCCAAGAACATCAAGGCGACCGCCCTGTGCGGCCTGGGCCAGACCGCGCCCAACCCGGTGCTGTCCACCCTGCGCTATCTCCGGGACGAGTACGAGGCCCACATCAAGGAAAAGCGCTGCCCGGCGCATCACTGCCAGGCCCTGCTCAACTATGTCATTTCCGACAAGTGCCGCGGCTGCACCCTGTGCGCCAAGGTTTGCCCGGCGGGAGCGATTACCGGCGAGGTGCGCAAGCAGCATCACATCGACGTGACCAAGTGCCTCAAGTGCGGCGCTTGTATGGAAAAGTGCCGCTTCGGCGCGATCTCCAAGAACTAATCGTGCTAAGGAGGAAATGTAAATGGAAGAGCTCATTCAGCTTACGATTGACGGCGTAAGTGTTGAGGTGCCCGCCGGTACGACCGTTCTGGAGGCTGCCAAGAAAGCGGGTATCAATATTCCCACCCTGTGCTATTTGAAGGACATCAACCAGATCGGCGCCTGCCGCCTGTGCGTGGTGGACACCGGCGCCCGCGCCCTGCAGGCTGCCTGCGTGCTGCCCGTGAGCAAGGGCATGGTGGTGAAAACCAATACCCCCGCCATCCGCGAGGCGCGGAAGATCAACCTGGAGCTGCTGCTGTCCAACCACAACAAAAAGTGCCTTTCCTGTGTGCGCAACCAGAATTGCGAGCTGCAAAAGCTCTGTCTGGACCTGGGCGTGGAGGACGGGGACTACTTCGCCGGCTCCATGAACAAATACGATGTGGACGACCTGTCCATGTCCATTGTCCGGGACAACAACAAGTGCGTGCTGTGCCGCCGCTGCGTGGCTGCTTGCAACAAGACCCAGGCGGTGGGGGTTATCGGCCCGGTGAACCGCGGCTTCAATACCGCCATTGAGTCCCCCTGGGGAATGCCCCTGGCGGGCATGGCCTGCATCAACTGCGGCCAGTGCATTGCCGCCTGCCCCACCGGCGCGCTCCATGAGAAGGATTCCACCCGCGAGGTGTGGGACCTGCTGGCCGACCCCAAGAAGCATGTGGTGGTACAGCCTGCTCCCGCCGTTCGCGCGGCGCTGGGCGAGGAATTCGGCATGCCCATGGGCACCCTGGTGACCGGGAAAATGGCCGCCGCCCTGCGCCGCTTGGGCTTTGATCGCGTTTTCGACACCGACTGGGCTGCTGATCTGACCATCATGGAGGAAGCCAACGAACTGGTGGACCGCATGCGCAACGGCGGCGTGCTGCCCATGATTACCTCCTGCTCTCCCGGCTGGATCAAGTTCTGCGAGCACTATTACAGCGACTTTATCCCGAACCTGTCCAGCTGCAAGTCCCCCCATGAAATGGAAGGGGCCATGATCAAGAGCTACTACGCCGAGCGGGCGGGCATTGATCCCAAGGATATCGCGGTGGTTTCCGTGATGCCTTGCACGGCCAAGAAGTTTGAGGCCAAGCGGCCCGAGCTGTCCAACGCGGGCCTGCAGGATGTGGACGCGGTTATCACCACCCGCGAGCTTGCGCGGATGATCAAGGAAGCGGGCATTGACTTTGTGAACCTGCCGGACGAGGACTTTGATCCCCTCATGGGCGAGAGCACCGGCGCGGGCGTTATCTTCGGCGCTACCGGCGGCGTGATGGAGGCCGCTCTGCGCACCGCCTACGAGCTGGTCACCGGCAAGGAGCTGGAGCAGGTGGACTTCCAGGCCGTCCGCGGCGTGGAAGGCGTCAAGGAAGCCTCCATTCAGGTGGGCGACGTCACGGTGAACGTGGCGGTGGCTCATGGTACGGCCAATGCCGCCAAGCTGCTGGACAGCATCCGCCGCGGTGAAAAGCAGTACCACTTCATCGAGGTTATGGGATGCCCCGGCGGCTGCGTGACCGGCGGCGGACAGCCCATCGTATCCGCGCAGAAGCGCATGGAATGCGATCCGCGGGAGATTCGCGCTGCGGCCCTGTACCGGGAAGATGCGGGCAAGCCCCTGCGCAAGAGCCATATGAATCCCGAAATTCAGGCCCTGTACGACGAGTTCCTGGGCCGTCCCAACAGCCACAAGGCGCATCAGCTGCTGCATACCACCTACATGGCGCGGCCGAAGTACAGCCGCTAAGGTATAAGGCCTCGAAGCCCCCTGCCGCGCAGCGGCAGGGGGCTTTGAACGCTGCATGTTCTTTCATGCTGACATGATAAAAAATATTTGGCTTCACAATTTGCAAAAGATGCAACAAGCATGGGGCCGAAGGATTCCAAAGGGCGATCGGAAAGCCCTTTGGTCGCGCCCGGAGGCGCGAAACCCTTTGCGCTTGCAAGCATGCAACGCTTCACTAGCGAAAAACGAAGCAAATTATTTTGTCACCATTTAGAACTATCCCGCCGCGGATGCGGCAGGGGGCTTTGAACGCCGCATGTTCTTTCATGCTGACATGGTAAAAAATATTTGGCTTCATAATTTGCAAAAGATGCAACAAGCATGGGCCGAAGGATTCCAAAGGGCGATCGGAAAGCCCTTTGGTCGCGCCCGGAGGCGCGAAGCCCTTTGCGCTTGCAAGCATGCAACGCTTCACTAGCAAAAAACGAAGCAAATTATTTTGTCAACATTCAGAATCCCCCCTGCCGCACAACGGCAGGGGGGATTCTGAATGAGAATACGCTCAGTTTTGCGGCCACGGAAAAGTACGGATACGTTCGTATTCCGCTTCGCCAATGGTCAGAATGGTGCCGTGCTTGAATCCATAGGGGAAGGAGAAAGCCTGGTCGGAACGGACAAAATCGCCGCTCTTCAGGCTGGGAGCAACGAAGGGCACATACCCCTGCCCGGCGCCCGGTACGCCGTAGTAGTCAAGGAACAGGCACCAGCGGCCGTCCTCCAGGCGCATGGCGGTAGGCGCTTCATATTTGCCGGCTTCCAGCTTGCCCATTTCCGCATCAAAGGCATGCACGCGCTCCCAGGGGCCGGTAAGGGATGGCGCGCTGAGCAGGATGATCCGCTCGGGGTTGGCGTCGCTTTTGAGGAACATATAGTAAACGCCGTCTTCCTGATAAATGGCGGAATCAATCACGCTGGTGTCCGCCTTGCGGTAGAGCAGCTCCGGCGCCGTGAAGTGCGCGAAATCCGTGGTTCGGGAACAGTAGATGGCCTTGGAAGCAAAGTCATCCTCAGCGCGGGAAGAGGACCAGTGCAGCACATACTCCTGGCGTTGGGTATCAAACACCACATCCGGGGCCCACAGACAGCCAAAGCTCTCGTCTCCCAGTTGAATCAGCTCCTGCTCCGTCCAGTGCACCAGATCCGCTGACTGCCAGTGCGCCAGGCACTTGCTGCCATGCCGGGAAATGGCGTCCCAGGAGCGATGGTACTGGTTGCGCATGCCATAGGACAGGCTGAGGTCTGTGGCAAAAATATGATACATACCGTCCAAGTGATTGCGTACGATGGTATGGTCCCGGACGCCCTTGTCTCCGTAATAGGCCCACAGCACGGGCTGTCCGCCATTGACCGGCTGCCAGTTGAAGCCGTCCTCGCTCAGGCCGAAATAGACCTGTTCTCCATCGGGCATGGTTTTCTCCTTGAAGTGTACGAACAGATACCGTTGCATGCGTAACGCCTTCCTTTCCTTGCATGGTTTACCAAAAGGGCGGACTTCCAGCAAAGCATATGCCAGGAGTCCGCCGCAGGCTTACTTGGTCTTTTCCAGATATTCTTCGTAGTTGCAATAATAGTCGGCGATGGTGCCGTCAGGCTTGATTTCAATGATGCGGTCGGCAATGGTGGTGATAAACTGGTGGTCCTGGCTGGTGAAAAGCACGTTGCCGGGGAAGTTGATCAAGCCGTTGTTTACCGCAGTAATGGACTCCAGATCCAGATGGTTGGTGGGCTGATCCAGCATGAGGAAGTTGGCCCCGGAGAGCATCATCCGGGAAAGCATCACGCGCACCTTTTCGCCGCCGGAGAGCACGGACACAGGCTTGTACACATCATCGCCGGAGAAAAGCATCCGTCCCAGGAAGCCGCGCATGTAGGATTCCAGCTGCTCGGGAGAATATTGGGCAAACCACTCCATCATGTTCAGCTTGCAGCCTTCAAAGAACTTGCTGTTGTCCTTGGGGAAGTAGCTGGTGGAAATGGTTACGCCCCATTTGAAGGAGCCGCTATCGGGAATCAATTCCTCGTTCAGAATTTTGAACAGGGCGGTCTGCGCCTGCTCGTTGCCGCCAACCAGGGCAATCTTCTCGCCCTTGTTGACAATGAAGGATACGTCCTTGAGCAGCTGAACGCCATCCTGGGTATAGCAGAGGTTTTCCACCTTGAGAATGTCCTTGCCAGCTTCCCGGTCGGGGGTAAAGCACACCCAGGGATACCGGCGGGAGGAAGCGGGCATCTGCTCCACCGTGAGCTGGTCCAGCATCTTCTTGCGGCTGGTGGCCTGTTTCGCCTTGGACTTGTTGGAGGAGAAGCGCTGGATGAAGGCCTGCAATTCCTTGATCTTGTCCTCGCGGCGCTTCTTCTGGTCGTTCATGATGGACTGCATGAGCTTGCTGGACTCGTACCAGAAATCATAGTTGCCCACGTAGAGCTTGACCTGGTTGTAGTCGATATCCACAATGTGGGTGCAGATGTTGTTCAGGAACCAGCGGTCATGGCTGACCACGATGAGCGTGCCGGGGAAATCCATCAAAAAATCTTCCAGCCAGGTAACGGACTTGTTGTCCAGGTTGTTGGTAGGCTCGTCCAGCAGCAGGATATCCGGATGGCCGAACAGCGCCTGAGCCAGCAGCACCTTCACTTTTTCACCGCCGGTGAGCTCGCCCATCAGGGTATAGTGAAGGCTTTCGCCAATTCCCAGGCCCTGGAGCAGGGTAGCGGCGTCGCTCTCGGCATTCCAGCCGTCCATCTCGGCGAACTCGCCCTCCAGCTCGGCGGCTTTTTCGCCGTCGGCCTCGGAGAAGTCGGGCTTGGCGTAAAGGGCGTCCTTTTCCTTCATAATGTCATACAGCCGCTGGTTGCCCATGATCACCGTGTCCAGCACGGTATAGGCGTCGTACTGGAATTGGTTCTGCTTCAGGGTGGACAACCGTTCATTGGCCGGGATGGTTACGGTGCCGGTGGTGGGTTCCAGCTCCCCGGAAAGAATCCGCAAGAAGGTGGATTTGCCAGCGCCGTTGGCGCCGATGATGCCGTAGCAGTTGCCGGGCAGGAACTTCAAATCCGCGCCGGAGAACAGCTTCTGTCCTCCGAAGGTCAGGGAAACGTTGCTGACTGTGATCATTTTGACTCCTATTTTCCTTCCGATATTTGGTTTTGCACCATTTGCTATCATACCATATTTTTACGGGAAAGGGAACAGGGAAAAGCAAAGGATTTTCAGGAAAATGCAAAGGATTTTCAGGAAAAAAGAAGCGTGGATTCAGGCATGGATCCGGCAGGGGAAAAGGCTGGCAAGGGTGAAAAAACGCCGGTCCGGCAAGGTTCCCTTGTGTTCGTCAGATGAATTTTTACAAAAGTGTTTCCAGCAAGCGGCAAAGTGTGCTATAATGCAAAATGGATTGTCTTACGGATACCGCGAGAAAAGGCAGAGCGGTTCCGCGGGACGGTCCCGCGACGCCGCAGGCGTTGCGCAAACGAGGGATACGGCGGGAGGCGCGCAAGGTGGAAGCCATCATTCTTGCGTCGGGTTCGCCCCGGCGAAGTCAGATCCTTACGCAAATGGGCGTCGCTTTTGAAAAGCACGCTGCGGAGGTGGACGAACGCTGCGCCCTGGGCGCGCGGGAAGCGGTAGCGGAGCTGAGCCGCCGGAAGGCGGCGGCGGTTGCCGCGCAGTTTCCGGGCCGCATCGTCCTGGCGGCAGATACCTTGGTCGCGCTGGAAAACCAGCCGTTGGGGAAACCAAAGGATGAAGAAGACGCCTGCCGGATGCTGGAGCGGCTATCCGGGCGGGAGCATCAAGTGTATACCGGCGTGTGCGTGGTAGACGCGCAGGGAAGATCGTTCAGCGGCGTGGACGCCACGGACGTTTGTTTCAAGCGCTTGACAGCGGAAGAGATACGCGCCTACGTGCAAACCGGCGAGCCCATGGATAAAGCGGGGGCGTATGCCCTGCAGGGCGGAGCCGGACGCTGGGTGACGCAAGTGCGGGGGAGCCGTTCCAACGTAATCGGTCTGCCCTGGGAGCTGACCCGGACGCTGTTGGCGTTGGCAGGGGTACGGCTGCATCTGGGCAAGGAACAGGATGGGATGATGAAACATGGCGCTGATAGCACCTGAAATTGGAATTGACCTGGGGACCTCCAATACCATGGTATACGTTCGCGGGCGGGGCATTGTGGTAAGCGAGCCCACCATTGTGGTCATTGACAGCGACAATAAACGCAACGTGCGCGCCGTAGGCGATGAAGCGGAGATTTTGCTGGGGCGCACGGGGGACAAGCTGGTGGCTGTCCGTCCCATCAAGGCCGGCAGCATTGATAACTTTGATATGGCGGAGATACTCCTGCAGTATTTTATCCGCAAGGCCATTGGCGTCAGCCATGTCATCAAGCCCAAGGTGCTGGTCAGCGTGCCATGCACCTTGCCCATGGTAGCCCGAAAGGCGGTTACCGAAGCGGCCACCATGGCGGGCGCGAAAACCGTTTATCTGATTGAAAAGCCCTTTGCTTCCGCAATCGGGTCCGGGCTGCCGGTTTACGAGCCTATTGGTTCCATGGTGGTGGATATCGGCGGAGGCACCACGGACGCGGCGGTGGTTTCCCTGGGCGGGCTGGTGGTGGCGCAGTCCATTCAGGTGGGCGGCATGAAAATGGACGAGGCCATCGTCAATTATATTAAGAAGGAATTTCAGGTCATGATCGGCGAAAGGACGGCGGAGGACGTCAAGCTGGACCTGGCCTCGGCGGTTCCGCTGAACGATCAGCGCCGGGTGAAGATACGCGGCCGGGCAGTTAATTCGCCCATCCCGCAGGATATTGACTTCACCACTGCGCAGGCGGCCGAAGCCATCAAGGAACCGTGCATGGCGATTCTGGCGGCGATCAAGTGGGTGCTGGAGCGCACGCCGCCGGAGCTGGCCGCGGACATCATGCGCGGCGGCATCCATTTGACCGGCGGCGGCGCGCAGTTGTTTGGACTGGATCAATATATCGCTACGGAGCTGGGGATTCCCGTGCTCCTAGCCAAGGAGCCCACGGACTGCGCAGCGTTGGGATTGGGTTATCTGGTGGAGAATCTTCAGCTGCTTCAATCCATCGGGAAGCAAGGCTTCATGCAGATGGAGTAAAAGCGGCGGCACGGAGGTAAGCAATGGCAAGAAATACGCAGCGACGTTTTCTGGACCGGGAACCGGCGGAATCCCAGAGCGGCTTGCACCTGTTTCAGCGCAAACGCGCCTTGAATCAGGAGGAGCAGGAACTGGACGCGGAGCAGAGCGATATCAAAACCAGCGGCCTGGAGAGTATGGTTGCGCCGCGGGTGGAAGACGAGGACGCGCCTGATGTCCATGCCGCGGGCGGCCTGGAACAGATGATGGACGAACGGGCGGATGAAGAAGACATTTCCGAGGAAGACCTGCGCCTGGACGACCGCTTTCTGGACGAAGAATTCCTGGAGGATGACGGCGAAGAGGACGTGGTGCGCCGCCGGGTCAAAAAGCCCAAGCGCGCCGGTGTCCGGGCGGTCAAGGTGAAGAAAAAGAAGCGCGAGATGCCCGGCTGGCTGCGCCGCGCCGGAATCATGCTAGTAACGGTTGCGCTACTGCTGGTGCTGAGCTCTATGATACTTGCCCGCATCGTTGGCACCGATGAGGAAACTTCCGATGCCATCAAGGCGGCGACTGCCGCTCCGGAGAATTTTATTGCGCGGATCGTAACGCCGATACAATCCCTGTTCTCTAACTTTACGGAGAGCATCGCGGGCTACTTCCGTACGCTGAAACTTCGGGCGAATATTGAAACTGAGTATAACAACCTTCGCGCCGAAAACGAGCGGCTGGTATATGAAGCCATGCTGGCGAACGAGCTTCAGCAGAAGCTCACTGCCTATGAGAATATGTTTGACGAAGTATCCGCCAACGAGAGCATGAATCCCATCACGGCTACGGTGATTGGTCGGGCGGACGGCAACTACTTTTCCACCTTTACCATCAACCGCGGTACGCGGGACGGTGTGGAAGACTACATGGCCGTGACCATTTCCGGCGCTTTGATCGGCTATACGGAGAATACCAACGAAACCAGCGCGCAGGTACGCGCCATCATCGACGGCGAAGCCTCCATTGCCGGGTTGATCCAGTCCAGCCGGGATCAGGGCACGGTACGGGGTACCCTGAGCATTGACGGGACGCCCATGTGCCGCATGTATTACCTGCCGGAGGACCATCTGCCTCGACCGGGGGATACGGTGGTTACTTCCGGGGTTGGCATGTCCTTCCCCAAAGGGATCCCCATCGGCACGGTGCGGGAATCCACCCGGGGGATGGAAGCAAACAAACAGTACATTGTCGTGGAGCCCATAGCGGATTTTGAGCATATCGAATACGTGATCGTGCTGCGCTACAAGCCTACGGCGGAAGCTGTGCAGGGCCGGGAGAGCACCACGGACATCGAATTTGTGCCGCTGGAGACGAAACGCCCTGTGCCTACCCTCCGTATTGGTGGTAACAGCTCTTTCTTCGGCGCCACCGATACGCCCAATCCCGATGAGACGCCTACGCCCACGCCCAGCCCCACGCCGTCGCCCACGCCCAGTCCCACGCCCACCAGCATACCGTTGGTGACGCCCGAGGATACCGGCCCGGTGTACGAGTACGTGGTGGTGGATACTTCGGACGAGTCGGCTACCGATACGCCGGAGCCTACCGATACGCCCACGCCCAGTCCCACGCCTTACATCACCCTTTCGCCGGAGGATCTAACCTGGGAGGAGGATTAAGCGGATGATCGGTATGCTATGGCGTGGCGGACGAAGATTCCTCTGCTTTATGGCGGTGGTCATGCTGGGATATCTGTGCCAGGTCTGCGTGATGCCGTATCTTGCTGTGAACGGCGTTACGCCCAGCATGCTCTTCGCCATTACGGCGATCGTAACGGTCTGTTACGGAAAGCTCAGGGCTTTCTGGGTAGGCGGCATGTATGGCATTCTCATGGAGCTGATGCTTCCCAGCATTACCTTCTTCAACCTGCTGCTGTATCCCGTGGCGGCGATTTTCAGCTCCCTGCCCTTTGCGGATAAGAGCGACAAACGCCTGGAATACGAGCGTAGTGTGAACAAGCAGGCAAAGAACCTGAACCCCTACCTACGCACGGTATTGTGCGCGGGGTTGAATACCTTTATTTACGAACTGATCAACCTGGTGTACGTGAGCCTGGGCGGTACGGTTCTGACGACGGACCATATAGGACGCGCCGTTTTGGATTTGCTGCTGACCATGGGATTGGCCGGGGTACTCATGATCCCGGTACGGCATGTACTTGGTTTCGGCCGTAAGAAAAAGGCCGCGGTGCAGCTCGCGTCTTAAGCGGGAAAAACACGCGCGGCTACTGGCGGCATCGTGCTGCTTTTCTACTGGGGCGGATACCGGCTCCGGAAAGGAGGAACAATGTCGAAACTTAAGCCTGGCATGAGAGCGCGTTACCTGATCTTTATTGTCGCTGTTTTCGGCATGTTTGCGTATTTGACCTACGGATTGGTGCAGCTGCAGCTGGTGCAGTCCGAGGAGTACAGCGAGACGGCGGAGAGCCGACGTACCAAAACGATCACCCTGCGGGGCAAGCGGGGTATGATCACCGACGCCGATTCGGTTATCCTAGCCAACGACGAGTATATTTACAACGTTACGTTCTACAAGGATGCGTCCTCCCTTACCAGGGCGCAATATGCCGTATTCAGTCAATCCATTGTGGATACCATTGAGATCATCGAGCGTAACGGCGGGGCGCTCTGCGTGGATTTTGTCATTGAACGCGACCCCGAAACCAACGAATGGATTTTCAACTTTGGTTCCGGAGTCAGCGAGAGCGTGCTGGCGACCCGTGAAAAGCAATGGCGCTCCAATAACTACCTTACCAGTATGACCAGCTATGAAACGGCGGAGCAGTGCATCGAAGCTCTGAAAAAGCGCTTCCGCCTGGCGAACACGCAGGCGGAAGCGGATGCATGGGAAGCCGCGGAGGAAGCCAGCGGCCTGAGTCATGCAGATAGTTTGGTGGTGGACGAAACCACCATGCTCAAGGTCATGGCCGTTTACTCCGAAATGCAGATGAACGTGTTCAACTCGCAGCCCATTACCATTGCGGAAAACGTGAAGTATGAAACGGTCATCGAAGTAGAAACGCGCTCCATGAATCTGTCCGGTATGGAAATTGCCGTGGGTACCAAGCGGGTTTATCCCCGCAGCACCCTGGCCGCGCAGGTCATCGGATACATCGGCGCCATTCCCAGCCAGTCCAGCTGGGAGACCTATCAGGCCAAGGGGTACAGCTATAACGACAAGATCGGCCGCGACGGCATCGAAAGCTCCATGGAGGACTGGCTTACCCAGAATTCTTCCCTGAAGCAGGGAAGCCGTGTGGTGGAGCGGGATAACCTCTCCCAGATTGTGCGCGAGCTGAGCTATACCGAGCCTCAGGATGGCAATAATGTGAAACTGACCCTGATCGCCAGCTATCAGCAGCAGGCGGAACGGGCCATTGCCGATAACGTAGCTAATACCCGCACCACCCAGGAAGCGAAAATGGTAAACGAGGACTGGCTGGAAGACAACAAGTCGGATATCGCCAACCGCAACTGGGAGAAATATCCCCTGGCACTGGCCGAACATGGCGCCATGGTAGTGGTGGACATGGAAGGCCGCGTGCTGGCCATGGCCAACTATCCTACTTACGATCTCAACGCGCTGGTTGCCGGCGGCAAGGAGGCCATGGAAATTCTGGGTGATTCGCGTAATTTGCTGATGAATTACGCCATCCATGCCCGCGGCACGCCCGGTTCCATTTTCAAGATGGTCACCAGCATTGCCGCGCTGGCAGAGGGCGAACTGACGCCTACGGAGCGCATTAACGACGAAGGTTACTTTACCGAATACAACAAGGATATATCCACCGCGCCAAAGTGCTGGATCAGCGCCGGCAGCCGGTGGCGGCATCAAAACCAAACCATTGTCGAGGGACTGTCCAACTCCTGCAACTACTTTTTCTATACCCTGGGCAGCCGGCTGGGGGAGGAGCGACTATACCGTTATGCCTCCCTGCTGGGATTGACCAGCAAGACCGGTCTGGATTTGCCCGGCGAGGTGCGCAGCGTGGTAGGCTGCCAGACCAGCCTGTACGATACCACCAAGGCCATGAACGAGGCCAGTCAGGACACGTCCTTACCCATCATCGTGTTTAACGCCATCAAGACGCACCTGAAGAACTGCGGCGCCAGCCGGGGTATGGAATATACGGACGAGCGCCTGAGCGCCTGCGCCAAGCGTCTGATGGATATGGCCGTGAATTATCCCGAAGGCGAGTGGCTGGATAATATGCGCACCATCCTCATGGAAGAATTGAATATGACCAAGGAAATGGTGTATTTGCAGGCGGTGATCGGCGACACCTACCTGTACATGAACGACGTGAAGTGGGGCGGCGCCCAGACCATATTGACGGCCATTGGCCAGTCGGTTACGGTGCTTACCCCGGCGGCGGTTGCACGCTATGTGTGCGCTGTGGCCAATGGCGGTAAGGTGTACAACCTGAGTATTGTGGACGCCATTACCAGCCCCGAGGGTGAAATACTTTCCCAGCGCACGCCCACGTTGATTAATGACTTGGATTACCCCGAATATTGGTCGCTGATACACCAGGGGATGAAGGGCGTTGTGGACGAATCCGGTACCGCAAGCAAATACTTCAAAAATTGGGAATACAGGGAGCAAATTGCAGCTAAAACAGGTACTGCGGAAGTTACGACCATCGACCTGGAAAACAACGCCTGGTTCGTTGCTTTCGCGCCCTATGACGAACCGGAAATCGCCGTGGCGGTATTTATACCCAACGGTTTCTCCGGCGGCGAAGCCTCTTTGGCAGCCAGGGAATTTATTGACTGGTACATGAATCAGAAGAATTTGCGCACCACTGATTACACGTTGCCATATGGCAACTCGGTGGCGCCCTGACGGAAAGGAAGGAATCACCATGGCAAAGGCATGGCTTATTGCTTCCGGCAAGGGCGGCGTGGGAAAATCCATGACCAGCGCCTGCCTGGCCGTAGCGCTGTCCCGTATGGGACAGCGCACGGTGGTGGTGGACGCGGATATTGGCCTGCGGGATCAGGACGCAATCCTGGGGTTGGAAAACCGTGTGGTTTACGATGTGCTGGATGTAATCGGCAAGGGATGTACCTTGAGCCAGGCGCTGATCCAGCACTCCCTGTACGACAACCTGAGCCTGTTGCCGGCCTCCCAGTTCGCGCGGGTGAAAAACTTGGACCCCAAGGGTTTTCGTAAAGTGGTGGCGCAATTAAAGGAGCGCTTCGACCAGGTGCTCATTGATTGTCCGGCCGGCGTTGAACGCGGGCTGCGGGGCGTGGTGGACGCCGCTGACGAGGTGGTGCTGATCTCCACTCCCGACGATGTCTGCATCCGTGATGTTGAAAAAACCGCCGCGGTGCTGGCGCAAAAAAAAGCGCCCCGTCCCTGGCTGATTGTGAACCGTTTGATGCCGGAGCTGATTCTCGCGGGAGAAATGTACAGCGCCCGGGTGGTCGCGCAAACCCTGGATATGCAACTTCTGGGAGAGATTCCGCAGGACGATATGATTTATCGCGCGCTGCTTAAGCATATGTCGCCCATGGAGGTGGACTGTGAGGGCAGGCGTGCTCTGGAACGCATTGCCAAGCGCATGGCGGGCCAACAGACGCCGCTACCGGACTATGGCAAGGCGCAGGGCGGGTTGCTGGGGCGGCTGTTCCGGCGAAAGGTGAAGGTGATGAGGCTCCAATGATCGTTGAAAACAGGCATTCCAGAGCTCACTTTGACAAAACGCTGACGGCGCTGGTGTTTTCATTGGCTATCTTTGGCGTTATCGCGGTGAGCGTAGCCACGTACAGCACGGCGTCCAGCTCTGACGCGCCGCTGCTGAACCATATTGTGGAATCCACGTACAGCATGCGGCAATTCGTGTTCCTGATGCTGGCGCCCTTTGTGGTGGCGTTTATCTACAACATTCCCTACGACTGGCTGCGGCGTCGTGCAACCCTCATTTACTACGCAGGTACGGCGCTGCTGGTGATTGTGCTTTTCGCTTCGCAGGCCAGCGGTGTGCGCGCGTGGATGGACGTTATTTGGGGCTTTACCATTCAGCCTTCGGAGTTTGCCAAGCTGTCCATGATTCTGATGCTGGCGCGGGTACTGTCCCGCTACGACAAACCCATGGGTACGCTGCGAGACTTCATCTATATCATGGCGCTGGTGCTGGTTCCAGGCATGATTATTATGTTGCAGGGTGAAATGGGTTCCCTGCTGGTAATCATTTTCCTTTTTGCGGTGATGCTCTACTTCTCCAACGTGGACTGGAGGATTCTCCTGGCGTTAGCCTTGGCGGCGGTCATTTTTGTTCTGGCGATATATGGTCTGGCGGTGGCCAGCGGTTCCGACAGCTATCGTTTGCAACGCATTCTGGCGTTTTTTGATCCCGAAGCCTACTCCTCTTCGGACGCGTACCAGCAAACCCAGTCCAAGATCGCCATTGGCTCAGGCGGACTCTATGGTATTGGCGCTTTTGTGGATGGCTCCTACGCGCAGCTGGACTATGTGCCTGCGGACTGGACGGACTTTATCTTCTCCTCCATTGGCGAGGCTTTCGGTTTCCGGGGTTGCATGATTATCCTTATGATTTATCTGCTGATTGTGCTGCGGATGATCTATCTGGCGCGGTACACCCGGGATAAGTTCGGTTCCCTGGTAATTGCCGGGGTAATGGGCATGCTGCTGTTCCACGTGTTTGAGAATATCGGTATGACAACGGGACTCATGCCGATTACGGGCATTCCGTTGCCTTTCCTGAGCTATGGCGGCTCCAACATGGTAACCAATATGGGCGGCGTAGCCCTGGTTCTCAATGTAACCAAAAACCGTTCCCTGTCCCATACGATCATTACCCCGCAAACGGAATCCAACCCGTACCGTTTCAGCGGAAGAGGCATGTAGCGCATGCATGATAGCGTGCAGACCGAAGTATGATGCCGCTTTATTAGAATATGGTATGTTTTGCAGTTTGAGCCTCCCAAAAGGGAGGCTCAAACTGTCGAAAAACCCCAGGGAGGCGTCGGAGGGGCCGCAACCCCTTCGACTTTCGTTCGTGTAAGCCGGTTCCGCCGGCTTCGCGGGTCGTTGATTTTGCTTGCAAAATCAATTCCTTACAAATTTGGACAATCTTTGGTTGACAGAAGTTGCCTCCTCGAAAAAGTGGCTTCCGCCACTTTTTCGACAGGCTGAGCCTCCCAGAAGCAAGGCTCAGCCTGCTGAAAAAAGCGGCGTTTTTCATAGGAACGCTGAGAAAGTGAATTTTCGGTCCCCGAACTTGCAGAAGTTTCACAAGCATGGGGACCGAAGGAGTCCAGAGGGCGATGGGAAAGCCCCCTGGTCGCGCCCGCAGGTGCGAAACCTTCTGTGTTTGCAAGGAAGTAAGGGACAACTTGCAAACATATGAAGCCAAAACCTTTGTCATGGCTCTGCGCCTCCCGGAAGGAAGGCTATTTTCTATCTTCAAAGAGGAACAGCCAAAAAACCGCCCATGCGCTAAGGATTTTCATGGGAAGCGTGAAATTTTCATGGAAAGCGTGAAATTCTTGCTTGCATTTTTTCCGAAAGTAACGTATAATAATTAGGCCGTGTTCATGATGACGATTGGGTCCTGTGCGATCCTTCGGTGTGAACCCTGTCAGGTCCTGACGGAAGCAGCAGTAAGCGCTTTGATGGATGTGCTGCGGGTTAGCCCAGTCTGAGTGGACCGGTATTTCAATAAAGCCAAGTCCCGCGATGATTATGTATCAATGCGGGCTTTTTATGTATCCTGGTGTATGCGGGAGGGGATGGGGACGCAACTAACGTTTCGGAGCATGGGAGAGGAAGATGCCAAGGTGATTTGTCAATGGCGCTATGAGGGTACATATGCCGTGTACAATCTTCCGTTATGGGCGGACGCTATGCAGCGGCATTATGCCATTACAGATGCGCGCACGCGTGAGACGGAGTTCTTTGCTATCTATCGTCGGGAGGAATTGGCGGCGTGGTACCGCCTGCGCAAGCAAGGGAGGACAGGGATACTAAGCCTGGGCATGAGGCCCGATTTGTGTGGACAAGGCAAAGGGAGGGAGGTAGTCCGCAGCATATTGGAGCATATTTCCTCCTGCGCCGACATATGCGAAATCACGCTGGAAGTGCGCACGATGAATCAGCGCGCCGTACGGTGCTACCGGCAGTGCGGGTTTACCGTGAGCGGAGAACCGTACTGGCGGCAGGCGCCGCAGGGGCAGGATACTTTCGTTGCCATGCATCGGAGGTTATAATGTAAAAGGGCGAGCCGCAGTTTTCTGCAGCTCGCCCTTTTGCCATGCAGATGCAATCGTTTCTTATTCCAACTCAAACGCGCCGGTATACAGGCGATAATAGGTGCCTTTCTTGGCGATCAACTCGTCGTGGTTGCCGCGCTCGATGATGCGGCCATGATCCAGCACCATAATGACGTCGGAATTCTGCACCGTGGACAAGCGGTGGGCGATGACGAAGACCGTACGGCCTTTCATCAGGTTGTCCATGCCTTTCTGTACCAAGGATTCTGTCCGGGTGTCGATGGAAGAGGTGGCTTCGTCCAGAATCATTACAGGCGGGTCAGCCACGGCGGCCCGGGCAATGGAAATCAGCTGGCGCTGGCCCTGGCTCAGCCCGCTGCCATCCCCAGACAGTACCGTATTGTACCCCTCCGGCAGCATCTCGATGAAGCCGTCGGCATGTACCAGGCGCGCGGCGGCCTTGCATTCCTCATCCGTGGCATCCAGGCGGCCGTAGCGTATATTTTCCATCACCGTGCCGGTGAACAGGTTTACGTCCTGAAGCACCACGCCCAGGCTGCGGCGCAGGGAAGGCTTCTGAATTTTGGTGATATTGATGCCATCGTAGCGGATCTTGCCGTCGGCTATGTCATAGAAACGGTTGATGAGGTTGGTAATGGTGGTCTTGCCGGCGCCCGTAGCGCCCACGAATGCGACCTTCTGTCCAGGTTCGGCCCAGACGGTTACGTCATGCAGCACTTCCTTGCCTTCTTCATAGGCGAAGTCCACATTGGCCAGGCGTACATCACCCCTGAGTTCGGTCAAGGTAACGGTACCGTCCTGATGGGGATGCCGCCAGGCCCACAGACCGGTTTTCTCCTTTGTTTCGGTTAGAGAGCCATCTTTTTCCCGGCGAACATTGACCAGGGTTACGTAACCATGATCTTCCTCGCTCTTTTCATCCATCAGGGCAAAAATACGCTCCGCGCCAGCCATGGCCATGACCACGCTGTTCAGCTGCTGACTTACCTGAGAGATGGGCTGGATAAAGTTCCGGCTCAGTTGCAGGAACGCGGCGATACCGCCCAGGGTAAGCGCGCCTACGCCTGCCAGAGACAGGTTCGGCACGCCGATGATGGCCATGGCGCCGCCGATAATCGCCAGTATGGCGTACATCAGATGGCCCAGGTTATTGTTTACGGGGCCGAGAATGTTGGCGAAGGCGTTGGCGCGGGTGGCGTTGTTGCATAGTTCATCGTTGCGCCGGTTGAACTCCTCCAGCGCCTTTTCTTCATGGCAGAAGACCTTTACGACCTTCTGGCCGTTCATCATTTCCTCGATGTAGCCGTTTACGCTGGCCAGGGAGGTCTGCTGGGCAATAAAGAATTTACCGGAATTTCCAGCGATCTTTGCTGTTACCTTTAGAATCAGCACGGTGGCGATCAGCACCACCAGCGTCAGCCACACGCTGATGGAGAGCATGGTACAGAATACGGCGATGACGGAGATGGCGGAGGCAAAGATCTGCGGGATGCTTTGGGAAATCATCTGCCGCAGAGTGTCTGTATCGTTGGTGAAATGGCTCATGGTATCGCCGAAGGTGTGGGTATCAAAGTACTTGATGGGCAGGGTCTGCATATGGGCGAACATGTCGTCCCGGATTTCCTTCAGCGTTCCCTGGGCGATGACCGCCATGATGCGGTTATACAACAGCGTGGCCAGCACGCCGGCCAGATAGACGGCGGCCATGAGACATAGGATGCGGGATAAACCGGAAAAGTCCGGAGAATCCTGAAGCAGGAGCGGCGCAATGTAGTCGTCGATCAGCGTCTGCAAAAAGCGGGAGGCAACCACGGAAGCTACGGAGCTGATAATAATGCAGACCGCGACGACGACAAAAGGAAGCTTGTATTTGCTGATATATTGCATCAGCCGCTGAATGGTGTTCCGGTTGAGCTTTTTCAGGGCGTTGCCAGATAGCGGCTGTCCACGCATGGGTCCGCGTCCCTTATTCATCATCGTCAGCGCCTCCTTTCTGCTGGGTATAGTATACTTCCTGATAAATGGGGGAGGTACGGAGCAGCTCTTCATGGGTGCCGACGGCGGAAATCGCGCCGTTGTCCAGCATAATGATCATATCTGCCTCCTGCACGGAGGAAATGCGCTGGGCAATAATCAGCTTGGTGGTATTGGGAAGCTCTTCCCGCATGGCCTTGCGGATCATGGCGTCGGTCCGCGTATCCACGGCGCTGGTGGAGTCGTCCATAATCAGGATTTTGGGCTTCTTCAGCAGCGCACGGGCGATGCAAAGACGCTGTTTCTGGCCGCCGGATACGTTGGTGCCGCCCTGCTCGATGAAGGTATCGTATTTGTTGGGGAAGGACTGAATGAATTCATCCGCCTGCGCCTGACGGCAGACATGGATCATTTCCTCGTCGGTGGCGTTTTCGTTGCCCCAGCGCAGGTTATCCTTGATGGTGCCGGAGAACAGCACGTTCTTTTGCAGCACCATGGATACCTGGTTGCGCAGGGCTTCCAGGTTGTAGTCCCGCACGTCGTGCCCGCCTACGCGCACGCAGCCTTCCGTTACGTCGTACAGCCGGGGAATCAGATTCACCAGGGTGGATTTGGCGCTGCCCGTGCCGCCCAGGATGCCTACCGTCGCGCCGGAAGGAATGTGCAGGGAAATATCCTTCAGGCTCAGATGGTCCATGGCGCCGGAGTAGCTGAAGTTGACATGCTCAAAGTCGATGCTGCCGTCGGGAACATCCTTCAGATTCTTTTCACCGTCGTGCAGGTCGCTGCGTTCCTCCAGCACTTCGGCAATACGCCGGGCGCTGGCCCGGGACATGGTCAGCATGACAAAGATCATGGACAGCATCATCAGGCTCATAAGGATCTGCATGACGTAGGTGAGCATACTCATAAGTTCGCCTGTGGAGAAGCCCGTTACAGGATCGCCGCCGGTGGTGACGATCAGCCGCGCGCCCACCCAGGAAATCAGAATCATGCAGGCGTACATGCAGAACTGCATTAGCGGCATGTTCAAGGACAGGAGCTTTTCCGCCTTGGAGAAGTCCTTGAAGATGCGCTCGGAAATCCCGTTGAATTTGCTGATTTCAAACTTCTCCCGCACGAAACTCTTGACTACGCGGATGCCGTGCAGATTCTCCTGCACAACGGCGTTGAGTTTATCATACGTACGGAAAATGGTGGTGAACAGAGGATGCACCTTGGTGGTAATCAGGAACAGGCCCACGCCCAGCACAGGCGTGACCAGCAGGAATACCCAAGCTACCCGCGCCTCGATGGAGAAGGTCATTACAAAGGCGAAGATGAGCATGACCGGCGAACGGAACGCCATGCGGGTCATGACCAGAAAGGCGTTTTGTACGTTGGTAACGTCGGTCGTCAATCGGGTGACCAGGCTTGCGGTGGAGAACTTATCAATGCTGCGGAAGTTGAAGGTTTGGATGTTTTCGTACATGTCCCGGCGCAGGTTGCGCGCAAAACCACAGGACGCCACGGCGGCGGTTCGGCCGGCCATTGCGCCAAAGAACAGACTCAGCGCGGCGGCGCATACCAGCAGGAATCCCCAGAAGAGAATCTGCTGCATGTTCTGCTGGTTCACGCCATAGTCCACCAGTTTGGACATGATCATGGGAATGAGGCATTCCATCGCTACTTCCATAACCATCAACAGGGGCGTAAGCAGCGTTGGCTTTTTGAATTCGCGGATGCTTCCCGCGAGCCGTTTGATCATAGACCGTTTTTCCTCCTTCTCTTATCCATAAAATACGCCTTCAAAGGCTGCCCGGAAGGACAGCCTTTGGAAGGGGATAGCGTTTAATAGGCAGCCTGAGCCGCCGCTTCTGAGGGCTGAGGGAGCGCCTGCTGCATGAGCCGGTTGAACTCCTCGCCGGTAAGCACTTCCTTTTCATAAAGCTCTTTCGCCAGGTAGTCCAGCTGTGCACGATGCGCGGTAAGCAAGGATACCGCGCGCTCGTACTGCGCCTTGACCAGCGCGATTACCTTACGGTCAACCTCCTCCGCCAGCGCGTCGGAGCAGCTCAGGGAAGTGTCCCCGCCCAGGTAGGCGTTCTGAACGGATTCCAGCGCTACCATGCCGATATCCTCGTTCATGCCGAAGCGGGAAACCATGGCGCGGGCCAGCTTGGTGGCCTGCTCGATATCATTGGATGCGCCGGAGGTGGCGGAACGGAAAGCAATCATCTCCGCCGCACGGCCTGCGGTGAGGGTACAGAGCTTATTTTCCAGCTCTTCCTGGGAGAGCAGGGTATGCTCGTCTTCATCCACTTGCATGGTGTAGCCCAGCGCGCCGGAGGTACGGGGAACGATGGTGATTTTCGTGACCGGCGCGGAAGCCTTTTGCAACGTCGCAACCATGGCGTGACCGATTTCATGGTAGCTGACAATAGCCTTTTCCTTTTCGCTGAGCACCTGGTTCTTGCGCTTGAAACCTGCCATGACGGTTTCGATGCTTTCTTCCAGATCCTCCTGGATGACCTTGTCCCGACCCATGCGCACGGCGCGCAGCGCCGCCTCGTTAATCAGGTTGGCCAGGTCGGCGCCGGATGCGCCCGCGGCGGCGCGGGCGATGGCCCGGAAATCAACCTGCTCGGAGAGCTTGACCTTTTTGGCGTGTACTTTGAGGATTTCCTCCCGGCCCGTCAGGTCGGGAAGTTCCACAGGAATGCGCCGGTCAAAGCGGCCAGGACGGAGCAGCGCGGGGTCCAGGATCTCCGGACGGTTGCACGCGCCCAGAATGACCACGCCCTTGGAGGCGTCGAAGCCGTCCATTTCCGTTAGCAGCTGGTTTAAGGTCTGTTCGCGTTCATCGTTGCCGGTGAGGCCCTTGGCATCGCGCTTTTTGCCTATCGTGTCGATTTCGTCAATGAACACGATGCAAGGGGCCTTTTCCGCCGCCTGCTTGAACAGGTCGCGCACCTTCGCCGCGCCCATGCCCACGAACATTTCCACAAACTCGGAACCGGAGATGGAGAAGAAGGGTACGTTGGCTTCCCCGGCCACCGCCCTGGCCAGCAGGGTTTTGCCTGTGCCGGGAGGCCCTACCAGCAAAGCGCCCTTGGGCATGCTTGCGCCGATTTGCTGGTATTTCCCGGGATTATGCAGGAAGTCTACAATCTCCTGCAAGGCTTCCTTGGCTTCGTCCTCCCCGGCCACGTCCGAAAACTTTACGCCGCCGTCGGCCTTGACGTATACTTTGGCGTTGCTTTTGCCAAAGGACATGAAGTTGCCGCCCATGCCGGCCTTCTGCATCCGGCGCATAAGCAGCGTGCCTAGTCCCCAGAACAGCAGCAACGGCAGCACCAGATTGACCAGCAGAACCGCCCAAATGGAGGTCTCCTGAGGCTGCACCTGGGAGAATGTGGCGCCTGCCGCATACAGGCGGTCCACCAATTCCGGGTCGTTCATGGCGACGGTGTAATAATAGTGCTGCGGGCCGGTAGAGATGAGCCATTCCGGGAGCCGGGAGTCGCTGGGGCCCTCGGAACGGCGGGTATAGTAGATCACATCTTGCTCTACCTGCACCTTATCCACATTTTTGTCGTTCAAGTCGTCCAGAAACTGATTGTACGTTACCTCGGTCTGTTGGTTCTGGACGCTGAACAGCTGGCTGTATACAACGCTATTGAGGATCATGACCGCGATCATCGCAATGATGCAGCCAATGATGATTTTTTTTCTTTTTTTATCGTCCATGTGGATGTTCACCTTCTTCCTTTGCTGTTATCGACAACGGCGTAGGGCAGCAGAGATCGCCGCATTCGCCGCGCGTGGCTTCCAGTGTATTCTGATAAATTTGCGTGAGCAGGCGTCGCAACTGACGCAGATCTTCTTCTGTGAGCCCTTTGCGAAGCTGCTTTTCCATGCTGACGCGATGCTTCATGGCCTCGTCCAGCAGCGCGTTGCCTGCGGCGGTGAGAAAGACTTCCTTGCGCCGCTTGTCTGTGGCGCTCATGTTGGTAGCCACCAGTCCTTTTGCCTCCAGACGCTTGAGCAACCCAACGACCGTGGGGTGGGAAACGCCGAAGCGCGCCTCGATGTCCTTCTGGCAGCAGCGCTGTCCCGGAGAACGGGCAATATACATGATTACGCGCATCTGGCTGAGCGTTACCGGCTTGAAGCCCTGATCCGCGTTGCGTCCGATGGCTGTGGTAATCCGCTTGAGGAGGAAGCCTACATCCAAGTCTTCCTCGCCCATGACATCATCTCCTTCGCCTATTGTGTAGCACGCTACGATTATACGGAGAAATCCGCGGATTGTCAACGGATTCCAACGAAATTCGCAATTCGTTCATAAATGGCGCGGGACGGAAAACTTTTGCATAAGCACGGCCATCATAAGGGAGAAATGTGAACACAATGCAAACTTTCCGTGAAGGTTTCTGCACGAAACTTGCAAGAAAGAAAAGGTATGGCTATGATAGAAATGTTGAGGTGAGCGAGGTATGCGGATACTGCTGGCGGAGGATGAACGCGCCATAGCGGAAGCCGTCGCGGACATCTTGACCTATCATCAATATGATGTAGATACAGCCCTGCGGGGGGATGATGCGCTGCGGATGGCCCTGGCCGGGGGCTATGACGGCGCAATTCTGGACATCATGATGCCGGGGATGGACGGCTTGCAGGTGCTGTCGGAAATGCGGCGGCAGGGCGTACGCACGCCTGTGCTGTTGCTTACGGCCAAAGGTGAAGTGGAGGACAAGGTTGCCGGCTTTGAACTGGGGGCGGACGATTACCTGGTGAAGCCTTTTGCCATGGCCGAGTTGCTGGCTCGCGTCAAGGCGCTGCTGCGCCATGGCGGGGCGGTGGAAAACCTTGGCGCGGGATGCCTGCGCCTGGATACGGCCCGGGCGGCCCTGTGCTGCGGGGCGCAGTCCCAGCCTTTGAGCCGCCTGGAATACAAACTGATGGAGCTGTTTATCAGCAATCCCGGCAGAATTTACTCTGCCGACGCGCTGCTCAGCCGGGTGTGGGGGCTGGATTCGGAAGCGGAAATCGGCACCGTATGGGTGTATATTTCCTATCTGCGGAAGAAGCTGGCGTCCCTTGGGGCGGCGGCAGCCATACGTTCCAAGCGCGGCGTGGGATACTACCTGGAGGTGGAAAAATGATACGTATGCTGCGCCGCCGCATCATTGGAGGCGCTATGGCGGCTTTTTCCATTTTGCTGGCGCTGGTCATGGGCGGTATGATCGTTTATAGCTACACGGCGTTGGAGCGGGATTCGGACCGGTTCATGGCCAACATGCTGGAAGGTACGCCGGGATATATGCAGCCCGCGTCGCCGTCCATATTCGGCTATGAGCTTGGCGAGCGGATGTTTCCCGCCGGGTTTTACGACATTACTACGGATGCTTCGGGGGAGATTGTATCCGTGACCTCCCGGGGCATACTGGAGGATGCGGACATCGCCGTGCAGACCTATGCGGCGCAGGTGCTGCGCACGGCGGGCGAAAGCGGAAAAGTAGGCGCATACAAGTACCGCGTGGCCCGCAACGCCGACGGCTCCGCCCGCATGATTCTGCTGGATAACGCCATTGCGCTGCAGGGACTTTACAATATGCTGCGCGGCGCGCTGGCGGTGGGCGTGGCGTGCTGGGCGCTGCTTTTTCTCATCCTTCAGCCCGTGGCTTCCAAAGTGGCCCGGTCCTACGGCAAAAACGTGGAGCGGCAAAAGCAGTTCATCACCAACGCCAGCCATGAAATCAAAACGCCTGTGGCGATTATTCTGGCAAACCTGGACGTGCTGGAGCTGCACGAAGGGGAGAGCCGGTGGAGCGCCAACATACGCGCGCAGGTGGGCCGCATGAGCGACATGCTTCGTCAGCTGCTGATGCTGGCGCGCATGGACGAACGTCAGCTTCGTTCCCAAGAGGAACGGCTGGATTTTGCGGACATGATGCAGCGGGTGCTGGAGGCCTGCCGGGAGCGAATGGAGGCCCGGCGGCTGGCCTTGATTACGGATATCCCTTCGACGCTTTGGCTGCGCGGGAACCGGGAGGCGCTGGAGCAGCTGCTGGTGGTGGTGCTGGATAACGCCGTGCAGTATGCCAATGAGGGCGGCAGCATCTCCGTCAGGCTGCAATCGTGGCGCGGCCGCGCGCGCCTTACCCTGGAAAATACGGTGGAAACGCTTCCGGACTGCGAACCGGACGCGCTGTTTGAGCGCTTCTATCGCGGGGATGCGGCGCATACGCAGAGCAGCGGCGGGTGTGGCGTGGGTTTGTCCGCGGCCCGCAGCATTGTGCAGATGCACGGAGGCCGCATTCAGGCCAGCTATCAGGGGGGACACGTGCTTCGAATGCAGATTGAACTGCCGCTGGGAGGCAAAGGATGGCGCTGGCGGTGAGCAGGGTAGATCAGGTGTCGCTGCCTAAGGTCAGGACGCGCAGATTTTTTTCCAAAAGCCCTTGCATGACGGCGGGGAAGTATGGTATAATCTGCTTTGTGACATACGGGCGTTCCGCTGCCAGACATTGATTTGCGCATGAACGTCTATGAGGGAAGGAGGAACACTTACAATGAGTGAGATTATTCGTTCTATTGAGCAGAAGCAACTCCGTACCGATCTGCCCAAGATCAGCATTGGCGACACCGTTCGGGTGTGGGTCAAGGTTGTGGAAGGCAGCCGCGAGCGTCTTCAGGCGTTCGAGGGCGTTGTGATTGCCATGCGTAACGGCGGCGTGCGCGAGACCTTCACGGTGCGCCGCGTATCCTATGGCATCGGCGTGGAGCGCACGTTCCCCATGCATTCTCCCCGCGTGGATCATGTGGAGATTATCCGCAGCGGTAAGGTGCGCCGCGCGAAGCTGTACTACCTGCGCAATCTGCAGGGCAAGGCGGCCAAGCTCAAGGAAGTCAAGCGCGTGTAAGACATGCGGCAAGAAAAGTTCCGTTCTCCCATACGGGGGTACGGAACTTTTTTATCCCCAAGAACGGCGGGCGGAACAAGGGAGGTACGCTGGATGGAGAAACAGGCTGCCGGCGCGGTTTATGAAACAAAGACCTTTTTGGTGGCGCAGGAGCGGAGCGAGGAGGAAGAGGGCGGCGCGGCGGAGGCGCGGTGGCTGGTGCGCCTGAAAAGCGACGGTCATCCGGCGGGGCGCGTACGGCTCAGCTGGGGTATGCGTCCACGGGTAACGGTGGAGCTTTCGGCGCCCTTGCGCCGTGCGCCCGAGGTGGAGGAACTGCTCCGCCTGGCGCTCCTTGCCCTGGCGCCTCAGGCGGAGGCGCTGGGCCTCGGGGCCGCCGAAAAGGATGTGTGCGGCCGGCAGGAGCTGCTGGAGAAATACGGCTTTATGCCGGCGGGAACAGACGCTGCGGGCGAGCCGTACTTTGAACGGCCGGTATCCCGCGCTTTCGACGCGCGCAAGGGCGTTGCCTTTTGCGGGCTGGCCTGCTGCGTGTGCGGAGAAAACGCCTGGTGCGCAGGCTGCATGCAAGACGGCTGCGCGGAGCGGGAAGGATGCAGGCACTACGTTTGCTGCCGCGGGGCAGGGCGGCAGGGCTGCTGGACGTGTTCCTCCTTTCCCTGCGAAACGGACATGTTCCGCAAACCGCGGGTCAGGGCGTTTGCACGGTATATGGCCGGGCATGGCGCGGCGTCGCTGATGGAAGTCCTGGAGCGCAATGAAAAACGGGGGCTCATGTACCATTATCCGGGGAAACTGGTGGGGGACTATGACCAGTTTGAGACGGAGCGGGAGATTCTTCTTTTTCTGGAGGGGACGGACGCCGTTTTCCGCCGGAGCTAGCGAAGCGCCGCTGTGCGCAGGGGAGGAAAAATGCGGGATATACTGTTTCGGACAGACGACTATGTGTTTTCCTACCGGGTGGCCGGCATCTGCATGGAGGAAGGCAGGCTGCTTTTACAAAAACCTGCCAACGACGAAGGCTTCGCGTTCCCTGGCGGGCATGTGGCGCTGGGAGAGACCAACGCGGAGACGTTGGCGCGGGAGTTTCGGGAGGAGCTTGGCGCGGAGATTGCGGTGGGAGCGCTGCGCTGGGTGGGAGAGATCTTTTTTCCCTGGGGGCAAAAGCCCTGCCATCAAATCTGTCTGTATTACGATGTGCGGATTACGAATCACAGCACGCCCCGGCAGGGATGCTTTGAGGGCAGAGAAAGCCTGACGGAGGGCGAGTTCCCCCTGGCGTTTCATTGGATACCCCTGGAGGAACTCGGCAATCTGCCGGTTTATCCAGTGAACGCCGCGGCGTTGCTGCGAGCGCCGAAGGACGCCGTGCAGCACTTCATTTACCGGGAATAAGAAACGCGCCGGAAGGCGGTAAACCGTCCGGCGCTGGGGCTGATGCTGTTGCGCGTCCATCCGGCGCGGAAGCGTTATTCCGACGCCAGCGGTTCAAAGCGGAATTCCAGATTGCTGTTGGCCATCCGCAGCCATTGGGCAATGTACTCCTCAAAAACCGTCACCGTATTTTCCCAGGCGGCCGTAGGCTGCTCCTCCGTGGCGGCGGCCCGGCGCGCCTGCCGCTCGTTTTCCAGCAGCTCCTGCCTGCGTTCATCCGTGAGGGTATACCAGGTGTCGTTGATGGTGGAGCGCGTGTAATCCGGGGTCAAGCTATCGGAAAGCACCTCGGGCTGCGGCAGATAAAAAGTAATGGTATTGCCGCTGACCTGCAGCTGCACATTGCTCAGATCAATGCCCACGCTGGCATGGTAATCGTATGCGATGGCAACGGACTGCACCACGCCGATCAAAAAGGCGGTGGTGGTGGAGGTCAGCACGCCCTGCTCGTCCACGGTGGTCGTTTCCAGCCGGGCAGAGGAGCGTATTTCCCGGGCCAGGGTGGCGGACTGCGTAAGCGCCGCGCCGCTCAGGTCCGGCATGCACTGCGCCGCCAGGCGGCTGGCATAGGGGAGCATCACAAAAACCAGCACAATGCACAAGGCGCTCCCCAGCACCTTGGCAAGCCAGCGCGCCACGTGTTTCATGGGTTACCTCCCACCAATGTTTCGATCCATACCAGCAGGGGGATCAGCGCATACTTTGCAATCAGAATGCCCAAAGCCAGCGTGCCAAATCCGGCCAGGAAAAGTACCAGCTTGGAGCGGCGGCGGCGCAGTCGCTTGGGCGGTGCGGAAGGCTGCCTGGCGGGCCTGCGATGTTGCGAATGTCCGCCCGGGATTTCCTCCGGGAACGCTTCCTGGTACGGCTGATCCGGCGGAAGATGTTTTTCCGTACGCATGCTTCTGCGTAACCTCCTTTTTTTCTTTCCTTGACATTATACGTTATTTTTCGCGAAAAAGCATCATTATATTTCGACTTTTACAAATTGCCGGTTCCATATATAAATGAAGAAACCCCTTGCAATTTCCCGGAAAGAATGGTATTACTTAAGGGAAATTCTTTTTCCTCATGGAATTCCAGAAATTGGAAGGTGTATTATGGAAATCAACTGGTATCCGGGACACATGGCCAAAGCGAAACGGCAGCTGGCGCAGCAACTGGGCCGTGTGGACCTGGTGATAGAGCTTTGCGACGCGCGGCTGCCCCACGCCAGCCGCAACCCGGATTTGGACCGGCTCGTGGCCGGAAAAACGCGGGTGTTGCTGCTGAATAAGGCTGACCTGGCCGACCCGAACCAAACGCAGGCGTGGTTGCGCCTGTTCCGCCGACAGGGCCTGGAGGCCATGGCCTATGTTTCCACCTCGGGCAAGGTGAAGGAGGCGCTGGCGCTCATTGACAGCGCCGCCCGCGCGGCTGTGGAACGCGCTGCGGAGAAGGGCATGCGGAAAACCGTGCGGGCCATGGTGGTGGGTGTGCCCAATGTGGGGAAAAGCACCTTTATCAACCGCCTGCACGGGGGAAACATTGCGAAGGTGGGGGACCGCCCAGGGGTGACCCGGGCCAATCAGTGGGTGAAAATCACGCCCTATCTGGAGCTGATGGATACGCCCGGGCTGCTTTGGCCGCGGCTGGATGATAAGCGGGCGGCGGAGCGCCTGTGCTATATTGGCACGGTAAAGGACGAAGTGGTGGACGTGGCCATGCTGGCGATCCATTTGCTGGAGGATTTGCTGGCCGTGTGCCCGGCGAACGTGGCGGAGCGCTTCAAGCTCAAGGATACCGGCCTGCGCGGGGTGGAGCTGCTGGAGGCGGTATGTCGCGGCCGGGGGTTTTTGATGAAGGGAAATGTCTGCGATCTGGATCGCGGCTGCGCGGTGGTATTGGATGAGTTCCGGGCGGGCAAGCTGGGGCATATCACCCTGGAAGCGCCGGTTGTGGAAACGCCGCGCCGCATGACCCTGCCAGGCGCTGGGGAAAATGTGTCCCGGGAGGAAGAACATGGCGAGGATTGACCGCGGGCAGCGGGCAGCGCAGCTGTTTGCCACGGACCGCCCTTTCTGGGAACAGGGGTTGGTGGTGGCCGGCATGGACGAAGTGGGCCGCGGGCCTTTGGCAGGCAACGTGGTGGTGGCTTGCGTAGTGATGCCGCAGGAACCCTTGCTGCCATGGGTGGACGACAGCAAAAAGCTGTCGGAGAGCCGCCGGGAAAAGGTTTATGAGGAGATCCTGTCCATGGCGCGTTATGTGGGCATCGGGCAGGTTTCCCCCGGGGAGATTGACGAGATCAACATTCTGGAGGCTACCCGCAAGGCCATGCGGGAAGCAGCGGCGCAGGTGCCCGCCGATGTGTTCCTGATTGACGCCGTGACCAATCTGGGGCTGCAGGGCATGGAAGTCCCGATCATCAAAGGGGACGCTACCTCCTACGCCATCGCCGCCGCAAGCATTGTGGCCAAGGTAACCCGGGACCGGCAGATGCTGGAGCTGGACAAGCGCTATCCGCAGTATGGCTTTGCCCGGCACAAGGGTTACGGGACCGCGGAACATCTGGCGGCCCTGCGCCGGTATGGACCGCTGCCGGAGCACCGCAGGAGCTTTCTGAAAAAGCTCCTGCCCAGCCCATGAAAGCGGATGAACTGGGCCGCCAGGGCGAGGCGCAGGCGGAAACCTATTTGGAGGGTTTGGGCATGCGCCTCCTGGCCCGCAGGTATCGCGGGGGCGGTGGCGAATTGGATCTGGTCATGGAGGACGGGGAACAGGTGGTCTTTGTGGAGGTCAAGGCGTCCGGCGGCGGTACTGCGGGCGACGGTATGTGCCGGGTGACGCCGGCCAAGCGCCGGCGAATCGTCCGCGCGGCTTCCGCATTTTTGCTGGAAAGGGAATGGATGGAGCGTCCCGCGCGTTTTGATGTGGTGGAGATTACCGCGGCGGGGCTGCGCCATGTGCCCTGCGCCTTTTGCGCGGGTCCATGGGACTGACCGGTGGCGGACGCTTGGGAAGGTTTTCCCGTCAACTTATGAAGTCGAGGTGTGAACATGTACAAACGGGTGCTCCTGTGCTTTGCGCTTTGCTGCTGCCTGCTGCTCGCCGTTGCGGCCCTGGGGGAGGAAGCGCAAGAGAATCTGCTGTACAATGGCAGCTTTGAAGTAATCGGCGAAGACGGCATGCCGGACGGATGGTATACCGACCAGTACAACCGTCAGGAGGGATATAGCAATTTTGCCGTGCTCACCGGGGACGCCCAGGAAGGTCAGCACAGCGTGCAGATCGAGAACCTGGGGGACAACGACGCGCGGTTTGCCCAGACGGTGGAGGTGGAGCCGGAAAGCCTGTACTGCCTTTCCGGCTACATCCGGGCGGAAGAGATTCCCGACAGCGGGCTGGGCGCCAACTTGTCCGTGAAAGGGCTGTACGTATTCAGCGAAAGCGTCTTTGACACAGCGGGTCAATGGCAATACGTTGAAATGTACGGCGAAACCGGTCCGGACCAAAGCGAAGTGACCGTTTTTGCGCGCCTGGGCGGATACAGCGGAGAGAGCCGCGGCATCGCGGCGTTTGACAACCTGTCCCTGCGCCAGGTGGACGCCGTGCCCGGCACGGGCGTGGCCAGCCTTTGGTTCAAGCTGGATACCGGGGAAACGCTGGCGGACACCGTGGACACGGAGGAAACCGAGGCGGAACCCTTCTGGCCCTGGCTGCTTTTCGTCAGCGCCCTGTACGCGGTGGCGGCCGTGATTGCTTGCGACGTACTGATGCGCCGCCGCAAGGAAGGCGAGCTGCCAACATCCAAGAAGATGCGCGCGCCTGCGTTCCTGACGCTTGCGCTGGTGGCGGCGGGATTGGCGCGTCTTACGGTGGCATGCCTGGTCAGCGGCTATCAGGTGGACGTGAACTGCTTCCGCGCCTGGGGCGCGTCCATGGCGCAGCTGGGTCCCGGCGGATTTTATGGGAGCGATCAATTCTGCGATTATCCTCCGGCGTATCTGTATGTGCTGTGGCTGGATTATGGGCTGATCAGCTTGATGAACAGCATCGCGCCCGCCGGTTTTGTAAGCTGGTTCGCCACGCTGGGACTGGGGTCCTATTATGACGTGATGTCCGTAGCGGTCATCAAGCTGGTGCCCATGGCCTGCGACCTGGGAGCGGCGTATCTGCTCTACCGGGTGGGCAGGACGCGCCTGGGCAACCGGGCGGCGGCGGCGCTGGCCTCGCTGCTGGCCTTCAATCCTGCGCTTTTCCTGAACAGTGCGGCCTGGTGCCAAATGGACAGCGTGCTGTGCCTGCTGCTGGCGTTGGTGGCCTTGAAGGCCATGGAGCGGAACTGGCGCGCGGCGCTGCCCCTTTATATGCTTAGCGTGCTGGTCAAGCCACAGGCGCTGATGCTGGGGTTCCTGGGATTGCTGGCCCTGATAATGGCCTGGGTCAAGTACCGGGAAGACCGGCGCGCCATGGCGCAGGGCGCGGGTATCGCGGTGCTGACGGCACTGGCGGTCGTGCTGCCCTTCTCCCTGGGCAGCGGGCTGAGCTGGGACTGGCTCATTCAGCTGTACACGGAGACGCTTTCGTCCTACTCCTACGCCACGGTCAACATGGCGAACCTGTACTATCTTTTTAACGGCAACTGGGTGGATACTGCCGCTTCAGCGGGTTGGGCGTTGCCGCTGTTCCTGGCGGCGCTTTGCGCCGTCTGGAGCGCTGTGACCCTGGTCCGTCAGCGGAAGAAGCTGCGCTGGTTCTGGGTGGAACCGGCGGCGCTGGCCTGCTTTGCGGGATATTATCTGGCGGCGGTCTTTGTGCGCCCTGCCTATACCTGGCTGGGCGTACCGGCCATGGCGCTTTGCATCCTGATGACGCTGGGCATGTATCTGCGGGGCGGGAAGCTGGAAAACCTGCCCCTGGCGGGCGGCATACTGTTTGTGCTGCTGTGCGTGTTCGGGCTGAAAATGCATGAACGGTATCTGTTCCCGGCGCTGCTTTTCTTCGCGCTGGCTTTTGTGCAGCGCAGGGACCGCCGCATATTGGCATTGCTGGTCTGCTGTTCGCTGACCATCTTTGTCAATGCGGGCATCGTGTTGGACAATTCCCTGCGCTTGGGTTCTTCCATGGGCCATCTGAACAACGATACGCGGTGGCTTAACAATCTGCTTTCCGTGGTCAACCTGCTCACGGCGCTGCTTGCCGTTTGGACGGGGCAGCGGGTGATGGTGGAGGGGCAGCCGCAGGAGGAGCAGGGGACCCTGCGCCTGTGGAAGCCCGCTTTATTGCAGGCGAAACCCGGCGGCGTGCTGGAAGCGCGCTATGACGCCGGCCTGCACTGGAAGCGCGTGGATACGCTGCTGGTGGCCGCGGTAACGCTGGTTTACGGCGCGCTGGCCTTGTGCAACCTGGGCAGCACCAAGGCCCCGCAGAACCCCTGGAAATCCACCGACGCCACCGAGCAGGTGGTCATCGACCTGGGCGAGCATTATGACGATTTCCGCATGCTGTATTTTGCCCAGGTAAGTTACAGCGACTTCTCCGTGGCCGTGAGCGAGGACGGGGAACTGTGGAGCCAGGAATACTGGGCGCAGATGGATCAAGGGCAGTGCTTCCGCTGGATGTACCTGACGACCTACACCGTTGCGGCGGATGGCAGCCGTTCCTACGACGGTTACGGCACGCCGCAGACGCTGTCCGGGCGGTATGTGCGCATTACGGCGCAGCAGATCGGCCTGATCCTGGACGAGGTGATTTTCCGCCTGGAGGATCAGACGGTGCTTCCGGCGCAGGTGGTTGGACGCTATAACGCCAACGAAGCGTCCACGCTGCTCAGCGATCCGGCGAATCTCCTGGACGAGCAGGATACGCTGGAAGGAGAACCCAGCTGGTACAACAGCACCTATTTTGATGAAATTTATCACGCGCGGACAGCCTTCGAGCTGCTCAACGGCACCTCCGTATACGAATGGACGCATCCGCCGCTGGGCAAGGTGCTCATGTCCTGGTGCGTGGGGATCTTTGGGATGACGCCCTTTGGCTGGCGCTTTGCGGGGTGCATGGCGGGTATCCTCATGCTACCGTTCATGTACCTGCTGGCCAAGCAGCTTACCAAGCGCAGGGATTTGGCTTTTGCCGCCATGGCGCTGCTGGCGCTGGATTGCATGCATCTCACCCAGACGCGCATTGCGACCATCGACAGCTTCCCGGTGCTGTTCATTATGATGAGCTTCTTCTTTATGCTGCGCTTCATGCAGCGGGATCTTATGGCCGGGATGAAGCCCATGCTGACGGATTTGGCCCTGAGCGGCGTTTCCATCGGTTTGGCCATCGCGAGCAAATGGATCGGGCTTTATGCGGGCGCGGGGCTGGCGGTGCTGTTCTTCTGGACCTGCTGGCGGCATCTTCGCCTGCAGCATCAGGCAAGGGAGCTATTGGCGGGCGGCGGCGCGTTGACCAAGGAGCAACGTGAAGCGCTGGCCAAGCGCGGCCGGGAGACGCTGACGCGTCTGATCTGGCTGTGCCTGTGGTGCGTAGGCGTTTTCATCGTGGTCCCCGTGGCGATTTACCTGCTGAGCTACATTCCGCAATTGGCTTGTTACGGACGCCTTTCCTTTGGCGAGTTCCTGAAGCAGGTCGTCAAGGTACAGCAGGACATGTACAACTACCACAGCACGCCGGGGCTGGGCATGGACCATCCCTTCTATTCGCCCTGGTATGAATGGCTGTTTATCAAGCGGCCCATGTATTTTGCCTCCGACCGGTATGTGCCTGCGGGATATGGCTACGCGATTTTCTGCTTTGGCAACCCGGCGGTGTGGATTGGCGGTCTGGCGGGGATTCTGGTATGCGCGCTGATCTGGTGCCGCGGGCATGTCTATGGCGTCCAGGGGCAGGAAGGCGCGCTCCACTGGCAGTCCATGGAGAGCCGGAGCTATGCCTTTGTGCTCATCGGGCTGCTGGCGCAGCTCCTGCCATGGATTCTGGTTCCCCGGGGAACGTATATTTACCACTATTTTGCCAGCGTGCCTTTCCTGGTGCTGGGGGCGACGCTGACCATGGGATGGATTCAGCAGGGCCGCTGGCCGCGGCTGGGCCAGGCGATCAGCGTGGCATACCTGGTGTTTGCCCTGGTCTGCTTCATTGGCTTCTATCCCTATGCCAGCGGCGTTACCGTGCCTACCTGGTGGCTGGACTTTATGAAGCAATTCCTGCTGATTTACTATTGATGCTCCCGTAGAAGGAGGAACGAAGGATGCTTGCGCGTACCCTGGGCTACGGCCTGAACGGCGTCAACGGCTTTGCGGTGAAGGTGGAAGTCTACCTGTCCGGGGGCATGATGTCCCTGGATGTGGTGGGGCTGCCCGACGCCTCCGTGAAGGAGAGCCGGGACCGGGTGCGCGCGGCTATCCAGAATTCGGGCTATACCATGCCTGTGGGGCGCTTGACGGTAAACCTCGCGCCTGCGGATATGAAGAAGGAAGGCCCGGCCTTCGATCTGCCCATCGCCCTGGGCATCCTCATGGCCAGCAGGCAGCTGGATATGCAGGACCTCAGCCGTGTGCTGACCCTGGGGGAATTGTCCCTGGACGGTACCCTGCGGCCCGTGCGGGGCGCGTTGCCCATGGTGATTGCCGCAGGGGAGCAGGGCGTTACCGAGGTCATCCTGCCCGAGGACAACGCCATGGAAGTAAGCTGCATTCAAGGCATCCGCGTGTATCCGGCCAAGAGCCTGGAGGCGGTGGTGCAGCATCTGAAAGGACGCGCGCCCATTCCGGCCCAGGAGCAGCGAACCTATGAGAATTTTTTGGAAACGGCCCAGGTGGCTGTGGACATGAGCCAGGTGAAGGGCCAGGCGGGGGCGAGACGGGCGCTGGAAGTGGCGGCTGCCGGCGGGCATAACATGCTGATGATCGGCGTGCCGGGCTCCGGAAAAACCATGCTTGCCCGGTGCTTGCCGGGTATCCTGCCGCCGTTGACCTTTGAAGAGGCGTTGGAAACCACGCGCATCCACTCCATTTCGGGGCATCTGGCGCCGGGAAGCGGCTTGATGGTTACGCGCCCTTTCAGCGCGCCCCATCACAGCGCGTCTGTGGCCGCCCTGATTGGCGGAGGCTCCAACGCCAGGCCGGGGGAGGTTTCCCTGGCGCATAACGGCGTGCTGTTTCTGGATGAGCTGCCCGAATTTTCCAGGCAGGCCCTGGAGGCGCTTCGGCAGCCCCTGGAGGATGGCGTGGTCTCCGTCAGCAGGGTGCAGCATCAGGCGCAGTATCAGGCAAGCATCATGCTGGTGGCCAGCATGAATCCCTGCCCCTGCGGATATTATGGCAGCAAAACCAAGAAATGCCGCTGTTCGGCCCATGAGATCCGGCGCTATCTGGACCGGGTCAGCGGGCCGCTGCTGGATCGGATTGACATACAGATTGAGGTGGACGCCGTCCCTGTACAGGAGATTAACCAGGCCGCGCCGGCGGAGTCCTCCGCGCAGGTGCGGGCGCGGGTAACCCAGGCGCGCAAACTCCAGCAGGAGCGCTATCGCAAGGAGGGCATTCATTGCAACGCGCAACTGGACGCCCGGCTTTCCAAAAAGTATTGCGAGCTGGACGCTGCGTCGGCGCAGATACTGCACCTGGCGGTGGAGCGCATGGGCATGAGCATGCGGGCCTATGGCCGCGTGCTGAAAGTGGCGCGGACCCTGGCGGACCTGCGCGGTTCCCAGCGCATTGAAACCGCCGATGTCGCGGAAGCCATCCAGTACCGGAGCCTGGACGGCAAATATTGGAGGTGACCCGGTTGCAGTTTACCCGTGAAGATGCCTGCCGGGTCTGGTTGTCCGCTGCGGAAATCAACGACGGGCAATGGGAGCGGCTAAAGGCGACGTATGGTTCGGCGGAAGGGGTCTATGACCATGCTTTGCGGCATGGAACGGAAAGGCTGGCCTCCTGCGGGTTGTCCCCGCGGCAGTGCGGAAGCCTGCGTGAGGAAGCGGAACAGCAACGGATGCGTATGCGCCTGGTGACCATGCAACGCGCGGGGATTTCGCTGCTCTATCGGGACGATCCCGCTTTTCCGCTGTCGCTTCGCCAGGTTACGCCGCCGCCCTGGCTGCTGTTTTACCGGGGCGAGCTGAATTGCCTCCGGGGCAGGCACCTGGCCATGGTGGGCACGCGCAAATGCTCAGCCTACGGCCAAAGCGCCGCGTACCGCATTGCCCGGGAGCTCAGCGAAAGCGGCGTAAGCATCGTCAGCGGTATGGCGCCGGGCATTGATACGGCGGCGCTTGACGGCTGCATGGCCGGCCCTTCGCCCGCCATCGGATGGACGGGCTGCGGTCTGGAACGGCCCCGTCCCTTGGGGCGGGAAGGCCTGGACCGGGATATGGTGGAGCAGGGCGGGCTGGTCCTCAGCGAATATCCGCCGGGCAGCGAGGGTATGCCTTATCACTATCCCATGCGGAACCGGCTGATGAGCGGACTGAGCGACGCGGTGCTGTTCATGGAGGGGCGCATCCGCAGCGGGGGCATGATTACCGTGGAATGCGCCCTGGAACAGGGAAAGGATGTTTTCGCTTTTCCAGGCCCCGTGGGACAGGATGGCTCCGAAGGCCCGCTGCAAATTTTGCGGGAAGGCGCGATTCTGTTCCGGGATGCGGAGGATGTGCTGGAAGATATGGGCTGGGAACGGCGTGAATCCGCCAGCGGCGCTCTGCGCGACCTACCGGAGCTTGACGGGGACCAGCAAAGGGTGCTATCCTTGCTGACGGTGGAGGAACTTTCCTTTGACCAGCTCACGTTCCGAACGGGATTTGATCCGGCGCGGTTGAATACCGCGTTGACGCTTCTGGAATTGACGGGCTTGATTGCCCAGACGTCCGGAAGGATTTATCATAAAGTCTAATTTAGGCAGAATCGGAAAAAAATCGGAGGAATGCCCTATGGCTGCAAGCAAGCAGAAACTGATTATTGTGGAGTCGCCCGCCAAGGCGCGTACCATCGGCAAGTATCTGGGGAAGGGCTACAAGGTGGAGGCCTCCCAGGGGCATGTGCGCGATTTGCCCAAGTCCCAGATCGGCGTGGATGTGGATCATGATTTTGATTTGAAATATATCACCATCCGGGGCCGGGGAGACATTCTGACCCGCATCCGCAAAGAGGCGCGCACGGCTTCGGAAATCTACCTGGCAACCGACCCGGACCGCGAGGGAGAGGCCATTTCCTGGCATCTGGGGCAGGTGCTGGGCATGAATTTGCAGGAGCCTTGCCGCATTGAGTTCCATGAGGTGACCAAGCGCGCCATACAAAACGCCATCAAGAACCCGCGCCCCATTGATATGGGACGGGTGGACGCGCAGCAGGCGCGCCGGGTGCTGGACCGGCTGGTAGGCTACAAGATCAGCCCCTTGCTGTGGGCCAAGGTAAAAAAGGGGCTGTCCGCCGGACGGGTGCAGAGCGTCGCTACGCGCATGGTAGTGATGCGGGAGCAGGATATTGAAGCCTTTATCCCTGAGGAATACTGGGACGTGACCGTGAAAGCCCAGGCCCACGGCGGCCGCGGCCGGAAAACGCACTTTGCCGCCAAGCTGGTGTCCCTGGACGGCGCCAAAGCCGTTATCGCCAACGGCGCGGAAGCGCAGCAGGCGGTGGAGCGCATCCGCAAGGCGCACTTCGCCGTGTATGCGGTCAAGCGCGGGGAAAAGCGCAAGTTCCCCGCCGCGCCCTTTACCACATCCAGCCTGCAGCAGGAGGCCAGCCGGAAGCTGGGCTTTACTACGGCCAGAACCATGCAGGTAGTGCAGCAGCTTTACGAAGGCGTCGATCTGGAAGGCGAGGGCACCCAGGGTATCGTTTCCTATATCCGTACGGATTCCGTGCGCATCAGCGAGGAAGCGATGACGGCCCTAAGGGAATACATCCCCGAGCGTTTTGGGGCGGAATATTTGCCGGAGACGCCCATCGAGTACAAGGGCCGCAAGAACGCGCAGGACGCCCATGAGGCCATCCGTCCCACGGATGTCCGCCGTACCCCCGACCAGATCAAGGCCAGCCTGACCAAGGAGCAGTACAATCTCTATAAACTGATTTATAACCGCTTCCTGGCCAGCCAGATGATGCCGGCGCTCTACGAAACCATGACCATGGAAATTGCCGGGGACGGCGTGGGCCTGCGCTTCTATGGCGAACACAAGAAGTTTTCCGGCTTTACCAGCGTCTATGAGGAAGGCACCGATGAGGAGATTGTTTCCACGGAAACGGTGCTGCCGCAAATGAGCGAGGGGGACCCGGTGCTGATTAGCGACGTGGAGAGCGAGCAGCATTTTACCCAGCCGCCGTCCCGCTATACGGAGGCGTCCCTGGTTCGCGCCCTGGAGGAGAAGGGCATCGGCCGTCCCTCCACCTATGCGCCCACCATTACCACCATTATCTCCCGCGGCTATGTGAGCCGGGAAAAGAAGCGGCTTTATCCCACGGAGCTGGGACGGATGGTCACCGCCATGATGGAGGAGTTCTTCTCCCAAATTGTGGATACGGAATTTACCGCCAAGCTGGAGGACCAGCTGGACGAGGTGGAAGAAGGCAAGATGGGCTGGAAGGACATTCTGCGCGCCTTCTACCCGCCGTTTGAGCATACGCTGGAAAAGGCCGAAGCGGAGATTGAAAAGGTGGAGGTCAAGGACGAACCCAGCGACGTGCCCTGCGACAAATGCGGCGCCATGATGGTTTATAAAATGGGACGCTTTGGCCGGTTCCTGGCCTGTCCGAATTTCCCGGATTGCCGCAATACCAAGCCCATTGTGACCTACATTGACGCGCCCTGCCCCAAGTGCGGCGGGCGTCTCATGGAAAAAACCAGCAAGAAGAACCGCAAATTCTACGGCTGCGAGCACTATCCCCAGTGCGATTTTGTCAGCTGGGAGAAACCTGTTACAGACAAATGCCCGCAGTGCGGCAGCTATATGATTGAAAAACGCAGCCGGAAGGGCGAGGTCTGGCATCTATGCGCCAATGAGACCTGCCGCTGCCGGATTGAGGTTCCCAGCGAGGAGCAGGAGGAAGAATAATGGAGCAGGCAACGGTACTGGGGGCGGGCCTGGCGGGAAGCGAGGCTGCCTGGCAGTTGGCCAGGCGGGGCGTGCCTGTCCGGTTGGTGGAAATGAAGCCGGAAAAATCCTCTCCTGCGCATCACACGCCCTGGATGGCGGAGCTGGTCTGCTCCAATTCTTTGCGTTCCGACCGGTTGACCAACGCGGTAGGGTTGCTCAAGGAAGAAATGCGGCTCATGGACTCGCTGATTATGCGGGCGGCGGACCAGGCCCGCGTGCCGGCGGGGGGAGCGCTGGCCGTGGACCGGGAGCGCTTTTCCGGCTATGTTACGAAAACGCTGGAGGAACATCCGCTGGTAACGGTGATTCGCCGGGAAGCGGTGGAGCTTCCCGAGGGGCCGTTGATTGTGGCTACGGGACCGCTCACCTCGGAGGCGCTGGCGGAGCGGATTGCCGGGTTGCCGGGATTGGAAACCCTGAATTTCTACGATGCCGCCGCTCCCATCGTCACCGCCGAGTCCCTGAACATGGAGCGCGTGTTCCGTCAGTCGCGCTATGACCGCGGCGAGGATTATCTGAACTGTCCCATGACAGAAGAGGAGTATAACCGTTTTGTGGACGCGCTGCTTGCAGCGGAAACGGCGCCTGTGCATGGCTTTGAGGAGAACAAGGTGTTCGAGGGCTGCATGCCGGTGGAATCCATGGCCCGGCGCGGACGCATGGTACTGGCCTTTGGGCCCATGAAACCCGTGGGATTGCGTGATCCCAGGACGGGAAAGGAAGCCTTTGCCGTGGTGCAGCTTCGCCAGGACAATGCCGCGGGAACGCTGTACAACCTGGTGGGGTTCCAGACGCGGCTGAAGTTTCCGGAGCAGAAGCGGGTTTTCGGCATGATTCCGGGGCTGGAAAACGCTTCCTATGCACGCTACGGGGTGATGCACCGCAATACGTTCCTGCATTCGCCGGGTTTTCTCAATCCGCATTTTGAGATGATCGCCAGGCCGCGGTGCTATTTTGCGGGACAAATGACCGGCGTGGAAGGCTATGTGGAGAGCGCCGCCAGCGGATTGTTGGCCGGGCTGTCCCTGGCCAGCGATTTGCTGGGCCATGGGACGGTGGAATTGCCCCGCATTACGGCCATGGGGGCCATGGGGCATTATGTGGCGACGCCCAACCGGGATTTTCAACCCATGAACTGTTCTTTCGGGCTGATCGACCCGCTGCCTGTGGACCGGGAGCATAAAAAAATCCGCAACAAGGCGCAGCGGTACGAGGCGGTATCCGCGCGTTCGTTGGCGTTTTTGCGGGATTGGATCGCCCAAAGGCAGGAATGAACCGGAAATGCGCCCCGGCAGCGCTACGTTGTGCTATGCTGGAGCGGACGAAGGAGGCGTGTTCATGAAACGGCTGTGTTCGTGGGCGCTTTGCCTGGCGCTTGTCCTGACGCCCGTTTGCGGGCTGTGCCAGGAAGCGGAGGCCGATGCGCTCCAGGCGTTCCTGACGGCTTTTTCCCAGGGAGAGGATTTGGACGGACTTTATGCGCGTCTGGATGACGCCATGCAGTCCGCGCTTTCCCGGGATGATTTCGCGTCCCTGTGGGGGCAACTGACGGCTGTTTCCGGGGCTTTCCTGGGCTTTGACGGAGCCACGGAGGTTTCCAGCATGGGGGAATACCAGGTGCTGACCCAACGGCTGGATATGGAAGGGCTGGACCTGCTATGCACCATGAGCCTGGATGCCAGCGGAAAGGTGGCGGGGCTGCAGTTTACGCCTGCGCCGGTCCAGGCGCCGGAGGAGGCGCTTCCGGCAGGGGTGGTAGAGGAGGAGATTCTGGTAGGGGAGGCGCCTTGGGAGCTTCCCGGGCTGCTTACTTTGCCGGAAGACGCCCAGGGTCCGCTTCCGGCGGTGGTGCTGGTACAGGGTTCCGGCCCCAGCGACCGGAATGAATCCGTGGGCGCGGTCGCTCCATTCCGTGACTTGGCGCAAGCGCTGGCGGCGCAAGGTATCGCCGTGGTACGCTACGACAAGCGCACCTATGTATACGGGGAGGAAATTGCCGCTTCCGACGCGTATGCTTCCTTTACCGTGGAGGAAGAAACCATTCAGGACGCCATTGCTGCCGGGGAATTGCTGGCCGCTGATCCCCGCATTGACGCGTCGCGCATTTATGTGCTGGGGCACAGCCTGGGGGCCATGCTGGCGCCGCGCATGGTGCAGGAGAGCGGCGATCTGTTTTGCGGCATGATTCTGGCCTGCGGAAGCAATGCTTCGCTATTGGAAATCATGCGCCGCCAGAATCAGGATGTCATTGACGCCCTGGAAGCAGGTGCGGCGCGGGATGCGGCGCAGGCGCAGCTGGACGCGGAATGGGCCAGGGCGGAGCAATTGCCGGAGATGACAGCGGAGGAAGCGCAAGCGACCCTGCTGTTCGGCCAACCGGCCTACTATTTCTGGGAGATGGCGCAGCATCCCACCGCCGCGGAGCTGCTGCAGGCGTTGCAAAGGCCCGCGCTGCTCATCAACGGCGGCCGTGACTTCCAGGTGAACCTGGCGGAAGGGCGTCAGGGCTGGGAGGCTGCCCTGGATCTAACCGCCCCCTGGGTGCAGTGCCTATGGGCGGATGTCAACCATCTGATGATGCGTCCCGACGCGCCCGAGGGCGTGGCGGGCACCAGCGCCGAGTACATGATTTCCAGCACGGTGGAAACGGAAATCACCGACGCCATCGGCGCATTTATCCATGCTGAAAAGGAGAAGAATCCATGAGCGTTACATTTCGAGGAACCACCATTTGCGCGGTAAAGCGCGACGGTCATATTGCCATCGCCGGAGACGGGCAGGTGACCATGGGGGAACACACCATTTTCAAGGGCAACGCCCGCAAGGTGCGGCGCATTTTTGGCGGACAGGTTGCCGTAGGCTTTGCCGGGGCGGTGGCGGACGCCTTCACCTTGTGCGAAAAGTTTGAGGAAAAGCTCACCCAATGCGGAGGAAATCTGGAGCGGGCGGCTGTGGCTGTGGCGCAGAGCTGGCGGGGCGACCAGGCCATGCGGCAGCTGGATTCGCTGCTGATTGTTGCCAACAAGGATACCATGCTCATCGTTAGCGGCAACGGAGAGGTCATTGATCCGGATGAAGGCATCGCGGCGATTGGCTCCGGCGGGAACTACGCCCTGGCAGCCGCGCGGGCGCTGATGCAGAATACGGACCTTTCCGCTAAGGAGATTGCGGAAAAATCCCTGCACATTGCCGCGTCCATTTGCGTGTATACCAACGATAACGTCATTGTGGAAGAAGTGTAAGGAGGCAGGCCCATGGCTGAATTGACGCCCCGGGAAATCGTCCGGGAGTTGGATCGTTATATTATCGGGCAGGATGAGGCCAAGCGCAGCGTGGCCATCGCCCTGCGGAACCGGTACCGCCGCTCCAAAGTAGAGGAGCCCATGCGGGAGGAAATCAGTCCCAAGAACATTCTGATGATTGGACCCACGGGCGTGGGTAAAACGGAGATTGCCCGCCGCCTGGCGCGGCTGGTGAACGCTCCCTTCATCAAGGTGGAGGCCACCAAGTTCACCGAGGTGGGCTACGTGGGCCGCGATGTGGAGAGCATCGTCCGCGACCTGGTGGAAAATGCTATCCGCATGGTCAAAGAGGAGCATGAAGCCCGCGTAAAGCCCCGGGCCAGGGTGCTGGCGGAGGACCGTTTGGTGACGCTGCTGGTGCATCCGCCCAAGAAAAGCGCCGGCAATCCCTTGGACTTCCTCCTGGGGAAACAGAAAGAACCGGAACCCAGCCAGGAGGAGCAGCAAAAGCTCTCCGGCAAGCGGGAGGAAATCCGCCAGCAGCTGATGCGCGGCGAGCTGGAGGAACGGGAACTGGAAATCGAGGTGACGGAGGAAGCGCCCAAGCTGGAGGTTGGCGGAAGCTCCATCAGCCTGGGGGATATGATGGGCGGCATGATGCCCAAGAAAACCAAGATCCGTCATGTGAAAGTAAAGGAAGCCCGCAAGATCCTGGAACAGGAGGAAGCGGAAAAGCTGGTGGATTCCGACGCGGTGCAGGAGGAGGCAATCCGCCGGGCGGAACAAAACGGTATTGTTTTCATTGACGAAATCGACAAGATTGCCGGGCGCAATGGCGGACACGGCCCGGACGTGAGCCGGGAAGGCGTTCAACGGGACATTCTGCCCATTGTGGAGGGCAGCACGGTCAACACGAAATACGGCCCGGTAAAAACAGACTACATGCTTTTTATTGCCGCGGGCGCTTTTCATGTTTCCAAGGTCAGCGACCTGATCCCCGAATTACAGGGCCGCTTCCCGGTGCATGTGCATCTCAAGAGCCTGACCAAAGAGGACTTTGCGCGCATTCTTACCCAGCCGGACAACGCGTTGACGCTGCAATACCAGGCTTTGCTGGCGGTGGACAAGGTAATGCTGAAGTTCGAGGACAGTGCGATTCAGGCCATTGCCGAAGCGGCCTATACGGCCAACGAAACCAGCGAGGATATTGGGGCGCGCCGCCTCCATGCGATTTTTGAGCAGCTCCTGGAGGATATCTCCTTTAACGCGGGAGACGAGAATATGCCGCCCTTTGAGCTGAAAATCAACGGCGATTACGTGCGCCAGCACCTTTCCGGCGAGAACAAACCTGCGGATATGCGCCGGTACATTCTCTGAGGCGTCAGCGCGCAGGATGCAATTTTGTTGGTAAAATCAATTTCTGACAAATCCGGGCGGCCTCTGGTTGACCCGGATTTGCTTTGTCGACGTGTTGAAACGGGCACAGCTGCCAATAGCGGCTGCGCCCGTTTTTCATAAACGAAAAAAAGACGGGAATTTTGCTCACGGGGCAAAAGGCGCCGCACGGTTGGTGCGCGCCGGCGGGCGCTTGTCCTTTGTTCGCCAAAAGCAAAAAATGACAAGTCAATGTAAAATGGATATATTGCGTCTATTTTTAACCACATGATACAATTCTTACAGCGAAACGAGGGGGCGATGCTTTGAAATTAACATTGTTGGGCACCAGCGCGGAGGAAGGATATCCGGGCTTTTGGTGCGAGTGTCCGAACTGCGCGGCAGCCAGGCGGCTGGGCGGGAAAAACGTCCGGGGCAACGGCTGCGCCATGTTGGATCAGGACGTGCTCATTGATATGAACGAGCATTTTTTCGAGATGACGCCCCGTTTGAATATTCAGCCGTCACGGATTGACACGTTGCTGGTGACGCATCCCCACCGGGATCATTTTACCCCTGCGTTGCTTTCCCAGCGGGCCATGCCCCGGGAATGCGCGGGCATGGACGCGGAGCATCTCCGCGGATATATCAGCCCCTGTTTTACCTGACTGCCGGAATTGCATGTGTATGGCAATCGTTTCGTTGAAGAAGCCATACGCGCCGTGCCGGGTCTGATGGAAAGCGCGGAGCGTTGCCGCTTTGCTTTTCACCGGCTGGAAGCGGGAAAGGAAGTCCGCATCAAGGAAAATTTGTCCGTGCTGCCCTTGGAAAGCATCCATACGGACACGCCTGGTTACGCCTTCAATTATATTCTGCGCCGCGAGGGCAAGACGGTTCTTTACGCCTCCGACACCGGCGGTTATCCGCCGGAAATGCTGGAGATTCTCCTGGCGCAAAAGTATGATTGCGTGGTCATGGAGGGGACCTTTGGCCTGGGAGCAGAGTGCGAGGGGCATATGTGCCTGAGCAAGAATATCCGCATGCGTGACCTGCTTACGGAGCATGGTTGCTGGACGGGGGAGCCGGTGATCCATCTGACGCATATCTGTCCCCACTGGGCGCCTCCCCACGACGAATACGCTGCGCGGGTCGCAGAGGAAGGGATGGAACTGGGCTATGACGGTCAGTCTATCGAAATCTAAGGCATCGCTGGGAACGCGGTTTGTGCGCGCCCTAACCAAATATTGGCAGCTGTATCTGCTTTTCCTTCCGGTGCTGGCGTGGTATATTGTTTTCTGTTACGCGCCCATGGGCGGTATCTCCATCGCGTTCCGCAAGTTTTCGGTGATACGGGGGATTGCGGGGAGCCCGTGGGTAGGATGGGCCAACTTTGAGCAGATGTTCTCCGCGCCCATGTTCTGGCGGGCCTTCCGCAACACGCTGATTATCAGCTGCCAGAACCTGTTGATCGGCTTTCCGATTCCCATTCTGTTCGCCTTGCTGGTGAATGAAATTCGGCATGCGGGATTCAAGAAGACGGTGCAGACCATCAGTTACCTGCCGCATTTCATTTCCTGGTCCGTGGTGGGCGGCCTGGTGTATATGCTGCTGAGCCTGAACACCGGCACGGTGAACAACGTGATTGCCGCCCTGGGCGGAACACCGCAGAATTTCACCGGTATGAACGCTTATTTCCGCGGTATCGTGGTGGTTTCCGGCATCTGGAAGAGCATGGGCTGGTCGGCTATTGTCTATCTGGCCGCTATTACGGGGGTGGATGAAGAACTGTACGAGGCCGCCTACATCGACGGCGCGAACCGGTTCAACCGCCTGTGGCACATTACCCTGCCCGGCATTCGCACCACCATTTCCGTTAAGGAGGCCCTGACGTACCTGCGTGACATCTATGCCGAAGGTCTCATTGATCCCGAAATGTTCACCGCCAACGACCAGCAGACCTATGAAAAGTGGGTACGCGGCGAATTTGGCGTATGGAACAGCTGGTGGAGCGGGGCCGGCAACTCCGTGGCCCGGTATGCCTACACCGAAACCAACCCCGAAGATTCCATTGCCATTATTGATCCGCCTGTGGGCGAGGACGGCAAGTCCGGTGTGATTGCCCAGGATCCCTGCTCTAGTTACTTAGCTATCGGCTATAATACGGAAAATGTTGAGGCGGTTCTGGCTTTGATTGACTACGCTTGCTCGCTGGATGGCCACCGCACCCTGATGTGGGGCGTGGAAGGGCAGTTCTGGACCCAGGATGAAAATGGTAATATCAATTGGTACTTCGGTATTGACGGAAAGGATTCCCTGGGTAATGAAGTCAGCGACATGCAATGCTATCGAATGATCTATAGCATTCCTGTGGAAAACTCGGTTCACTCCTTGAGTGATGCCATGTCCAGTCGGCTTTATCAGGCTTCCATTGACTGCTATACCGATGTGGCGGTATATACTGACCTGTTCCTGGGCTTGACTTCCGACGCGTATGTATCCTACAATAGCGACCTGGAGTCCTATGTGAAGGAAGCGGGTATCAAGTTCATCACCGGTGAGATGGACCTGGACAAGGATTGGGATACCTACGTGAACACCTACCTGACCATGGGCGGCGAAGAAGTCCGTACTTCCCTGCTACAGGCCTACAATGACCTGAACGGCACCAGCTATACCTTCGCCGAGTAAAACTCCTCAGCCTGCGGGGCAGGGGCTGCATAGCCAGTCCCTGCCCCTTTTCCATGAAGCGGGCGGATGCAATCAAACGGAAGGATGTGTGACGGCGCATGGGTAATCGTCGGCCGTTTTCGCTGCTCAGCAAATTGACGGTGCTTTTTTCGCTGATTATTGTTGCCGCATGTGCCGCAATCTGCGTCTACACGTTCCGTATTGAGATGAACCGTCAATTGGACGACTGCTATAACACCAATATGCTCCTGATGCGCTCCTTGAGCCAGGAGATCGACAACGCCTTGGCGCAAGTGGAAATCGTCACGCAGGAGCTGGCCTATGATCCCAATGTTATTGACGTTTTTCAAGAGGGCAACGTTAACAGCTTTATCGTAAAACTCATGTTCGCGGCCCAGGAGCGCGTGGAAATCAGCGAGAGCCACCTGAGCAATCTGAGCGCGGATGTGACGCTCATCCGTTTGGACGACGTGATGCCGGAAAGCTACGGGCTGTGCGTCAACAGCAGCTATATGGATAACCGCGCGGATTATGAAGCGTTTCTGGAAAGCGGCGGTATTTCTGGATGGACCCAGGCGGAGGACGCGGCAAGCGATACGCTGACCTTTTATCATGAAGTATATGCCAGCGTCCGGCAGCGTATCGGCGTCATTATGTGCGCCGTCAGCAAGGACAGGCTGTTCCGCCTGCTGGAAGGCATGGACGGTATGATGGTGGCTGGAGAAGACGGGATTCTGTATGCAGCGGGCGGCGCTACGCATGCCATGCCGCAGGAGCTTCGCAAAGGCGCATGGTTTGAGGATAACGCCTATTATATTGCGCAGCCGCTGGAGCGCCTGGGCCTGACGCTGCTTACTTGCACGGAGTTGTATCCCCTGCGCCTGCAGGCGCTGTACAACGCCCTGGTCAATATGGCGGTGATTTCCCTGATCGGGGCTGCGCTGCTGGTGGCATCCCACATTCAGGTGCGGAAAATGCTCAGCCATTTGGCGCAGACCCGTAAGGCGGTCATTGACCTGCCGGAGGGCGCGGATCTTTCCACCCGCTTGCCGGATACCTGGAACGATGAGGCGGGGGAATTGGCGGCGGCTTTCAAGCGCCTGAACAGCCGGGTGAACGAATATTACCATCGCCTGTTGCAGGAGGAAAAGGACAAGCGGCACGCCCAGCAGATGGCGCTGCAATATCAGCTGAATCCGCATTTCCTGTTCAATTCCCTGTATTGGCTTCAGCTTCAGCTGGAAAACAATAACGTGGACGACGCTTTAAGCGACGCCATTGCGCAGCTGGGACAGGTGCTGCACTATAACCTGGAGGAGCAGCTTTCCGCCACCCTTGCGGAGGAAAAGCATATGGCGGAGGCTTACGTTGGTTTTATGGGCAGCATGAAGGGGAGCTGTATTACGCTGGAGGTCATGCTGCCGCCTGAGCTGGAAGAAGAAACCGTACCCCGTTTTACCCTGCAGCCGTTGCTGGAGAACGCCATTCAGCATGGCTTCGTCAAGGGGAAACCGCTGCAGCTGCACGTTGCCTTCCAAACGGAGGAAGAGGCGCGGGCCCTGCGCATTACCGTGTCGAACGATGGCCAGCCTATTCCTGCCGAACGGCTGGCAACGCTCAACCAATATCTGCGGCAGCCTGGGGCGGGGGAAACGGCGCGGGGCGTGGGCCTGCGGAATATTCTGCGCCGCCTGGTGCTTACCTATGGCGAGGGCGTGAGCATGTCGGTCATTTCCGTGCCGGGAAACACCCAGGTAACGATTTTTCTGCCGCCTTCCAAAGACGGCAGAAAGGAGGCGGGAGTATGAATGTGCTGATTGTTGACGACGATCAGATGATTTGCGACGGTACGGCGCGCCGCCTGGAAAAAAGCGGCATTACGGAAATTACGGATATTTCCTGCGCGTACAGCGGCGAGGAAGCCCTGGCGTTGTTCCAGCAGAAAACCATCCATGTGCTTTTTTCGGATATCCGCATGAACGGGCTGAGCGGCTTGGAGCTGATTGAAGCGGTGAAACGCCTGCAACCTTATGTTATTTGTATCGTCGTGACAGCCTACGATCAGTTCCAGTACGCACAGCAGGCGATTCGCGTGGGGGTTCACGAATTTCTTGTGAAACCGTGCAGCGGCAAGGAAATGCGGGACCAGACGCTGCGCGCGGTCAACCGCATGCGGGATTCTGAGCCGCACCGGCGGGGTATGCTGGACGAGGCGCTGCGTTCCGCGGTACGTCAGGCAAGCAGCCCCGTGGCGGAAATCTTCCGCTACCATGCCATGGAAGCGCCGGGGCAGGTCCGGCTTTTGCGCCTGTCGGAGCCGGGAGCGCGGCTGGATCTACCGGAAGGCGTTTGGGGCTATGCCCCGGCGCAGACGGATTTTATGCTGGTGGAGGCTCTACCAGCTTCTGCGGCGGAGGCGCTGGAAACGTCGCCGGCTGTTGCCGGCATCAGCAGTCCGGGCGCGTCGCTGTGGGAGCTGTATCAGGAAACAGATATGCGGCGCACGGATAAGCAGATCGTGTTCTTGGCCAAGCGCTTCGCCCGGGCGCATATTTGCGACCAGGTGGATATGGCGGTGGTCGCCAATGCCATGAACCTGAGTTACAGCTATTTTAGCCGTATTTTCCATGAGGAGACGGGGCTGACCTTTTCCAAGTATATGCAGCGGCTTCGGGTGGAGGAAGCCGGACGTATGCTGTTGGCGGGGGAGAAGCTGGTGGATATTGCCTCGAGGCTGGGGTACCAAAACGCCGCGAATCTGACCCGCGCCTTCAACCGGGAACTGGGCATGTCGCCCAGCCAGTGGGCGGAGAAGCAAACAAAAACGTGAGCTTTCGCCGCGCCGGAAAGGCGCCGAGGTCTTTTCCGGGAAAGCCAAAGCTCCGCCCAGCCGCCTGTTTCCATGGGCAGGGGAAAGCGAGGAAGCGCTATGCATGGCGAAGGGCGCTCAAGTATATTTCCATAAATTCGCTTTTCCGGCGGGCGTTGTACTGCATAACAAATCGTGGATGCGGCAAGGGAACAATGGTTTTGAAGAAACCATAGTCCGCGTTAAGACGGGAAAGGAAACGATAATTTTCTCCGCTTCCGATGCAATAACAGACGGATGTATCTACCCCAAAGGAAATTTGCTCTTGCAGGGAGCAAAGGATGAAAGGCAGCAATGCCTGCTGTAATATTTTGCTCTCATAATAATTGCTGTTCTGTTCGCGGCCGGATGCGTGGATGCTTGCAATCCCCAGGGGACAGACGAAATTCATATAAAATGCGGCATAAAATTTCTGGCGTCCGCCGTATTGCTGGATCACATCCAGCAAAAAGTCGGAGGACGCTCTGTTTCCGCAGCGCTGGTCCGTCCGGATGCCCGTTGCGTCCTGAAGGAATGCGGCGTCCTCGAAAGGAATCCCGGTTACGGCCGAACCGAGCCGCGCCGGAGAGCTTCCCAGTATGATACGGCGTTCGTGCGTGTCGTTATAGTAGGTTTGATAAAAAACGCTTGCGACTTTCGTTACCTGCTCCCTTTGTTCCCCTGAAAAGGGGTTGAGCATCCGAAAGCCGGCCGGTACGTCGGGTTGCCGGCAGGAAAGTCCGGCGATAAATTGCAATACGCTCTCAGCAAAAGTCAGACCCGCGGACATATTTCCACCATCCTTCTGAATGCATTGCATCGTCTGTTTTTGCTGTATTTCGGCAAAAACAGACGCGGGTATAAACAGGCAAGCGTTCAATCCTGGGCAAAACACGCAGGACGAATACGCGCCTGCGCGGGCGTCCAGATGGCCATTTGCCCGTTCCCTGGGATATCGCCGCGCTGTGTGCCCGCCATAGGCTGCGAGGTGGGAAAGCAGGGCACAAGGGTAACGCTTTCTGGTACATTGCCGGGTCTTCGCCCGTGCAAACGGAAAATGCCCCGGTAGGAACGCCGTTCGCCGGAGCCTCCCATATCAGGGAAGCTCCGGCGAACGGCATGGGCGGGACGCAGCGGTTCCGCGCATATCCCCTACGTGGCAGCGGGAGACGTATACGATGCGGTTGCCGCTGCTTGCTGGAAAGGCATGCTTTTTCATGCTGATACTGAAAAAAAGGGGGTTTCCGCCCCTTAACCTGTAAAAGCTAAGACCAGCATGGGCCCGAAGGAGTCCAGGGGGCGATCGGAAAGCCCCCTGGTCGCGCCCGCAGGCGTGAAATTTTGTACTTGCAGGAACGCAAGGGACAACTTTCAAAAAGTGAAGCAAACCCCTTTTTCATGCGTATATATGGAACATGAAATTCGGCTTCCCTTACTTGCAAAACATCCAACCAGCATGGGGCCGAAGGGGTCCAGGGGGCGAGCGGAAAGCCCCCTGGTCGCGCCCGCAGGCGCGAAATCTCCTGTACTTACAAGAAAGCAAGGGACAACTTGCAAAAAATGAAGCAAAAACCTTTGTCAACGGTCTGAAGTGGCTTCCGCCGCTTTTTCGACACGCTGCGACGCCCCGAACGTCAATTCTTGTGGTCATTGATGGAGATTTTCTCCATGGACGCGGGAACCTTCAGGAAAAGCAGAAGGCCGGCCACGAACATCAGCAGGACCGGAACGATGCCCAGATAGACCTGCTGCGTGCGATCCCACACCAGGGAGAAGAGGAAGGGCCCAAGGACGGCGGAGAATTTGCCGAAAATATCAAAGAAGCCGAAGAATTCATTGGCGGAGGTTTCCGGCACCAGCTTGCCGAAGAAACTGCGGCTCAGCGCCTGAATACCGCCTTGCGCCGTGCCTACCAGGAACGCCAGCAGGAAGAAGCCCACCAGCAGCGGCGTGTCGCCAAGGTGCCGCAAAGGTTCCAGACCCAGCGCCACAAAGCACACGATCATGTAGGTGGCGATACCGAAAAGAATCATGTTGCGAACGCCGTATTTGGCGGAAAGTTTGCCGTAGAGAATAGCGAAGGGAAAGGCCACCAATTGTACAACCAATAGAATGACGATCAGATGGTTGCTGTTCAGCCCCATATTGGTACCGAAAATGGTTGCCATATGAATGATGGTACCTACGCCGTCGATGTAGAAGAAATAGGCCAGCAGGAAAAACACAATGGGACGGATTTTCAGAATCTGCTTTCCGACAGTCCAGATTCGTTGCAGGCTCTGCCGGACGACATTGCCTTCATGTTCGGTATAGTGTACCTGATGCACATGCCGCCACATGGGGATGGTGAACACGAGCCACCAGACGGCTGTGAGAAGGAAACTGAGTTGACAGGCCAGGGTCGAGGAAATGCCGAAGCTTTCGCCCAGCATGATGAGCACCATGGAAATCAGCAGGGGAATGGTGCTTCCGCCAATATAGCCCAGACCGTAACCATAGGTGGACACTTTGTCCATGCGGGCGTCGGTGGTCACATCCGGCAGGAATCCGTCGTAGAACACGCAGGATGCGTTAAAACCGATACTGCCCAGGATATAGAGCGCAAGCATGAGCTGCCAGTTCGTAGTGAAGGCCAAGGCCGCCGTAGCGCAGACGCCCAACAGCACGAAGGCCGTAAACAATTTCTTCTTGTACCCCTTGTAATCGCCCAAGGTACCAAAGAAGGGCGCGCATACGGCGCAGATGAGCGTGGCGATGCTTGTGGCATAGCCCCAGCGGGGGCCGGCCTCAGGAATACCCGCGGTGAGGGTGGTGTAGAAATTTGGCAGGATGATCGCCGCGATGATGGTGGCAAAGGCGGAATTGGCCCAGTCATACATAATCCAGCCGCGTTCCGCACGGGTGAAGCGCTTTAACATGGAAAAGGTCACGACCTTTCAAATGATTCGGAAACTTTAAAGAACCATTACCAGCGTTCCTCCCGCGATGAGGGCAACGCCAAGCAGGGTTTTCCAGTCCAGGGTTTCGTGGAGGAACCATGCCGCAAGCAGCACCGTCAGCACGACGCTTAGCTTGTCGATGGGCGCTACCTTGCTGGCAGGCGCCAGTTGCAGGGCATGATAATAAAACAACCAGCTCAGTCCTGTGGCCAGTCCGGATAGCACCAAAAAAAGGAGATTGGTTCCTTGGGTGAGGCGATGGATGTCCTGTTGCTGCCCGCTGACGAACACCATCCCCCAAGCAAGAACCAGCACCACGGCTGTCCGGACAGCCGTTGCCAGGTTGGAGCCAATATCGCGTATGCCGACTTTTGCCAAAATAGACGTGGCGCTGGCAAATACCGCCGAGAGCAGCGCGTAAATAACCCACATAAGCAGGCCTCTTCCTTCTGTGTTTTTTACGCGCATTGAGCGCGTCAAAGGAAAGCAGGCGGGAGACACGCTATAAGACGATCTCCCGCCCGCTGCGGGGCCTTAACCCAGTTCTTTACGGAAGGCGCTGAGGAAGTCCACAATGGGCAAGTGCTGCGGGCAAGCGTTCTCGCACTTGCGGCACTTGACGCAGTGTTCCGCGCCGCCGCCTTCCGCTACAATCTTGGCGTAGCCGTCGCGGAAGGAGCCGCCTTCGCGCATGGCCGCGCGGTCGACGCCCTGGAAAATCTTAGGAATCTGAACGCCCATGGGGCAGGGCTGGCAATAGGAGCAGCCGGTGCAGCGGGTGCGCAGGCAGCTGTCATACGCGTCTTTGACCTGGGCATAGAGCGCGTTCTCCTGCTGGGAAAGAGGCTCTTCCGCAGCCTGATCAAAAATGCTCAGGTTGTCCTTCACCTGTTCCATGGTGCTCATACCGCTGAGGATGGTAATGACCTGGGGCATGGTGTACAGATAACGGAAAGCCCAGCTTACAGGGGTACGCTGGATGGGGAACGCTTCATACACCTTCCGGACGGCTTCCGGGGGCTGTGCCAGCAGACCGCCGCGCAGGGGTTCCATTACCACGACGCCGATACCGCGCTTGCCAGCCTCCTCGATGCCCTTGAGGGTCGCCTGGTTTTCTCCGTCCAGGATGTTCATCTGCACCTGGCACATGGCCCAGGGATAGTCGTCCAGAACGTCCATAAAGGTTTCATAATCGTCATGGAAGGAGAAGGAGGGGAAGCGGATCTTGCCTTGCCGGACCGCCTCGTCCAGGAACGCCTTGTAGTTCATCTCCCGCAGAGAGGCCATGCGCTCCTTGTTGACGCCGTGCAGCAGGTAAAAGTCCACATAATCCACCTGGAGCTTTTCCAGCTGCTCATCCAGAAGCGCCATCATGTCCTCGTACTTTTCCAGCTTCCATAGGGGGAGCTTGGTGGCCAGGAGCACCTTTTCCCGGTAGCCATCCTTCAGCGCCTTGGCAACCAGACGCTCGCTGGCGCCGCCATGGTAGGGATAGGCGGTGTCGATGTACTTGACGCCGTTGTCAATGGCATGACGGATCATGGCGATCGCTTCCGCCTCGTCAATGCTGGTAGCGTCTTCAGGATTGGTCAGGGGCAGGCGCATACAACCGAAACCTAGTGCGGAAGATTCCACGCCGGACTTGGGAAAACGTTTGTTCAACATAAGATGTCACCTCTTACTTAAAATTACAGATAGGGTATCATGTCGCTAAGGCGGCCGAACACCGCCGAGGGACGGATCTCCGAGGCGGCGAGCATTTCAGGCGTCGTTTCCCCGGACATTACCAGGATGCTGGTCATGCCGAAGTTGACGCCGGTAGCCACGTCCGTGTAGAGACGGTCGCCTACCATGGCCAGGCTTTCCTTGGGCAGGCCCGTGACCTGCAGGGCTTCTTCCACAATGCCGCGGTACGGCTTGCCCAGGATCACGTCCGGACGCCGCCCGGCGCTGGCCTCAATAAAGGCGATAATGGCGCCAATGTCCGGCGCAAATCCCGTCTCCGTGGGACAATTGAAATCGGGATGGGTAGCCACGTAGGGTAGCCCTGCCCGCACCAGGTCGCATACCCGGGTCATTTTTGCGTAGTCCAGGGTGGTATCATAACCAATGAGCACGTAATCCGGGTTGCTCTCGCTGATATGCAGTCCCATGGACGCCAATTCTTCCTTCAGCATGTCGTTGCCCAGGACCCAGGCGCTTTGGTCGGGGAAGGCTTTCAGGCAATAATGCGCCGCCGCATGCCCGGAGGTAATAACATGGCGGTAGGTTTCCGGAACACCCATGCGCGTTAGCTTATCATAGTATACGCGGGCGGATTTGGAGGAATTGTTGGTTAGAAAGCGCGCGGTCCTTCCGGTGGATTCCAAAGCAGCCAGAAAGTCCAGCGAACCCTCCAGCAACCGGTCGCCCAGGTAAAAGGTGCCGTCCATATCCAATAAAAAGCATCGCACCGGCGTTAGCAGCGCCCGCTTTTGCTGTGAGGTCAGTTCCATTGCGTCGCCCCCAAAATTCCAATTATTTTTCACTTTATTCTATCAAATTGTACGAACAATGTAAATACTATGGCTGTCAAAAAATTACTTTTTATAGCGAAAGGGAAAACAGGCGCGGCCGCATCTGTTTCCCTGGGGGGAGCGATGCGGCCGCGGCGGGGTGAAGCGCCTGCGCTTAAGCGCGCGCCAGCAGGACGCAGGCTTTCAGCGCAATCGCGATGGTGCTCTTCTCTGAAACCATATAGAGCTTTTCTTTCTCCTCCTGGGTAGGCTGAACGGCCAGGTAAATGTTGGAGTCGGTTCCCACTACCGCGCCTGTGCGCACGTTCAATGCGCTGCCTACCACAAAAACCGTGTCGCATTCCATTTCGGAAACCGCCACGGCCTGCACATCGCGCAGGGTGTCGTTGAGGGCTTGATTTTGCCGGTAGAAGGCGTCGCGGCTCAGGGACATGCCGGTATGGAAGGGAATGCCCAGTTCCCGGGCTGCCTCGCGCATGGCGTTCACCACGTCCAGGGAAGCCACGGCGGGGAAAATCTCCGGCAGGTAAGCGCTGGCGGTGCCTCCCGCGCGCACGGCGGCGTTCACAATGACCGGCTCGCCGATTTGGATGCCGTCCCGGCGGGCGCCGCAGGAGCCGACGCGGATAAAGGTGTTGGCGCCTACGCGCTTGAGCTCCTCCATGGCGATGGCTGTGGAAGGCCCGCCAATGCCCGTGGAGCAAACGCTGACCGGCACGCCTTCATAGGCGCCGGTGAACACCGTATACTCCCGGTTGACGCTGACCAGGCGCGCGTCGGTCAAATGCTGGGCAATGCGTTCCGCGCGCTGCGGGTCGCCGGGGATCAGCACATATTCCGCCACGTCGCCCTGACGGCAGCGGATGTGTTTCTGTACGCTTTCAGCCATGTTCGTTCCTCCTTGGCGTTTCCGGCGCTTCTTCATCGAAAAGCGGAAGCAGTTGTCCGGCCTTTACTTTCACATACCCCATGTCCGTAATGCGAAGCTGCGGAGCCACCGAAAGCCCCAGCACGCTGAAGGACATGATGGGGTTGCCCGTAAACTGGTATCCCATGCGCAGCAGCGCCTGGGTGATGGCTTGGGCGTGAGCGGCCATTTCTTCCAAAGGCGCTTCGCTTACGATGCCGCCCACTTCCAATGCCAGGGTCGCGGAAACCTCTCCGTTTTCCACCACGCAGTAACCGCCCTGGTGCGCGATGACCCAGTTGGCCGCCAATGCGCATTCCCGCGCCGTTTTGCCCGCTACCAGCAGGTTGTGATGGTCGTGGGAATAGGTGCAGGCTACGGCGCCGTACTTGATGAAATCGCCGCCGGATACCAGGCCCAGCATACGCCGGGCCTGACCGGTATAGCGGTCAAAGACGGCGATGAGGCAGTATGGCGTAGCGTCATAATCCACCTGTCCATGGCGGACCTCCACGGGGTGGAAGGCTTCCAGCACAAAGCCCGTGGAAGCCTGAGGCTCCATCATTCGCGCCAGGTGCTCCCCGTCGGGCAGCGACGTGCGGATGCGGAAATCTTCCTCTGTCAGGGGAGAGAGCTTCACCGAGCGGTAAAAAGGCGCGGGGAAGCGGCGCTGGGCGGGAATGGCTTCCCGCGGCGCCCCCGCGTCGTAAACCACGCGGCCGTCCTTGATGGTCATGCGGATGTCCATTTGCGCCAGGTCGCCCACCAGCGCCAGGTCGGCGCGCTTGCCAGGAGCGATCATGCCCCGGTCATAGAGCTTCATACGCTGCGCGGGATTCCAGGTAGCGGCGATAATGGCACGCTCGGGCTTCATACCCAGCGCCACGGCCTTGCGTACGAGATAATCCAGGTGGCCGCGGTGGTAGAGCTGGTCGGGCATTACGTCGTCGGTGACGATGCAGAAATTTTCCCAGACCTGGTTCTTCTCCACATAGTCCACGACTTCCGGTAGAATGGATTTTTCCTGAATCTCCCCAAATACGCCCATTTTCAGGCGTTCCACGAAATAATCCAGGCCGATGCTGGTGTGATCGGAATCCACGCCATGGAAGGCAATATCGCACAGCTCCGCGCCTTTGTAGTAGCTGATGTGCCCTTCCCGGGTCAGCTCGGGATGCTCCCGGCGCAGGCATTCCAGCCAGGTGCGGATTTTTCCCTGAGGCTCATGCAGCACGGAGTAGCAGTTCATTACCTCGCCCAGGCAGGCCACGTCTTTTTCCCGGGTCAGCTCCAGCGCGTCCGCCAGCTCGATTTTCCCGCCGGTGGTTTCATAGGCGGAGCAGGGGACGGAGCTGGGAATTCCCCAGAAGATGTCCGCCTGACAGGCGCGGCCCTGCTCCATAAAGGCGCGGACGCCCTCCAGGCCCATGACGTTGGCGATTTCATGGGGCTCGGCTACGCAGGCCGTTACGCCGTGGCGCAGCAGCTCCCGGGAGAAGGTGGCCGGGACGACCATGGAGCTTTCGATATGCAGATGGATATCGATAAACGAAGGGATGCAATAGCATCCCTTCGCGTCGATTACTTCATCTGCAGGCAACGGGCAGGGCCCGTCCACAAACGCGTAGCGAATCCGGCCGTCCTCCATAAGCACCCAGCCGGGCAGGAAGGTCTTGAGCCAGGTATTGAATACGCGCGCATTCTGCAAAAGCGTTCTCATGATTACTGATAGATCTCCTCATTATAGCGCAGGATCCAAGCGTCGTTCTTCTCGCTGTACAGGTCCCAGTTGGGGGCGCTGGAAACGCTCACAGCCTCGCCGTAGCACATGCCTTCGGCCTGTTCCTCGGTGAGCTCAACCTTCATGTTGGCGGGAGCCTCCACGCGGTCCAGCGCGTCCTGATACTGCACGTCATAGCTGATCAGCCAGGAGATGAACTTGTAGGCCAGCTCGGTGTTCTCGCAGCTCTTGGTAATGTTCACCTGGTTGATGCCCAGATAGGAGCCTTCTTCGGGAACGATCACATATTCCAGACCTTCCACCGCGGAGGTGATGGTGCTGGCGTCGAAGTCCTGGCACACGGCCACGGAAACCTCGCCCAGCTCAAACTTGCTGGCCAGGTCGCCGGAGCTTTCGTAGAAAATGGCGCCGTTGTCGGCCAGCTCCTCGATCAGCTCAAAGGCGGGGTCCTCGTTTTCGGCGGGGTCCACGCCGGCAACCTTGCCCGCCACCTCGATCATGTAGGGGCCGGAGGTTACGGAGATGTCCGGCAGGGCCAGCTGGCTGGCGATGCCCTCATCCCACAGCTGCTTCCAGCTGGTGATGGGTTCGTCCACCATGGCGGGGTCGTACAGGATGCCGAAACCGGTGACGGTATAGCCGGGGCCATAGCCGTTGTTGGGGTCCTGGCAGAAATCATACAGGTCGGACAGGCCCTCAATCTTGTCGGCCTCGATGGGCAGGAACAGGTCCGCGGCAATAGCTTCCTTTACATAGTAGTCGGAGAAGTACACAATGTCGTAATCGTCGGGGTTCTCCGTCAGCTTCGCCAGACGCTGGCTGTTGTTGCCCGTTTCCACAATGATTTTGCAGTTGTTGGCCTCTTCAAAGGGAGTGAATACATTGGCGGTGATGATGTCAATGTTCGCGGGCCAGGTGGAGATGACCAGCGTAGGCACTTCCTCCGCCATGGCGGTGGGGATGCAGGCCAGCGCAAGAACAAGCGCGGTCAGCACAGCGATAACCTTGGTGCGTTTCATGCGATTCTCTCCTTCTCTGTCGGATGGTGTATGATCAACGCGTTTGGCGCTGTCATCAAGAAAAATCAGGCGGACACCAGAATGGACTTGTCCGGGGGAATGAACAGCGTGACCTGCTCATGGAGCTCCAGGCGCTGGGAAATATCCGTGTTTACCAGATATTCGCCCTCCTGGGTCTTGACCAGGTATTGCAGCTGTTTTCCCAGGAAGGTGCAAACCAGCACCTGGCCGGGTAAACGGTAATCGCCCTGGGCATGGGCGTCCTCCACGACGATGTCGTCCGGACGGCAGGCGCACTGCATGCGGTCCTCCTTCACGGGCTGGCGGAAGGTTGCCCCGGAAGCGGAGGTATAATGGTCGCCCTGGCGGGTCAGGGGAATGAAGTTCTCAAAGCCCACAAAGCGCGCCGTAAATTCATTGACGGGGCGGGAATAGATGTTTTCCGGCACATCCATCTGCTCGATCTTGCCGCCGTTCATAATGGCTACCTGGTCGGAAATGGAGAAACATTCCTCCTGGTCGTGTGTGACATACACGGTGGTAATCCCCATTTCCTGTTGCAGACGGCGGATCTCCACGCGCATCTGCACCCGCAGCTTGGCGTCCAGATTGGATAGCGGCTCGTCCAGCAGCAGCAGTTTGGGCTTGAGCACCAGGGAACGCGCCAACGCTACCCGCTGACGCTGGCCGCCGGACATTTCCGCGGGGAGCCGCTTTTCATAGCCGGACAGGTTTACGCGCTCCAGCATGGCGCTTACGCGCTGGGCGATTTCAGCCTTGGGAACTTTCTGCTGGCGAAGCCCGAAAGCCACGTTGTCGAACACGTTCAGGTGGGGGAAAAGGGCGTAGCTCTGGAATACATAGCCAAAGCCGCGCTTGTGAATCGGCACATGGCTGAAGTCTTGGCCGTTAAAAAGGAAACGTCCGCTGAGCACGTCGATAAAGCCGGCCATGGTGCGCAGGGTAGTGGTTTTGCCGCATCCGCTGGGCCCCAAGAGGGAAACCAGCTTTCCTTCCTCGATATGGATGCAGAAATCCTTCAGGATGACGTTTTTGCCATAGCCGGCGCAGACGTCCTTCAATTCAATCAGCGACATGCAAATCCTCCTTCAGTTCGACTGCAGCTTGACGCCCAGCAGCTTTTCGGCAAGTATCATAATGGCAATGGTCATGAGCATCAGAATGACCGACGCGGCGGCGATGGTGGGGTCAATCCGTCCCTGGACGTAGTTCATCATGGCGGCAGGGAGCGTCATGGTGCCGGGATCGGATACGAACACGCCGATACATACGTCGTTAAAGGAATTGATAAACGCCAGAATAAACGCGGACATCAGCCCGGAGCGGATGTTGGGGATGACGGAAGCGAAGAACGCCTTCGGGGCGGAGCAGCCCAGGGAACGCGCCGCCTCCTCGATGGAAAAGTCAAAGTTGGCCAGCGCCGAGGAAGTCACCCGGATGATATAGGGGATGCCGATCAGGGTATAGCCCACCAGTAGACCGGTATAGATGGAACCGCCCAGATTGGGCACAAAGGACTTGAGCAGGGAGAAACCCAGCACCACCGCCGGGATCAGCGTGGGGGAGATGAAGAATCCGTTCAGCAGCGCTTTCCCCTTAAACTTGTACTTGTTCATGGCATAAGCCGCCGGAACGCCCAGCAGCATGGCCAGCAGCGTGCCGAACAGCGAAACCACGAAGGAGGTCCGGAAGCCGTCCAGAAAGCTCTTGGACGAGAACGCGCTTTGGAACCACTGCAGGGAAAAACCATTGGGCGGGAAGGAGAGCGCGCTGTCGCCGTTGAACGCCGTGCCGATCATCACCACCATGGGGCCGATCAGGAACAGGTAGGTAAGCAACGTCAGCGCCAGCAGGCATTTGCTCTTTCTCATAGGTGCTCCTTTCGGTTGATGCAGCCTGCCAGATTGGTCAGCGCCACATTGACCACGATGGTAATGACGATCATTACGCAGGCGACCATGGCCGCGCTGTTCCAGTCGTTCATGCTGTAGGCGTACTGATACAGCAGGGTGGACAGCACCTTGGTCTTGCTGCCGCCCAGCAGGGAGGGGGTGGCATAGGCGGTCACCGTACCGGTGAACACCAGCATGCTCCCGGTTATCAGCCCGGAAACGCTCAGGGGCAGCACCACCTTGGCGAAGGCCTTGACGGGGCCGCAACCCAGGGTACGGGAAGCGAGAATCAGTTCATCGTCAATGGATTCCATCACGCCGATGAGGGACAACAGCATCAGGGGCATAAACAGCTGGATGTAGCCCACCAGCATGGAAAACTCCGTATAGAGCATGGTGATGGGCTTGTCAATAATGCCCAGGCCCGTCAGCAGGTTGTTGAACGTTCCCTTTTTGCCCAGAAGCACGATCCAGCAAATGGAGCGCACGATGGCGGAAGTCAGCAGCGGGAAGGTGGCCAGGGAGATGGCCATGCTCTTGCGCCCGGCAGACATGCGGGAGATATAAAAGGAAACGGGAAGCCCCACCACCGCGCAAATGAACGTGGTGATGAGGGAGAGCTTCATGGTGCGCGCCAGGGAGTTGTTAAAAAAGGACATCTGAAAGATTTCCAGATACCCGCCGAAGGAAAGGTTGCCCTCGGGGCCCACGAAGGTTTGCCCGATAATGGAAAGCACCGGGTAGGTGCAGCAGAGGATGATGAACGCAATACCGGGCGCCGATAGAAGCGCAATCGTTCGTCTTTTCAAAGGTTTTCCCACCGTTTCCTTAAAGTCTGTTGGGGAAAATTCGCATAATCCGACAGAAAACACGAATTTTCGCTCCATATCATACGAGAAAATTTTCATTTCGTCAAGGTCTATTTCTCTCTGAAAAAAGGGATGTTTTTCCCAGAAAAATGGAATCCGCCGCAAACGTCCACGCCTGCTGGCCGGAGCGATGCAACGGGGGAGCGCACGGCGCATGCGCGCCGCAAAAAACCAGAAAAAGCACGAAATACCATGGCTTTCGCCGGCGTTCGACACTTGACACGGAAAAGATGGACGTTATAATAGTAGCTGTCACAAAAGACATGGCATTCTGGAAGAATGGAAGCATGGGAGGAATCATCAATGCAGGATATTCAGGTTACCCTGGCCCAGACGCTGAAGGCAAAGCCGCAGGATGAAAGCAAGCTGGGCTTCGGAAAAATCTTTACGGATCATATGTTCCTGATGAATTATGAGCAGGGGAAGGGGTGGATCAATCCCCGCGTGGTCCCCTATGGCGATTTTTCCATCGACCCCGCGGCCATGGTGCTGCATTATGGACAGGCCATTTTCGAGGGGACGAAGTGCTACCGCCGCGCGGACGGCGGCCTGCAGCTGTTCCGGCCCATGGAGAATTTCAAGCGCATGTCCCGCAGCGCCGAGCGGCTCTGCATGCCCAAGCTGGATGAGGAACTGGCTTATGCGGGACTGAAAAAGCTGCTGGAGATCGAAGGCGAATGGGTGCCGCATCAGGAGGGTACCAGCCTGTACATCCGTCCCACCATGATCGCGCTGGACGCGCAGCTGGGCGTGCATGCCGCGCATACCTACCTGTTCTACATCATCCTTTCGCCGGTGGGCGCTTACTACGCCGAAGGGCTGAAGCCTGTGGGCATCTATGTGGAGGACGAATATGTCCGGGCGGTACGCGGCGGCGTGGGCTTTACCAAGTGCGCCGGGAACTATGCCGCCAGCATTCTGGCCGGAGAAATTGCCGCGCAAAAGGGGTACGCCCAGGTGCTGTGGCTGGACGGCGTGGAGCAGAAATACGTGGAAGAAGTCGGCTCCATGAACATGATGTTCGCCTACGGCAAGAAGATCGTTACCCCTGCCCTGAACGGCAGCATCCTGCCGGGCATCACCCGGAACAGCGTGCTGACACTGGCCGGGCAGCTGGGCTATGAGGTGGAAGAGAAGCGGCTGGCCATTGCCGACATTTTTGCCGATATCAAGAGCGGCAAGCTCACGGAGGCGTTCGGCACCGGTACGGCGGCGGTCATTTCGCCGGTGGGCGAGCTCTGCTGGAAGGGCGAAAAGCTCACCGTGGGCGACGGGCAGATCGGCGCGGTATCCCAGAAACTCTACGATACGCTCACGGGCATCCAATACGGGAAACTGCCTGACGAGAACAACTGGATTGTGAAAATCTGAAACTACGCCTCCGCTGGATACGTGAGGCGGGCGGGGAGGCTTCATGCAACGGGAAAGCAATGTACAAACGCTGAATTGGGCGGATAAGACCATGAGCGTGCTGCGCTTGCAACAGTTGGAAGCATGCGAGAAAAGATTATCGGCCTATCTGAGCTTCGGATTGTTTTCCGGCTGTGACGACGCGCATGTGGAGGAGCTCTGGGCCGCTTCCTATGAAGCGGGCGAGCAGAAGGATGCCTATGCGCTGCATACGGTGCATGACCTGCAGGAACACGTGCTGGCGCAGCTTCCGCGGGAGGCTGCGCTGCTTTCCGTGCAGGAGCACATGCTGGTGGAGCGGATGCTGCTTTTTGACGGGGAAGCCGAGCTCATGGATGTGGAGGAGGCGGCAGCGGCCGAATCCCTCCTGGCGCGGATGTGGTGTTTTTTGCGCCAGGAGGACGACCGGTTCATCCTTTGCCTGCCGGAGGTGCTGCATGCGCCGCTGCGGCAGACCTTGGAGTCGCCGGAACATGAAATAACGCGGCAGCTGGTTTTCCGCTTTGACGCCACCATCCGGGGGCTGCTCTATATCGGCGGCTTTCTGCATTATGGCCAGCCGTTGCAGCATTTGCTGACCGACGTGCTGGAGGGCGACGTTTCTCAGACGCACCTGGCCATGCGCTTTCTGCGCGCGTCCTATGATTATTTTTACGACGAGCACGGCGCCATGGTGCTGCTGCATCCGGGGCTTGCGGAGCCGGAGCGGTTGATCCGGGAGGTCCGGCACAAGGAATTGACCTTTGAAATGAACGAAAGCATACTGATTGGCGCGATCAATGGCGCGTTTCCCGAGGAAATTCCTCTGACGCAGATGATGCAGGGGCTCCTTCGCGGCGCCGTACGCCCGGAGATCACCCTGGAGGAGGCGGTGGAGGACCTGCGGATGCTGGCCAAGCAGGGCGTCTCCCTGGAGGAAATGAACGAGGTGCTTTCCTCGCTGCTGTTGGTATGTCCCACGCCGGCCATGCTGGAGGGCGTGCGGATGATTTATCAGCAAACGCCTCGCTGGGCGCTGATGAAATCGGCGGTGATGCACTGATGGCATGCTATCAGACCCATATTGACCCGGCGCTTCAGGGGCAGCGGTTGGACGCCGCCCTGCGCCGCACTTTCCCGGAGCTCCCGACCTGGGCGCTTCGGGATGCTTTTACCCGCCGGGATGTGAAACTGGATGGAAGGCGCGTGCGTCCCGATCTGCGCGTACAGGGCGGGGAACTTGCGCAGATATACGTTGCGGAACGCGCCCCGGTGCTGGACGTGGTTTATGAGGATGAGGAACTGCTGCTGATTAACAAGCGTCCCGGGATTTCTGTCACCGAGGACGCGGGGGGCGGGGCCACCCTGACGGAATTGGCGGCGCGCTATGCCCGGGAGCGAGGGGAAGGCGCGCCGCAACCGGTCCACCGCCTGGACAACCAGACCAGCGGCCTGGTGCTCTTTGCAAAAACCCCGGAAGCGCAGACGATTCTGGAGGACGCCTTCCGCCAGCGCCTGCCCCGGAAGGAATATACGTGCCTGGTGCGGGGCGTTCCGAAACCGCCGCAGGCTTTGTGCAGGGCCTATCTGCGCAAGGATGCCGCCGCGGCGCGGGTAACGATTCTGGATCATGACGCGCCCGGATGCAAGCCTATTGCTACCGCCTATGAAACCCTGGAGGCAGGCCCTGTGAGCCGGTTGCGGGTAGAACTGATTACCGGGCGGACGCATCAGATTCGCGCGCATCTGGCCGCCATGGGGCATCCGTTGCTGGGGGACGACGTGTACGGCGACCGCGCCTTTAACCGCGCCAACAAGGCGCGCCGGCTGATGCTCTGCGCGACCAGGCTGACGTTACGTACGGGCGGGCGCATGCCGCGGGTGGAAGGGCGCACGTTTACCGTGCCCTGCCCATTCTGAGAATTTGACGGGGGAAATCCAATGATTCGGTTGATTGCGACGGATATGGACGGAACGCTGCTGATTCATGGTTTGCGGGGAATCCCCAAGCAGAACCTGCGAGCGCTGAAGCGGGCGGAAGACAGCGGGGTGCATGTGGCGCTGTGCAGCGGACGCATGCCGGAGGATATGAGCTTTTACGCTTCCGATGCAGGGCTGCAAGCGCATATTCTGGCGCTGAACGGCAGCTATTGCCTGGATGCGCCCCATGGGACGTGCGTTTCCGACCGGACCATGCGTTCGGAGGACGCCATGGCGTTGCGCCGGCTGCTGGATAGGTATCCCGGGCTGCATTATGAATTTTTTGGGGCCGACGAACTGGTGATCAACGCTGTTCCCAGCGACGATTGGGAAGTGAATGTTGGCACCCATCTGCGCCGCCCCGGCGGAAAAACGCGCATTGCGTTGAGCCTTGCCGAAGGCATGGACCTGCTGCTTGCGCGCGGCGTCAACAAGCTGGTGGTGGTGGACGAGGCCATGACCGGCGTGCTGGAGCAGATCCGCCGGGAGATTGCGCGGAACCTTCCCGGCGTGGAGGTCAGCAGCAGCTGGTGCAACAACCTGGAAATCATGCCTCGGGGCGTCAACAAAGGCGCCGCTGTCCAAGCCTTGGCCCAGCGTCTGGGGATTCCCATGGATCAGGTGATGACCCTGGGGGATAATGAAAACGATATACCCATGCTGGCCTGCGCCGGGGTGGGCGTAGCCGTGGAAAACGCCACGCCCGGGGCGCTGGCGGCGGCAAGGTACCGGGTTGCCTCCAACGAACGCTTCGGTGTGGCGGAGGCTGTGCGCAGATTCGTGCTGAACGAAGGGAAGGACGGAAAATGCGGGGGTTGAAGCCGCTGTGGGACGGCGCGCTGAACCGCGGTATTCGCTGGGGATTGATGGGCCTGATTCGTCTGGCTTTTCGGCCGAAAATACATTATGTCAGCGAGAAGGCGCGGCAGAGCGCCTTTACCCAGCCCATGATTATGGTGAGCAACCATGTGCGCGGTATGGACGGCGCGGCGCTTTGCACGCTTTTCCCGGGCAGGAAGATTCACGGGGTCAGCGCGCGGGAGTTTATGGAGAAGCCACTCCTGGGATGGTTGCTGCGCCGGCTGGGCTGCGTCTCCGTAGACCGGGATCATGTGACCCTGGATTGGCTGCGGCAGTGCAGGCGCATCCTTGTAAAGGAACACGAGCATGTTTACATCTGCCCGGAGGGAAAATGCAATTTTCAGAAGCGGATGCAGCCTTTCAAGCCGGGGGCGGTGACCCTGGCCTACATGGCCCATGCGCCCCTGCTGCCGGTGTACCATAACGGGGAGTATCATTACTTCTTTGGCAAACGCTTCCGCTGCATGGTAGGGGAACTCTTTATCCTGAATACCCAGGACGGCGCTTTGGACGCGGAGGGCATTGCCCGGGAGACCAGGCGATTGGAACAGGAAGTGCTCCACCTTCGGGATCTGCTGGAGGCGCGCACGTAAACGGGACGGCGCTTTATGGCGCCTGGCGGAGTCGCCTCAGATCGTTGATAAAAGTTTTTGCTTTATTTGATTGCAAGTAAGCATGGCATGCTTGCAAACACAGGGGATTTCGCGCCTGTGGGCGCGACCAGGGGCTTTCCGATCGTCCCCTGGACCCCTTCGGCCCCCATACTTGTGATACTTCCACAAGTTAGGGAACCGAAAATTCATTTTCGCCAGCGTGTCGAAAAAGTGGCTTCCGCCACTTTTTCGAGGAGGCAAATTCGGTCAACCAGAGGTCGCCCGAATTTGTAAGGAATTGATTTTGCAAGCAAAATCAACAACCCAGCAAGGCGCTGTTTTTCCTTGAGGAAAAACAGCGGTCGCAAAGCGACTTGGGGCTGTTGCAAAAGGGAAAGGCAATCGCAACCTGCACAAAAAAAGCGGCAGCCAACAACCAAATCCGGCCGCAAAAGAAGTGTTTTGGCTTCTTCAGCGGCTGGATTTTTATGCTGTATTTTTCGGATTGGCCATTGTGCAACAGCCCCAACCTTCAGCCGGCAGAGCCGGCGGATACGAATGGAAGTCGGAGGGGCCGCAGCCCCTCCGACACCTCCCTGGAGGTTTCGACAGTCTGAGTTTCAACACGTATGGGACCGAAGGTTTCCAAAGGGCGATCGGAAAGCCCTTTGGTCGCCTCCGCAGAGGCGAAACCCTCTGCGCTTGCAAGCATGTAATGGATAGCTTGCAAAAAAGATAAAGCAGAATACTTTGTCAACGCTCTGAGGCGGCGAAGCCGCCGGTACGATGGGCTGGTTGTGATCGAAAAACAAAAAGGCCCGGGGCGGCTTTGCTGAAAGTACAGTCCCCGGGCTTTTTTGGATGCGTTTTTGGGAAAGCCTTTCACAATGGAACTTACGCGCAGAATCACGCGGAGACGTCGGATTCGGACCGCGCGGGGATGCGCGCGCGCAGGAGGCGCATGCGGTGATAGTATCCCCAGATAAGCAGCATGGCCGCGCCGATCCATGCGGAGATCTCCGCGATATAAACGCCCCATTCGCCCAGGATCAAAGGGAGCAGCAGCACGCAACCGATGCGCATAACCAGCTCCACGATGCCGGAAACCATGGGAATCATGGTATCGCCAAGACCTTGCAGCGTGGAACGGTAGACAAAAAGCAAATAGAGCATGAACAATCCCAGGCTCATGACGGTCAGATAGCGGTATCCGATGGTCAGCACTTGATCGACCAGCTCCGGCTGGTCGTTGATGAACAGCGCCAGCAGATGCTTGCCCCACAGCAGCATGCAGGCGGCTACGGCGAAGGCCATGCCCACGGCGATCTGCGAGGCGCGGCGGAGTCCCAGCCGCACGCGGTCCAGCCGGCCTGCGCCCAGGTTTTGTCCTGCAAAGGTACCCATGGCGCTCCCCAGGGAGGAACCGGCCAGCTCGATCAGCCCGGACAGGCGCGAGGCGGCGTTGAATCCGGCCATAAAAACGAAGCCGAAGCCGTTGACCACGCCCTGGAGCACCAGCCCGCCAATGGAAATGATGCCGTTTTGAAAGGCTACCGGAAGGCCCAGGCGCAGCAGCGAGCGCATGGCTTTGCCGTCCGGGCGCAGATCCGCCCGGGAGAGCCGCAGAAAGGAAATTCTCCGCAGCGCGGCCAGGCAGACCAGGCAGGAAACGCCCTGGGAAATCACCGTGGCGATGGCCACGCCGGAGACGCCCCAGCGGAAGGCAGCAACAAAAAGAATGTCCAGCGCGATGTTGCACAGCGCGGCCGCCGTCATGGCGTAAAGGGGCGTCCTGCTGTCGCCCAGGGAACGGAGAATGCCTGAAAGCAGGTTGAAGCCCATGACCAGCGTAATGCCGCAAAAGATGATGCGGAGGTACTGGCAGGTGAGATCGATGGTGTTTTCCGGGGAACGGAGCAACACCAGGACGGGATAGAGCAAGGTTTGCGAAAGCACAGTGAGCACCGCTACTACCGCGACGGACAGCAGCAGGCTCTGGCCTACGGCCCGCCGAAGCCCGGCGTAATCCTCCGCGCCGAAGCATTGGGCCACCTGAATGGCAAAGCCCTGCGCCAGCCCCATGGCCAACCCCAGCACCAGCCAGTCCAGCCAGCCTGCGGAGGAGACGGCGGCCAGGGCCGTAACGCCCTCCACCTGACCGATGACCAGGGTGTCCACCAGGCTGTAAAGCTGTTGAAACAGGTTTCCCGCGACAATGGGCAGGCAAAAGGCCAGAATCAGCCGGGTGGGATTGCCACGGGTCATATCTTTGGTGCGGGCGGGCATGGCGGAAAACGCTCCTTTGCATGGAATAATGAAGGAATTGGCATGGTATATTCGCGTTCCGTACGGAGAATCCTGCGCCGCGATTTGGGAAAATTTCAGGGCGCGTTACGCAAGGAAACGGCCAGTTATCCGCTATCCAGCCACTGACGGCGCAGCTGTCCCTTCAGGCGCATTTCCGCCCGCGAAACCTGCACCTGGGTCATTCCCAGCGCCCGGGCGGTTTCCGCCTGCGTGAGCCCTTTCCGCCAGCGCAGATACAGCAGCTTTTGCTCACGTTGGGACAGGCGTTCCAATAGATCCTGCAGCAGCAGCCTGTTCAGCCAGCTCTCGCCCTGGGGATCGGGAATCAGCTCCGCCACCGGATGCGCGCTGCCGTTCAGCGGCGCGTCCAGGGGAACGGTGGCAATGTCCTCCAGGGCCAGGGCCAATTCCGCCGGTTCCATGCGCAGGGTCAGGGCAAGCTCCGTCACGGTGGGTTCCCGGCGCTTCTCCTGGCGAATCAAGGCTTCGGCCCGGCGGACCCGGGCACGGAGCTCGCGGTCCCGGCGGGGAATATGGCAGGGTGCGCTGATACGGGTCAGCGCGCGCATTTCTCCCAGAATCACAGGAACGGCATAGGTGGAAAACTTTACGCCCATGGAAGGGTCAAAGCGGTTCAGCGCCTTCATCAGCCCCACGCAGCCCTGCTGGTACAGCTCTTCCGGTTCACGGTTCAGCGGGTCAAAGCGCCTGCAGAGCATCCGGACAAGGGGCAGATGGTCCTCGGCCGCTTCGGCGTAGCGGCAATCCTCCGGCGAAGAGGAATCCTTTGTGCATCCGCCGGTCAAGCCCGGACCCCGGCGGCTATTTTTTTGCGCATGCGCACCAGGGTGCCTTCGCCGGGGTGGGAGACCACTTCCAGGTCGTCCATGAAGGTTTGCATTACGGAGAATCCCATGCCGCTTCGCTCCTGCTCGGGCTGGGTGGTATAAAAAGGCTCCATGGCCTGGGCGATGTCGGGTATGCCGCGGCCGTGGTCCTCAATCTCCACGGTCATTTCTCCCCGCTCGTCATAGCTGACCCGCAGGATGATATCCCCCCGGCGTCCTTCATACCCATGGACAATCGCATTGGTTACCGCTTCGGAAACGGCGGTTTTCAGGTCTGCGATTTCGCTGAGGGTGGGGCTTAGCTGCACGGCGAAGGCGGCTACCGCCACGCGGGCGAAGGATTCGTTCTCCGCCAGGGAAGGAAAGGTGAGCTCCATACGATTGCGCGTCATAATCCATGCCTCCTTATGCCCGGTCCAGCTCGGGAATGATGCGGTCCATCCCGGACATATGGAAGATCCGGGCGATGTGGGGATTCATGTGACAAACGGCCATTTTGCCGCCCCGGTCCCGCAGAATGCGGTAACGGCCCAGGATGACGCCGATGCCGGAGGAGTCCATGAAGGTGAGCTTGTCAAAGTCCAGCACCAGGTAGCGTATGGAAGGGTCCGCCAGCATTTCATCCAGCTGACGGCGAATGCTTTGAGCGCAGTAATGGTCCAGTTCTCCGTCCAGGGAGACTACCAGCGCATCCTGCTTGCAATAGGAACGCAGCATGCTTTACCTCCTGTTACCAGTAATGCGTGGGAAGTTCTTCTGTACACAGGGGTTATCCTGCCTCGAAAAAGGTCGAGTTATGCGTTTGGCGTAAAACCGTATGACAAAAAAAGCCTTCCGCGCGCTGCGGAAGGGAGGATGTCCTCGTATTTTTGCATTTTTTGCCCAATGCGCGTTGCGAGGACGTTCACGCGCTTTTGAGCTTCATGAGGATTACGCCGGCGCACATGAGCGCCAGCCCCAGCGCCTTTTGCCAACTGAAGGGCGACGGATCGACGCCAAGCCAGCCGAAGCCGTCAATGAGAGCGGCGACGCCCAGCTGCGCAATCAGAATGGTGGACACGGCCAGCAGCGGATTGAGCATGCCCATGCCCAGCATGACCGTAACGGTGATGACCGGCGCCAGCAGGCCGCCCAGCCAGGCGTACCAGGGCGCCTGGGGCAGCAGCGCCAGATTGCCCTTGCCAAAGATCAGCATGATGGCCAAGGCCAGCGCCAGGCCCGTCCCCTGAACGAACACGTTGGTTTCCAATACGCCAACTTTGTCGCCCAGGCGCGTGTTCATTACGCCCTGCACGCTCATGGCCGCGCCGGCAATCAACGAAAAGAGAAATCCAGCCATGGTTTCCCTCCCTTCGGTAACAGCATATCCCGCGCGGGCGCGGTTTATACGCCCGTGGGGAATTGTTTTTTCCAAAATGCGGCAAAAGGCGGGAAACAAGTTGGCCCATGCCCTTGAAGAAGCCGGAAAAAACGTCTATAATATCATCGGATTATCATGGACGCATGCGAAGGATAAATTCGGGAGGAAAGATTTATGCCGTTAAAACCCATGTTTTCCCGGGCGCCGCTGACCAGGCAGCCCCTCGCTCCCCTGGCGCCGGAGGCGGTATCGCTGGAAGGGCAGGCCGGGAAGACCCTGGAGAGGCTGTGCGCGCTGGCAATGCAGGCGCCCATGTCCGCCGCGCTGGCGGACGGGGCCCTGGCCTGCGCTTATTTGTGTGGAAATACCGCGTTGGCGGAAAAAGCGGAACAATGGCTCCGGTCGGAGTGCGCCGCGCAGGAGGAGGACGGTTCCTTCTCCGGAAGGCCGGCGGAGAACATCCGTATGCTGTTGGGCGTTGTGCGCCTTTTTGCCCATCAGGGGGACAAGGGGCTGCTGACCGCGATGATGCGCTATTGCGCCTTTTTGCGCGAAAACTGGGACAAGCTCCGCCTGGACGGCGAGCTCATGGGACAGGCGGCCAATCTCATGGAGCTGCTGACGTTCCTGTATAACGTAACGGGCAAAAAAGCGCTGCTGAAGCTGATGGAGCTTACCCGCCGGGACGCCATGGACTGGAGCGGGCTGCTGGGCACTTTTGCGCTGTCCCGTCCCACGGCAAAGCTCATGCCGGCGGAAGAAATGGAGGCGGGACGCCGTGCGGAGGGCAATGATCCCAGCGGCTTTTACACCCGGCAATATCTGGCGGCCTTTGGGCCGGCGCTGGCGCAGGGCATCCGCCTGACGGCGCTTATGGGGCTTTTTTCCGGCAGCGCCCGGGATCAGGAAGCCGGCTTGACCGGCTATGAGCGGGTTATGCGGTACCATGGAACCGCCGCGGGCGCGTTTACCTCCGACCTGCACCTGGCTGGCGGAAGCCCCTCGGCGGCGGTTTCCGGCTGGGCGGCGGGGGAAACGGCCAGGAGTCTGGCGCTGGTGTGGCAGACGACGGAGAAACCCGCCGCGGCGGAGGCGCTGGCCCGACTGGCGCAAAACGCGCTGCCTGCCTTTCTGCCCGGAGAGAAGCTGCTTCCCTTCCTGCGGGTGAACAGCCTGAGCGTTTATGCCGGCGCGAAGGATTGCTATGCTCCCGGGGAGCCGGAGGAAACCGCGCGGGAAACCCTTGGCGCGCTGATGTCCGGCATGGCGGAGGCAGCCCGTTCCGCGGTGACGGCCACCGCGCAGGGCGCGGCGGTGGGGTGCTATTTGCCCGGCCGCTATGCCGTGCGCCTGGGCGGGGAAAAGGCCGCCGTCAGCGTGGAGCTTTCCGGCGATCAGGCGGTGCTGCGCTTTTCCATGAAGCGCCCCGCGGAGGCGGAGGTCAAGCTGCATATTCCCTCCTGGACGGAAAATCCCATGGTGCGGGTCAACGAGGAGGGCGGGGACGCGCCGGAAGCGGGCAAGCTGTTTGCCGTGCGCCGGACGTTCCAGGACGGGGACAGGATAATGGTGCTTCTCCCCCGTAGCCCGCGGATGGAGGAAGGTTATCATCAGTCCGTGGCCGTGCTGCGCGGAGATACGCTGCTGGCGATGCCTGCGGAGGGCGATCAGTGGCGGCGCGCCCTGTGCGGCGTACGGGAAACCGCGGAAGGCGTGGTGGCGGAGGTGCTTTTTGCGCCTGAATGGAAAACGCGGGTATACGTGCCCGCAGATCCGCCCATTGCCCCTGTGACGCAGGGCGATGCGGAGACGGCCGCGCTTGTGCCCTTCGCTGACGCGCCCTGCCGCGTTGCGGCTTTTCCCAAGGGGAAGCGCGCATGAAGGAAATTCGTTTGGCGCCCATGGCGGGGATTACCGATTGGCCCTTCCGGCTGCTTTGCTTTGAGCAGGGCTGCGACGCGGCTACCACGGAAATGATCAGCGCCCTGGGGTACGTCTACGCCCCCAAGCATCATGTGGCGACCAATCAGCTGCTGGAGAAAGCGCCGGGGGAAGGCAGGCTCTTGGTACAGATCTTCGGGAAGGAGCCTGAGCTGATGGCGCAGGCGGCGGAGCGTTTGTCCCGAACCGGACGCTTTGCGGGCGTTGACATCAATATGGGTTGCCCGGCGCACAAGGTAGCCTCCTCCGGGGAGGGCAGCGGGCTGATGCGCGATCCCCGCAAGGCGGAAGCCATTATCCGCGCGGTGGTGAACGCCACGGAGCTACCGGTTTCGGTGAAGTTCCGCCTGGGATGGGACGCGGATTCCATTAACGTGGAGGAGCTGGCGGAGATGGCGCAGGAGGCGGGGGTCAGGGAAATCGCCGTTCACGGGCGCACACGGCAGCAGCAGTACAGCGGGAAGGCCGACTGGGCGGCCATCGGCCGGGTAAAGGCACGGCTGCGTATTCCCGTATTTGGAAACGGGGATATCTTTACGCCCCAGGACGCCCTGCGCATGCTGTCGGAAACAGGCTGCGACGGGGTATTGATCGGGCGGGGGGCCATGGGCAACCCGTGGTTATTCGATCAAATCAAGCGGGCCATGCGCGGGGAGGCGTGGCAGGAACCCGATGTGTCGGCGCGCGTGGCCATGGCCCTGCGACATATCGAGCTGCTAATGGGCTGGAAGCCCGAACGCGTGGCCGTGCGCGAAATGCGCAAGCATATCGGCTGGTATTTTCACGGCCTGCGGGGCGCGGCGCAGCTGCGGGGGCGCATCAATACGCTGCCCACCGCACGGGAAGTGCGGGAAGCCCTGCAGGAATTTGCGGCGGAATTTTCTGCGTCAGGCATGGATTGAGGCGGTTTGCCGCGTTACATCAGGGGAGATGAGTGCGTTATGCGAAAGAGACTGCTGGCGGCGCTGCTGTGCTTGTGGATGCTTTTGCCCATGACGGCCCGGGGCGAAGTGGAACTGGTCCCCCAGTTGCGTCAATGGGGGCTGGCGGAAAGCCAGGCGCCGATTCGGGCCACGGTCAGCGTGGAGCTGGGCGCGTGGCTGCCCTTTGACGAAACCACGCTGGCGGCGCTGAACCTGCTGCTCAGCCATGTTTCCTTCCAGGTGGAAACGCTGCACATGGCCCAGGAGGACTGGAGCCGGTCGGCTGTGCTGCTGGATGGGGAGGACGTGGCGGTGCTGACCCAGCGCCAGGCGGACGGCGTTCAGCGCCTCAACGCTTCCTTCGCGCCGGACGCGACCTATTCGGCGGTTTCAGGGGACCCGTTGGCGCTGCTGTTGGGTGAAAGCCCCGCGCTGAACCTGGGCGGCTTCACGGGAACCGAGGAGGAAATGGTGGCGGAGGCGAAAGCGCTGATTGATCAGCTTCCTGTGCTCCTTGTCTCCTGGATGACGGAGAAGTCCGTCAGCAAGAAGATAGACAAAATGGGAACCGCCAAGTATATGCGCACCTACGAGATTCCCGAGGAGGAGGCGCAGCAGCTGGGAGCGATTCTGTCGGAAGCGGCGCAGGAAAGCAGGGTGAAAGCCTTCCTGTCCGGGCTGGTATTTACCAAGGACCAGGAGATCGCCGTCTATGAGGACGAGGCGGGGCAGGTGCTGCGGGTGACGTATTCGGGACGCTGCGGCGCGGATGCCGATAGCCAGCGCAAGGTGACCCTGACCTGGAGCATGAAGGACGACGGCCAGGAGGCCCGGGACAATTTCTCGCTGAAATCTCCCGCGGTATCCGGCAGCGACCGGGATACCCTGACCTGGGAACGCGTGGCGGAGATCGACGGGGCGAAGCGCTCCCTGAGCGCATCCTTCTCCTATGAAACCGTGCGCAATAAGGAAAAAACTACCCTGGAGGGCGAGGCGGAGCTAGATAGTGTCTACATGAGATTAAGCCAAAACAGCCAGCCAAATAGCGATACA
>CAZINY010000002.1:0-110611 GCA_964540735.1 uncultured Oscillospiraceae bacterium
GTTTCGCTATCCGCGAGGGTGGCCGCACGGTTGGTTCCGGCGTTGTGGCCAAGGTGATCGAGTAAAAAAATACACCCATCCGGCGGTCTTCCGCCGGATGGGATCGCCCTGTTTTCCTTGGAAGACAGGGAAGCAACAATGCATAGAGGCAGGAGGTGTCCAGCGTGGCTAACGCCGCTCGTCAAAAGGTGTGCCTTGCCTGCACGGAGTGCAAGCAGCGCAACTATAACAACATGAAGAACAAGAAGAACACCCCGGATCGCATTGAGCTTATGAAGTACTGCCCTTTCTGCAAGAAACACACCGCTCATCGCGAAACGAAGTAATCGCTACTATACGGTGAGGATGTGAAAAAAATGGCAGATGAGAATAAGACGGTCAACGCCAAGCCCGAGAAGGCTGCGGCAAAGAAGACCCCTGATTCCAAGTGGAAGAAATTCATTGGCTGGTGGGCCAAGCTGCCCAAGCGTATCGCCACGCCCTTCAAGAACATGGCCTATGAGCTCAAGAAGGTGACCTGGCCTACCAAGCGCAAGCTTGTGACCTACTCCGTGGTCGTGCTGGTTTTCATGGTCGTCCTGGGACTGATCATCAGCCTGCTCGACATGGGCGCATCGGCGCTGGTAAAGCTGCTGGTGCTGTGATCCGTGGCATAGGAGAAGGAACATGACCGAAAAGAGCAAGGAGCCCTGCTGGTATGTGGTGCATACCTACTCGGGGTATGAAAACAAGGTAAAGGACACCCTGGAGAAATCCGTTGAGAACAACGGCATGCAGGATCTGATCTTCGACGTCAGAGTGCCTGTGGAGGATGTCATCGAAATCAAGAATGGCAAGCGGGTCAAGACGCAGCGCAAGGTGTACCCCGGCTATGTGCTGGTACACATGATCGAGACCAGCGAGAGCTGGTACGTGGTGCGCAATACCCGCGGCGTAACGGGCTTTGTGGGCCCGGACAGCAAATCCGTGGCGCTCACGGACGCCGAGGTGGAGATGATGCTCAACACCGAGGCCAAGAGCGTGGAGTTTGGCGTGGCCATCGGCGAGGAAGTGCGCATCCTTTCGGGTCCCTTGGAGAATTTCAGCGGCATTGTCGAGGATGTGGATACCATCCGCGACAAGCTCACGGTGAAGGTGCAGATGTTCCTGGGCCGGGAGATGCCTGTTGAAGTGGATCTGGATCAGGTGGAAAAGATCAGCAAATGATCTCCGCCCTGCGAGGGTTCTCCCAAGACCATTCTTCTTTTACATGGCTTCTACACCGCCGCAGGCGGTGAAGCTGCGGAGCCTATCCGCATTCTGTCAGCCCCGGGCGGGGCAGTGGGAGAAAGCGCATCCGCTTTCGCCATGACCACATTTTTTAGGAGGTGCCATTTCCATGGCAAAGAAAGTTACTGCCTACATCAAGCTGCAGGTTCCGGCCGGCAAGGCGAATCCTGCGCCGCCTATCGGTCCTGCGCTGGGCCAGCACGGCGTGAACATCCCCGGCTTCTGCAAGGAGTTCAACGAGCGCACCGCCAAGCAGGCGGGCCTGATCATCCCCGTGGTGATCACCGTGTATTCCGACCGTACCTTCACCTTCATCACCAAGACTCCTCCTGTTCCTGTGCTGATCAAGAAGGCCCTGAACATCGAAACCGCCAGCGGCCGTCCCAACCGGGATAAGGTTGGCAAGCTGACCAAGGAGCAGGTCCGCGAGATCGCGACCACGAAGATGCCCGACCTGAACGCCGCCAGCATCGAGGCTGCCATGAGCATGGTGGCCGGTACCGCCCGCAGCATGGGCGTGACTGTGGAAGAGTGACGCGAAGAGCCGGAGCGTTGACGCTTCGGTCCTGGGGGCGACGACCCCCGATCAATGTGGGAGGACGAAGTGCCGCTAATACCACATGGGAGGAAAGAATAACATGAAGCATGGCAAGAAGTATACCGACAGCGCGAAGCTGATCGAGTCCCTGAAGCAGTATGACCCCGAAGAGGCCGCCGATCTGGTGCTCAAGACCAGCAAGGCCAAGTTTGACGAGACCGTGGAGATCTCCGTCCGCCTGGGCGTAGACCCCCGTCACGCGGATCAGCAGGTCCGCGGCGCTGTGGTTCTGCCCCATGGCACGGGCCGCACCATCCGCGTGCTGGTGATTGCCAAGGGCGATAAGGCCAAGGAAGCCGAAGCCGCCGGCGCTGATTTTGTGGGCGCCGAGGAAATGATCGCCAAGATCCAGCAGGAAAACTGGTTCGGGTTTGACGTTTGCGTAGCCACCCCCGACATGATGGGCCTGGTGGGCCGCATCGGTCGTATCCTTGGCCCGAAGGGCTTGATGCCTAACCCCAAGAGCGGCACGGTTACCATGGACGTGACCAAGGCCATTACCGACATCAAAGCCGGTAAAGTGGAGTACCGCGTGGACAAGACCGCCATTGTGCACTGCCCCATCGGCAAGGTTTCCTTTGGCCAGCAGAAGCTGGTGGAGAACCTGAACGCGCTGATGGACGCCATCATCAAGGCGAAGCCCGCTGCAGCCAAGGGCACCTATGTGAAGTCCCTGTATCTGAGCAGCACCATGGGCCCCTCCGTCCGTGTAAATCCGCTGAAGTTCTGATAGCTCATTTGCCAGGCGCGCTTCGGAGCAATCCGGAGCGCGTTTTTTCGTGGCGGCTGGATGGTTTTTCCAGCAGGTTTCGTCGGGGGAAAGCCCTTGCGGAAGGGCTGGGATATGTGCTATACTAAACCGAATGTGAAGCTACCTCGGGAGGGTCTATGAAGCCTCGGACGAAGAAGATTTTGAATTTTGCGTTGATCTTTGGCACACTGGCAGTGGTGCTGCTTATCGGCGTCAATGGACAGGAAATCGGGGATGCGGTGACGGCACTGAAGAGTGTGGCACCCAAGTGGCTGATCTATTGCGCATTGGCATATACGGGCTTCATCGGCTCGGATGCCCTGTCCATCCACTACTATCTCCGCGGACAAGGATATCCCATTTCCCTGGCGTATTCCGTGTATGTGAGCATTTGCGGTGCATACTACAGCAATATTACGCCCGGCGCCACTGGCGGACAACCCATGCAAGTCTATTACCTGACCAAGCGCGATGTGCCCATTGGCATTGGAACGTCAGCACTGACGGTAAAATTCTTCTGCTTCCAGTTCATGCTGATGGTGCTTAGCACGCTGCTGTGGCTGTTTTATGGTGGGTACGTGGCGGAGCAGCTGGGAAAGAACATCTGGATACTCATCCTGGGCTATGTATATAATGATATATCCGTTTGCCTGGTATTGCTCATGGCGGTGAACAAACGCCTGGTGTGGTGGATTATCAAACTATGCATAGGCCTTGGTACGCGTCTCCATCTGTGCAAGAATCCTGACGCGGTGATGACCAAGTGCGAAGACGTGCTGGATACCTTCCACAACAGCGTCATGTCCCTGCGCCGCCGCCCCATGGAGCTGCTAATGCAGATGCTTTTGGCTACGGTGCAGCTGCTATCCCTGATGACGGTGACCTTCTTCATCTATCGCGGGTTTGAGCTGACGGAGGCGGGATACTGGCAGATTATAACCCTGGCGGTGCTGCTGTACGTAAGCGCGGCCTATACGCCGCTGCCGGGCGCATCCGGGGCGCAGGAGGGCATCTTCGCCCTGTACTTTTCGGGGATCTTCCCGGACGGCATCCGCCTGATGGCGCTGCTGTTGTGGCGGTTCTTTACCTACTACATTACGCTGATTCTTGGCGCGATTACCACGGTATGGCGTGGCTTCCGGCCGGAGAAGAAAGCGGGCAAAAAAATGATGGACTCGGATACCTCCACAGTTTGAGTCATATGGGAAAAGCGGCGTCAGGGAATACAGTTTCCCTGGCGCCGCTTGTTTGTGGACGGGGAGGAGTCAAGGCGCATCCGCTGGCCGCAGCGGATGCCGCAGCACGGTTTTCAGGCGTTCCGGCTTGCAGCGGCGGGGATCGCCCAGGTAAATCTCGTGGTGAAAGCGCGCTGCGCTCAGGTCCGGCCGGTACCCCTGGGCGGCGGCATAGGCGTCCATGGAGCACAGGGTTTCCGGCTCGCTGTCGTAGGGACCCAGGTGCAGGCATTGCACGCAAAGTCCCTCCGCATAGGAGAAGAAATGTACCGGGGAAAAGTCGCCGCCCTTCTTGGCCGCGGCCTCCGATAGGGCCCAGGCGAATACCTCCGGGGTCACGAAATCCGGCAGGCGAATCATGGAGATCCAGCAAAGCTTGTCCTTGTGCCGCAGGTCGATCTCTGTGCTTCCCGGCTGCCACCAGAGGCCTTCCAGGGGCGGCATTACATAATCAAAGTAGCCGTCAATGGCTCTGCTGCCCAGCTTGCTCATCTTGATGGTGAAAGCGATTCCGTAGAGCAGGCGCAGCGCCGCCTGGTAAGCCCCGTCCGGCACGTTGGGATCGCCCTGGCCCTGTACGGCCAGGAAATTCATGGGGGGCACAGCGACGATCTGCGGCTGCCGGGGCGGTAGGTACAGATCCGGATAGGTTTTCTTGTAGTCAAAGGCCATGGGAAAAACTCCTTTCCCTGGATTACGTCTCCTGCAGGCGCTGTACGCGATCGCGGATGGAGGCCTGGAAGGCTTCGTCGGAAAGCGCGGGGTCGCGGGTAGCCCGCCACAGGTCGCAGGGAAGTTCCGGGCAAGCGGCGCAGTTGGTCAGGCGGCGCTTGTGAACCGCGCAGGCGTACAGCGGACAAGCCTTGCCCTTGGGCGCGTGGAACACCTTGCCCTGGCAGGCGTTGCAGCCTGGGCACTGGTCGGGATAAGCCGCGCAGGCGGCGCAGTCTGCCCCGCAGCTGCTGAGCCCCAGAATTTCCCGCTGGCGTTTGCGGCTGAAACCGGCCAGCACCAGGCGGTAGGATTGATCCAGCATGCGCTGCAGCAGCTCGTCGGGAACCCCCCCGTCGGGCCGAACGGAATTCCAGTGGACCTTGTCGCAGTAGAAGCCGGGGACGATGTCCGCATACTGGCCGCGCAGGAGCTCCCCTTCCAGGGGTTCCAGCTTCAGGGTAATGTAATAGGGCTTGTTTTCCTTGTCCAGGCAGACGGCGGCGAACATCCGGCCGCCGACGTGGTACCGGATCCAATTCCAGTCGGGTTGCAGATCCTTGGTGACGCTGCGCTTGCGCAGCAGGTAGCTGTCCAGCCAGGTGTAGCGCATGGGGATGACCTCCTTAGCAATGCAAGTTTTCCGGTGTGTCCGGCGCATCCGCCGCGCTTCCTTCCGCATACAGCCGAAGCATGCTGCGGCAGGCATGGATGATTTCCTGCCGCAGCGCCTGGGGTTCCAGCAGCGTGACCTGATCCCGGAAAGTCATCAGCCAGGTCAGCAGATTTTCCCGGTAGGTATATTCCCATTGAAATAGCAAGCGGCCGTCCGACTGCACCTGGTAGCAGCCCTCGCCGAATTCCTCCACCAGCCGCCATTTGCAGGCAGGGTCGAACAGCGCCTTGACCTGGATCCCCCCGGGGAAAACCCGCTGGTCGGACAGGTCGGGCAGGGGTACGGCGCGTTTGACAAAAGGCTTCCCCGGGGAAAGCTCCGCCATCCGGTTGAGCTTGAACAGGCGGTAGTCCTGCCGCAGGGCGCAGTAGCCCCACATATACCAGCTGCTCCAATGGAAGACCAGGTAATACGGTTCAACCACGCGCCGGGCGGTTCCCCCAGGAGCATAGTACAGGAAGGCGATTTCATGGCAGGTATCCATGGCTTGCCGGATGCGCTCCATCTTGGGGGCCAGGGAATCCTTATACCAGGAGGATAGGTCAATGAGGAGATTTTGACTGCCGGGTATCAGGGTGGAAGCGCCGGGGGAGAGCTTCTCCATGAGCTGCGCGTACCGGTTGGTGCCGCTGACGCTGTCCAGGCTGCGCAGACCGGCTAGAATGGCCTGCATATCCCCGGAGGTGAGCAGGGCGCTGTCCAGCCGGTATCCCTCCATGATTGAGATACCGCCGCCCTGCCCCTGGACGGTCACCAGCGGGATGCCCGCCCGGCACAGGGTCTCCACGTCCCGCTGAATGGTGCGCCGGGATACCTCGAAGGTTTGGGCCAGCTGGGGCGCGGTTACCCGCTCCTGCTGCAACAGCAGCGCCAGGATGCCAATGAGCCGGTCGATTTTCATGAATGCTCTCCTTTCGCCTTCAGCATACCACAGGACGGCGACAGCAGTATGTCATGTTTGTCGGAAACGTTTCATATTTTGGAAAGCATGAAGCGAGGCGGCGAATGCCCTGCGCCTTGCAAAATCGCCCCGGAGCCGATTCAGGCTCCGGGGCGGCGGCGTTTACAGCCAAAGCATGGGGTCCTGTCCGGTCAGCTTGGCCAGGGCTTCCACCAGGAAATAGTCGCCATAGGTAATGTTGGTATGGCGTCCGGCTCCGTCGTCATGATAGCTGGCGGTGCAGTGGGTCAGCAGGCCCAGGCAGGCGGGGGTCCAGTCGCAGCAGTGGGCCAGGAGGCCGTCCACCAGCTTCTGCGCGGCCTGCTGGTAGGCTTGCTTGCCGGTGCGCTTGGCCAGCTCCATCAGGCCGCAGGCGGCTACGGCTCCGGCAATATTGTCAATGCGCTCTTCCTGGGGCGGCTGGCAGAAATCGCAGTCCGTCAGTCCGTCCGGGCGGATATGCGCCATAAAATACCCGGCGATTTTCTCGGCAATATCCAGGTAGCGGGGATTCTCCGTGTTCAGATGGGCCAGGGTAAACCCGTACAACCCCCAGGCCTGGCCACGGCTCCAGCTGGACCCCAGGCAGTACCCCTGTCCGGGATGCTCCTTTACCCGGTCGCCGGTGGCGGGGTCGAACTCGATAATGTGGCTTACGGAGCCCTCCGGGCGGATAAATTCACGGGCGCAGGTATCCGCATGCAGGATGGCCACCTTGGCAAAGCGAGGATCTTGGGTTTGCCGGGAGGCCCAGAACAGCAGGGAGAGGTTCATCATGCAGTCGATGATGGCGAAACCGCGATGTTCCAGGTTGTTCCAGGCGCGGATATATCCCACGGGGTTAAAACGGCCCATGAGCAGGCTGGCGGCGTGGAGGGCGTCTGTACGGGCCTGGTCGTCGCCGGTGAGTTTCCAGTCCGCGCCGCAGGAGAGTAAATACATGAAGCCCACGTCGTGGTTGAGGTAGGTAAAGCGGCGGAATTCCGCGGTGAGCAGCGCCTCCACGCGCCGCGCCTCCCCCAGGAAAAATTTATCCCCGGTGGCGGCGTAGAACTGCCACATGAGTCCCGGCCAGAAGCCGCCGGTCCACCAGCTGTTGCCGTCGTAAGGGGACGGTATCCAGCGGCCGCCCTCGCTCTTATAGGGAATGAGATTTTCCGCAGCGGCCGGGGCGGCAGAGGCGCGGAACTTTTCCGCGGCGCGTTCTAGGGTTGCCTTATAGTCCATGGGCAAGGTCAAGCACCTCCTGTGGTATGTTTTCGGGGAGGTTATCCCCGGTGTCTGAGAAAACGGCGCAGCACAGCGCGCTTTCGCCGGCGGGCAGCGTGGCCAGCAGGGAGGGCAGCACCGTGCGGGGATACATCAGGTTGGTGTTGCACTCCACCTGGAGGACCTGCCCCTCCGCGTAGCCCTCCAGGGCGTACACGGCGCTGGTACCGCGCGCCCCATAGGCGGCTGCGTACGTCTGTCCGGCAAGCTGGATGGCGCGGACGCGGTCGCAGGGACGTTCGCCTGCCCAGTCCTTGGGTACGGCAAAGGCGCCCTCCGCGGCCTCGATGGGGTATTCGCTGCGGACGATGTGCTTGCGCACATGCCACATGCCCAGGGGCGCAATCACCGTATCAATGGTTACGCCCTCCATGGGACGCCAGGTGAAGGCAATGCGGTCAGGCTTCAAGGAAAAGTCGTCGCAGCCGCTCCGGGCGTGCCACAGGTCCCGTCCCACGCGCTTTACGGCCAGCATGGAATCGTAGGCCCCCTTTTGCAGGGTGGAGGCCTCCTTTACCACGGAAAAGGCGAAATGTGTGGAGTAAGCGAATTTCTCGTATTTTTCATCCTCGTGCATATGCTCGTAGGCATGGTTGCCGGCGGTGTAGGCCACCACCTGCCGGTTCTCCCTGTCCCGGGCGAGCAGCAGGCGCACATGCTCGTCCAGGAAGCGCAGGGGCGGCGTATAGGGCTTTTCCTCCGCCTGCCAGAAGGGATGCTCCGCCGGCAGGGCCAGTACGAAGAATGCCTTCAACCCCCAGTAAGGCGAGCCAGGGGCGTTGTATCCTTCGGAAATGCACAGGTTGGGGTAGCCATAGCCCACCGTCAGTAGCCCGCTGCGGTCAAAAATGGGCAGGCGCAGCCAGGCGCGCAGATTCCGGAGCAGCAGCCCCTTGATTTCCCCCCAGCCCAGGCCCTCCGCCGTTACGCCGGCGAAAGCCATGGCCGCCCAGAAGGAACTCTGGGCGAAGCGGTAGGTCAGGCTCCTGCCATAGGGGAGGGCGCGGCCTTCGCCGTCGAACCAGCAAGCGAAGCGCGGGGCAATCAGCCGGGCGCGTTCCACAAACCGGGCGCAGCGTTCCGGGTCCTCGCGGCCCATGACCGCCGCATAGATCAGGCTGTAGAAATGAAAGCCCCACAGGGTGTAGTAGTCCCGCTGGGTCGCTTTGTCAAAGTACCATCCATCGCCCACGTAGTGGCTTTCCACAAGGTCGAGATCTTCCCGCATGCGCGCCTCGTCCATGGGATACCCGGCGCGGCGCAGCCCCAGATTCACCAGAATGCGGAAAAAGCGCCAATTGTTACGCGGCATGTCGTAGGCGTTGATTTGCAGAAGCCAGCGGCAGAGGTTTTCACGCTGCGGGGGCGTGAGCTCGTCCAGAAAACGCTCCGGCGACAGGCAAAGGCTTACGCCCAGGACGGCCATTTCCACCATGCGCTGGTCAAAGTCGCCGATGTTCCCCCAGTATTCCGGGTCCTGCGGGTCCGTGCCGTGAATCAGCCCCGTACGCCACAGGGGCCAGGATTCCTCCGCCTGCGGGCAGCGGCCCGCCAGCATGGGCGTGAGCGCCCAAAGCACCCGGGAGAACCCTTCCATGCCCGCCACATCCTCGCTGTAATGGGCGGAACCGTATCCGGCGATCATGCGCGCCTTGCCGGAGGTGAGGCAGCTTTGGGTGGGGCGGAGAATGTCCGCCGCGGCCTGGGCCAGGTCCTCCCGGGTGCGCAGCGGGTTGGAAGCGACAGCTTGCATAGCATGCACCTCTTGTTGCAGAAAGTACGCGGAATGCGATGAAACGAATGCAATATAACCCGTTTTTTTCCATTATATCGGCGCCGCGAGGGGGTGTCAATTCCAAAACGGCGCGCCGGAACCATGAATCCATCGTTCATAAAAATTTCATGAAAAAAACCTGCGGAAACTCTTGACTTTTTCCCGGTGCGGTGCTATCTTTAGTTCCGAAGTTAGCACTCACGTCCATCGAGTGCTAACAACCCCCGAAAGGAGGGAGCGCATCATGGAGATGGACGAAAGAAAGCTGCGTATTCTGCAGGCAATCATTGACGACTACATTCTGACGGCGGTGCCCGTGGGATCGCGGACGATTTCCAAGAAATACGACATGGGGCTGAGCTCCGCAACCATCCGCAATGAGATGAGCGATCTGGAGGAATTGGGGTATTTGGATCAACCCCATGTTTCCGCGGGGCGCGTGCCCTCCGCCAAGGCATACCGGCTGTATGTGGACGAACTGCTCAAGCAGGGACGGATTCCTTCAACGGATACGATTGCCGTGCGGGAGCATTTTCAGGGCCGGGTACGGCAGATGGGAGACGTGATCGACCATGCCGCCCAGGTGCTTTCCAGCCTGACCCATTACACGGCGGTGGTGCTGCCGCCCAAGGGACGGGAGCCGCGAATCCGTACGCTGCAGCTGGTGCCTGTCAGCGCGGTGAGCGCCCTGGTGGTCATTGTGACGGACAGCGGCATTGTGCGGGATACGGTGATTCGCGTGTCCGACCAGCTGGACAGCGACACGCTGTACGCAATCTCCCGCATGCTTACCAAGGAGCTGGCAGGGTTGCCCCTGGGGGAGGCGGGAGCGCGTATCCCGGAGATCAGCCGGCGGATGCAGCGCAACGAAGCGGTGCTGGCTGGCGTGCATCAGCTGCTAAGCGCCGCCGGAGAAAAAAACGTGGGCCATGTGGCGGTGGGCGGCAGCAGCAACATGCTCAGCTACCCGGAATACAGCGACGTGGAAAAGGCCCGCAATTTCCTCAGCCTCATGGAGACGCGGGATAAGCTGGCGCAGATTATCGCCAATCAGGGCGAGATGGCCTTTACCGTACGCATCGGACCGGAAACGGGCGTCCCGGAAATGGTGGATTGTTCCATCGTGACCGCCACCTACCAGTCCGGACGGGGACAGAAGGGAACCATTGGCATCATCGGTCCCACGCGGATGCAGTACAGCAAGGTGCTGTCCATCCTGGGCACCATGGGCCAGCAGCTCAGCCGCATGCTGCAGGACGAGGAAGATAACGTTTAGCCCATAGCAGGAGAAAGGCAACGACATGAGCCGAATGGATAAGAAGGAGAAAATGCAAATGGAGATGGAACAGCAGGCCTGGGAGGAGGCCATGGAAGAGATCACCCCCGCCCAGGAGTTGGAAGCGCAACCTGCCGCTCCTACCCAGGAGGAGCTGGACGCAGCCAAGGCCCAGGCGGAGGAATACCTCAACCTGGCCCAGCGGGTGCAGGCCGATTTTGATAATTTCCGCCGTCGGAACGAATCCGTCCGGGCGGATGCCTATAACGACGGTATCCGCGCCCTGGCGGCGACGCTGCTGCCGGTGATGGATAACCTGGAACGGGCCGTGGACGCGGCCAAGGATTCTCCCGACCCACAGCTGCGGGAGGGCGTGAGCCTGGTGCTCCGCCAGCTGAACGAAGTGTTCCAGAAACAGAGCATTACCCCCATTGACCGGTTGGGCGAGAAGTTCGACCCCAACCTGGAAAACGCGCTGATGCAGGGCGCGCCCGAGGAGGGGGAACCGGGCACCGTGTGCCAGGTGTTCCAGAAGGGCTACGAGCTGAACGGCCACGTGCTCCGGCACGCCATGGTCAAGGTTGTGCCCGACTAAAGAAGACGGATCAGGAGCCAAGCTCCTTTTCCTATAAAAATTGACAACATCCAACAAAACGGAATGGTGTTTATAAGGAGGACAAGGAATATGAGCAAGATCATTGGTATTGACTTAGGTACGACCAACAGCTGTGTGGCTGTGATGGAAGGCGGCAAGCCCGTCGTTATCCCCAATGCGGAAGGCAGCCGCACCACGCCCTCCGTGGTGGCTTTCACCAAGGACGGCGAGCGTCTGGTGGGCCAGGTGGCCAAGCGCCAGGCGGTTACCAATCCGGAGCGCACTGTAATCTCCATCAAGCGTGAAATGGGCACCGCGCACAAGGTGAATATCGACGGCAAGGAGTACACCCCCCAGGATATCAGCGCCATGATTCTGACCCGTATGAAGGAGTCTGCCGAGGCGTATCTGGGCGAGACGGTAACCCAGGCCGTGATTACCGTGCCTGCTTACTTCAACGACAGTCAGCGCCAGGCGACCAAGGACGCCGGCCGCATCGCCGGCTTGGAGGTCATGCGCATTATCAACGAGCCCACCGCCGCGTCCCTGGCCTACGGCCTGGATAAGGAAGGCAACCAGAAGATCCTGGTGTACGACCTGGGCGGCGGCACCTTCGACGTGTCCATCCTGGACATTGGCGACGGCGTGTTTGAAGTGCGCGCCACCAACGGCAACACCCGTCTGGGCGGCGACGACTTCGACGAGCGGATCATTAACTACATCGCCGACAGCTTCAAGAAGGAGAACGGCATCGACCTGAAGCAGGACCGCATTGCCTACCAGCGCTTGAAGGAAGCCGCGGAGAAGGCCAAGATTGAGCTGTCCGGCACCATGACCGCCAACATCAATCTGCCCTTCATCACGGCGGACGCCACCGGCCCCAAGCATCTGGATATGACCCTGACCCGGGCAAAGTTTGAGGAGCTGACCCGCGACCTGGTGGATGCCACCATCGAGCCCATGCGCAAAGCCCTCAGCGATGCCAACCTGACCTACGATCAGATTGACAAGGTCATTCTGGTGGGCGGTTCCACCCGTATCCCCGCGGTGCAGGAGGAAGTGAAGAAGGTCACCGGCAAGGAGCCCTTCAAGGGCATCAACCCGGACGAGTGCGTAGCCATCGGCGCGGCCATCCAGGGCGGCGTGCTGGGCGGCGAGGTCAAGGACGTGCTGCTGCTGGACGTGACGCCGCTGTCCCTGGGCCTGGAAACCGAGGGCCACATCTTCACCCGTTTGATTGACCGCAACACCACCATCCCCACCAGCAAGAGCCAGGTGTTCTCCACTGCCGCTGACGGGCAGACCACCGTGGAGATCAACGTGCTTCAGGGCGAGCGGCAGATGGCCTATGACAACAAGTCCCTGGGCCGCTTCCAGCTCACGGGTATCGCTCCCGCGCCCCGCGGCGTGCCGCAGATTGAAGTTACCTTCTCCATTGACCGCAACGGCATCGTGAACGTATCCGCCAAGGATAAGGCTACCGGCAACGAGCAGAAGATCACCATCACCGCCTCCACCAACCTGACGGAGGAGGAGATCAACCAGCGCGTGAAGGAAGCCGAGCAGTACGCCGAGCAGGACAAGAAGCGCAAGGAAGAGGTGGAAACCCTCAACCACGCCGACAGCCTGATTTATGAGATGGAGAAGCAGCTGCGCGAGAACGGCGAGAAGCTCTCCGATGAGGACAAGAATACCATCCAGACCGAAATCGACGCCTTCAAGAAGATCCGCGAGGGCGGCAAGGCGGATGAGATCAAGAACGCCATGGAAGGGTTCACCCAGAAGGTGTACGGCATCTTTGGCAAGCTGTACCAGCAGCAGGGCGGCGATGGCCAGATGCCTCCCCAGGAAGGTCCGGCTGCCGGCAGCACCAATCCCGACGGCACGGTGAATACCGAGGGCGACGTGCGCTAAGGCGTGACGGTAGGAGCATCTCCCACAGGGGGATGCTCCTGCCTGCGTACTCCCCACATGGGTTGTGAGGTGGAAGACATTGGCACAAAAACGTGATTATTATGAGGTGCTGGGGGTCAGCAAAAACGCTACGGCGGACCAAATCAAGCAGGCGTACCGCCGGAAGGCGAAGGAATGCCATCCCGACCTGCACCCCAATGACAAAACTGCCGAGGAGCGCTTCAAGGAGCTGAACGAAGCCAACGAGGTGCTGTCCGACCCGGATAAGCGGGCACGCTACGACCAGTTTGGTTTTGACGGCCCCAACATGGGCGCGGGCGGAAATCCCTTTGGCGGTATGGACTTTGGCGGTGGCTCCTTTGGCGGCATGGGCTTTGACAGCATTTTCGACCAGATTTTTGGCGGCGGCATGGGGACGACCAGCCGGCGCCAGGGACCGGTACAGGGCGCGGATCTGCGTTATGAGCTGCGGATCACCTTTGAGGAAGCGGCCAACGGCTGTGAAAAGTCCTTTGATTTTTATCGCAATGAGAACTGCAAGACCTGCGGCGGTTCCGGCGCAAAGCCGGGAACGTCGCCCACCACCTGCCAGACCTGCCATGGCACCGGTCAGGTGCGCAGCGGCGGCGGTTTCATGGTTACCGTGCGCACCTGCCCCACCTGCGGCGGTACGGGCAAGGTGATTCAGGACAAATGCGCGGCCTGCGGCGGTTCCGGCCGCACGCGGGTGAAGCGCACCGCCACGGTCAAGGTGCCTGCCGGTATTGACAATGGGCAGACCATCGTCATGAACGGCCAGGGCGAGCCGGGGCTGCGGGGCGGACCCAACGGCGATCTGTATATCAACATCATCGTCAAGCCGCACAAGCTGTTCCGCCGGGACGGCTATGACCTGCGCTTTGAATTTCCTATTTCCTTTACCCAGGCGGCGCTGGGCGGCGATGTGGACATCCCTACCCTGCAGGGCACGGTGAAGTATCACATCCCCGAGGGAACCCAGAACGATCAGGAATTGCGCCTGAAGGGCTATGGTATTCAGCAGCTGCGCGGAGGCGGAAAGGGCGACCTGCTGGTACGCGTGCGGGTGGAGATTCCCCGCCGCCTTACGGAAAAGCAGAAGGATTTGCTCCGGCAGTTTGAGGAAAGCACCACGGGCAAGGAATATGATAACAAAAAGAGCTTTATGGATCGCGTGAAGGAGCTCTTTAACTGAGCATTGACGGCAGGAGGGTTTGCCCTCTCCTGCCGTATTTGTTATGGCGAGAAGATTGAATTCTTTTCCAAGGGGATTCACAGCCGTGGAAAAAACGTGTATAATGAATGTGTTATGGCCTGAACTGAAAGTGAGGAGCGACAAGCCAATGATTACGAAGGATATCCGTTATGTGGGCGTGAACGATAAAGACCTGGATCTGTTTGAGGGACAATACGTCATTCCCAATGGCGTGAGTTATAACTCCTACGTCATCCTGGATGAGCAGGTGGCGGTGCTGGATACCGTGGACAAGCGAAAGACGGGGGAATTTTTGGCAAACCTGGAGCGGGAGCTGCAGGGGCGCACGGTGGACTACCTGGTGGTGAATCACCTGGAGCCGGACCATGCCTCCAGCATTCGCGCCTTTGTGGAGCGCTATCCCCAGGCGCGCCTGGTGGGTAACGCCAAGACCTTCCAGATGTTGCCCCAGTATTTTGACCTGGATCTCTCCCAGGCGGTGACGGTGAAGGAAGGGGATACCCTGTCGCTGGGCCGGCATGAGCTGCATTTTGTCATGGCGCCCATGGTGCACTGGCCCGAAGTGATGATGACCTATGACGCCACGGACCGTGTGCTGTTCAGCGCCGACGGCTTTGGCAAGTTCGGGGCGCTGGATGTGGAGGAGCCCTGGGTGGACGAGGCCCGGCGGTACTATTTCAATATTGTGGGCAAATTCGGCGCCAACGTGCAATCCTTGCTGAAGAAGGCGGAGAAGCTGGATATTCAGGTGATTTGCCCGTTGCACGGACCGGTGCTGAAGGAGACCATCCCGCAGGCGATCGGGCTGTATGACCTGTGGAGCCGGTACGAGCCGGAAAGCGAAGGCGTGCTGATTGCGTACGCTTCGCTGCATGGCAATACGGCGCAGGCTGCGGGGAAGCTGGCGGAAATGCTGGAGCAGGCCGGTACGCCCACGCAGTTAATGGACCTGGCCCGGTGCGACATGTCCCTGGCCCTTTCCGAAGCCTTCCGCTATGGCAAGGTGGTGCTGGCGGCGTCCTCCTATAACGGCGGCGTGATTCCCTGGATGGAGGATTTCCTCCATCATTTGCTGGCGAAGAATTACCAGAAGCGCACCCTGGGGTTGATGGAAAACGGCTCCTGGGGGCCTTCTGCGGTGAGAACCATGAAGGGCGTGCTGGCCCAGATGAAGGAACTCACCATCATTGAACCTGCCGTTACCCTGCGCGGCGCGCTGAAACCCAGCGATGCTTCCGCCCTGGAAGCCCTGGCCAAGGCGCTTCAAGCCTAAGGATGGGAAAAGGCAGGACAAAAAGCGAGGGATGCCCTACGGGGTGTCCCTCGCTTTCGATTGCTGAAAAATGCGCTGTTTTTCATGGGAACACTGAGAGAATGAACTTTTTACTTCCTTAACATGCAAAAGTTTCATCACATATGGGGCCCGAAGGGGTCCAGGGGGCGATCGGAAAGCCCCTTGGTCGCGCCCGCAGGCGCGAAATCTTCTGCGCTTGCAAGAACATAAGGGAGGGCTTACAAAAAAAACGAAGTAAAATAGTTTTTCATAGAAACGCTGCGAAAAGGAAGCTTTGGTTTCCCGCCTTGCAAAAGTTTCATCACGTATGGGGTCCGAAGGGGTCCAGGGGGCGATCGGAAAGCCCCCTGGTCGCGCCCGCAGGCGCGAAATTTCCTGCGTTTGCAAGAACGCAAGAGAGGGCTTGCAAAAAACGAAGCAACATACTTTTTCATAGAAACGCTGTGAAAAGGAAGCTTTGGTTTCCCGCCTTACAAAAGTTGCGTCAAGTATGGGGTCCGAAGAGGTCCAGGGGGCGACCGGAAAGCCCCCTGGTCGCGCCCGCAGGCGCGAAATTTCCTGCGTTTGCAAGAACGCAAGAGAGGGCTTGCAAAAAAACAAAGCAAAATACTTTGCCAACGATTTGAGGGCTGCCCGATCGGGCAGCCCTCAGCGTTCTACTAGCCTTGAAACTTGCGCTTTTACACCGATGGCGCTATGGTTCAGCCGTTGGCCTCGCCGGACTCCACGCCTTCCGCCAGCGCGCGGGCGTACTTGAAGGACATGTGCCGCTCGGAGTAAAGATAGGTGACATGATTGTTTTCCGTGACCAGGGTTTTCACGTCCGCAAAATCGGGATTGCGGGACAGCATGGTCAACGCGTGCTTCAGCTGCGGTTCCGTGTAATAATACGGATGCCGTTGGAAATAGCTCAAAGGCGTAGGAGACGGATAGGTCTTGCAATTGAAACGAACCATTTCTGCAATGGTCAAGGGAAGATCCTTCTCCAGCACAAGCATGGCGATCATGGCATAGTTGTGAGCCATGAAATCGTCGGAATAGAAATACTCGTCCTTATTGCCCTTGACTGTGCAGATATCCTTGCAGGATTCCAGGCCGTGCAGCTCTTCCAGCATCTCGTCCAGATGCGGCTCCTCCTTGGCCAGGGCTTTGCGGGGGGTCAGGGTTGCAGCCTTGGTGCGTTCGCGAATGTATTCGGCCAGCATTTCCGCGGGTTTGCGCTCGGGTTCGGGCGCAGGCTCCGGGTCCGGTTCGCTGGGAGGAAAGGGGTCGTCCACATCCGGCAGGGAGTCCAGATATTCAAATAGGTCCACGGTCTCGCCCCGTGCGGCGGCCGCTTGAGCCAGATCCATGGGGGCGCCGTCCGTGCTGGCGGAACCGGTCATAACGGCGTCAGCCTGGGCGGCCATTTCGGCCTTTTCGTTCTTGGGATTATCGTTGCGTACCATGGCGGGGTCGTTACGGTCGCTGAACTCGTCGCTGATGTCCTCGGGCTTCAGCTCCACTTCCTTGGAGAACCCGGGTTTACGGCGTCCAAACAAGGCCATGGGGTTCATCTCCTTTTTGAAAAATAGGGGAGGCTTCCCCGGAATGCTCCGGGGGGCCTCCCCTTGATGGTATCACATTTGGCCTTAGGAAATCAAGCCCAGCTCGGCCAGCTTATCGGCCATGTCGCCCAGATCGAACTTCTCGAGGGTCTCGCGGGTGGGAATGCCGGTTTCCTTATCCCAGCCCATGGCCTCGTAGAACATATCCAGGGACTTCTCCCAGTCGTCGCGGTCCATCTTCACGGTGCCCTCTTCAAAGGCCTTGAAGTCAGGCTCCTTGTCGAACACCCAGGCAGGCACCGCGTCATGGTCCTTGCGCAGGTTGCTGCTGTCCAGATGGAGCTTGAAGGAGATAGCGGTCATGGCGCGCAGCATGTTGGAAATGCGCTCGCAGTCGAAATCCAGGCTCTCGCGGGTGTAATCCTCGCCTACAACGGCGCTCATGTACTTGGCGTCCAGATCCAGGTCGCCCTTGTAGCCGCGCTTCTTGCTGGTGGACAGGGTCATGGGGTACATCCAGTTGCACAGGGTGGCGGAGTCATGCCACTGCTTGCCCAGGAAGGCCCACTTGGCCAGCTTGATCTTGTTCTCGTTGATGGGCGTATACGCCTTGGGGGCGTCCACGCAGCCTTCGCCGAAGAAGCTCTCCAGCACGGGCTTGATGACCTCCTCGTAGGGAGAGCCGGAACGGACGAAGTTGGTGCAGTGGTGGATCATGCAGTCACGGTTGTACATCACGTTGTACAGCAGGCCGCTCTGCCAGGCATCCTCGGAGGAGTGGTGCTTGGGGTAGCCGTTGTAGGTCACGTTGGTGTTCTTGCCGCTGACTTCGTCATAGTAGTTCTTGCCGGCGCTGTTCTTGGTGGCGTCGTCCAGGCCCCAGGCATGGTACAGATAATAGGAACCCTTGCCCAGCTCACCGAAGGCGCCCTTGCCGGAAGCGATGGCGCGGTAGAACTCGCCCAGCCAACGAGGATCGCCGTCCTCCATGTACTGCCAGTTCAGCGCCTTGTCATCGTCGGTCATGTGCTCCTGGAAGATGCCGTCCGCATAGGTCCGGACAAAGTCGGTGTACACGTTGCCGTAGTTGCACCATACGCCGTAGTCATCCTGGAAGCGGGAGCCAGCGCCGTTGAGCACGATCTTGGCGTCGCCCTCGTCCACGAAGTCATGCTCGTGGCCGTTGAACAGCTGCACCTGCGCGGTGATGGGCATGCAGGTGTTGGAAACATGGGTGGGCAGGTCGTAGTCCGCCAGAGGATCCAGCTCATACTCGGTGTAGCAGCGCACCGGGCAGGAGGAGCAGCCGCCCTGCTTCACGGTGTACTTCTCGGCGATTTCGCCAAAGTCGAACACGCCCTTGTTGCAGCGCAGCGCCGCCACGTTGATCACGCCGCTGGGCTGTTCGCCGGTATCTACGGGGCCGTTGGGAGCCTTGTCCCAGGTGACGCCGGGGCCGCCCTGCCAACGGTTGCTGGTGGTGGCGGAATATTCGGCCCAGCTCTGGGGCACGGTGGGCACGTTGTGGTTGTTGTTGCCGCCCACCAGGTCCTTGATCATGTAGTTGCTCAGCAGCTTGACTTCCAGGGGACGGGCGATCTTCACCGCGCCGGTGCCGCGAACCACCAGGGCCTTGACCTTCTTGGAACCCATCAGCGCGCCCACGCCTGCGCCGCCGGAGTTACCAAAGGAAGTAATCATGCAGCTCATGGGTACCAGGTTCTCGCCTGCCGGGCCGATGGATACCACGTCAAACTCGGGGCCGTTCGCCTTAGTCAGCGTGGCGTTGCTTTCAAAGGTACCTTTGCCCCATACTTCGGAAGCGTCCTCAATGGTGACTTTGTCGTCGTCGATCTTGATGTATACGGGCTTGTCGCTCTGTCCTTCCAGAATCATGGCGTCATAGCCGGCATATTTGAAAGCGTGGGCAATATGGCCGCCCATGTGCGCGTCCACAATGGACTTGCCCTTGGACCAGCAGGAAAGGAAGGACACATTCATACGGCCGGAGCAGGGCACGCCGGAGGCGGTCAGGGGGCCGACGCCGAAAACGATCTTGGAGGCCTCGCTCAGGGGATCGGTATCCAGGGGAACTTCATCCCAGATAATCTTATAGCCCAGGCCCATGCCGCCGATATAGGGCTTATACTTGGGTAGGGTGTCTTCCGTGGTGATAGCGCCGGTGGTCAGGTTGACACGCAGCACGGAACCCGCCCAGCCGTTGATGCCGTTCTTAACAGACATTTTGAATTTCCTCCTTTATATGGTGGGGTAACCGCCTCGTTAGACTTCCTGGGCGGCCGCGGTGATCTTATCCCAGGGCACGATGGACAGCGCGCCGGAGGGGCAGCCTTCCACGCAAGCGCCGCACATGACGCACTTGGAGGACTTCTTAGTGACGGGGTTTACGGTGGGCATATGCCACGGGCAAGCTTCCACGCAGGCGCCGCAGCCAACGCACACATTCTGGTCTACCCGACGGATGCCATCCTCGCCGGCCACGATGGCGCCCACGGGGCAGGCATTGCCGCAAGCAGGGTCTTCGCACTGACGGCAGGTGTCGGGGAAGTAAGTCCAGCTGTTTTCGGTGTACAGGCCGTTGCCGTTGCGGCTGGAGTACAGGTTGCGGGTGACCTTCACGCGGGAGATGTAGCTGGAGCAGCAGCCGTCGTTGGTCAGCGTGCAGTTGATCTCGCAGCGCTGGCAGCCTACGCAGCGGTCGGCGTTCACCACCAGCAGGCCCTGGGGGAAGGCCCATACGCGCACCTGATCTTCAGCCAGCGCGCCGGCGGTTACGCCCAGGGTTGAGAGCATTGCGCTGGACATGGCTACGCCCACCAGGCTTTTGCCCGACAGTTTCAGGAACTGACGGCGGGTATAGTCCTTGTCTAAGAAACGCTTCTGGTCAGACATTGTTTTCTCTCCTCCTTACTTGTTCCATCCCGTCGCCCTAGCGCCGGAGGAAAACCCATGAATGAAAAATGGAGCACCGCAAAACAAACGACGCACATAGCTGTGCCCCGCTTTCGTTTTGCAGCACTCCTTTGCGAAGGCAGGCGGCTTGGTTGCCCGAGTCGCCCAATGGCCATACGCACCGCGTGGGCGCCCATGGCTCGGAGACTGAGAAGTCACGCCTTTCGTATGTACAGCATGAATTCTGTTTATATTTTAACACATTTCGCCGCGGCGTCAAGAGGGACTGGCGGCGGAGGCGCAAGTTTTTTCTCGCGGCGCTGGCACCCGGAGGTTTTAGGGGTTGACAGGCCGGGGGCGTTTGGGTATGATTATCCCATCCGGCTTGCGGCGGGCTTTACAAAAAATGCGCGGATAGTGTATAATATCGTCGCAAACCACGGACGGGAGAGGAAGGATGCCATGAATATCGGCGCGGCGGAAATAATCCTCATCCTGCTGGTCGCCTTTGTGATCGTGGGCCCCAAGGATCTGCCAAAGGTTGCCCGGGCGCTGGGCCGGTTTGTCAAGTACATCCGGGGAATGATCGAAGAGGTCAAGCGAGAACTCGGGGTGGAAAATATTGAAACCGACCTGAAATCGCTGGATCGTGAGGTTAAGGATACCATCAAGGATATGGATATCCGCCAGGATCTACAAGAGACGCAGCTGGAAGTGAACAAGGAATTTAAGAAAATCGACAAAGAACTGAGCTTTAAGGATTTTAAGGATCAGATGAAAAAGGGAGGCACATAATGATGAGACTGGGAACCATGGAAATTTTCCTGATTGTTGTGTTGGCGCTGGTGCTTTTTGGCGGCGGTAAGATTGCCGGCCTGGGCAAGGCGCTGGGACAGAGCATCCGCGAGTTCAAGAAGGAAGTCAAAGTGGAAGAAAAGCCCGAGGATGCGTCCGCAGATGCGGAAAAGGAAAAGAAAAGCGAATAATGCACGGAGGGGCGGCGGTCGGTCGGCGGCCGCCACCTTACTTTGTTACTCAAAGGATTGAGGTTCGCCATGGCAAAAAAAGAAGCCAAAGAAAAACGTCAAAGGCACGACAAGCAGGTGGACGCGGAAAAGCAGCCGATTCTTTCGCACCTGATGGCCTTGCGCAGCGTGCTGGTGGTTAGCCTGGGGGCTGTGGCGGTGGGATTTCTGGTGGCGTATTATGCATTCCTGACGCCGCTGATGAATTTCATTACCAAGCCCATCACTGACCGGGGCATTGTGATTATCTATACCGCCGTATCCGAAGCCCTGACAACCCAGCTGAAGGTATCCCTAATGGCGGGCGTTGTGCTGGCGTCACCGGTGATCTTCTACAAGCTGTGGAGCTTTTTCAAGCCTGCCCTTTATGAACATGAAATCGCTACCTTCCGGGCGCTGTTCTTTGTGGCGTTATTCCTGTTCCTGTTGGGCGTGGTATTTTGCTATAATTTTGTGTATGGTCTGGCGGTGGACTTTTTCCTCATCGCTGGCGAGGATCTGGCAACGCCCATGCTGTCCATTGACAAGTACGTGGGTTTCCAGTTTTCTTTCTTGTTGCCCTTTGGTATAGCGTTTGAGTTGCCCGTGGGCATCTACATCGCCTCCAGCATGGGATGGACCAATTATATCAAGCTGGCCAAGACGCGGCGCTACGTGCTGCTGGGCTTGACCGTGCTGGCGGCGATCCTGACGCCGCCGGATGTGGTTTCCCAGGTGATGCTGCTGATTCCCATGTACCTGCTCTTTGAGTTGGGGATTCAGGTGTCCCGCTTTGTGAAGCCACGCAAGCCCAGAGAAGCATAGCGTGCACAGGCGCGTTGGAGGGAGAAAGCCGCTTCGGTTTCCCTGCGGATCATTTCATGAAAAAAGCTGCCGGCAGGCGAAATTTCCACCTGCCGGCAGCTTTTTATAATGCCATCAATTTTCCTCCGCACGCCATACCCGGTATGCTTTCCTATCTTCCAGAGATTTCCAGATAAAGGTGTCGCCCTCCCAGAGCATGTAGCCGTGGGCGCTGCCTTCCTTGGGAATGGATATGGAGCCGGGATTCAGGTAGGTGAAAGCGTCATGCGGGGCGCACTTGGGCACATGCGTATGCCCGCACAGCAGCAGGTCTCCCGTGCACAGGGGCGGCGGACATTCCTCCCCGAAATGGTGGCCGTGGGTCGCATAGAGCAGATGCCGGCCAGCGGGCAGCACAGCATAATCGGCCATGATGGGGAAATCCAGCACCATCTGGTCCACTTCCGTGTCGCAGTTGCCCCGCACGCACATCAGACTATCCCGCCGGGCGTTCAGCAGCGCCAGAACCTCCTTGGGGGCGTATTCCTCGGGCAGGTCGTTGCGGGGACCGTGGTAGAGCAGGTCCCCCAGTAGCAGCAGCCGGTCCGCTCCCTCCCGGTCCAAGGCCTCCAGCATAGCCCGGCACCACTTGGCCGAGCCGTGAATGTCCGAAGCAATCATGAAGCGCATAAGAAAAGCTCCTTTCGCAGCTTAAGGTTTCGTGGCGCGGATCATGGGGGTATTCGCCTCTCCGCGCCAGCCCAGCACCTCGGTGGCAAATCCGGCCTGACGCAGCAGGGCCAGCTCGTGCTCCAGGGTCAGCGGGGTATCAAAGTGGACAAATACGTTTTCCGGCACGTTCTGGCGGGCGCGCCGCTTGGCCAGTTCCGCGAAAAGGTACGCCTCCATTTCGTCGGATTCGGCGGTATAGTCGCCTTCCAGCAGGGCGCCCCCGGGCCGCAGGGCCGCAAAGATGCGCCGGAACAGCTCCAGCTTTTGTTCTGGCGTCAGGTGATGCAGGGTTTCAAAGGCTACCGCCAGGTCAAAGGCGCAGGGCGGCAGGGGAATGGTGAGATAATCCCCCGCCATGAGGGTGAGCTTTCGCTCCGGATGTTTTTCCCGCAGGCGCGCCAGCATGCCGGGGGCCAGGTCGATGCCGGTCACCGCCAGATCCGGGTGCAGGCGGAAAATTTCATCCAGCTCCAGCCCCGTGCCGCAGCCTAGGTCCAGCAGCGTCTTTGCGTGGGGCGGAATCAGTTCGCCCAGCCAGCGGTAGTAGTCCCGCCAGGGACGCATGTGATCCTCGTAGCCGTCCACGCGGCGGTCAAAAAAGCCGCCCATGTCTTCCAAGGGTTCGTTTTCGATGCTTTTCAGCCATTGCTTAACAGCCTCAAAGTCGCTCATGTCAAGGTTCCTCCTTATCGGTTGCACAGGCTTCGCACGCCCAGGGAGAGGCCGTAGCAGACCGCCGCGTACAGCACGATGGCCGCGCCGGCGGAGGTATCCCAATAATAGGCGCTGAGCAGCCCGGCGATTCCGCAGGTCAGGGCGATGAGCACGCTGATGACCGCGTGCTGCCGGGCGTTGCGGGCCAGGTTGCGCCCGGCGGCGGCCGGCAGAATCAGCAGCGCGTTGATGAGCATCACGCCCACCCAGCGGATGGCCAGCATCACCGCCACCGCCAGCAGCACCGCAAAGGCGTATTCCGTCAACCGCACGCGGATGCCGCGGCTCCGGGCCAGGGAAGCGTTGATGCCCGTCAGCAGCAGCGCGTTGTACATCACCGCCCACGCGGCGACGCCCAGTACCAGCGCCGCTGCCAGATAGATCAGGTCGCTTTGGGTAACCGCCAGCACGTCGCCGATGAGCAGGGAGGAATACTTGGCGAATCCGCCTCCACGGGCCAGAATCACCAATCCCAAGGCGATGCTGGTGGAGGAGAACACGCTGATGATGGTATCCGCGGAGGTAGCCCCCGTCTGCTTGATGCGGCTGATGGCGATGGCCCATACCACGCCGAAGATCAGCATGCTGAGCAGGTCGCTGTGCATGCCCAGCACAATGCCCAGGCCGATGCCCGTCAGGGCGCTGTGCCCCAGGGCGTCGGAGAAAAAGGCCATTTGCTGCTGCACGGCCATGGTGCCCAGCAGCCCCAGCAGGGGCGTGAGCAGCAGGATGGCCAGGAAGGCGTTTTTCATAAAGCCGAACTGCAGCGCCTCCAGGGGCAGCACCGCGTCCAGCAGCGCATAGATGCCGTCCATCAGCCTTCCGCCTCCTCTCCCGTGCCGAACACAGCCGAAAATTCCAGCGTGGCGAATACGTCCGCGGGGTTGCCCTGGGCCAGCACCGTCTTGTCCAGGAGCACCACATGATCGGCATATTTGCGCACCAGGCGCAGGTCGTGGCTGACCAGCAAAATAGCCATATGGTGCTTTTCCTTCAGGCGGAGCACTGTGTCCAGGAAGAGCTGCAAGCCTTTTTGGTCCACGCCGGACACGGGTTCGTCCAGTACCAGCAGGTCCGGGGCCGGATGGGTGGCCAGGGCCAGCAGCACCCGTTGGGTCTCCCCGCCGGAACAGCGCCCCAGGGGATGCCGGGCAATGGAAGCGGCTTCCACGCCGGCCAGGGCTTCCCGAACCTGGGCGCGGGTTTTTTTGGAGATGCCCGTCCATACGGGCCGGCGGGAAAAGGACGCGGCCAGGAAGTCTTCCACCGTCAGGGGCATTTCCTTGTCAAAATCCAGGTGCTGGGGCACGTACCCCGTCCGCAGATGGGGGATGTCCCGCCCCTGGCCGTCCAGGTGATGGATGCTGCCCCCATGGGGCAGCTGTCCCAGCAGGGCGCGAATCAGCGTGGTTTTCCCCGCGCCGTTCTGTCCGATCAGGGCGGTAAGCTGCCCGCAGTGGATGTGCATGGAAACGTCCTTGAGCAGGGTTTGCCCGCTTCGCACGACGGATACGTCCTTCAGGTCAATATGGCATAGGGTACATGCGTGGCTCAACGTACAGACGCCTCCTTCATGGGCGGGGCTTAGAGGTCCAGATGCTTGGCAACCCGCTGTTCCACCGGCGGCGGGGTCATGTAATCCGGGCCGAACAAGGTGGTGAGCACCTCGTCATAGCGAACGGGAATCAGGCACTCCATGTCCTCAAAGGGGGCGAGCGCCTTGGGCTCGAACTGGTCCTTGCGCCATACCTGGGTGAGCAGGCCAAAGGCGCCGTTGCTCATGTGCATGTCCTCGCCCTCCCGGGTAGCCGAGGATACGCGGAAGTAGCGGCGCACCTTCCACTGCCGGGTGAAGGGCAGCCCCATGAGGTGGGTGACGAAGATCAGCGTTTTATTCTTGAAATTGAAGCGGGAATAATCCACGTTTTGCTTGAGCATGCCCTGAAGCAGCCGCAGGTGCAGAATGCGCAGCTTGCGCCGCCAGCCCGCCGGGGGCAGGTAGTCCAGAATGAAGAAATCCGTGAAGGCGTCGGCCACCTTGGGATTGCGGTTCATCACCCGGGGCGTCCAGGTGTTCAGGTAGGTGAGCAGGTATTGCGGGTCGCATTCGGCGGGATAGACCTTTTCAAAGCGGGAAAATGCTTCCCGGGTCATGAGCAGGTCAATATCGTCGTCCCAGGGGATAAAGCCCTTGTGACGTACCGCGCCCAGCAGCGTGCCGCACATGAGGTTGTAGGGAATGTTGTGGGCGTTGCATACCCGGACAATGTCGTGAAGCTGCCCCATGAGCTCCTGATGAATCACGTCAATGGGATTATGCGCCTGCGTCATGGCCGTGCCGCCTCCTCCGTTGTGTTCAATAGCTCCTCCGCCCGGCGGGCGATGGCCGCGTCGTCCATGCCGTAGCGCCCGCGCAGGTACTGCTGGGTGCCCACAATGCTGGAGTACACGTCCGGCATGCCCATGCGGGAGACCCGGCAGGGGGAACCGGCTTCCGCCAGCACTTCGCATACCGCGCTGCCCAGTCCGCCGATCACCGTATGCTCCTCCACGCAGACCAGCCAGGGGAAACGCCGCCCCAGGGAGAGGATCAGCTCCTGGTCGATGGGCTTCAGGGTGGGGAAGGAAACCACTTCCGCCTCAATGCCCTTCTGGGCCAGCATGGCGGCGGCGCTCATGGTTTGGGTCAGAATCCCGCCTGCGGAGAGCAGGGCGATGTCCCGCCCCTTGCGCAGGGTCAGCCCCTGGCCCAGGCGGTAGTCCGCAATGGGCTGCTGGTGCAGGGTGGGCTCGCCGCCGCGCCCCAGGCGCAGGTAGCAGGCGCCGGGTGTGCGCACCATCACCGGCACCACCGCTTCCACCTCCGCCGGGTCGCCGGGGGTGAACACGGTCACTTGGGGCAGGGCGCGGAGCACGGCCATGTCCTCGGTGGCATGGTGGCTCATGCCCAGGGAGCCGTACACGAAGCCGCCGCCCACGCAAACGATTTTCACGTTGGCGTTGTGGTAGGCGCAGTCGTTGCGAATCTGCTCCAGGCAGCGCAGGGTGGGGAAGTTGCCGATGGAATAGGTGAGCACGGTCTTGCCTTCCCGGGCCAGGCCCGCCGCCAGGCCCGTCATGGCCTGCTCGGCAATGCCTGCGTTAATGAACTGCTTCGGGTACGTTTCCCAGAACGGCTTCAATACCCCGAACCCCAGGTCGCCGGTAACCAGCAGCAGATTGGGGTCCTCCGCCGCCAGACGCTGCAATACCCTTGTAAAAGCGTCTCTCATGGCCGCTGCGCCTCCAGTTCCTTCAGTGCCGCGTCGTATTCCTCGCCCTGGGGCGTGCGGTAGTGCCACAGGATATTGTTCTCCATAAAGGACACGCCCTTTCCCTTGATCGTGTGGGCGATGACGACGGTGGGTTTCTCCGTGCCGGCGTTCCGCTGCGCCTGGGCAAAGGCGGCCTCCAGGGCGTCCACATCATGCCCGTCCGCTTCGATGACGTTCCAGCCGAAGGCCCGCCACTTCTCCCCGAAGGGCGCCAGGGACAGGGTGTTCTCGCAGAAATCCAGGCTCTGCATCTTGTTGTGGTCCACCACGGCCACCAGGCGGTCCAGCCGGAATTGATGGGCGATGAGGGCGGCTTCCCATACGGCGCCCTCGTCGCATTCGCCGTCCCCCAGCACGCAGTAGACCCGGTGGGTTTTGCCGTCCTTCTGGGCGGCCAGGGCCATGCCCGCGGCCACCGCCAGCCCGTGCCCCAGGGACCCTGTGGAAAATTCCACCCCCGGGATGCCCTTGTGGCTGACGTGGCCCGAAAGCCGGGAACCGTTGGCGTAGTGGGTTTGCAGCTCCTCCACGTCAAAAAAGCCCCGTTCGGCCAGGGCGGCGTACACCGCGGCGCCCGCGTGCCCCTTGCTGAGAATCAGCCGGTCGCGCTCCGGCCAATCGGGCTCCTGGGGGCGCACCCGCAGCACCCGGGCATAGAGGGTGGCCATGATTTCCGCCAGGGAAAAGATGGCGCCGATATGGCTGCCACGGCTCAAATGGGTCATTTCCAGACCATGGCGGCGGATGAGCCAGGCCAGGGTGCGCGGGTCGGCGGCGTCGATGGGGTGGGTAAAACCTTGATGGATTTTTTCGGTATAGGTCATATGCGTTGCCTCGGTTCTTGTGGTTTCGCTTGCAGATGCTTACTTTTCCCGGGCCACGCGCTCCGCCTTGCGGAACACGCTGGCGATGGTTTCAAAAAACAGCCCGCAGTCCAGGGCGAAGGATTGGTTCCGGGCGTACTCCACCCGCAGCCGGTTCTTTTCCGGAAGGATGTACTTCTCGAAGTTTTCCACCGGATTTTCCTCGCCGACAATCTCATCCTGGCTGATATAAACGATGCTGGAGCGGTCCGTGATCCCCGGGCGCACCCACAGGATGCATTCCTGCTCCTTGGTGTACTGGGTGGTATAGAGCAGCAGTTCCGGCCGGGGACCCACAAAAGACATGTCGCCCTTGAGGATGTTGAACAGCTGGGGCAGTTCATCGAGCTTCAGGCGGCGCATCACGCGCCCGGCGCGGGTTACGCGGCTGTCGTTGAGGGCCGTGCAGCCCCCGGTCTTGTCCGCGTCCACCACCATGGAGCGAAACTTGTAAATCAGAAAAGGCTTGTTGTGGTAGCCGCCCCGCACGGCCTTGTAGATGACCGGGCCGGGGGAGTTCAGCTTGACCCATACCGCCAGGGGCAGCATCAGGATCAGCCCGGGAATGAGCAGTATCAGGGCCAGCAGGAAATCCAGCGCCCGCTTGATGACCTTGCTGTAAAACGGATGGGATAACGGCCCGTCCCAACGGGGCAGCTCGGGAATGCTTTGCTTGGCCATGGCGCGGTTGCCTCCCTCTTTCTTCCTTAGCATTGTCGCGTACTTCGCGCCCTTTAGCATAGCAAACAGGGGCGGGAATGTCAAATGAAAACCTTGCCGCTCTGCGGAAATTTTCGGACGGTTTGGGCGGAATACAGCCAAAAAACAAAAATCCCCCTTGACGCGGGGAAAAAACCGTGCTATGATGCATCCAACCTCATACCAAACCGTTGAGGAAGAAGAGTACCTCCCATGGAAACTGTCGCAGGGAGCCGCCGGTAGTGGAACGGCGGCACAGGGCGTGGGAGCGAATGGGCTTCCGAGGGTTCTCCCGAACTTGTAGTAGGGAGAAACGGGGACCGCACCCGTTACAAAGGCGGCGCATATGTTGGTATGCGATGAAAGCGCGCCCCATGGGCGAAGCTGAGTGGCACCGCGGGATACCGCCTCAGACAGGAAACTGTTTGAGGCGTTTTTATTTTTCCCGGAACATTTTTACTCGAAAGGATGGTACCTGTGATGAAGCACCTGTTGAAGAAGCTCACCGCCCTGTTCCTGGCAACCCTCATGACCCTGTCCCTTGGCGCGGCTTGGGCCGGCGCGGAAGAACAGCTGACCATCGGCATTATTCAGTTTGCCGAGCATTCCTCCCTGGACAACTGCCGGGAGGGCTTTATCGCCGGATTGGCCGAGGAAGGCTATGTCGCCGGTGAAAACGTGAACTTTATCGAGCAGAACGCCCAGGCGGATATGGCCACCGTGAACCAGATCGCCGCTTCCATGGCGGATCAGTGCGACCTGGTCTGCGCCATCGCCACCCCCGCGGCCATGGCGGCCTTCAACGCCTGCGAGGAGAAGGGCATTCCCGTGATTTACACCGCCGTGTCCGATCCCGTGGCCGCCATGCTGGCCCAGGAGGACGGCACCAGCGGCGGCAACATCACCGGCACCAGCGACCAGCTGCCTGTGGAGGCGCAGCTCAAGCTCATTCGCGCCATGATGCCCGACGCCGCCAAGATCGGCATTCTCTACACCACCAGCGAGACCAACAGCGAAAGCACCCTGGCCACCTACAACGCCCTGGCCGCTACCTACGGCTTTGAAATCGTCAGCAAGGGCGTCTCCACCGGCGCGGACATTCCCCTGGCCCTGGAAGCCCTGCTGCCCCAGGTGGACTGCCTGACCAACCTCACCGACAACACCGTGGTCAGCTACCTGACCATGGTGCTGGAAATGGCCGGGGAAGCCGGCAAGCCCGTGTTCGGCAGCGAGGTGGAGCAGGTGCGCAACGGCTGCATTGCCAGCGAAGGCATCGAGTATGTGGAGCTGGGCAAGCAGACCGGCCGCATGGCCGCCCGGGTGCTCCAGGGCGAAAGCGCCGGAGAGATTCCCTTTGAGATTATCGCCGACAGCTACCTGTATGTGAACGAAGGCGTCATGGCCGAATTTGGTCTGACCCTGCCTGAGGATCTGCAGGCCCGCGCCATCGTGGTGGACGCGGAGTAAGGCGGGCGTCCCAAGCCGGGGGAAGCGGAAGAAGCCGCTTCCCCTGCGCGCGCGTTCCGGAACGGACGCGGAATCATACCGAAGGAAAGCGTGAGAAACGATGCTGATGACCATCCTGGAGCAGGGCCTGATTTATGGCATCCTGGCCCTGGGCCTGCTGATTACCTACCGCATCCTGGATTTCCCGGACCTGACGGTGGATTCCTCCTTCCCCCTGGGGGCGGCGGTTTCCGCCATTTTGACGGTGAACGGCGTGAACCCGGCGCTGACGCTGCTGGCGGCCATTGCCGCGGGAGCGGTTGCCGGGCTGATCACTGGGTTGATTCATGTGAAGTGCAAGGTTCGGGACCTGCTTAGCGGCATTATCACCATGACCGGCCTGTATTCGGTGAACCTGCGCATTGCGGGCAAGGCCAACGTGCCCCTCTTTGCCTACGATACCCTGTTCAAGAATGATTTCACCAAGGCCCTGCCGGCATGGATTGCGCCCTATGCCACGCTGGCGCTGATCCTGCTCATCGCCCTGGCGGCCAAGCTGCTGCTGGACCTGTTCCTGAAAACCAAGGCGGGGTACCTGCTCCGGGCGGCAGGAGACAACGCTGCGGTGGTCACCACCCTGGCTCGGGATCAAGGCGGCGTGAAGATTATCGGCCTGATGATTGCCAATGCCCTGGTGAGCCTGGCGGGCGCGGTGCTGTGCCAGCAACAGCGCTTTTTCGATATTTCCATGGGTACGGGTACCATGGTTATCGGCCTGGCGTCGGTGATTATCGGCACCAACCTGTTCAAGCGGGCGTCCTGGGTCAAGTCCACCACGGCGGTGCTGGTGGGGTCCATTCTGTACAAGGCCTGCGTGTCCATTGCGCTGTCTTTGGGGCTGGATTCCCAGGATATGAAGCTGGTTACGGCGGCGCTCTTCCTGCTGATTCTGGTGGCGGGCTCCGTCCGGAGAAAGAAGGTGCGCGTCCATGCTTGAGGTTCAGCATATCACGAAGATCTATAACCCCGGAACCGTGCATGAAACCTGCCTGTTTCAGGATTTTACGCTGCAGATCGCGCAAGAGTCCTTTGTTTCCGTGGTGGGGAGCAACGGCTCGGGCAAGACCAGTCTGCTGAATATCCTCTGCGGTTCCATTCCCGTGGAGAGTGGCAGCATCCTGATGGACGGGGCGGACATCACCAAAGTGAAGGAGTTCCGGCGCTATCGGCGCATGGGGCGGGTGTACCAGAATCCCGCCATGGGCACCTGCCCCACCATGACCATCTTGGAAAATCTGTCCATGGCGGACAACAAGGGCCGCCCCTTCAACCTGGGCTTCGGTACCAACAAGCGGCGCATCCAGGCGTACAAGGACATGCTGGCGCCCCTGGGCCTGGGGCTGGAGGACAAGCTGGGCATTCCCGTGGGTTCCCTTTCCGGGGGACAGCGGCAGGCCCTGGCGCTGCTCATGGCCACCATGACCCCCATTGATTTTTTGATTCTGGACGAGCACACCGCCGCCCTGGACCCCAAAACCGCCGAAATCATCATGGAGCTTACCGCAAAAATCGTGCAGGAAAAGCATCTGACCACGTTGATGGTTACCCATAACCTGCGCCACGCGCTCACCTATGGCGACCGGTTGCTAATGCTCCATGAGGGGCAGGTGGTGCTGGATCGGCAGGGGGAGGAGAAGCGCGCCACGCAGCTGGACGATATTCTTGGCCTGTTCAACGCCATCAGCATTGAGTGCGGCAACTGAGCGAAGGGGGGACGCGCTTTCCGGGGACGCAGCGATGGGCGCAAAGGAGTATCTTCCAATTTTATAGGGACGTTCTTCCGGCGCGTCGCAGAAGGCGCGCCGGTTTGACGTTTCGGCGGGGAGCCGGCTTTGCAAATCTTTGCGTCGCGGTTTTCAGACACACCTTGACAAACCCAGCAAATTGTAGTTTAATCAAAATGCTGTGTTATGGCATAGGATGATGGGGCTGCGAAGCAGGATTTGAAGGAGGAACTTCTGTTGCAGGTTCTGCAATCAATATTGCTGACGATCTCGGCGCTGCTGGGCGGTTGGCTGATGATCATGCTTGTATACCAGATGGTGCTGACGGTGCTGGGCTTTCGGCGCAAAACAAAGGACTACGCCGACCATGCGCCGCAAAGCCGCTTTCTGGTGCTGGTACCGGCGCATAACGAAGAAAAGGTTATCGGCGATATTATTGAAAACCTTCAGCGAATGGATTATCCCCGTGAACTTTATGATTTCTATGTCATCGCGGACAATTGCACCGATGGAACGGCGGAACGCGCTCGGAGCATGGGCGCACAGGTGATTGAGACGCGCAAGGAATCCCCTGACGCGCCCACCGGCAAGCCCATCGCCCTGAAAAAGGCGCTGGAGCGTATTGGCGACTATGCGCAGCGCTACGACCTGATGATGATCTTTGACGCGGACAATCTCATTGACGTGGATATGTTCCGCGAGGTGAACAGCCAATACCTGGACAAGGGAAAGCCGGAGTTTATTCAGTGCTACCTGGGCAGCAAAAACAAGTCCGGCGTGGTGGCATGGTTCTATTACACCAGCTATACCATTACCAACCGCTTCTTTCAGGAGGCCAAGTACCGCCTGGGGCTTAACTGTTCCATTGGCGGCACGGGCTTTGCCATGAGCACCGCCTACCTGGCCAAGCGCGGCGGTTGGACCACCATGTCCCTGACGGAGGACTTTGAAATTCAGGTGGAGGCCACCCTGGACGGACGGCGTATCCTGTGGAACCACAATACCCGGGTGTACGACGAAAAGCCCACCCGGATCCGGGCCAGCCTGCGGCAGAAAACCCGCTGGGCGCAGGGGCACTGGTTTGTGGCGCTGCGAAATACCGGCAAGGTGTTCAAGGGCCTGTTTACCGGCAAAATCGGTATCGGCGAAGCGCTGAGCCTGCTAACGTATATGTACAGCCTTTCCACCTATCTCATTGCGCTGATCCAGTTGGTTATTTCCCTGATATTGTTGCTTCCTGGTTTTGCGTACGAACCTGGGCAGGTGTCGGCGGACTCCTATCTGGGCGGGTTGGGAATCTTTGCGTATAGCTATTTCATGTTGTTTTACGTGGCGGATTACCTGGATAACGGCATTTCTTTCCGGCTGCGCACGGTGCCGCTGATGCTTTGGAGCGTGGCGGTGAATACGGTGATCGCCGCCTTGAGCCAGCTGATCGGCTTGGGACTGCACCGGCATCAGCAGCATTGGGTCAAAACGGAGCATAGCATTGACCGGCGCAGCAAGCAGCGGAACCTGACCCTGGAGGAGGAGAAGGCAGCCGCCGAGACAAGCCAAAAATCGGATCATCTGGCGGAAGGTATGTGACGAAAAAATTGAGAGAGTTCGGAGGGGCCGCAGCCCCCCCGACTTTTATTCGTGTAAGCTGGCTTCGCCGGTATCACGGGTCATTGGTTTTGCTTGCAAAATCAATTCCTTACAACTTCGGACGACCTCTGGCTGGCCGAAGTCGCTTCCTCGAAAAAGTGGTGAAAACTACTTTTTCGACATGCCGAACGGTTGGAAATAACCGCTTTTTTAGGGAATCAGGTTCAGCATTTCCGAGTCGTTGTTGACGTCCACGAAGGAATCGGGCACCAGCCCCACAATAATGCTTTCCGCCACGGCCATCTGGGAGCTTACGGCCACTTCCTCCACACCCGTGGGAATGACCAGGCGCACGGTGGCCTCCAGGGTGAGCAGGATCTTGTGCCGGGTCTGGTTGATGCCTGCGGACTGAAACTCCGTGGAAAACTGCGCGGACACGGCGCCCACCGGGAGAATCTGCACGCGGATGCGCGGCCCCGAACCGGCCAGGATGGTGACGCCCAGGGCTGCCCCCAGGGGAATGGATACGAACTGGTTCTCCATGCTGGACAAAGCGGCCTGGGCGTGCAGCGCGGTTTCCGAGGCCAGGGAGTTCATCAGGGTGGTATTGGCCTGCAAAAGGGAGACGCGGCCGCTGTCGTCCTTTTGGACGATCATCATGTCGTCATAGCTAACGCCGGTGGCCAGCACCTCCTGCACGGCCTGGTTCAGCACGCTCACTGTTAGCGCCTGGGCGTTGGCGTAGGCCATGGAAAGCACCACCTGGTTCAGGTTCTGCTGCATGATCCATAGTGCCGCCAGAAGCAGAAGCAAGAAAATCAGGAGCTTTCGCAGCCGGGAGTTGCGCTTTTTTTCCGGCGCGCATGCAGTCAATACGACCCCTCCTTCGTTGCATAGGCAAGGGAGATTGGCTTTGCTCTTTCTTCCCTTGCGGGAGTGTGCTATAATAATCTGTACAGCCGTATGCCTGACGCAGGGCTTTGATACGTGCTGCAGGCAGTTGTTCACTGTCAACGAAGGAGGCGATCCATTGGCTTATCAGCGCAGATTCCCTTCCCGGGAAGATCAGGAGCCAACGCAGGCGTTTCACCCGGCGCAACCTATAGATTTCCCGGAAGGGGATGATCCGTCCGAAGCGTATCCGCCTGAGGATGCTTACCCTCCGCAGGATGCGTATGCGCCTCCGGAGGATTATATTCCGCAACAGGAGCAAGCGTCTGCCCAGGAAGGTTGGGATATGCCGGAAGATGAGGACGAAGAGGAATGGGCGGAAGATTTGGACGAGCTGGATGTGAAGCCGCCTAAGCCCCATCCCCACAGCATTTTCAAGCCCGCTACCAAAAAGCCCAATTTTGCCGTTTGTGTGGCGGTGAATGTGGTGCGCATCCTGGGGCTGCTGGTGGTGCTGGCAGGCCTGGCCGGCGTGGGCATCGTGGTGGGTATTGCCAAAGGCTATGTGGAGACGGCCCCCACTTTGGACCTGACCGTGCTGGACGAGCAGGCGCAGACTTCTTTTATTTATGACAGCAACGGCAACCTGATTACCGAGTACAAGGGCGTTGAGAACCGCGTGAATGTGAGCCTGGCGGCAATGCCCACGTACCTTCAGGAAGCCTTTATCGCCGTGGAGGATTCCCGCTTCTACACCCATAACGGCGTGGACTTGAAGCGTATTGTGGGCGCTTTCGTGTCCAACCTGACATCGTCCTCCACCCAGGGCGGTTCCACCATTACGCAGCAGCTGATCAAGAATACCATTCTTTCCGACGAGCTGAGCTACAAGCGGAAAATTCAGGAAGCCTACCTGGCCTTGCAGCTGGAAACCCGCTACACCAAGGAAGAAATTCTGGAGTGCTACCTGAACACCATCTATCTTGGCGAAAATTACTATGGCGTGCAGGTGGCGGCCCAGGGCTATTTCGGCAAGGAACTGGGCGAGCTGACGCTTCGGGAGTGCGCCATGCTGGCGGGCACCAACAACAGCCCGTATTACTACAATCCGCGCCGCAACTTTTACACCCGCTCCAAGGAGGGGGTGGATTATGTAGCCATCACCAACAACCGCACGGATTACGTGCTCCGGTGCATGTATGAAAACCAGTTCATCACCTACGAGCAGTATCAGGAAGCCCTGGACCCCTCGACGGCCACGGTTCTGGAAGAGGACCCCAGCGAAGGAACGGGCATGTACAAGTACGCCCACTATGTGGAATACGCCGTGGAGGAAGTGGTGGACATTTTCTTGCGCATGGAAGGGTTGGAGGATACCTCTGAGAACCGCAGCGCCATGGAACAAAAGCTCCGCACCGGCGGCTATCGCGTGAAGCTGGCCATCGACACCACCATTCAGGAGACGGTGGAGGATACCCTGGAGAACTGGACCAATTATCCTCGCCTCCAGGACCCCTCCGACAAGGTATACAAGAGCAAAAACGCCGACGGCACCTACACGGAGATTGTGCAGCCCCAGGCGGCGGCAGTGGTGCTGGACTACCGGACGGGCGAGCTGAAAGCCATTGTGGGCAGCCGTACCCGGCCCACCGTGCGGAAGACGCTCAACCGGGCCACGGACATGCAGATGCCTGTGGGCTCCTCCATCAAACCCATTGCCGTGTATGCGCCGGCGATTGAATTGGGCGCTTCCCCGGCCAGCATTGTGTACAATATGCCCTTGCCTATTTCCGGCTGGAAGGGTTCCGACGGCAAGGACACCTGGCCCAAGAACTATGGCGGAGGCGGCTATGTGGGGCCGGAAACCTTGCGGAGAGCCCTACGCCAGAGCCATAATACCGCCGCTGCCCAGGCCGAGCTGACCATGGTGGGCGTGGACCGGTCCGTGGATTTCCTGCTGCGCATGGGCGTGGACCCCGATCATATCGACGCTACGCCTTTCGGCGTAACCCTGGGTTCCAGCGGTATTACGCCTTTGGAAATGTCCGTATGCTTTGGCGTGCTGGCCAATGGCGGCGTCTATCAGGCGCCGATCTCCGTGCTGGGCATTTCCGACTCCGAGGGCAACGTGGTCTGGGACGGCCACGCCAACCAGACCCGCCGGCGGGTTTTCTCCGAATCCACGGCGTGGTTGACGGTGGATATGCTCAAAGAGGCGGTGTCCAGCGGTACCGGCACCTCTGCCAAGATTTCCGGTCAGACCGTGGCGGGCAAAACGGGCACCAACTCCGACCAGAAGGGCGTGTTCTTTGCGGGCATGACGGGGTACTACTCCTCCGCGCTGTGGGTTGGACATGATAACTACAAGGCCCTGGCCTCCAGTTCCACGGGTTCCAGCGCCGCCGCGCCTCTGTGGCAGGCATATATGAAGAAGATTCACACGGGCCTGGAAAATCGGGACATTCTGGAGGGCGACCCCAGTCAGTATGGGCTGGTCAAGGTTACCACCTGCGCCGTCAGCGGTCAGCTGGCCACCGACGCCTGCGCCAATGACGCCAAGGGCTACGGTGTGGTTACCGATTGGTGGGCCGCGGGCACGGCGCCCACGACTTACTGCCAGATGCATGTGAATCAGTCCGTTTGCGCGGAGACCGGCGACCTGGCTTCTTCCTATTGCCCCAATGTGGTGACCCGGGGCGTCATCGTGATCCCCAGCGGCCATCCGCTGTACAAGTTCATCGGTACCTCCTACGAGGATGTGCTTTCCCAGTACCTGGGATCCTCGGCCACCATTAAATATGATAGCAGCGGGAACGTGATTTCCGGTGGGACGGTGTGCTCCGTGCATGGCCCGGGAACGTCTTCCGGGGATAGCTATGTGGTTACCAACACCCTGATTCCTGACGCGCAGATGCTGCTTCAGCAGGCGCAGGCCCAGCTGAGCAGCATGGACCCCGCCTCCCCCAACTATGCCACGCTGCAAAGCGCCATCAGCAACCTGCAAATGGTCATCAATATGGAGTCGCCCACGACCACGCAGGTGGCGGGCGCCATGGGGCAGCTGACGCAGGCCATGGCAAACGGCTATTAAGATGGAACTGGAACAGGTATATCGGGCCCTGACGGTGCTCAGGGCCCCCCTCCAGCGAGGGGAATATGATTTGCACCGCCTGATTGGGGAAGCGCTGGCCGCCGCCGGCATCCCCGCGGAGCATGAAAAAAAACTGGCGCCCCGCTGCCGCATTGATTTTTTGTGCGGCGGCGTGGGCGTGGAGATCAAACGGGGCAAACCGGGCGCGGCCCGGCTGCTGCCTCAGCTGGCCCGCTACTGTGCCTGTGAGGAGGTGGCGGGCTTGATTCTGGTTTCGGAGGGCAGCGTCCGCCTCCCGGCAACCCTGGGGGGAAAGCCCGTGCGGAATCTGTGCCTGAACCAGCTGTGGGGGATTGCGCTATGACGGAAGAAGAAAACCGCCTGCTCCCCGCATATTTGCGGGAAATGGAGGAGGAACCCGGCCGGGTGTACGGCACGCTTAGCTATAACCGCCGCAGCAAGGTATGGACCGTGAAAGGCGATCCCAGCGTGACGGAAATGTGCAAGCGGCTGTTTCCGGGAACCGCGGGCAGTAAACGCGGCGAGGCGCGCTTTACGGCGCATGCCCGCGTCATTGGGGATTTGCGCTGGCTGATGCTGCGCTTTCCCCTGGCGGTGAAGGAGAGCGACCGCGGCCTGTGGGAGCAGGCGCTGGCGGGGGCCAGGGCCTATGCCCTGCGCCGGGAGCGGGCTGCCGCGTTGCCGGAACGCGCCGTCCCGCCCGCGGGGAGCTTTCTGGGCGAGCTGCGCCCCTTTCAGCAGGAGGGACTGGCCTTTTTGCTGGGGCATGACAGATGCCTACTGGCGGACGAAATGGGGCTGGGCAAAACGGTGCAGGCCCTGGCCTATCTGGCGTCCAGCGGCAACCTGCCCGCTCTGGTAATTCCGCCTGCGCACCTGACCCGCAACTGGCTGGAGGAAACGCTCCGCTTTCTGCGGGTGGAGGGAAGGGTACCCCGCGTGCATGTGGTTCACGGCCTGAAACCCTATGCGCTGCCCCAGGCGGATGTGTATATCCTGCACTACCTGCTGCTGCGGGGCTGGAAGGAAGTCCTGCCGGAGCTGGGCTTCCGCACCCTGATTTTTGACGAGGTGCAGGAATTGCGTCACAGCGGCACGGAGAAATATTCCGCGGCCAGCCTGGCGGCGGAAAAATGCGAGCATGTCATCGGCCTGTCGGGTACGCCTATTTACAATCGCGGCGGGGAAATATGGAATGTGGTGAATATTCTGGACTATCATTTCCTGGGCGATTGGGAGAGCTTTTCCCGGGAATGGTGCTGGGGTTATGGCAACGCTATCGTGGCCAAGCCTGAACTGCTGGGGGCGTATTTGCGCCGGGAAGGGTTGATGCTTCGCCGGGTGAAGCAGGATGTGCTCAGCGAGCTTCCGCCCAAACGCCGCCTGGTGCAGGAACTGGACTGGAACGACCGGGTCTATGCGCGGCTGATGGAGCCGGTGCTGCCGCAGCTTCTGCGCTGGAAGCAGGAGGAAGGGCTCACGGCTTCGCAGCGGGCCATTCTGGAGGACGGTATTTCCCAGCAGGCCCGCCGGGCAACGGGCGTGGCCAAGGCGCCCTACGTGTGTCAGTTTGTACGCGCGCTGCTGGAAAACGGAGAAAAGGTTTTGCTGTTTGCCCATCATCATGACGTCATGGATATTTACAAGCAGGAATTGAAATCCTTTCGGCCTGGCTTTATCACCGGCCGGGAAACCCCGGCGCAGAAGGCCCAGGCGGTGGACCGATTTACCCGCGGCCTGACGGACCTGTGCTGCATTTCCCTGCGGGCGGCTTCAGGGTTAAACCTGCAACGGGCCACCTGCGTGGTGTTTGGAGAGCTGGACTGGAGCCCGGCGGTGCATTCCCAGGCGGAGGACCGGGCGCACCGCATGGGACAGGCGGATTCCCTGCTGTGCTATTACCTGGTAAGCCCCCAGGGAAGCGACGCGGACATGCAGGAGGCGCTGGGCTTGAAGGTAAGCCAGTTTGTGGGCCTCATGGGGGATACGCCGCTGCCCCCTCAGCAGCAGCAGGATCTGGCGGCGCAGGCCCGGCGGCACGTGGAACGCCTGGCGGCGGCCATGTAACCCGCGCGGGAAGGCGGCGTCCGGCGGGTATGGCCGTTTCGGCAGGCTTCCCCGGGAAGCTGCAAAAGGCGGTTGCGCCCGGTCTTCCAATGGTTTCAAGGTGCCTTGGACACAGGATTTTGCAGGCGGTTTCCAAGGCTTGCGCGCGCGGGAGCTTTTGCGCTTGCGGGTAAGGCCAGGGGAGCCAATCGCCTCTGGGCCGCCTGTGGGATCGCACGCTGGAGATACCCCGGCAAGGCTTGAAGAAGGCGTGTATTTTACCATGCGCTGCATAAGGTACGCTTTTTGGCGGCCCGGGAAGCGGTGCGCAAGAAAAAAGCGCAGCGATTTGCGGCGGGAAAATCATAAGAAACGGCTCCCGGAAGAAGGCGCTTTTGCCTCCTTTCGGGAGCCGGCTTTTTTATCCGTTGGTTGTCGGGTGCGCTGCCTTGCAGCGGGCATGCTTGACGCGCTGTGAGCGCTTTTGCTTCTTTATGTGCGCTGCTCTGAAAGCTCTTTTTCCGGAGCGGCGCTGGGCTGCGTCTCCCGGAGCGTCGCCGGAGCGTCGTGGCGCAGCGTTACCTCCGGCATCAACTCCTGGGAAATAATTACCAGCATTTTCTCCAGCTTGACGCAATCCTCCGGGGTAAAGCGCTGCGCGATACGGTCCATGACCCGCTGGGTATAGTTGCTGGAGATGTTGTAATAGCGCAAGTATTTCTCCGTGACCTGCAAATGGAATTCGCGCTTGTCAGCGTCGGATTGCACCTTTTTCGCATAGCCCTTTTTTACCAGGCTGTTTACCTTATAGGCGGCGTTGGGCGGCGAAATGTGCATGAAGGAGGCGAATTCGTTGATGGTGGGGTTGCCAAGGGCCTGGATGGTCTCCATGCAGAAGGTTTCCACCGTGGTCAGGCTGGCCTCCCGCTCCTGAAAGCGGCAGAAGATTTCCTGATAAAAATGCAGTTTGAACTTTGTATACACATCCATAAACGCGTCGCGCAGCATGTTGATCTCTCCGTATTCTGAACGTTCCAGGCCAGAGCATTATAACACCCTTGGCGGGGATTCGCAATACGTTACCCGATGGAGAAGGTGAGCTCGGCGCTGGCGGCCAGCTCGCCGCTGACCGTGGCACGGCACTGGCCGACGCCCACAGGCCCGCGGCGCTTGGTAACTACGCATTCCATTTCCAGCACGTCGCCGGGGGTAACCTTTTTGAAAAAGCGAGCCTGCTGGATGTGGCCCAGAAAAGCCAGCTTGCCACGGTTTTCCGGCAGGGAAAGCATGGCGACGCCGCCCACCTGCGCCATGGCCTCGATGATCAGCACCCCGGGCATCACAAAGGCCTGGGGAAAGTGTCCCTGAAAGAAAGGCTCGTTGACGGTGACGCATTTTATGCCCCGGGCCCATTGACCGGGCTCGCCATCCACAATCCGGTCCACCAGGGCGAAGGGATAGCGGTGCGGAAGAATGTCCGCGATTTCGTTGGCTGAAAACTGCATGCCCATGGTTATGCCTCCCATTTCTTCAGCAGTATGCTGCAATTGTGGCCGCCAAAGCCCAGGGAATTGGACAGGGCGGTCCGGATGCCGGTTTCACGGCCCTGGTTGGGAACCACGTCCAGATCGCAGTCCGGGTCGGGAACCTGGTAATGGATGGTGGCGGGAACAAATCCTTCCTCGAGGCTCAGGGCGGTGAAAATTGCTTCCACCGCGCCGGCCGCGCCCAGCATGTGCCCGGTCATGGATTTGGTGGAGCTGATCATGAGTTCCGAGGCATGACGGCCAAACGTCAGCTTGACGGCGGCTGTCTCGCCTGCGTCGTTGAGGCGGGTGGAGGTGCCGTGGGCGTTGATATAGTCCACCTCACTGGCGGCGGTGTGCCCGTCGGCCAGCGCCATGGCCATGGCCTGCGCGCCGCCTGCCCCGTCCGGACGGGGAGCGGTCATGTGATAGGCGTCGCAGGTAGCGCCATAGCCGCAAATCTCGGCATGGATTTTTGCGCCCCGGGCCAGGGCGTGCTCGCGGGATTCCAGCACCAGGATGCCCGCGCCCTCGCCCATGACGAATCCGTCCCGCTCCAGGTCGAAGGGAATGGATGCGCGGGCGGGATCTTCCGCGGTGGACAGCGCGCGCATGGCGGTAAAGCCGCCCATGGCAAGGGGGGTGACGCTGGCCTCCGTCCCGCCGCAAATCATCACGTCGGCGTAGCCGTCGCGGATGTAGCGGAAGGCGTCGCCCACGGCGTTGGTGCCCCCGGCGCAGGCGGTGACAGGACAGGAACACATGCCCTGAAAACCGTAGGCAATGGCGATTTGCCCGGCAGCCATGTTGCAGATGGCTGTGGGGATGTAGTAGGGCGACACCCGATCCCAGCCGCGCTGGCGGCCACGGTCATGCTCCGCTTCCATGATCCCCTGGCCGCCGATACCGCTGGATACGATGACGCCGCAGCGGAGCCGTTCCTGCTCCGTGGGGATGAAGCCCGCGTCCGCCATGGCTTCGCTGGCAGCCGCCAGGGCAAACTGCGTGAAACGGCCCAAACGGCGAATATTGGCCAGGCCGGGGATTTCCGGCGGCGTGAAACCCTTCACCTCCGCGGCCAGCTTGACGGCGCGCTGGGAAGCATCGTAGGCGGTAATAGGCGCGATGCCGCAGACGCCCTGCCGGACGGCCTGCCAGCTCTGCGCGACGGTCAGCCCAAGGGGCGTTACCGCTCCCAGGCCGGTGATGACGACGCTGCGTCGTTCCATGAAATGCTCCTCCTTGGCAAAACAATTTGGGCTGCGCGTTACATGCTCATGCCGCCGTCCACAGCCAATACCTGGCCGGTAATATAGGCGGCGTTGTCGCTGCACAGAAAGGCTACGGCGTGGGCAACCTCCTCGGGCAGACCCAGCCGCGCGGCGGGGATGCCCGACAGTGTGGCGGCGCGCGCCTGCTCGGTCATCGCGGCGGTCATGTCCGTTTGGATAAAGCCCGGGGCAACGGCGTTGACGGTGATGCCCCGGGTGGCCAGTTCCCGGGCCGCGGCTTTGGTCAGGCCAATCAATCCGGCTTTGCTGGCGGCATAGTTCGTTTGCCCTGCGTTTCCGCGCAGGCCCACTACGCTGCTCACGTTTACGATCCGACCGTAGCGCTGGCGGAGCATGGAGCGGGCCAGGGCGCGCATGCAAAGAAACGCGCCGTGTAGGTTGGTGTCTAGCACGGCGTCAAATTGCTCTGCGGACATGGACATCATCAGCCCGTCCCGCGTAACGCCGGCATTGTTCACCAGCAGATCTACCCGGCCGAAGGTTTCCAGCGCGGTTGACGCCATGGCTTTCACCTGCACTTCGTCTGAAACGTCGCACTGCACGGTGAGGACGCGGACGCCCTGCGCCTGGCAGGCTGCCGCCGTTTCCTGGGCCGCGGCGGCGTTTCCCGCATAGCACAGGATGATGTCCGCGCCGCCCTTGGCCAGCTCCAGGCAGATCGCCCGGCCAATGCCGCGGCTCCCGCCGGTGACCAGGGCAACTTTCTGGGAAAAATTCATGCGAGGCCCTCCTTTGTTCCTTGCGCCAGCGCGGCGCACAGGGCGTTCAGCTCCTGGAGGTTTTCCACGGCGTAAACGGGGAAACCGGGGACGGTTTTTTTCACAAATCCGCTCAAGGCTTTTCCGGGACCGATTTCCACCAGCGCGTCCAACCCCAGGTTGACCAGGGCGCGGATGCAGTCCTGCATGCGGACGCTTTCGCTTACCTGACGCACCAGCAGCCCGCGAATATCTTCGCTGCCGTCCCCAACCCGGCCCAGCACGTTGTAAGCCACGGGGATGGCAGGCTTGCCCAAGGAAACGCCGCGCAGGTAGTCCGCCATGGCTTGGGAAGCAGGCGCCATCAGCGGCGTGTGGAAGGGACCGCTCACCCGCAGGGGGATGCACCGGCGCGCGCCCATTTCCAGGGCCAGCTCCGCGGCGTAGGCGACCGCGGCGCGCTCGCCTCCCAGCACCAGCTGGCCGGGGCAGTTGTCGTTGGCGATGGTTACGCATCCGCGCGGGGAGGCCAGTTCACAGGCGCGGGTCAGGGTTTCCCGGTCCAGTTGCAAAACCGCCACCATGGCGCTGTCCACGCCTGCGGCGGCTGCTTCCATGGCCTTTCCGCGGAAGGCTACGGCGCGCACGGCGTCTTCCAGGGAGAATACGCCGGCGGCATGGAGCGCCGCGTATTCCCCAAGGCTTAGCCCGGCGGCTGCCGCGGGAACGATTCCCCGGACCCTGAGCGCGGCGGTCATAGCCGCCGCAAAGGCGACCATGCAGGGCTGGGTGTACCGGGTCTGGTCCAGCAATCCCTGCGAGTCCTCAAAGCATAGCGCGGTCAGGTCAAAGTCCACGCATTCCTGGGCCCGCTGCATGGCGCGGCGGAAGGTTGCATCGGCGGCATAGAGGTCGGCGCCCATGCCCGTCCGCTGGCTGCCTTGTCCGGCATAGAGAAAACCTAATTTCATGGTTGCGTCCTCCCGCAGTTTTAGGGTTGCCAGGCGGCATATGTATCCTGCAGCACCTGCCGGGCGCCCGCATTCAGTTCCTGGAAAATGGCGCGCACGGGACGGATGGCGTGGAGCATGCCCGCTACTTGCCCGGCCATGAGGCTGCCGCGCTCCACATCCCCTTCAAAAACGGCCCGCCGCAGGCCGCCCAGGGTCACCGCTTCCAGCTCTTGAAGGGTGGCGCCTTTGCGTTCCAGGGCCAGGTATTCGGTGACCATGCGGTTTTTCAGCACCCGTACCGGCCCGCCAATGGAACGCCCCGTCACCGCGGTGTCGCTGTCCCGGGCGTCCAGCAGGGCCTGCTTGTAGCGCGGATGAATGGGGCATTCCTCGCTGGCCAGCAGGCAGGTGCCTACCTGAATGCCGCAAGCGCCCAGGGCCAACGCCGCGGCGGCCTGCCGTCCGTCCGCGATGCCGCCCGCGGCAATGACGGGCACGTTCACCGCGTCGATTACCTGGGGCACCAGCGCCATGGTGGTCATTTCACCCACGTGCCCTCCGGATTCCGTGCCTTCGGCGATAAAACCGTCCACCGGATACCGGGAAAGGCGCTTGGCCAGAATGGTGTTTGCCACCACCGGAAACACTTTGACACCGCGCTCCTTCCACAGGGGAATGTATTTTCCAGGATTTCCCGCGCCGGTAGTAACCACGGCGACGCCTTCCTCCGCGATGACCTGCGCCATGGCGTCGGCGCATGGGTGCATGAGCATCAGGTTTACGCCGAATACCCGCTGGGTCAGGGAGCGGCAATGGCGGATTTCCGCGCGCAGCTGCTCCGCGTCCCGCATGCCGCCGGCCGCCAGCACGCCCAGGGCCCCGGCGTTGGAGCAGGCCGATGCAAACTCCGCTGTGGCAATGTTGGCCATGCCGCCTTGAATAATGGGGAACTCCGTCCCCAGCAGTTCGTTTAGCTTCATCATATCCGTCTCCTTATGCAAATTCCAGCAGCGCGCCGCCCCAGGTCAAGCCGCCGCCAAAGGCCACCAGCAGCGCCCGCTGGCCGCGGCGCAGTTTCCCTTCGCGGCGCAGCTCTCCCAGAAGCAGGGGAATGCTGCCTGCGGAGGTGTTGCCGTATGCGTCAATGTTTTTGAAACATTTCTCCGGAGGAATGCCATAGTGTTTGGCGGCAAAGTCAATAATGCGGGCGTTGGCCTGATGGAACACAAAGGCGTCCACCTCCGCGATGTCCAGACCGCTCTGGGCCAGCACCCGGTCGATGCAGGCGGGAACGGTTTCCACAGCAAAGCGGAAAACTTCCCGCCCCTCCATACGCACGTGCATGGGTTCGCCCGTGGCTGGACCGGCAAGGCGCAGCAGGCGTTCGCCGCCCCGCGCGCCCAGGTCAAAGGGCGCGGCAGGCCATTCCGGGCGGGATGCCACCACCGCCGCGCCGGCTCCGTCCCCGAACAGGACGCAGGTGCTTCGGTCCGTCCAGTCCACCACCCGGCTGAGCGCGTCGGCCCCCACCACCAGGCCGAACTTCCGCGGGCAGGCGGCCAGCAGGCATTGCATGGTATATAATGCAAAAACAAACCCGCTGCAAGCGGCGTTAAGGTCAAAGCAAAGCGTATCTTCCGGCAACCCCAGGGCCTGCTGCAGCCGGCAGGCGGCGGAAGGAATCACGGTGTCGGGGGTCATGGTGGCGACAATGCAGGCGCCGATCTGCCCGGGTTGGACCCCGGCATCCGCCAGGGCTTCCTCAGCGGCGGACAAGCACATGGCGCTGTGCGCCAGGCCGGGGCCGCACCGGCGGCGCTGCCGGATGCCGGTGCGGCTGGCGATCCATTGGTCGCTGGTGTCTACCAGTTTGGATAGATCGTCGTTGGTAACGATTTGCTCCGGGATGCCGCAGCCGGTTCCCAGAATCCTGATTCCGTTCATATGCGCTCCTCTTGGGACGTTGCGACGCCCATGTTCCGAAACTTTGCCCGGCGCTGCCGGACCAATGCCTCGCCGTCCAGCCCTTCCAGGCTGGACAGCTCCGCAGAAATGGCAAGATCCAGATTCCTGACGGCAACCGGCAGATCCAGGTGCGCGCCGCCCTCCGGTTCGGGGATGATGGCGTCGATTACCTGCAGTTCCGCCAATTCTTCCGCGGAAAGCCGCATGACCCGGCAGGCTTCTTCCCAGCGGGAGGCGTCCTTCCACAGGATGCTGGCGAAACCTTCCGGGGAAAGAATGGCGTAAACGGCGTTTTCCTGCATGAGCACGCGGTTTCCCACGCCCAGGGCCAGCGCGCCGCCGCTGTTGCCTTCGCCGGTAATCACAGAGATTACCGGAACCCGCAGCCGTCCCATTTCCAGGATGCACCGGGCGATGGCTTCCCCTTGCCCACGCTGTTCGGCCTCCAGTCCGGGGTAAGCCCCGGAGGTATCAATGAGGGTAATGACCGGGCGGTGGAATTTCTCCGCCTGGCGCATCAGCCGCAGCGCTTTGCGGTATCCCTCCGGGCCGGGCATGCCGAAATTGCAGCGGATATTTTCCTCGGCGGTACGTCCCTTCCGTGTGCCGATGACTGTGACGGGCCGGCCGTGGAACAGCGCCACGCCGCCCAGTATGGCGGCGTCCTTCCCGCAGAGGCGGTCGCCATGGCAGACGAAGAAATCGGTGAACAGACCGGCGATATAGTCCGTAACCTTTGGACGTTGGGGATGGCGCGCGATGGCGACCCGTTGGGCCGCGGTGAGTTGGCTCATACCCCTTCTCCTTTCCGATGGAGCGTTAGGAGCTGCTCCAGCGTGTCCTTCAGCGCATCCCGCGGGACCACTGCGTCCACAAAACCGTGCTCCAGCTGGAACTCCGCGCTTTGGAAGCCGTCGGGCAGGGTTTGCCCGATGGTCTGTTGAATGACCCGCGGACCGGCAAAACCGATCAATGCGCCGGGCTCCGCCAGGATAAAGTCGCCCAAGGAGGCAAAGCTGGCGGTGACGCCTCCCGTGGTTGGGTCTGTGAGCACGGAGATGTACAGCAGGCCGGCGGCGCAGTGACGCCCGATGGCGTCGGCGGTTTTGGCCATTTGCATCAGGGACAGAATGCCTTCCTGCATCCGGGCGCCGCCGCTGGCGGAGATCAGTATCAGCGGCAGACGGCGCTCCGTGGCATACTCCGCCAGCAGGGCGATTTTTTCGCCCACGGCGGCGCTCATGGAGCCCATGAGAAAGCGGCCGTCCAATGCGCCGATGGCGCAGGGATGCAGGCCGATGTAGCCCACGCCGGTGACCACCGCCTCCGTAAGGCCGGTTCGCTCCCGGGCCTGCGCCAGTTTCTCCTGGTAGCCGGGAAAATGCAGCGGATCGGCGGCGGGATAGCTGCCGTGCAGTTCGGTGAAGCTGTCGCGGTTCACCAGCATTTTGATGCGACGCCGCGCGCCCACGGGAAAGTGATAGCCGCAGTGGGGGCAGACATACAGGCGCCTGGCCACCTCCTTCCGGGGCATGCTGCGATAGCATCCCGGACAGGTGACGCTTTGGTCGTAAGGGACATAGCGGTCCCGCAATTCCTTCATGGCCATGAGGCGGTCGCGCCGGCGGGTAAAGGCGTTGCTCATGCTTTTTCCTCGCTTCCCTCCAGCTGCCGGCTGAAATCCAGCAGGTTGGTCAGGCATTCGTCCAAAAAGGCGGTGGTGCACCCGCCCCGGGCAAACATGGGATGGTACAGAATTTCGTAACAAAGTTCCGCGGTGGTGGGAAAACCTTCCAGGGTGAATTCCTCCAGACAGCGGCGCATTTTACGAATGGTCTCCAGGCGCGTGGGGGCGCAGGCCATGAGCTTGGCTGCCAGGGAATCATAGTAGGGGGATAGGGTATAGCCGTTGTACAGGCAGGAGTCCACCCGTACCCCCGGACCGCCCGGAAAGTGCAAAAAATTCACGGTACCAGGATTGGGCCGGAAATCGTTGGCGGGGTTTTCCGCGTTGATGCGGCATTCCATGGCGTGGCCGGAAAAGCGCACATCCTCCTGGGTGAAGTCCAGCGGCATGCCGGAGGCGATGCGGAGCTGCTGCCGCACCAGGTCGATGCCTGTAATCATCTCCGTGATGCCGTGCTCCACCTGAATGCGGGTGTTCATTTCCATGAAGTAGAATGCGCCGCTGGCAGGGTCCAGCAGGAATTCCACCGTTCCGGCGTTAACGTACCCCACGGCTTTGGCGGCCTGGACGGCCGCGGCGCAGATGGCTTCCCGCTGCGCCTTTGTCAGGCAATGGGCGGGAGCTTCTTCAATGAGCTTCTGATTGCGCCGCTGTACGGAGCAGTCCCGGTCGCCCAGATGCACCACGTTTCCAAACCGGTCGGCCAGAATCTGCACCTCGATGTGCTTGGGGCGCTGAATGAGCTTTTCCAGATACAGTTCATCATTGCCGAAGCAGGCTTTGGCTTCCGCACTGGCCTCGGCAAAAGCTGCCGGCAGCTCCTCAGGCGTGCGGCAACAACGAATGCCGCGCCCGCCGCCTCCGGCGCTGGCTTTCAGCAGCACAGGGTAACCCACCGCCTGGGCCACGGCAGCGGCGTGAGCGGCGCTGGCCACCGGCCCGTCGGAGCCGGGCGTCACCGGAACGCCCGCCCGGCGCATCAATTCCCGCGCCGCGGACTTGGCGCCTGCCCGGCGGATGGTGTCCCCGGAAGGACCGATGAAGACAATGCCTTCCCCGGCGCAGGCGTCCGCAAAGTCCGCGTTTTCCGACAAAAAGCCGTAACCGGGATGAATGGCGTCGCAGGCCATGGCCTTGGCGGCGGTGAGCAGCGCGGTTTGGTCCAGGTAGCTGTCCGCCGCCCTGGCCGGGCCGATGCACACGGACTGTGTGGCCAACTGCACGGCAATCTCCTGGCTGTCCGGCTGGGAATAGGCCGCCACGGTTTCCAGGCCGAGCTCCCGGCAGGCGCGAAGAATGCGCAGGGCGATTTCCCCGCGGTTGGCGATCAATACCCGCTTCAGCATGGCGTATAGCTGAAAAGGGGCGTGCCAAACGCTACCAGCTCCGCGTTGTTCACAAGAATCCGGTCAATGGTGCATGTGCAGGGCGCGGTGACCTCGCTCATCATTTTCATGGCCTCGATCAGGCCCACCGTCTGTCCCTTCTGCACCTGCTGCCCCACCGTCACAAAAGGCGGCTGGTCCGGGGCCGGGGCGGTATAGAACGTCCCCACCAGCGGCGCGGTAATGCAGTTGGCCGCGGCCTCCGCCTGCGCGGAGGAGGCAGGCTCCGCCGCCTGGGGAAGCATGCGTTCGCGCTGCGGTTGTTCGGCGTTCGCGCCGCTGCGGCTCATTTCCATGGAAAAGGCCTCCTGGGTAATTTTCAGCGTTTCCAGGGTGCTTCCGTCAAAGGCGGCGATCAGCTCCAATATCTCCTGATGCGTCATACGTTTCCCTTCCTGCTGGAAAATTTCCCCGTCAAAGCCTGGGCTTCAACGGGGAAAAGATCAGTTTTGATGGGCCTCCAGGTAGGCGGCAACGTCGCCCACGGTTTTCAGGTTGCTCAGCTCGCTGTCCTCGATTTTGATGCCGGTTTCGTCCTCCAGGGCCATGACCAGTTCCATGGTGGCCAGGGAATCCGCTGCCAGGTCGCCGGTGAGGGAAGCTTCGGGCGTTACCGCTTCCGCGTCGCAGCCCAGGGTATCTACAATGATGTTGCGCAGTTGCTCAAATTCCATAACGGTATCTCCTTGAATTTTGAATTTTTTAATTAAAATTATTTACTTAAAATAATTTAATTAAAATTTACGAAGGAAATTATAGCCGCCTTTTGTTTCCTTGTCAAGCAAAAAATAAAAAGTTTCGACGGTTGGGAAAAAGTATGCTTTTTATGTCGCCGCGGGGAATGGAAATTTGCTGCTCCTTGACGCAGAAAAGCCAAGGCAAATATGGGGCCCGAAGGGGGGAAAGGCGGGACGAAAAAGGGCGTGCCGCAGAAATTGCTTTCTGCAACACGCCCTTCGTAGGAGAATTTAATTGACGGTTTCGCCGGTGAGGGCCTTCCAGGCTTTGCGGATGGCCTCCTGGTTCTGCACGCCGTAGCTGGGATCGTTCTTCATGCACTCGTCCATATCCCGGAGAAAGTGGACGCAGTTCTGGCCGTCAAAGTTGTTGTCCTTGATGGTTTGTCCACCGTGGGCCACGTTATGGGTGGAGGCGATGGACCACCGCCCGTCGGGCAGCAGAACATAAACCACCTTGGGGCCCCAGTCTTCCACATTGCCGAAAGCCTGGTTCATGGCGGCGGTGTCCGCGGCCGTGAGGGGTTCCACGTCGGCGTGCCGTCCGCAGCTCATGATGCGCAGCGTCCAGCTGATGCCGGTTTCGGGGTCATAGGCTTCCATGCATTGGCCGTTCTTCAGCGTGGGTTTCACATCGTTGAACCAGTGCAGCAGCTGTACCTGGGAGCCGTTGGGCCCGTCGATGCTGGAATCCGGATAAGAAATCTCCGTATCTCCGGTGACGCAATTGCCGCTGTACAGCTTTGTGAGGGTATTGGGACCGGCCACGCCGTCTACGCTGAGCTGATTGCGCTGCTGGAAGGCGATGACCGCTTCCTTGGTGGCCGCGTCATAGGTACCGGTAACGGAAAGCGTATATTTCAGGTTTACCAGCGCCTGCTGCATTTGCGTCACGTCCGCGCCGGAATCTCCGGAGCGCAAGGTGGGGTAGTCCGTTGTGGAAGGCGTGGTGGTAGCGGAGCTGCCGTTGCCCACCGCGCTGGTGGAAAAGAGCTTGGCAAAGGTTCCGCTGCCTGCCAGGCCGTCCTGGGTGAGGCCGTTGTTGGCCTGGAAGGCCTTTACCGCGGCCATGGTGCCGCTGCCGTAGTTGCCATCCAGGCTGCCGGTATAATAGCCCAGCTCCTGGAGGCGGGATTGCACGGACTTGACGTCGTCCCCGGTGTAGCCCTTGCGCAAGGTGCGGGAGGGGATGAGCCAGCCGTTGCTATCCGGCGTGGGCGTAGGGGTAGGCGTGGTTTCCGTGCCGGAGCTTCCGACGCCTACCGCGCTGGTGGAAAAGAGCTTGGCAAAGGTTCCGCTGCCCGCCAGGCCGTCCTGGGTGAGGCCGTTGTTGGCCTGGAAAGCCTTCACGGCGGCGACGGTGCCGCTGCCATAGTTGCCGTCCAGGCTGCCGGTGTAGTAGCCCAGCTCCTGGAGGCGGGATTGCACGGACTTGACGTCGTCCCCCGTGTAGCCCTTGCGCAGGGTGCGGGAGGGAATGAGCCAGCCGTTGCTATCCGGGGTAGGGGTGGGCGTGGAAGCGTCCGTATCGGGCGCGGGAGTTACGGTGGTCTGGCCGGATACGGCCTTTTCCAGGGCGGTGAGGGTATCGCGCCCCGCCAGGCCGTCCTGCTTCAGTCCGGCGCTTTTCTGAAAGGCGGTTACGGCCTTTTGCGTGCCAGCGCCAAAGCTGCCGTCCACGGAGCCTGCGTTAAAGCCCAGATCGTTCAGGGCTTTTTGTAGTATGGACACCCGGTCGCCCCGGGAACCATACTTCAGCGTGGTATAGTTACCGGAAAACAGCCCGTCGGAGGAGCTGCTGCCGGTATCCGGCGCCGGGGTCGCGGAGGAGCCGCCGGTGAGCTGATACAGCAAGGTTTGCGTGGCGCTGCCGGCGATACCGTCCACCTTTAGGCCGTTGTTCCGCTGGAATTGCTCCACGGCGTCCAGGGTCGCGGGACCGAATTTCCCGTCCATGCCGCCGGTGCTGTATCCCAGATTGTTCAGCGCCTGCTGCAACAGAAGCACCGCGTTGCCGTTATCCAAATAGCGCAAGGTCGTATACGTATCGGCCAAGGCAGCTACAGAAAGCGCGCAGCATAACAGGGCTAGCAGCGCAACCCGCAAACAGCTCCCTCGTCTCATGAACCTTTTCCCCCTTTACGGCATGCGCCGTATACTTCATCGGTACGCATTGTATCAGATAATGACTTTTTTGTAAAGAGATATTACGAAATTATTACAAGAATGACAATTCGGATCGCAACGCCCGGAAAGCGCCGCGCAGGGAAACCACCAGGGGAAGGGCCAGCAGCATGCCCAGCGCGCCGCCCAGCAGGCCGCCTGCGCTGATGGAGAGCAGCACGGTGAGCGGCGAGAGTTTGGTGGCGCCGGATAGCAGGCGCGGGGAGAGCAAGCCGCCTTCCAGCTGCTGCACGGCGACCAGCACCGCCAGGGTCCACAGCGCCCGCTCCCAGCCGCCGGTAAGGGCCAGAAGCACCGCGGGAACGCCGGCCAACAGCGGGCCAATATAGGGAATCAGCTCCATGATGCCCATCAGCACCCCCAGCACCAGCCAACCGGGCGTACCCACCAGCATCAGCCCCAGGCCGGTGAGCAGGCCTACCATGGCGGATAGGAGCAGCTGACCCCGTAAAAAACCGGTAATTTCCCGGCGCATTTCCCGTGCGGCCAGCACCACTGCCCTGCGCCGCGCCATGGGAACCAGCAGCGTCAGCGAGGCGCAGATCTGCCGCCGGTCCCGCAGCAGGTAAAAGGCCAGCAGGGGGGCAAGCATCAGGTTGCTGAAGCCGGAAACGGCCTGGCGCAGGGTTTCCGCCGCCTGGGGAAGCAGCTGTCCGCCAATTTGCTTTAACTGAAGCGAAAGTTCCTCCCGCATGGGGGCCACGGCAATGCCCTTTTCCCCCAGCCAGTTCTGAAGGCGCGTCAGCATGTCGTTTACAGAGCGCATAAGCCCTGGCAGCGCTTGCCCCAGCTGTTCAAATTGCCGGATGAGCGTGGGCACCAGCAAAAACAGCAGCCCTGCCCCCGCCAGGGACAGGGCGGCGAACGCGCCGGTAGCCGCCAGGGAAGGGGAGAGTTTCCTTTCCAGCACGCGGCACAGAGGAAGCGCCGCCGCCATGAGCAGGTATGCCCAGAATATCTGCGTAGCCAGGGCCAGCAATACCGACCGGAGCAGGATGACCGCGAAAACGGCTATACCTGCCAGCAGGATAATGCGCCATCTGCTCCGCCAGGGTTGCGCGCGCTCCATGGAAAACCTCCTTTCCGCATCCGCTTCCGGGTTTCCCCGGGGAGCGGGGCAAGCCCCCGCCCCCTTGGGAAAAATCACATCCGGCGAAGCTGCCGCTTCATCTTTCCAACCTCCTTGGTCATGCTCCGCTGCAGCTTGCGCGCACCGGGCATCATCATCAGCCCGGCGCCCATCATCAGTCCCATGGCGCTGCCGAAAAAGAACTTGTTCATCCTTTCACCTCCTCCGCTCCTGTTCCAGGACAAAGCCGCAGGGTACCAGCACTTGCCCCGGTTCCCGCGGGACAGGATGCACCACAAATTCGCGAACCAGGGAGCGGCCGTGGCGCAGCTCCTCCACCATGCCCAGGCTGACTTCCAGGGCGGTGACCCGCCGGGTCTCCGGGTTGAGAAATACGTCCGTTACCTTCCCCAGGCGCAGGCCGGAAGCGTCTTTGACGCTGGTCAGGGTAAAATCGGCATCCTTGGGCAGCTTGCCGGCAGGCCCCTGCGCTAGGATGGAAACACCACCGATAACCAGAATTTGGTCATTCTCAAGCCACTTTGCGCCACCCATACCTTTGCGAATGACCATTCCGCGCAGGCTTTTCCCACTTGGCGTAAGAATGGACTGCTCCACCCGCCCCAGCATCCGCCCCGCGCATACCACGGGCAGGCCGGTTACGCTTCCCAGTCGTACCATGGTCACGCCTCCCCGCTCATAGATCGTCTGCGTCCTGAACAGGGGCGTCCTCGGGATTCCAGGGTACGCCGGTCCAGCTGCCAAGTACGTCGGTGGCATGCTTTTCCTGGCTGATGGCCAGCATATCCTCCACGACCTTGGGCGGACGTTTCTTCTTGCTCATGCGATCTCCTCCTTTCGTTTTTTCAGCATACCCCGGCGCGAACGGCGCCATGAGGGTAATTTTCGGGAGCAGAAAAACGGCTTTTTTTTGAATTGCAGATTTGGCATGGCCTGCAGGGTTGCCAAAACAAAAAAGACGCCGGGTTCGGAGCGCCCGGCGCGGCTTTTGCAGGAGACTGCACTCCCGAAAAACACCGGCGTCCGTTCCCTTGGCGGGAAGGGGCCGCCGGTCAGCGTGTCGCAAAAGTGACTTCCGCCACTCAGACTGTCGAAAAAGGCATGCTTTTTCATAGCGGCATATAAAAATGAAACTTTTGACACCTTAACTTGCAAAAGTTTCAACACGTATGGGGACCGAAGGAGTCCAGGGGGCGATCGGAAAGCCCCCTGGTCGCGCCCGCAGGCGCGAAACCTTCTGCGCGGCGGATGCTCTGGCGGCGGCGTCGGGAAGCGGCAGGCCGGACGGCATTCGTGGGCTTTTGCAAGCGCCTGGGGAACGCCTTATTCAAACTTGCGGTCGTACAGCAGCGCGGCGATGAGCACCACGAAGCAGGAACCGGCGTTGTGTACCAGCGCGCCGCTGGTGGGGTTCAACACGCCCAGCAGCGAAAGCACAATGGCGATCAGGTTAATCGTCATGGACAGGGAAATGCTGAGCTTGATGGTCTTTACCGTGGCGTTGGACAGGCGCTTGAGATAAGGAACTTTGGCGATGTCGTCGCTCATCAGCGCAATATCTGCGGCTTCGATGGCGATGTCGCTGCCCATGCCGCCCATGGCGACGCTGACGTCGGCGGTTTTCAGCGCCGGGGCGTCGTTGACGCCGTCGCCAATCATGCAAACGGTATGCCCTTGGGCGCGCAGCGCCTCAATAGCGCCCACCTTGTCTTCGGGTAGAAGGTCTGCCTGCACCTGAGAGATCCCGGCCTGCCGTGCGAAATAGTGCGCCGCGCGGCGATTGTCCCCGGTGAGGAGGATGGGCGCGGCATGCATGCGCTGAAGGCGCGCCACCATCTGACCGGCTTCCGGCCGGAGTACGTCGGAAAGCGCGATTATCCCCGCGCACCGGCCCTCCACGGCGACCAAAACGGAGGCTTTCCCTTGCCCGCGGAGCTGCTCCAGCGCGGCCTGCGCCTCCTGGCCCACCTCCGCGCCGTTCTCCGTAAGAAACTTCTCGCTGCCGCAAAGCAGGCGCAGTCCCGCTATTTCCGCTGAAACGCCGCGCCCGGCGGCCATGGAAAAGCGGCTGGATTCCGTAAGCGGAAGGCCCTGGGATTTCGCCTGCGTCACAATGGCTTTGCCCAGGGGGTGCTCGCTCTTTGCCTCGGCGGATGCGGCCAGGGCCAGCAGCTCATCCGCGGGCATACCGGAGGCAAAGGGGAGCACGTCGCTGACTTCCAGCCGGCCGTAGGTAAGGGTGCCGGTTTTGTCAAAGGCAATGGCGTCCACCTTGCCCATTTTTTCCAGGGCTTCGCCGGACTTGATAATCACGCCGTGCTTGGTGGCCTGGCCAATGGCCGCCATAATGGCCGTGGGGGTGGCCAGCACCAGCGCGCAGGGACAGAACACCACCAGAATGGTCACGGCGGTGACGATGTTTCCCGTGCAAAGGTAGGCGATTACGGCGATCATCATGGCCAGAGGAACCAGCCAGCTGGCACATTGATCGGCGATGCGCTGCATGGGCGCCTGCTTCTGCTCCGCTTCCTGCACCATGCGGATCAGCTTTTGCAGGGAGCTGTCCGCGCCCACTTGGGTGGCTGTGATGTCGATGGCGCCAAAACGGTTGATGGTCCCGCAGTACACGGCGTCGCCCTCTCCCTTGTCCACCGGCAGGGATTCGCCGGTCATCACCGACTGGTCCACCGAGGTTTCTCCCTTGCAGATGGTTCCGTCCACGGGAATGGTTTCCCCGGGCAGAATGCGGAGCAGGTCGCCCCGCCGGATCTGTTCCGCAGGGATCATTTCTTCCTGACCGTCCGTCAGCCTGCGGCCCTGCGCGGGCGCCAGGCTGAGGAGCTTTTTCAGCCCTTTTTTTGCGCGGTTGGCGGTAGCGTCCTCCAGCAGTGCGCCAATGGCCATGATGAAGGCCACTTCCCCTGCCGCGAACAGGTCGTCGATGGCGATGGCCGCAATCATGGCGATGGAAATGAGCAGCGCGGAGGAGATTTTGCTGATGCCGGGAAGATGCACGATCCGCCACAGGGCAAGATACAGCAGCGGAATCCCGCAGACGACGACCGTGATCCAGGCGGGGTCCACCGGCAGAGCTACCCCGAACCAGGGCGCGGCAAGGCTTGCCGCCAGGAATACGCCCCCTACCAGGGTCATGGGCCATCCAGCCAGAAAATCGTTGATCCGCTTAAGCATGATACATCCTCCTGATGTACGGGGCAGCCGCTGGACTTGACAGGCGCGGAGGCTTCCCGTACAATACATTTGATAGCAAACAAATTGTTCTTTATTATTGTAGGGGAGAACGCTTTGCGAAGCAAGGGACGATTTGAAGCGTGTGTTTGCTACGGAACATTTCGGACGATTTGTACGGGAGGCGCGGACGTGGACAGAAGGCAGCAAAAGACGCGAACGGCCATTTTTGACGCTTTTGGCGCGCTGCTGGAGGAAAAGAGTTATAGCAGAATCACCGTTCAGGAGATCATTGATGCGGCGAACGTGGGCCGAACGACCTTTTACGCTCATTTTGAAACCAAGGATGACCTGTTGAAAGCGCTGTGCGAGGAGCTCTTTGGGCATATTGTCCGCACGGCGGCGGACCGGACCCATACCCACGGGCTGTATTCCCGGACGGATGCGCCGGAATCCGTTTTCTGCCACCTGCTGCAACACTTGCAGGAGAATGACCGCAATATCCTGGGGCTTCTGTCCTGCGAAAGCAGCGAGATTTTTCTCCGCTATTTCAAGGACAGCCTCAGCGGGCTGATACGTACCCTGTTTGCCGGAAAGAACAAGCGGCCGGACCTGCCGGGGGAATTTCTGGTGAACCATGTGTCGGGCAGCTTTGTGGAGATGGTGCTGTGGTGGATCAAAGGAGGGATGCGCCAACGCCCGGAGGAGCTGGACCGGTATTTCCGGGCGGTGATGGAACCCATTCTGTGAGGCAGCCCGTAATTCGGTGGCGTGCGGTTGCTTTTGGCCGGTTCCATGTTATAATAAATCAAATCAACGGCGCCGCGGAAGCCGCAGGATGGCGAAGGAGAGGCAGCTGGGGTGGAGCGCCGGGGTTGCACGAAAAAACATGAGCGGACGCGCAGAAAATGCGCCTGTTTTTTCCGTAAACGCTCATTTTTGACGAAAGGGAAGCGAAGCCATGAAGACACCTTTGACCAAGGAGCGGCTCAGACACCATCTGACGTATAACTCCTGGAAATACCTGTTGCTGGTGGCGATTTGCGTGATGGGGTGGAACTTGCTCTACACCACCACGGCGTACCGTCCGCCGGCGGAAAAAACGGTGGATGTGTATCTGTGCTCCGGTTACGGCGATCAGGAGGCCCTGGACGCCTACCTGGAGAATATCCGCCTGACGGAAATGTCGGATATGGAACAGATGCAAAGCATTTTCCTGTCCATGACCAATGACGATTACTACGGCGCCATGCAGCTTGCTACTTATGTGATGGCCGGAGAAGGCGACGTGTACCTGCTAAGAAAGGAAGACTTTGTCAACTATGCCAGCCAGGGCGCGTTGATTGCGCTGGAGCCCTATATCGAAGAGGGCGCGCTGGATACCAAGGATTTGGATATCAGCGGCGGATGGCGCAACAATGCGGAGATCGGGGAAAAGCACTTGTACGGCATCCCAGCGAAAGGTTTTACCGGTATGGACCAGTTCGGGGTCGGTAGCCTGGAGGACATGTACTGGTGCGTTCTGGTAACCGGCGGCAACGACGCCAACGCGGTCAAGCTCCTGAATATTCTGGTGCGGGACCTGACGCCGGAGGAGACGGCGCAGGCGGAATAACGGTAGGCAGGCGGAATAACGGTAGAAAGAACGGGCTGTGGAAAGCAAAGGCTTTTCCACAGCCCGTTCAAATTGCTGAAAAAAGCATATTTTTCAGGTGGACGCAAGAACAATGAAATTTCAGCCTCCCTAACTTGCAAACATTTCAACAAGTATGGGGCCGAAGGGGTCCAGGGGGCGACCGGAAAGCCCCCTGGTTGCGCCCGCAGGCGCGAAATTTCCTGTATTTGCAAGAATACAAGGGACAACTTGCAAAAAAATGAAGCAAAATACTTTGTCAACGATCTGAACGGGCTGCGGAAAGCAAAGGCTTTTCCACAGCCCGTTCTTTTTGCGTGCAATCTGTTAGGTACACCGCTGCAAAGGCTGCAGGATGGAGGAAATGATGCGCGCGTCCTTGACGATGGTTTCGGGGTCAAACCGCGGGGAGGGCCCGGAGACGCTTACGGCGGCAAACACCTGTCCGGCGCTGTTGAACACGGGCACCGCCACGCAGCGGATGCCAAATTCATGCTCCATATTGTCGATGGCATAACCGTTCTCCCGAATCTCCTCCAGGTGGTTGCGCAGTATCGCCGGGTCGCAGAGGGTGCAGCCGGTGTAGGCTTTCAAGGGGCCGGTAATAACCCGTTCGGCCTGTTCGGTAGGCATGAAGGCCAGCATGGCCTTGCCCAGCCCGGTGCAGTACAGGGGCGCGCGTTCACCTAGAATGTTGCGGGTATGCTGCTGCCCGGAAGGATACGCGGACTCCAGGTAGAGCACTTCCAGGTCGTTGAGTATGCCGAAATAGCATACCTCCCGGGTCTGCTGGGCAATTTGGTTCAGATAGGGCAGGAAATGATCCCGCAAGCCGTGGTGGCTGTTGACAATATAGCCCAGATGGAGCACCTTCAGACCCAGGTAGTATTTGGCCGTTTGCGGGTTTTTGGCCAGATACCCGCATTTTTGAAAAGTGCTGAGGATATTGTATACGGTACTTTTCTGCATATGGAGCATTTTGGCGATTTCCGATGGACCGAGTTCGGGCTGCTCCACAGAAAAGCATTCCAGCACCTGCATGGCGCGGGCCAGGGATTTTACGTTGCAATCGTCGGGCATGGGGATACTCCTTCCGTTTGGCGCCGCTAGGGAAGGAGGGTCTCGATGCGCCGCGGGGACGCTTACTCCTTGCACAGCGTTTGCCGTATGAATTCTGCGGCCAGGTGCATCTGGCGAACTTCGCTACGGAATGTTTCGCTCAGGCCGGAAGCGGGAATCGTGCGGGTATAGGGATCCGCGATGACCTGGCTGATGGCCTGCAGGTGATACTTGGCGTTGACGGGGTAGTACTGACGTTCGATTTCGGAAAAGCAGGTAAGGAAGGCCTGGACCTTTTCGGCGTCCTCGGGACGGTCTTGCCAGTGCCTGATCAACCAACTGTACAGATCAATATGGAAATTCGTCATCACACCGGAAAATCCTGCGCAGCCTGCCTGCAAGGACGCCAGCAACGTGGCGGAATTGGCGTTGAACAATTGCAGGCTGCTGCCTTTCAGCAGCGCCAGCCGCCGGCGAATCAGCGAAATGTCGCAGCAGGTATCCTTCATAAAGGCGAAACGGCCCGATTCTGCGCACCATTGGAGTTCCTCGTCGGTAATCAGGCGCTTGAAAGGATAGGGACACTCATAAAAGCCCAAGGGAATTTCAGGGTCCAGGCGCGCCATGAGCTGTTGCAGCCGCGGCAGGAAGCTCTGTTCCCGGCGCGAGGAATCGCATAGCCGGTTGGTAATGAGAATCAGCGCGTCTGCGCCCGCCTGGCAAACGGCGCGCAGCTCCTCCGCCTGATCCTCAGGCCCGTCGGAGATGTGCCCGGAGGCAATCACCGGCACGTGAGCGTGCGATTTGACAAAACGCACCAGTTCCACGCGCTCCCGCAGGCTCAGGTAAAAAATCTCGCTGGACTGGCATGCGGCAAATAAACCCGTGGCGCCGCCTTCTTCATACCACGCAATAAGGCGCTCCAAGGAGCCATAGTCAATCTCGCCCTCAGCGGAAAAAGGAGTAATCATTACAGGCCACACGCCCTGGTATCGTTTTGTATCCATACCCTGACTCCCTTTCATATATCCTACACATCATTCAGTATTACTGAACAGATACATCATAGTATAGATTGAAGGTGCTGTCAATACTGCTCATACAATTTTATAAATATTAGACAGAAAGTACAGCGCTATCTTTTTTTGCAAGAAATGTTGACAAGATAATTACTGAGTGCTAGAATAAACGACATAGAACAATGTTCCGTAATAATGAACGGCAGGATGCTGGAGGTGATGGACAATGTTGGAGAGAATAAGCAATCATTATCATCCCGGCATGGAGCGGCCCAAGTTGGATGCAAAGATCCGTCCGGTTTTCCTGCCCACAGATGCATGGAATTATGCGCATCACCCGTTTCTTACACGGTTCCGGGGCAGGTTTTTCCTGTGCTTCAGCAGCGGCGTATGCCATGAGGACGATGTGGGTCAGCGGGTGATGTTCACCGGCAGCGACGACTTTGTGCACTGGGATGAGCCACAGGTGCTGGCACAGCCGGACAATGTGGAAAACGGCGTGCTGATTCCTTCGGGCTTTTATGTTCACGGGGACGAACTGATCGTTTATTATTTGAAGTTCTCTTATCGGCCGGAAGTGCTGAAGCAGGGTCGGCGGCAAATGGGCAGCGCGGGGCGCATATGGCACGGCACCTGGTACAAGACCAGCCAGAATGGCCGCCAGTGGAGCCAGGAGCAACTGCTGCCGTGCTTTGGGGGGAACATGCCGGTGCGCCGTCTGCGCTCGGGCCGCCTGTTCTCCTGTGGCGGCAGGTTCCAGTGTTATTCCGACCAGGCGGACGGCGTCCATGGCTGGCGTCAGGTGGAGGTTTTCCCCCAGGGCTACGGAAACCGCCCGGAGGACGTGCGGGAGGACGACGACATGCCCGGTCTGGTCAGCGATACCCATGTCTCCCTGTGCGAAGGTTCCTTTATCCAGCAGGACAGCGGACGCATGTGGTTGTACCTTCGTTCGGCTACGCCCTGGCTGTGGGCCTGCCATAGCGACGACGAAGGGGAAAGCTGGTCCCTGCCGGAGCAGACGGCATTCACGGACAACCGGACCAAGTTCTTTATGGACCGCTTACCGGACGGTCGGTATTATTATGTGGGAACGCCGGACCCCTTCCCGCCCAGGACGCGGCATGTGTTGGCGCTATCCCTTTCCCAGGATGGGCTTGACTGGACGCAGCATTACCTGCTGGCTGACGCCCAGTACAAGGGCAGGTATCCGGGCATCGATAAAAACGGCGTCTATGGTTATCCCTGCGTGCTGGTGGAAGGGCAGGACATGTACCTGACCTTCTCCATCAATAAGGAAATGGTCGCCGTTATGCATGTAAACCTGAACGGACTGTAGAAACGGAGGGAACCAGGATGACGGCAGTGCAAGCGCCCAAGAAAAATACCCTGAAACGCCGCTTGACCCGGGCGTTCGCCAGGGACAAGTGGCTGTATCTGATTATGCTGCTGCCCGCGGCCTACTACATTATTTTCTGCTACTGGCCCATGTACGGCGTGACGCTGGCCTTTAAGAACTTCAAGCCGAAGCTGGGCATGTTCGGCAGCCCCTGGGTGGGAATGAAGTATATCGAGCAGATTATTGAGGACCCCTATTTCTGGACCGTGTTCAAAAACACCATTGTCCTGAACCTGGAGAATCTGATCATTTCCTTCCCGGCGCCCATAATCCTGGCGCTGCTGCTCAACGAGGTGGGCAATCAGCGCTACAAGAAGCTGGTACAGACGGTGTCCTATCTGCCGCACTTTATTTCCACGGTGGTGGTGGTGGGCATGCTGAGCACCATGTTCAGCTCCACCGGTATCGTCAACCAGGCGCTGAATGCCCTGGGCATTGAGTCCAAACCCTTCATGGTGGCGGCGGGCTATTTCCGCCCCATGTATATCGGTTCCAACGTATGGCAGTCGGTGGGCTGGGGCTCCATTATTTACCTGGCCGCGCTTTCCGGGCTGGATATGGAGCTGTATGAGGCGGCGCGCATTGACGGCGCGGGACGGTGGCAGCAGACCCTGCACATCACCCTGCCGGGGATTATGCCCACCATTATTATCATGCTGATTCTGGACATGGGCAAAATCATGAACGTGTCCTACCAAAAAATACTGCTGATGATGACCGGCAGCAATCAATCCGTATCGGACGTTATCTCCACGTACGTATACCGGCGGGGTATTATCGGCGGCGACTTCGAGTATGCCACGGGCGTCGACCTGTTCCGTTCGGTGGTATCCCTGCTGTTTGTGGCGGGTACCAACGCGATTTCCCGTCGCGTTACGGAAACGTCCTTGTGGTAAGGGAGGGAGAGCAAAATGATTGAGGATCGCAAAGCATCCCGCCGCGCATTCAATGTTTTCAACTATCTCTTCCTGGGCGTGATCATGGTCATAACCCTGTACCCGCTGTACTACCAGTTCATCGTTTCTATCAGCAACGGCCTGGACGTTATGCGGGGCGAGGTGACCTTCCTGCCCAAGAACATTACCCTGGATACCTATCAGCAGTTTTTGAAGGGCGACCTGTTCATGTATATGAAAAACTCCGTGTTTTACACGGTATTGGGCACCTTCATCAACCTGGTGATGAGCAGCTTGTGCGCCTATCCTCTGACACGCAAGCAGTTTTCCGGGCGGAAGTTCTTCACCTTTATGGTGACCTTCACCATGTTCTTCTCAGGCGGCATGGTGCCTCTGTACCTGGTGGTCAAGGAGCTGGAGATGCTGGATACGGTCTGGGCGCTGGTGCTGCCGGTGGCTATCAGCACCTACAACATGATCATTATCCGTACCTCCTTCCAGGCCATTCCCGAGTCCCTTATCGAGTCCGCCCAGCTGGATGGCGCCAACGATGTGGTGATTCTGTGCCGCATTGTGCTTCCGCTTTCCAAGGCGGTGCTGGCCACCATGCTGCTGTACTATGCCGTTTCCCACTGGAACGACTACTTCAACGCCATGCTCTACATCAACAGCAAGGAGCTGTATCCCCTGCAGATCATGCTGCGGAACATGCTCATTGCGGGCCTGTTCTCGGAGGAGGCGGGCGTGGCCGGCGGTTCCACCACCTTCTCGGTCACGGACGCTACGCTCCGTGCCGCGGCCATTATCGTGACCACCCTGCCCATCCTGGTGGTATACCCCTTTGTGCAGCGCTACTTTGTCAAGGGCGTTATGATCGGCTCGGTGAAGGGCTGACAAGGTCGTACGTTAAGCGAGAGCTTGACATAGAAAAAAGAAAAGGAGTAAGAACCATGAAAAAGACGCGTTGGCTATCCCTGGTACTTGCGTTGGCGCTGGCGACCACCGTGGCGCCCGCCATGGCAGAGTCCCATCCCGACACCTGGTTCAGCGAGGAAACGGTGACCATCAGCATTATGCGCGATGAGAACCCCTCCCAGACCATCGACCCCAACTCCCTGAAGGTGCAAACCGTCAAGGAACTGCTGAACATTCAGCTGGACGTGCAGACGCCCCCCAAGGACAGCTACGCCGATAAAAAGGCTGTGCTGATCCGCACGGACGATATGCCGGACATCATGCTGCTGGACCACGCCGATGTGAAGAACTATGCCCGGGATGACATGTTCATCAACCTCAGCGATTACCGGGATCAGCTGCCTCACCTGTTCGCGCTGCTGGACAGCAACCCCAGTTATTCCATGCTGACCATCGACGGCAGCTACTATGCCGCCCCCACGCTGTTCCGCGCTTCTCCCCATGATGGTTCCCTGAGCGGCCAGTTCCCGGTGATCCGCCTGGATCTGCTGGAGGAGTATGGCCTGGAAGTCCCCACCACCTTTGATGAGCTGTATGAGGTGCTGAAGGTCTTTAAGGAAAAGAATCCCGATTGCATCCCGCTGACCAACCGCAAGGGCGGCTCTACCACCTCCACCCGGAAGGTGATGGACACCATGGCGTACCCCCTGGGCTCCGGTTCCACCATGTACTATGATGAGGACCTGGGCGGCGTATGGGTGTACGGCCCTGCCCATGAGAACTTCAAGGAAGTCCTGACCTACCTGAACAAGCTCTACACCGAAGGCCTGCTGGATCCCGACTATGCCAGCAACACCGTGGACCAGTGGAAGGAAAAGATGTCCTCCGGCAAGGCGCTGATGTACTTTGACAACAACGGCTTTGCCAGCCAGTTCAACGCCGCGCTCCAGGCCATCGAGCCCGATGCCAACCTGGGCGTGATCCCCACCCTGACCAATTCCCTGGGCCAGACCCGCAACTTCCGCTATGACCTGGACCATACCACCCAGGCGTGGGTCATCTCCTCCTCCACGGAGAACCTGGATGCCTGCCTGGCCTTCCTGGATTGGTGCTACACCGATCAGGGCGCTGACGTGAACGGCTACGGCAAGGAAGGCGTCACCTTCGAGTACGACGAGGATGGCCATCCCTACATCAAGGAAGAGATCCTGGCGGAAATCGCTGCCACCGGCTCTTCCACCGCCATGTATGACATCCAGGCCAAGTACGGCCTGGGTCTGCTGGACATCGCGCCCTACAACGACACCGGCGCCCAGAGCCAGATGGAGCAGTACCTGCTGGACGACGAGGCCAAGGCGGCCTATCAGGAGACCAAGGAAATGATCAACAACGATCCCGGCCTCCGCGCGCCCGTTATGGAGCCGCCGCTCACCGCTGAGCAGACCGAGCGGTATAAGGAACTGTTGACCCGGGTAGAGGACATGGTCTACCAGGAGATCGACAAGTACATCACCGGTGAAGAACCCATTGAGAATTACGATCAGGTGATCGCCGCTGCCCGCGAGGCCGGCGCTGCCGAAATGGAAGAAATCTATAACGCTGCGTGGAACGCAGCGCTGGGCAACGAGTAAGCCCGTGGCCCGGCGGCCCGGCGGCGCATGCCGCCGGGCTTCAGTCTATCGAAGAACCTCTGGAGAGGTATCGGAGGGGCTGCGGCCTCTCCGACACCTCCCAGGGGTTTTTCGACAGCCTGTGTATATCCGATAGCATGCCGCGGGCAGGAGAACACGAGAACTTATGGAAATGATGGGAGAGACCGACTGTATTTTCTTGAAACGGAAAGGAGGCGCGGTATGCGCGAGGCACATTTATTGCCCTTCCTCTGGTTGCGGGGGGAGGGCGAGCAGGCCATATGGCAGGGCGTGCAGGCTGTGGCGCAGTCCGGGTGCGGCGCGGTATGCGCGGAGTCGCGTACGCATCCCGATTATCTGGGCGACGGCTGGTGGCGCGACCTGGATACCCTGACGGCGGCCTGCAAGGCCCATGGGCTGGTGTATTATTTATTGGATGACACCCATTTCCCGTCGGGCTTTGCCAACGGCGCGGCCCGGGGCACTCCCTGGCAGCGCATGATGATGACCGAGCGGCACATGGACGTTGTCGGTCCGCGCGCGGGCGGGTATGTGCTGGCACAGCCCGATGGCGACGGCAGCGCCCTGGTGGCCGTGGTGGCCGGCAGGCGCACGGAAAACCGCCTGCGGGAAGAATTTGTGGACCTGGGCGGCTGGGCGGTAACGGACCTGGTGGATCTTACGGATCGGGTGCAGGACGGGCTTGTGCGCTGGGACGTGCCGGCGGGGGAATGGCGGGTGTTCGTGCTGACGGCCCGCTGCGTGACGGAGCGCAATCCGCCCCAGGCGTTTGTGAATCCGCTGCTGCCCCAGGGCGGAGAGCTGATGATTCAGACGGTTTATCAGGCGCATTATGAGCGCCTGGGCGCGGAGTTCGGCAAGACGTTCCGTGGGTTCTTCTCCGACGAGCCTGCCCTGCGGGCGGGCCGGGGGTGCAAGGCGGTGCTGGGGGAATATCCGCAGCTGCCCATTCCCTGGCGCCTGGACTTGCCGGAGCTGCTATCCCAGGAGCTGGGGACGCCGGCGCGCCGGCTGCTGCCCGGCCTGTGGTACGACATCGGCCCGGACACGCCCCGGGTGCGCTACGCGCTGATGGATACGGTCAGCCGGCTCTACGGAACCTGTTATTCAACGCCCATAGGGGACTGGTGCCGCGCCCATGGGGTGCAGTATATCGGCCATGTGATCGAGCAAAACGGCGCGCACAGCCGCCTGGGCCAGGGGGCCGGACATTTCTTCCGGGCCATGAGCGGCCAGGACATGGCGGGCATGGACTATGTGCTGCACGAGCTCAAACCCGAGTTCAGGGATACGACCCATGCCTGGAAATCTCAGGATTTTGAGGCTTCGGACGATTTCTTCCGCTATATGCTTCCGCAGATGACGGTTTCCTGCGCGCGCCTGGACCCCAAGAAGCGCGGCCGCGCCCTGTGCGAGATCTTTGGCGCCTACGGATGGCAGGAGGACATGGCCGAAATGCGCTACCTGGCCAATCTGCTGCTTTCCCGGGGCGTGAATTACTTCACCCCCCACGCCTTTTCCCTGCAGCCCTGCCCGGACCCGGATTCGCCGCCCCACTTTGGGGACTTCAACCCCCTGGAGCCCTTTATTACCAGGCTGTTTCGCGGCATGGAACGCTGCGCCGGGGAACTGGACGGGGGCGAAATTCCCTGCCGGGTAGGGGTCCTGTACCATGCGGAGGCGGAGTGGGCCTGCGGCAAGGAGACCATGCAGGCGCAGACTGTGGTGAAGGCCTTGAACCAGCGGCAGATCTTCTGTGAGATTGTCCCGGTGGACGAGCTGCGCCCGGGCAGGTACGACGTGCTGTTCCTTCCCCGGGGCCGGCTGTGGCCGGAAAAGCTCTTGAAGCGGCTGGCGGAGCTGCGCCAGGCAGGCTGCCGCACGGTGTTTGTGGAGGAGCTGCCCCAGGGGTTGAGCCAGGGGACGGGGGAGATGTCCCGGCTGCTGGCAGGGTGCGAATGCCTGCCGCTGTCCCAGGTGGCAACCTATGCGCGCCAGGTGAGCGCGCTGCCCGTGGAGCTCTGTGGGGACGTTCCGCAGGTGCATTGCACGCCCTACGAAAAGGAAGGCCGGCTGATCCTGGCGCTGTTCAATGAGGATGACCGGCAGGCGGTGGAGTTTTCCTTCCGCGGGCCTGCCTGGGAGGAAGCCGTGGCCTATGATCCCCTGGAGGAGCGCTGCCAACGGCTCCCGAGACAAGGAACGTGGACGGTGAGGCTGGAACCGGGACAGCTGCTGCTGGCCGGGGAATGGCGGCCGGGCTGGCCGGAGGCGCAGGCGCCCTGCGGCGTGGAACGGTTGGGAGAGGCCTCACCCCTTTGGCAGATCAGCCGGGAAGGGGAATCTCCGCTGCCGGAGCTCCGGCGTGCGCCCCTGGCGCTGCAGGAGCTGCTGCCCAGGTATGCGGGGGTTGTCCGCTGCCAGACGGAAATTCAGCTGCCGCCCCGGTGCAATGCGCTGGAACTGGACGCCTACGGCGCCCTGCGCGTATTCCTGGACGGAAAGGAGCTGGGCATGGCCTTTGCGCCGCCCTACCGCTTCCCGGTGGAGCAGGCGGGAAAGCATACGCTGACGGTGGCGTGCGCCCTGCCCCTGTTCTTCCGCCATCGGGACCCGCTTTCGTTCTATAATTATATTCAATCCGTGGGGATACGCGGCCCCGTTGCCTTTTTGAGGGAAACAGAGAAAGGGGAACATGAAAATGCGTGACGATCTCATACGCGTGGAAGACCCCTGCCGCGCGGATAACCGGTTTCAGGACGGGGCGCTGCCCCATGTGTCCGGGGTCAAAACGTACCAGGTGCTGCGGGCCAATCGGGCGCATCCCGAGTGGGCGGAGGGTACCGGCTGGACCTACAACCACGCCGCCATGCTGGCCTGGGCCTATGGCCGGTTTTTCCTGGAGTATCTCTCCAATCCCGTGAGCGAGCATGAGGTGCCCGGCCACACGCTGCTGACCTCCAGCGCCGACGGGGTACACTGGAGCAAGCCGGAGGTGGCCTTCCCCACGGTGGAAGTGCCCACCGCCCCTTACAAAGGCCCCCGCAGCGCCCTGCTGAGGGAGACGGCGCTGACGGTGCCCCACCAGCGCATGGGCTTTTTCCATGGCTCCAATGGCGCGCTGCTGGCGCTCTCCTTCTATGGCATCGTCCATGACCGGCATGTGAGCGCGCCCTGCGACGGCTGGGGGATAGGCCGGGCGGTGCGCCGCATTCAGCCGGACGGAACGCTGGCGGAGGGCGTCTGGTTCCTGATGTACAATGAGGCGGCGGGCTATACGGCGGAAAATACCCCGGTCTTTGCCCCCTACCAAAGCAGCGGCGATGAACTGCTCATCGCGGCCTGCGACGAGCTCATGGAAAATGGCGCGGTGCTCCGGCAGATGTATGAGGAGCAGCGCTTTGACCGCAAGCTCTTTCCCACCCCCGGGGCGGAAGCGCTATCCTTTTACAGCGTGGGTCCGGAGGAAATGATCGGCATGTACAAAAAGGGCCTGGTTTCCTTTTCCCACGACGGCGGCAAAACCTGGACGGAACCGGCGCGGCAGCAGGACGTCTGCACCGCCACGGGCAAGGTGTGGGGCCAACGCACCTCGGACGGGCGGTATACGCTCATGTACAATCCCACCACCGACGGCCAGCACCGGTGGCCCATTGCCGCGGTGACGGGGGAGGACGGCTGGCGCTTTGGCAACATGGCGGCTGTGACCTGGGACATGTCCCCCCAGCGCTATGGCGGCCTGGACAAGAATCTGGGACCGCAGTATATGCGCGGCATTGCCGAGTGCAACCCGCAAAGCCCGGACGGCGACGTGTGGCTGGCGTACAGCAACAACAAGGAGGACATCTGGATCAGCCATATTCCCGTGCCCATCTGCTCCACCGGGGCGGCGGCCTGCGACATGGCCTTTGAAACGGGCATTCCCCGGGAGCTGAGCGTTTACGCGCCCGTGTGGTGCCCTGTTGCGGCGGAAAAGGGCGAGCTGGTGCTGCGGGACCGGGACCCCTATGACCTGGCCGCGGTGGAGGCAAACTTTGCCGCGGCGCGGCGGGGAGAGCTTGCCCTGGAGCTGACGGTGGATCATGTGGCGAATGGGGCCGTGCTGGAGGTGCAGAACGACCAGGGGCGCACGCCCCTGCGCGTGGTATTCCGCGCCGGAGGCAAGCTGTGGGTGCGCGGGGACGGCCGAACGGACCTGTGGACGGACTATCCCGTGGGCCAGCCCTTCACGGTGCGCATCGCCTTTGACTGCGATACCCGCCGGTACACGGTGGGCATCGGAGGGCAGGAGAAGAGCTTTGGCTTCAGTGCTGCGGTGGACGCCCTGCACCGCTTCCGCCTGGCCACCAAGGAAAGCATGCCGGCCCTGAGCAACCTGGATTCCGTGGGCAAGTACGGGCGCAAGGAACAGGTGCTTCCGGGGTGCGAGGAACCGGCGGAGGAAACCTGCCTGCGCCTGCGCAAGGCGCATTGGCATATGGAAAAGCTCGAAACCGCGCCATGATAAAGATGCGCGCTTTGCGCAGGATGCGGACGGGACGCCGGCGCAAGAAACGCTGGAGTCGGCATGGCGCAAGGCTTTCCAAGGTTTTGGAGCGGGATGGAGAAAATTTGTTTTTTGTGCCATTTGATGAGAAAAATGATAATTTGCAGAAAGTTTTTTTGGACTTGCGCAGGATTTCCCTTGATTTTTCCAGCAGAGTAGCGTATACTGAGCATGTACCAAATTAAAGGGGGTGCTTTTGAAGCATGAAATCCATCAACATCAAGCTGAGTCTGGCTGAGAATGTCAAGACCTTCGTGAACATGGTCAACCGTTATCCTTACGACATGGATCTGCGCGCTGGCCGTCACGTGGTGGACGCGAAGTCCATTCTGGGTATCTTCAGCCTGGACCTGAGCAAGCCGATCACTTTGGAAGTGTACTCCGACGACTGCGAAGACCTGATGAACGACATCAAGCCCTTCATGGCCTAAGGACTTCGACATAACCCGAGTGCGCGGCTGAGGCAGATGCCGGTGCGGATCATCCGCAGGCCTGCCTTGTCCATTGGGTAGTGAGCCCCTCAGACAGCAATGTTTGAGGGGCTTTACTGAACCCGTCGAAAGGGGGGAACACGGCGCGTGACGCGAAAGAACGTGCCCGAAAGCGAACAGAAGCTGCTGATTCTGCTGGCGCTGCGCTGCCTGGGCGGCGTAACGCAGTTGCAGCTGCTGCGCTTTATGGTGGAGGAGGATCTGATGAATTATTTCGTCCTCCAGTTGAACCTGTGCGAGTTGGAAGAAATGGGGCAGGTACGGGTGTGTCACCATGCCCTGGGGAGCCTTTACGAGCTTACCGATCAGGGACGCTATACCCTGGACAGCTTCGACGGACGTATTCCCGTCAGCCGCCGCAAAGCGCTGGAAGACGGGGCGGCACGCTGGAAGGCGCAGTTCCGGGCGGAGCAGCAGAATCAAGCGGACGCCATCCCCATGAAGGGCGGCCGTCAGTGCCTGCGCCTGCGGATGCTGGAGGGGAACAGCGCGCTGCTGGATCTCTCCTTGACGTCGGAGCGGCATGTAACCGAGGGCGAACTGCGCAAGCGTTGGCAGGGGGCGGCCCAGGCGGTTTATACCACCGTAACCCGCGCGCTCAGCGAGGGCTACGCGGAGGGCGAGCCGTTGCCTGCCTTGCCATCCACGGCGCTGCTTCAACAGATTGGCGAGACGGATTGGATGCTCTCCCTGACCGATAGCCTTACGGAACCCACCCTGAACCTGATGCTCTCCCTGCCCACCGAGGCGCTGGCCAGGCATTATGGGGCGCGTTGGCCGGAAAAACGCGCTGGACTGGTGGCGGAGATAAGCCGCGCGCTGGAGGGCGTGTAAACTCCGGTGAGTAGCGAGGGGGCGGAAGCCGTGGAAGAAAGCAGAATCTCCGTGCGGGAGCTGGTGGAGTTTACCTACCACGGAGAGGACATTCGCCCCGGGGGCGCGCTGCGGGATATGCAGGAGGGCATGCTGGGGCACAAGGCCAGGCAGCGGCTGTTGGGAGACGCATGGGAAGCCGAAAAGCCCGTGCTGACCCGGGTGCCGGTGGAGGACGAAGAAGCCTGGACGCTGGCGGTGGGCGGACGTATGGACGCCTGGCGGGAAGCGCCCCCCTGCGTGGAGGAAATCAAGCTGTGGCAGGGCCGGGAGCCGCCGGAGCGGCCCTTGCCCGCGCATTGGGCCCAGTGCGCCTGCTACGGCGCCATTGTGTGCAAGGAAGAAGAACGGCCTGCCGTGGGGCTGCGGGTGGTTTATGTGAACCGCCGGGGACAGGAGCGGGCCGTCTTTGAGGAACAGTGGTCCGCAGAGCGGTGCCGGCAACTGTTTGAGACGTTGACGGCGGCGTATTTGGCCAGGGAGCGGGTGCGCCGGCGGCACGTCCGGGAACGCGATGCTTCCCTAAGCCGCCTGCGCTTTCCCTATGCGGTTTACCGGGCGGGGCAGCGGGAAATGGCGGTGCAGGTCTATACGGCCATACGGCGGCGGAAACGCCTGTTTGCCAGCATGCCCACAGGCACGGGAAAGTCTACGGCGGCGCTGTTTCCGGCGTTGAAAGCCCTGGGGGAGGGATGGACGGGGCAGGTTTATTACCTGACCGCCCGAACCACCCAGCGGCAGGGCGCGCTGGAAGCCGTGGAACGCATGCGCGGCCAGGGGATGAAATTGTGGGTGCTGACGTTGAACGCCAAAGAGAAGCAGTGCCCGCATCCCACCGTTTGTCATCCGGACTGGTGCCCGCGGGCCCGGGGGCATTTTTTGCGGGACCAGGACGCGCTGCTGGAAATGCTGAAGCTTCAGGATTGGACGGGGGACGCCGTACGCGCCATGGCGGACAGGCATATGCTATGCCCCTTTGAATTTGCCCTGTCCCTGGCGGAGCTGGCGGATGTGGTAATATGCGATTACAATTATGCCTTTGATCCGGCGGTGCATATCCAGCGCGTTTTTGACCGGCGGGGGGATGTGACCCTGCTGGTGGACGAGGCGCACAATTTGCTGGGACGCGCCCGGGAAATGCTTTCTGGCCGGCTGGACGGGGGCGCGCTGCGGCGCTTGCGCCAGGGCGTAGGCAAGGCGGCCGGGCGGCGGCATCCCCTGTACAAGGCGCTTACGGAACTGCTGAAGCGGTTGGAGGAGGCCGCGCCGGAATCGCCGGAAACGGAGGCCCGCCTGGAGGCGCTGCCGGAGAAGATCCTCCCAGCCGCGGAGGACGCGCTGGACGCCCTGCAGGCTGCGTCCATGGAGGGGCTTTCCTGGGGAACAGACGCCCAGGGGATGGGGGACGCCCTGCGGTCCCTGTTGGGGTTTGTCCGCGCCTTGCGGCGGGACCAGGGCGGGTACGCCTATCTGACCCAGGGGCGGCGGGACGTTTGCCTGACTGCCCTGGCGCTGGATGTAGCCGCTCATTTGGAGGAAACCACCGCCAAATTGCGGGGCGTGGTGTATTTTTCCGCCACCTTTTCGCCCTTGCAGGATATGAAGGTATTGCTGGGGGGCGGGGAGGAGGACGCCTGCTTTGCCATGCCTTCCCCCTTCCCGCGGGAGAATCTGCTGGTGATTCAGGAAAATATCAATACCCGTTATGCGCAGCGTCCAGCCACGGCGGGGCAGATTGCTCTGCGAATCCGGCAGCTGGCGGAGAGCCATCCGGGCAAATATATGGTCTATTTCCCGAGCTTCGCCTATTTGCGGCAGGTGGATGCGCTGCTGGACGCGCTTCCCAGGCAATGCCAGGCTCCGGAAATGAACCAGGAGGAAAGGGCGGCGTTTCTTGCGCCATATCGGGCGGAGGGGGAGCCCGTGCTTTCCCTGTGCGTGCTGGGCGGCGTGTTTTCCGAGGGAATCGACCTACCGGGCACGGCGCTGGACGGGGTGATGGTTGTGGGCGTGGGTTTGCCCCAGGTGAATCTCTTTCAGGAAACCCTGCGGTCCTATTATGAGAAAACCCTGGGGCAGGGTTTCGCCTACGCCTATCGCATACCCGGCATGCAGAAGGTGGCGCAGGCGGTGGGCCGGGTGATTCGTACGGAAACGGACCGGGGCGTGGCGCTGCTGCTGGATGACCGTTACAGGCAGGGCGCGTACCGTGCCTTGTGCCCAGAACATTGGGAAATACGCTACGGGGACGCCGGGGCGCTGCTCCGGGATTTCTGGCAGGAGAAAATTTCCGCGCGGTGAAGGCATTGGGCTATCACGGCGCGAATGGAATACTCAGACAAGTATTGCGACGCAACAAAGATATTTTTACGGGAGGGTTTGAGTATGCGTCTTACACCCCATGACATCGCTAAAATGCTGGATCACAGCACCTTGCAGCCGTATCTGACCGACGAGGATGTCCGCAAAGGCTGCGAACTTGCCCTGCGTTATGATACGGCCAGCGTCTGCGCCCGTCCCTGCGACATGCCCCTGGTGGCGTCCATGCTGCGGGGGAGCGATGTGAAGGTGTGCACGGTGATCGGTTTCCCCCATGGCGCGCACCGTACGGCGGTCAAGGTCGCGGAGGCGAAGCAGGCCCTGGCCGACGGATGCACGGAGCTGGATATGGTCATCAATATCGGCAAGCTGGTGGCCGGCGACGAAGCGTATGTGCGCGAGGAGATCCGGCAGATCGTGCAAGCGGCCCATGAGGCCGGAGCGCTGGTGAAGGTCATTCTGGAAACCTGCTACCTCACGGACGAGCAGAAGGTTACCGCCTGCCGCCTCAGTGAGGAAGCCGGCGCAGATTTTGTAAAAACCAGCACGGGCTATGGCAGCAAAGGCTGCACCATTGAGGACCTGAAGCTTATGCGGCGCAGCGTGTCGGAGCGGGTGCAGGTAAAGGGTTCCGGCGGCATCCGGGACCTGGATACGGTGCTTTCCGCCCGGGCGGTGGGCGCGACCCGCTGCGGCGTCAGCGCCACCGCGGCCATCATGGCGGAAGCGGAAAAGCGTTATGCGGAAGGGACGCTGCAGGAACTGGAAAACCTTAAGGACATGGAAGGCGGCTACTAAAGCAAAAGGCGACCTGTGGCGCGGCGGGGGATGGAAAGCTCCTGCCGCGCTATTTTTGCAGGCGGAGGCGGATTGACAACGCCACTTGTAATTGCTACAATGAACAATGGTTTACCGCAATTTACCAACGTGGGAAATATAAACCGGGAAGGGAAGCATGAAAACGTCATGAAGAGAATCGTTGCAAGCTTGATGGTTTGCGCGCTGCTGCTGTGTACGGCGCCGGCCGGCATGGCGCAGGGCGATACGGTCATTGGCGCCTGCCAGGCGCGGGTACAGTTCAATCTGCGCGCCCAGCCGGACGAGGACGCGGAGATGGTTTGCAACCTGGTCCAGGGCGCGGACTTGACCATTCTGGAAAGCGGGGACGAGTGGTGCAAGGTGCGCACCACCAACGGCGCGTATACCGGCTACGCCAAGACAAGCTGGCTGAAGTATATCCAGCTGAATGCCACCGCTGCCCCGCAGCCGGAGCAGGAGACGGAACAGGCCGCCCTCGCCACGGTTACGGATTTGCGGGAAGGGACGGACCTGCTGACGTATCCTGCCATTGGCGAATCGGATACCGATGAGGTGCGCTATATCTGCATGACGCGGGTGCAGTTCAACATCCGCGAGGAACCCTCCGACGACGGGCGGCGCATCAAGCAGATTGATAAGGGCGACGAGCTGCGGGTGCTTGCCTGGGGCAGCGAGTGGTGCAAGGTGCAGTCCATGGACGGCAAGTACACCGGCTACGCCAAGAACAAATGGCTTTTCCACTACCATTCGCTGAACCGTTTCCTGTGGGATGTGCCGGGCTATGAGACGTACCGGCTCAATGGCTATGTGGTCATGACCGGGGAGCAGCACATCACCGATAGCGGGGACTATTACGGCGGCAACACCCTGCATGCGGGGGATATCATCTTTGTCAAGGATGAGCCGGGCGACACGGTGGAAACCCTGCTGCGACGGGAATTCGTGGCCATTGACGCGGACAAGGTGGAGTACCATGCCCTGACCTCCTGGCGTGAGGCGAAAGAAGGGGATATAATCGGCGGCTATACCCAGTTCTACGGCGAGAAGCAGGGCGGCGCATACTATGTATACCGCAAGCGCAATATCAAGCTGGCCATGAGCCTGATGGATCAAACGGTCATCCCCAGCGGTTCCGAGTATTCCTTCCTGGAGAATGTCGGGCCTGTTACCAAGGGAAAAGGCTATTATGTTGCGGGTATTACCGGCGGAGAGGGCAGCGGCGTTGGCGGTGGCATCTGCCATACCAGCACGCTGATGTATCAGGCGGCGCTGTCCCTGCCCTTCCAGATTACCGAACGGGAGCCCCATACGGATAACGGCACCACTTACGCACCCCTGGAGTTTGACGCCACGGTAGGCGTCTACTCTGACCTGCGCTTCATCAATACCTTGCCCTATGATGTAAAAATGGAGGCAAAGCTCTACCCGGAGACCGGGGCCATCACGGTGATGTTCGTCTGCATGGAAACCGTGGACCCGGAGGTCCTGGCCTCCTGGGATGGTTCCGAACTGGACATTGTATGGGAATAACGGCGGCGCATGCGCAGGCCTCCGAAGGATTAAATCCCTTCGGAGGCCTCAGGCTGTGGGGAGGGCAGTTTGCTGCGCGCCCTTTTGCGAGTCCTCCCTTGCGTTCTTACAAGCGCAGGAGATTTTGTGCCTGCGGGTGCGGCCAGGGGGCTTTCCGGTTGTCCCCTGGACCCCGTCGGCTCCATATTTGTTGAAATTTCTGCAAGTTAGAGAGGCAGAAATTTTTTTTGCTTGTGTATGGAGGTAGCGGAGGGGCTGCAACCCCTCCGACTTCCATTCGTATCCGCCGGCTTTGCCGGCGGGGCGGATCGTTGATTTGGACGCGACAGGGAGGCTGACGCACCCTTTCCGGAGGGGCGGAACGGTTTGAGTCGCTGGGCCGCAGCACAGATGAAAGGGGCGCGGTTGCGCGGGCGGCAATCCGGGGCTGGGATGCGCTGGCGGCACAGGGAGCGCATGGAACGCCCATAGGTTGCGGACGCAGGGGTTAGGGATGCTTTTCTGCAGCATGGACATCCTCTGCATCCGAGGACTGGGGAGAGCCTGGTTGGGTTAGGCCCCGGGCGGTGGCCACCGCGTTGCGCCCGAATTTGTCCCGCAGCCTGTCCAGGGTTTGCTCCAGCTTGCGCTGCCGCGTGTCGTCTGCGGGCGCTTCCTCCAGAAAGGAGAGCTGAGCGGCTACGGGAGCCTCCTCGTCCATGAGGGCCCCCGCGGTCACCGTGAACAGGCGCACGGGCGCGTTTTCCGGCCAGGAGCTTTCCAGCAGCTGCACGGCCTCCCGGAGCAGGTACCGGGTCAGATTGGTAGGCGGTTCCACGGGCTTCTGGCGGGAGATGACCTTCAACTGCGGGTCCTTGATTTGCAGGGTCAGGGTACGGCATTTCAGGTGGTGGGCGCGCAGGCGCGCTCCGACGCTTTCACACAGGGGCGTCAACCCGGCGATGCACTCCTCCCGTCCCACCAGGTCGCGGGGAAAGGTCATGCCGTTGCCAATGCTCTTGGCGGTTTCATGCTCGCCGTAGCGGCGCACAGGGCTGTCATCCAGTCCCCGGGCGGCCAGCCACAGGCTTTTGCCGCCTTTGCCCAGCCAGCTCTCCGCCTCCTCCGCGCGGCAGGCCGCCAGGTCGCCAATGGTATGCACGCCGTGGCGAGCCAGCGTTTGTCCCGCGCTTTTGCCTACGAAAATCAGGTCGGTAACCGGCAAAGGGTAGAGAATTTGCGCGACGTTTTCCCGGGTGATGACCGTGGTGGCGTCGGGCTTTTTGTAGTCGCTGCCCATTTTGGCAAAGGTCTTGTTCCAGCTGACGCCCACGGAGATGGTGATGCCCAGCTCCTGGCGTACCCGCTGCCGCAGCAGGTCCGCAATGGCTTTGCCCTCGCCGAAAAGATGGCGGCTGGCGGTTACGTCCAGCCAACTCTCGTCAATGGAGAAGGCCTCCACCTGATCGGTATAGTCCAAATAAATGGCGTTGACCCGGCGGCTCATTTCCCGGTACTTCTCCATGTGGGGCGGCAGCAGAATCAGGCCGGGGCACTTTCGTTTGGCCTGCCAGAGGGTTTCGGCGGTTTGCACGCCGTATTTTTTTGCGATTTGGTTCTTGGCCAGGATGATGCCGTGACGGCCTTCCGGGTCCCCGGCCACGGCGACGGGCTGATTGCGCAGCTCGGGTTTGTCCAGCAGCTCCACCGAGGCAAAGTAGTTGTTGCAGTCGCAGTGCAGGATGACCCGGTCCATGGCGCAGCCTCCTTTGTCATTCCCAGGGATCGCGTCCGAAAGGTTCCTCATCCTCCGCTTCATCTTCAAAGGCGCGGGACAGGGCTTCGGGGGTAAAGCGGGGATCAAAGGCCAGGCGGCTCAGCTCTTCCCGCTGCACGACCGTATTTGTTCCCAGGCAATCGGCGCAGCGGTATCCGCATGCCGGGCATACGCAGCCCAGGCGCTCGCTCTCCGCCTGCACCATGTAGGTAGGGCATTTCTTGCATCTGCAACGCATAAAGCAGGAACATCCTTTCGTGTTGATTGCTTTCATTATAGCACAGGCCGGGCGGTTTGGCCAGGGATTTCCCGTTGACATTCCGGCGGCGGGTTCGTATACTGGGTATAGCGTAGGAACCGTGAAAACAGCAAAGAAAGAGGGCGCTACAATGGCTAATTGCATTACCGGAACCTTTACCTCCTCCACCGGACAGACGCTGGATAAGCGCCTTTGGCTGCCCGAAGGCGCGCCCAAGGGTATTGTGCAATTCGTCCATGGCATGGCAGAGCACATGGACCGCTACGACGCGCCTGCGCGGGCGCTGTGCAACGGCGGATACATGGTGGTGGGACATACCCATCTGGGGCATGGGCCGAAAGCGGCGACATTGGGTTATTTTGCCGACAACCATGGCTGGGACCGTTTGCTGGACGATATACACTTGCTGCGCCAGGAGACGGAGCGCGCCTATCCCGGCGTGCCGTATTACCTGCTGGGGCATAGCATGGGCTCTTTCGCGGTCCGCTGCTATCTCATGGAGCACGGTCAGGGCCTTCGGGGAGCTGTGCTCTCGGGAACGGGTTGGTTCGGGAACGGCTCCGTAAAGGCGGGGTTGGCGTTGGCGGGGTTGCTCTGCGCCCTGGGGCAGGGCAGGAAACCGGCCCCTCTGGTGAACCAGCTGGCTTTCAGCGCTTCCAACAAGGCCTTTGCGCCCAACCGCACGGCTTTCGACTGGCTCAGCCGGGATAACGCCCAGGTGGACCGGTACGTGGCCGACCCCTATTGCGGATTCCTGTTTACCGCTTCCGGGTACCGGGACATGTTCCGGGGACTGGAGCGCCTGCGTAAGCTGGATGAGCTGAAAAAGATTCCCAAAGGATTGCCGGTCTATCTGTTCAGCGGGGACAAGGACCCGGTGGGCAATCAGGGCGCGGGGGTAAACAAGGTGGCGGAGGAACTGCGTCAGGCAGGCCTGCGGGATGTGAGCGTGAAGCTGTATCCCGGCGGACGCCATGAAATGTTCAACGAAATCAACGCCCAGGAAGTCTATGCCGATTTGTTGGCGTGGCTGCGGGCGCATTGAACATGTACGTACAAGATAGGCCGGAAGGCTTGCGCTTTCCGGCTCTTTTTGTTATGATGAAAACATACAAATTACGTTGTTGAAAGGGGGGAGACTTGTGGCGGCCCAACCCAAATATCAAGCGGTGGCGGCTGTTTTGCGGCGGGAGATTGCCGAAGGCGTATTTGCCGAGGGCGCCCTGCTTACCACGGAGGAGGAACTCAGGCGGCGCTTCCAAGTGAGCAGGCAAACCGTGCGCCAGGCCATCGCGCTGCTGGAGGACGACGGGCTGGTGGTGCGGCGTAGGGGAAGCGGCACGTATGTGAAGCATGGCCCGCGCCGTCATGGGGAAACGCTTACCGTAGGCGTTGTGACGACCTATATAACGGATTATATTTTCCCGTCCATTGTCCGCGGAATCGAGCATGTGCTTTCCGCCAACGGTTGCATGATGAGTCTCTCGGCTACGTATAACCGGGCGGACCATGAGCGGGCTATCTTGCAAAGGGCGCTGGACCATGGGGTGGATGGGTTGATTATCGAAGGAACCAAAACCGCCTTGCCCAATCCGAACATGGCGCTGTATCGGGCGCTGAAGGAAAAGAACATACCCTTTGTGTTTATCAACGGCAGCTATCCGCAGCTGCAGGACTGCGTGCAGGTGGTGATGGACGACTACGCCGGCGGGGAGCTGGCGGCGCAGGCGCTTCTGGACCGGGGTTTTCGCCGCATTGGCGGCATATTCAAGCGGGATGACCGGCAGGGGCATGAACGCTTTCGCGGGGTGTGCGACTGTCTGGCGCGGGCGGGGCAGAGCCTGCCGGATGATCGCGTCTGCTGGTTTGGCACAGAGAGCCGGCGCACGCTCTTTCAGGAGGAAGGCCCGCGTAGCCTGCTGGAGCATATTGCCGAAGGCCGCGGCCCCGACGCGCTGGTATGCTACAACGACGAAACGGCTCTGAGCCTTTGCGCCGCCCTGCGGGAGAGGGGCTGTAAAGCGCCCCGGGACGTGAGCGTCATCAGCTTTGACAACAGCGCCTTTGCGAGCCTGACGCATCCCGCGCTAACCACCCTGAACCATCCCAAGGATGATTTTGGCGCCCTGGCGGCGCAGAAGCTTTTGCGCATGATGGCCGGGGAGCGGGAGGAAAGCGTTTCGTTTCCCTGGACCCTGGTGGAACGAGAAAGCCTGGGCCGCATGGAATAAGGCGGCAGGCATAAAGAAGGGAGCGCTTGCGGTGATCCTGTGCATTGCCTTTGCTCCATGCGAAGCCTGAGCTGGACAGGCGGCATGGAGCATATCACGGATTGATTTTCTTGTCCGGCGCGGGCTTCGCATACCATGGCGGAAACGAACATCAAACCATGGAGGCGAAGCCGATATGTATAAGATCAGCACCTTTTGGAAAGAATTGCACGATTTTCTTTTGCTGTGGCTCACCCAATCCCTGTCGGGGCTGGGCAGCGCCATGACGAGCTATGCGCTGGTGGTTTGGTCCTATCAGCAGGAAGGATCCGCGCTTTCCACGGCGCTGCTTTCCGTTTGCTCCTATGCGCCCTATGTGGTGATGAGCATTTTTGCCGGAGCGCTCAGCGACCGATGGGACAAAAAGCGCACGCTGCTGCTGTGCGACAGCTTTGCCTCTGCGACTACGGTGGCGGTGCTGGCGATGCTGCGGGCGGGAACCCTTCGCCTGGAATATCTGTATGTGGTGAACGCGCTGAACGGGTTGATGAATACCATCCAGCAGCCTGCGGCGGATGTGGTGAACACGCTGCTTACGCCGGAACGCTATTATCAGCGGGTCAGCGGATTGCGCTCCTTTTCCTCATCTGTTCAAAGCCTGCTGACGCCTGTGCTGGCTACGGCATTGCTGGCTTTTGCCGGGCTGGAGGCGGTGATTTGCTTTGACCTGGCGACCTTTGGGCTGGCCTTTATTACCCTGCTGGCCTGGATTCGTATCCCCGCCGTTTCCCGGGCAAATCCGGAGGCGGAGGGCCTGCTTCGGGCCGCCCGGCAAGGGCTAAGGTATCTGCGGCGGAATCCCGGCATACTGCACCTGATGTTTTTCCTGGCGGCCATTAACCTGACCGCCTCCATGTATCAGGCGGCGCTGCCTGCTCTGGTGCTGAATCGTGGAGGAAGCGTAGCGCTGGGTACGGTGAATATGGTCTGCGGCCTGGCCATGCTGGCGGGGTCGCTGCTGGCTTCCGCTTTGCCTGCGCCAAAGAGCAGAATACGCGTCATATGCAACACGCTGCTGCTGTCCATGAGCACGGAGAATCTGCTCCTGGCGGTGGGCCCGAGCCTGCCGTACTGGTGCGTGGGGGCATTGCTGGGATGGATTGGTATTCCGCTGATGAGCGCTAATCTGGATGTGGTGATGCGCAGCCGCATCCCGCTGGATATGCAGGGGCGCGTGTGGTCGGCCCGCAACAGCCTGCAGTTTTTTACCATCCCGCTGGGGTATCTGCTGGGCGGATGGCTGGTGGACGCGGTGTTTGAGCCATGGCTTGTTGCTGCCGATTCGCCTGTGCTGGGCGCGATATTTGGCACGGGAAAGGGCGCCGGAGCCGCGGTATTCTTTCTGGCGCTCTTTCTGGCAGGGGTTGCAACGTGCGTCGCCTTTCGCCGGGACAAGACGCTCTGGGAATTGGACAACCGGGGGGAAGCGCCGCCATCCGGACGGGCTTGAAGGAGGCCCAAGGAAGAGCGGAAAGTCCCCGGTTGCGCCGGGGCTTTCCTATCGTTCCGCCTTTCCTTTTGGAAGCCTGAAGTTTCATTTTTCTTGCAGTCATATGAAAAAACGCGCCTTTTTCAGCAGCCTGAGCGGCGGGGAACGCCCCTCCGCTCAGATTGTTGACAAAGGTTTTTGCTTCATTTGTTTGCAAGTTAAGCATAGCATGCTCGCAAGCACAGGGGATTTCGCGCCTGCGGGCGCGACCAGGGGGCTTTCCGATCGCCCCCTGGACTCCTTCGGTTCCCATACATGTGAAACTTCTGCAAGCTAGGGGATCGAAAATTCATTTTTGCAGCGTCCTATGAAAGACACCGCTTTTTTCAGCAGCCTGAGCGGAGGAGAATGTCCCTCCGCTTTTCCTTTGCAGCCGTGAGCCTGTGGAGACTAGCGGCGCATAGAAAAAATGCTCCTCAAGCGCGGTGAGGCGCTTGAGGAGCGGTAGCAGGGTACTTGACAGGGGTTACTCTCCGTAGGTGAGCTTGGTCCAGTCCTGGGTGGGGGCGTCGCCGATACCGGCGGGGTATACGCCTTCTTCCCGGAGGACAAAGCCCATGTCCACATTTCGGTTGGCGGCGTTGCTCTCCACCTGCACGCCTTCGATGACGGAGACGCTTTCCTCGCTCTCCGGCAGCAGGCTGGTCATCAACCCGGCGCCGGGTTTGGTGGGCTTTACCTCTGCAGGATAGGTGACTTCCAGACTGTAGGTGCTGGGGTAGAGGTTGGTAAACTGGTAATAGCCATAGGCGTCCGTGGTGGTTTCCGCTACGGTTTCGCCGTTGCGCATCAGCCGCAGGGCGACTCCGGGGAGGCCGGGTTCGCCGGTATCATACCAGCCGTCGCCATCCTCGTCCAGCCATGCCAGGTCGCCCAGACTGCCGGGCAGCACGCCGCCAATATCCAGGGCAAGCTGGTTTTCCGCCATGCGCAGGGTGAGTTTGTCGCTCTGTCCCGCGCGGCCGTTGGTTTGGGTGAGCATGCTGATGCGCCCGCCCTCGGCCAGCCGTGCGTCCCCCGGTTCCACGGCCAGATAGCCCTCGGGCAGGGTGACAGCGATGAAGTAGTCGCCGGGGAACAGGCCGTCAAAGCGGTAAGCGCCATCCTCCAGGGTATCATAGACTTGCAGCTGGGTTCCGGAGCCGTCCGTAAGCACCAGGTGCGCCTGCGCCAGGGGGGCAATCTGACCGTTCAGATCCGCCCATACGGTGCCGCCCAGGGAGGTGTATACCACCACGCCGGCAAGCAGATCATCGCGGGTTTCTCCTTCCTGTACGGTGACGCGCTGCACCAAAGCGGAACCTTCGTCCACAAAGGTGCTGTCCCCGGACTTAGCGGAGAGCATGGTCTCGTCCATGGCGAAACGGAACGCATAGGCGCCGGGAAGCAGCCCCTGAACGGAGAAGGCGCCCGTATCGTCCGTGGTCAGGGTCGCGAAGGTCGCGCCCGTGCTCTCGTCCACCACCAGTATCTGCTTTCCGGCGAGGGTCCGCTCCGCGTCCTCCATGCGTCCGTTGTTGTTCTCATCCAGCCAGAGCCGTCCGCTGACGGTAGCGGGAGAAACGCCGCCCAGCAGCTGATACTCATAGCGGTCGCCCATGGCCACGGTCAGGGAAACGTTCTGGTCATCCGTGCCGGCAGCAAGCGGTATGGTATAATCCGCTTGCCGGGTGAGCACCAGGCCGTCGGGGAAGGCGACACGCAGGGTGTATGTATCGGGATGAAGCTGCGGCAGGGTAAAGACGCCGTCCGTGCCGGTGGTACAGGTGATTTCTTCCAGATCGTTGCGGGTAGGCGTCAGGGTAAGGGTTACGCCTGACAGAGGCGCATCGCCGGCGTCCAGCGTACCGCTGCCGTCGTGATCCGTAAAGGCGGTGCCGCTGATAATGCCCAGGGTGACGCCGCCGGTCAGCGGCATATCCACCTGCTGGCCCGTGGCAAAGTCAAACCATTCGCTGGCGCCCACATTGCCCTCGCCGGTCATGGTATTGCCGCCGCTTTGCACCGGGGAGAACACCGTATCCTCGGGCAGCTGATAGCGCACATAGTAGCGTCCGGGCATGACCGCGTCGAAAAGGTACGCGCCGGTCTCATCCAGGGTGGTTTCAAAGACGGCGCCGGATTCGCTCATCAGTTGGACCACCGTGCCGGCCAGGCCGGTTTCGCCCTCGTCCATGAGGCCGTTGTCGTTGCTGTCGGCAAAGACGCTGCCCTGCACGGTGCCGGGGAGAATCATGCCGGCGTCCATCTGCTGACGGTTTTCGCCCAGGGCCAGGAAGAAGCTTTCGGATTGACCCGCGCCGGCGGTGAGATTTACCATGACGTTTTGCGCGCCCAGGCAGGTGAAGGCATAGCCCGTCTTGGCTTGCATGGACAGCCGGTAGGTGCCGGGGGTCAGATCCTTAAAGGCATATACGCCTTTGTTGTTGGTCTTGGCTTTGGCGACCTCGTTGCCGTCCGCGTCCAACAGGGTAACCACCAGGCCGGAAACCACCTTCTCGCCCTCGTCCATGGTGGCGGAGAAATTATCGTCCAGATAGCAGGTGCCGGTGATGGAGCCGGGATAGATGGCGCCCACCACCACCTGCTTGTTTTCGCCCAGTTCCAGGGTCAGCGGGTCCACACTGTTTTCCCGGCGGCCGGAACGCGCCTTGAGCCAGTTTCCGGTGACGGTGGCGTCCACGGTGGTGGTAAAGGTGGAGCCGTCGTCGGGAAGAATGACCCGCAGGCGGTAATCGTTGGGGCGCAGGGCGGTCAGGCGGAAGACGCCGTCCTCCCCGGAGATGGCGGAGGCTACCAGGTCGCCGTTGGCCTTGTAAATTTCCACGTCCACGCCTGCCAGGGGCGCTTCACCCTGGTCATACAGGCCGTTGTAGTTGGCGTCCAGGAAGGCCATGCCCTCTACGGTAGCTTCCCGCATCATGCCTACATGCTGCAGGTCCAGCACCTCGCCGGCCTCCAACTGAACGGTCTTGCTGGCGGTGCGGCGGCCCTCGGTGGTGATAATGGAGCGCCGCTCGCCGCCGGTAGAGCTGTAACGGGTGAACATCCATCCGTCGGGGCAGGTGAAGGAGAGCTTGTAGCTCCCGGCGCGCACCTGGCTAAGGGTGTAGACGCCGTCTTCGCCGGACTGTGCGGTGTAGGTCAGGCCGTTCTTTTCCCCGGTCAGGGTTACGGACACGCCGGACATGACGCCTTCGCCTTCATTCCAGATGCCGTCCGCGTTTTCATCCCGCCAGATGATGCCGGTCACGGTGGCCATGGTATTCACGCCGATGCCCACCTGCGCGGCCTCCTCATATCCGACGGTGAATTCCTGGCTGACCTGGGTCAGCTCGGAGCTCATCTCCATAATACTGGAGGTTAAGCGAATCTCTTTGCCCATTTTGCCGAAGCCATAGCCGTCAGGCAGCGTGGCCCGGAGCTTGTAGACGCCCGGCGCCAGCGTGGTAAAGGTCGCGTTGCCCTCCTCGTCGGTAACGGCGTAGGCCACCACTGCTTCCTCGCTGTCCAGCACGCGAATGGCCTCCAGCTGCACGCCGGCCAAACGCCGTTCATAGGTGCCGCGCTCGCCGTTGCTGTTGGCGTCAATAAATACGTTCACTTCCAGGGTGCAGGCAGTGGTAGCGGCGGCGTTCAGCCCCTGGATATCCATGCCGGAAAGCGTTACCACATCGCTGAATCCGGAGAGGCCGATGCGGCTTTCGCCCAGCTGGCCCAGCAGCGCATAGCCCTCAGGAGGCAGTACCTGGATCTGCCACTCGCCCGCGGGGATGCCGGAGAAACCCCATAGCCCCGCGGCGTCGGTAAGGGTGGAGGCATAGACCTGCCCGGAGGCGTCCAGCAGGTTCACCGTGGCGCCGGCTACGCCCGCTTCGCCGGATTGCAGCGTGCCGTCGGCATTGGTATCGGCAAAGACCTGGCCGGACAGCCCCGCGGCGCTGACGCAGTGCAGCTCAGGCGCTTGGGTATCCTGGCCGGAAACAACCGTGACCGTTGTGGCGGCCTGCCGCTGGCCATCGGCCTCCAGACCGTTCCAGCCGTCCCCGGAAGGCGTGCCTCCCGCAGGCAGGGTGACGGATAGGGTATAGCTTCCGGGCAGCACTGCCGGGAAGGCATAGGTTCCCTCGGCCACGGCGGTTTGCAGCTGCTCCTGGTCGTTGGCCAGGGAGACCACGGAACCCTCCGGCAGGTTGGATACCGTGCCGGAGATGCTGCCGCCCTGGGTAAAGACCAGCTGGTAGGCGCTTTCCTGGCCCGCGGTCAGGGTTACGTTCCACTGGGCCTGCTCCCGCTGAAGGGTCGCCGCGTGGTTCAGCTCCGTGAGCAGCACGCCCTGGGGCAGGGACAGGGTCAGGGTATATTCGCCGGGGTCCAGATTGCCCAGGGAGACCGTCCCGGCGTCGTCGGAGGCGGTCTCGGCGACCAGGGTCTCCCCTTGGGTCAGCCGGCAGTCATAGCTCACCGAGGCGGAGGCGGTCAGATGGAGCAAGCCCCTTGCCTCGGCCTCGGTAAAGATTTCCGCAGTTTGCGGGGAGTCGCCGCCCACGCGCACGGTTTGCACCGTGGCGGGAATGACGTAGCGTCCGTCGGCGGGAATAAAGGTCAGCACATATTCGCCCGCGGTTAGGCCTTCCAGCGTAAATTCGCCCTGCGCGTCCGTCACGGCGGAGAGGCCGCTTTGAACGGTGACGGTTACGCCGGAAACGGCGGTGTCGCCGCAAAACACCCTGCCCGTAATGGCGCACTCCGCGGGAACGGGGGTGGGGGAGGGGGAAACGTCGGGGCTCGGAGTAGGCGTCAAGGTCATGTCTGGGGTGGGGGTGAGGACGGAAAGCGTGGGCGTAACCGTGGAGGACGGCATGGCGGCGCCTTCTACCTGCAGATGAAGGATGGTTTCCTCGTCCCCCGTGTAGGCGGGCAGGGTAAAGGGCAGATCCGCGGCCAGGGCGCGTCCGGGCGCGGCTGTCAGTTGCCGCAGCGTGTACGCGCCGCTTTGAATCGCCTGGGGCAGCTCGTAATACCCCGCGTCATCCAAGGAAAAGGAGAGGATTTCCTCCACCGTCTCCTCGCCCGTTTCGCTTTGCTGCCGGAAAAGCAGCGCAAAGGACGCGCCCACTTCGCCCTGCACGGTAAACAGGCCCGCGTCCGCGTAGACCAGCACGGGGGGATTGTTCTGCTTGCCCTGGGCAATGGATACGGAAATGGGCGCGTCCTGGATGAAATACCCCTGGGGCATGGCGTCCATGACCGGCCGCAGGGAAATATCCTCCGTGGTGGACAGCGCCAGCGTGTCCGCGCTGCCGTCCGTGGGATTGGCCGTGACCTGTCCCAGCAGCGTTTCGCCGGACCAAACCTCAAAAACGCCGGTGAGCGGCTCGGTGAGCCATTGCCCGTCGGCGGTGGCACGCAATCCGTTAAAGGATACCGAAAGGGTGGTCTGGGCGGCCAGGCCGGCCGGCAACACGGCGCACAGCAGCGCCATGACCAAAGCCCATAGCATTCCCGATTTGATGCGCGTAACTCGCATTCCTTCGCTGCCTCCAACTTCTTCGGGCATGCGCCCGTTCATTTCGCGTCCCTGCGCATGCGGGGAAAGTACGCGATCTACCTATTTTCTCATATGTCATGGTAAAACAAGCGGGAACAAATGTCAATGCTTGCAGTTGTAAAACTCGCGCGTTCCGTCCGTCGCCCCCCTGCGCATGGCGCGGAAGCGGCGCGGCTACGGTTGCCCTTGCTTCTTCCCCGCGGCTGTGCTATCATACAGGGGACGAAATTGCGCAAAGGCGCGCAAGAGGAGCGGGAAAGAGCATGGACGTGATCACCACACGAGAGCTGAAAGAACGCCTGGAGGCGTTGACGGGTCAGGAAGTGCTGCTGCGGGGCTGGATTCGCAACCATCGCAGGCAGAAGAATATGGGTTTCATTGATTTCTTCGACGGCACCTGTTTCAAGAATCCCCAGGTGGTCTATGACGCGGATATGGATGACTATGACCGGGTCAAAGGATTCCATATAGGCGCGGCCATTGAGGTGCAGGGCAAGGTGGTGCCTGCGTACAAGGACCCCACCACGCCGGAAATCCAAGCCCAACGGATTACGCTCCTGGGCGATTGCCCGGAAGATTATCCCCTGCAGCCCAAGCGGCACACGGTGGAATACCTGCGGGAGATCGCGTATCTGCGCCCGCGCACCCGGTTGTTCCAGGCGGTGTTCCGGGTGCGGTCGGTGGCGTCCATGGCCATTCATACCTATTTTCAAGATCGGGGCTATCTGTATGTGCATACGCCCCTGATTACCGCCAACGACGCGGAGGGCGCCGGCAACACCTTTACCGTGACTACCCTGCCGCCGGAGGAACAGAAGGACCCCAGCAAGGATTTCTTCGGCCGGGCGACCTCCCTGGCGGTGACGGGCCAGCTGGAAGCGGAAACCTTTGCCATGGCCTTCTCGAAGGTCTATACCTTCGGGCCGACCTTCCGGGCGGAAAACTCCAACACCAAGACCCACGCCGCGGAGTTCTGGATGATTGAGCCGGAGATCGCCTTCTGCGACATTCATCAGCTGATGGATATTGAGGAAGATTTCCTGAAATACCTGGTCAACACCGTGCTGGACAAGTGCGCGGATGAACTGGCGTTCCTGGAGCAGTTCACCGGAGGCGGGCTGCTGGACAAGCTGCGCGGCCTGGCTTCCTCCGGGGCGGCGCGGGTGACGCACGAGGAAGCCATCACCATCCTGCGGGCGGCCAAGGAGCAGTTCCAGTTCGAGCCCAAGTACGGCGAGGATTTGGCCAAGGAGCATGAGAAGTATCTCACCGAGACGTATTTCAAGAGCCCCGTCTTCGTTTACGACTGGCCCAAGGATATCAAGGCCTTCTACATGTACCAGAATGACGACGGCAAGACCGTGGCCGCGGTGGATCTGCTGGTGCCGGGCGCGGGCGAGCTGATGGGCGGTTCCCAGCGCGAGACGCGCTATGACCTGCTGTGCCAGCGCATGGATCAGCTCCATATCTCGAAGGAGCAGATGTACTGGTATGTCAACCTGCGCCGGTTTGGCGGATGCACGCATTCCGGCTTTGGCATGGGCTTTGAACGGCTGCTGATCTATCTTACCGGCGTGGATAACATCCGCGATGTGATTCCTTATGCCCGCACACCCATGAACTGCGAATTCTGATACCGTTCCTCCGGTGCATTCCAAAGGAAAGGAAGGCGTACGCCGATGAAAATTGTGATTCTGGACGGCTACTCCGTCCATGCCCAGGACCTGAACTGGGATCTGCTGCTGCCCCTGGGGGAATTGACGGTCTATGAGCGCACGCCGGCGGATCAGGTCATTCCCCGGATGCAGGGCGCGGAGATCGTGCTCACCAACAAGTGCCGGATTACCCGGGAGGTCCTGGAGGCCTGCCCGGAGCTGCGCTACCTGGGCGAGCTTGCCACGGGGTACAACAATATCGACATTGCGGCCGCCAAGGAGCGGGGCGTGGTGGTGACCAATATTCCCGGATACAGCACGGTTTCCGTGGTGCAGCATGTGTTTGCGCTGCTGCTCTATGCCATGAGCCATGTGGCGGAGCTGAACCAGAGCGTCCATGCGGGGGACTGGGTGAGCTGTCCGGACTTTACCTATCAGATTACGCCTTTGCAGGAATTGTATGGCCGGACGATGGGAATCATCGGCTTTGGGCAGATTGGCCAGCGGGTGGCCCGGGCGGCGTTGGCCTTCGGTATGGAGGTGGTTTATTATTGCCCGCACCGTAAACCGGAGCTGGAGGAGGAGCATATCCGTTACCTGCCGCTTCAGGAACTGTTGGCGGTTTCCGACGTGGTGAGCCTGCACTGCCCGCAGAATGCGGAAACCACGGGGCTGCTGAATGCGGAGCGCATTGCCGGCATGAAAAAGGGCGCCATTGTCATCAACACGGCGCGGGGCGGCGTAGTGGTTGCCCAGGACGTGGCGGACGCGCTGCGCGACGGACAGCTGGGCTGGTATCTGGCGGACGTAATGGAGCAGGAGCCGCCCCGGGCGGAAGAACCCCTGCTGGCTGCGCCGCATTGCGTGCTGACGCCGCATGTGGCCTGGGCCCCCCGAGAGGCGCGCATGCGCCTGATGGCCATCGCTTATGAAAACCTGAAGGGCTTCTTGGCAGGAAACGCGCCGCATCGGGTAGCGTAATCTCCGTATTTGGAAGTAGTTCCCATGGAACCGGCGCAATCACGCCGGTTCTTTTCGCGCCGGGACGCGCAAATCCGCGCCTTCCCTGAATTTTCTGTGGACGATTTCCGAAAAACGGTTTATAATAGCTTATCATGGGGAGGGAGCGGGAGCATGCGATTTACCAAGATGCAGGGAATCGGAAACGACTATATTTATGTGAACTGCTTTGAGGAAACCGTACGGGAACCTGCGCGCCTGGCGGTGGAGATGAGCCGGGCGCATTACGGCGTGGGCGCCGACGGCCTGGTGCTGATCGGGCCCAGCGATGTGGCGGACTTCGCCATGCGCATTTTCAACAGCGACGGCAGCGAGTCCGAAATGTGCGGGAATGCTTGCCGTTGCATTGGAAAATATGTTTATGAGCGCGGTTTGACGGACAAAACCAACGTCACCCTGATGACCGAAGCGGGACTGAAGGAACTGGAGCTGCGCGTGCGCGCCGGCAGCGTGGAGAGCGTGCGGGTGGATATGGGCAGCCCGGAACTGAACCCACGGAATATCCCCGTGCGCCTGCCTGGGGAAGTGGTGCTCAACTATCCGTTGACCGTGGGCGGGATCAACTGGCGCATTCATTGTGTGTCCATGGGCAACCCGCACTGCGTGGTGTTTGTGGATGAGCCGGATGCCTTGGAGCTGACGCTGCTTGGCCCGCTGATGGAGCATGAGGCGGTGTTCCCTAACCGGACCAATGTGGAATTTGCCAAGGTGGTTCGCCGGGATCATATCCGTATGCGGGTATGGGAGCGGGGCGCGGGAGAAACCCTGGCCTGCGGTACGGGGGCCTGCGCCACGCTGGTGGCGGCCGTGCTTACGGGCCGCGCCGACCGTAAGGCGACCCTGGAGCTTACCGGGGGACGGCTGGAAGTGGAATGGTCCCCGGAGGACAATCATGTGTATCAGACCGGCCCGGCCGCCTTTGTGTTTGACGGCGTATGGCCGGATTGAAGAAAACTAGAGGAGGATGCTGTTTTGCTGCGCGTTAATGATAATTTCCAGAAGCTGCCCGGCTCCTACCTGTTTGCGGAAGTGGCCCGGCGGGTGAAGGTTTACCAGGAAGCCCATCCCCAGCGGGAGATCATCCGCCTGGGAATCGGCGACGTAACCAAGCCGCTGGTGCCTGCGGTGGTGGAGGCCATGCACCGGGCTGTGGAGGAAATGGGCCATGAGGAGACTTTCCACGGTTATGGACCGGACTTTGGCTATGATTTCCTGATCAATGCCATCCGGGAGGGCGATTACGCTTCCCGCGGCGTGGAAGTGGCCTATGACGAGGTATTTATCTCCGACGGGGCCAAGTGCGACGTGGGCAACATTCAGGAGCTGTTCAGCCAGGATGCGGTGATCGCCGTAACCGACCCCGTGTATCCGGTTTATGTGGACTCCAACGCCATGGCCGGGCGCGCGGGAGATTACGTGGGCGACCGCTGGGACCGGCTGGTCTATTTGCCCTGCAACGCGGAGAACGGCTTTGTGCCGCCGCTGCCGGACCGGCCTGTGGATGTGGTGTACCTGTGCTATCCCAACAATCCCACCGGCACCGTGCTCACCAGGGAGCAGCTCAAGGCTTTTGTGGACTGGGCCAGGGAAAACGGAGCGGTGATCATCTATGACGCGGCCTATCGCGCCTACGTAACCAACCCGGAGATTCCGCTGAGCATTTACGAAGTGGAAGGCGCACGGGAGGTAGCCATTGAGTGCAACTCCTTTAGCAAGACGGCCGGATTCACCGGCACGCGCTGCGCGTACACGGTGATTCCCTACGAGGTCTGCGGGATGGGGGCCAAGGGGGAGAAGATCAGCCTCAATGCTATGTGGAAGCGCCGCATGGCGACCAAGTTCAACGGCGTGAGCTATCCCGTGCAGCGGGGAGCGGCGGCAGTCTACACCCCCGAGGGTCAGGCGCAGATCAAGGCGGTAATCGCCGGTTATATGGAGAATGCGCGGCTGATTCGCGAAAGCCTGCAGGCGAAGGGTTTCGACGTGTACGGCGGAACGGACGCGCCCTACATCTGGCTGAAAACGCCGGAGGGCATGGACAGCTGGACGTTCTTTGACAAACTGCTGGCGGAGTGCAATATCGTAGGTACGCCGGGGGCGGGCTTTGGTCCCAGCGGCGAGGGGTATTTCCGCCTGACGGCGTTCAATACCCGGGAAAAGACGCTGCAGGCCATGGAGCGTGTGAAAAACTGGCAGCTGTGACCGAACCGCAAGGCGTAAAAAATACAGTATCCCCGAGCGGCGGAGGCTGGGCGGGGACAACGCAATACGGAGGCTAATATGGTACATACCATTGTGGGCGCAAACTGGGGAGACGAAGGCAAGGGCAAGGTAACCGACCTGCTGGCGGAAAAGAGCGACATCGTGGTGCGCTTTCAGGGCGGCGCCAATGCCGGGCATACCATCATCAACGAGTATGGCAAATTTGCCCTGCATTTGCTGCCTTCCGGGGTATTCCATCCGCATATTGTGAACATCATCGGGCCTGGCGTGGCGCTGAACATCGAGGCGCTGCTCAGCGAGCTGGAAAGCGTTACCTCCCGGGGGGTGCCCGCGCCGAAGCTGCTCATCAGCGACCGGGCGCAGGTCATGATGCCCTACCATGTGGACTTTGACAAATACGAAGAAGAGCGGCTGGGCAAGCAGTCCTTCGGCTCCACCAAGTCGGGTATCGCGCCCTTTTACAGCGACAAGTTTGCCAAGGTGGGTATCCAGGTGTGCCAGCTCTATGACGAGGATATACTCCGGGAGCGGCTCAAGATTGCGCTGGTGAAGAAAAACGCGCTGCTGGAAGGGCTGTACCACAAGCCGCCCATTGACCTGGAAGCGCTGATTGCCAAGCTCAAGGAGCTGGCGGAGAAGATTCGCCCCATGGTGTGCGACACCACGCTGTACCTGCATAAAGCCAACAAGGAGGGCAAGGTTATCCTGCTGGAAGGCCAGCTGGGTTCCCTGCGCGACCCGGACCATGGCATTTATCCCTACACCACCTCCTCCTCGCCCCTGGCGGGCTACGGATGCGTGGGCGCGGGGGTATCGCCCCGGGACATGACGGATATTTACTGCGTGACCAAGGCGTATTCCAGCGCGGTGGGCGCCGGGCCCTTTGTGGTGCGCCTGGAAGGGCCGGAGGGAGACGAGCTCCGCCGCCGGGGCGGCGACGCGGGCGAGTTTGGCGCTACCACCGGCCGCGCCCGGGATGTGGGCTGGTTTGACTGCGTGGCCACCCGCTACGGCGTAATGGTGCAGGGGGCGACCGAAGTAGTGCTCACCAACCTGGACGTGCTGGGCTACCTGGACGAGATTCCCGTCTGCGTGGCTTATGAAGTGGACGGCCAGCAGATTACCGATTTCCCCGATACGCCCCGGTTGATGCGTTGCAAGCCTGTTTATCAGAAGCTTCCGGGATGGAAGTGCGACATCCGCGGGATTCGCGACTATGCGGCCCTGCCGGAAAACTGCCGCAAGTATGTGGAATTTATTGAGGCGCAGGTGGGCGCGCCCATCCATATGGTTTCCAACGGTCCCCGCCGGGAGGATATTCTTTACCGCTAAGCGCAAGGTTGCCGCTGCACAAAAGGACGTGAACGCATGACCATCATTGATACCCATGCCCATATCTATCCCGATGCCATTGCACTGAAGGCTGCGGCGTCCATCGGGAGGTTTTACGACATTCCCATGGATTTGGACGGAACCGTGGATACGCTTCTGCGCCACGGGGATCAGGCGGGAATCAGCCGCTTTCTGGTGCAATCCGTGGCGGTGACCTGGGAGCGGGCCCATTCCATCAATGATTTTATCGCTCGCAGCGTGGCGGCGCATTCCGACCGGTTTGTGGGATTTGGCGCCATGCATCCGGATCACCCGGAGATGGAGAAGGAGCTGGACCGTATTCTGTCCTTGGGGCTGAAGGGCGTCAAGCTGCATCCCGACTTTCAGCATTTCTGCCTGGACGACCCCAATGCCATCAAGCTGTTTGAAGCCATGGCGGAGCGAAACCTGGCGCTGCTGGTGCATACGGGAGACAAGCGGTACCCTTACAGCCAGCCGGAACGCATGGCGCGGGCACTGGACCGGGTGCCGCGATTGCGGGCCATTTGCGCGCACCTGGGCGGTTGGTCCGTGTGGAGCGACGCATGGAAGCTGCTGGCCGGTCGCGGAAACGTATGGGTGGACACCTCCTCCAGCCTGTATGCCTTGCAGCCTGAGGAAGCGGTGAAGGTGATTCACCGTTACGGCGCATCGCAGGTGTTCTTCGGCACGGACTATCCCATGTGGAAGCCCGAGGAGGAAGTACAGCGCTTCCTGGCTCTGCCCCTGACGGAAACGGAGCGGGAGCAGATCCTGCACAAAAATTTTGAACAGTTCCTTTCCCACGGCATTTGAGGGAGTGGGGGGAAGCGCGCAAGAGCGCCGGAAATTTTCCGACGCTCTTGCGCGTTGACAAGGGCTTTGTGCTCAAGATTCTTGCAAGCTTTGCATTGCGTCTATGCAGCCGCAGGGATTTCGCGCCTGCGGGCGCGACCAGGGGGCTTTCCGATCGTCCCCTGGACCCCTTCGGGCCCCATATTGGTTGAAACTTTTGAAAACTAGGGAGAAAAAATTTCATTTTTCAGTGTCAACAGGAAAAAAACAGGGGAGGGGCCGCAGCCCCTCCGACTTTCATTCGCGTAAGCCGGCTTTGGCGGCTGAAGGTTCGGTTTTCAACAGACAAGCCAAGTCGTTTCGCGAGCGCTGTTTTTCATTGATGAAAAACAGTGCCTTGCTGGAGCGTTGATTTTGTTTGCAAAATCAATTTCTGACAACTTCGGACGGCCGAAAAAGCTTTGTTTTCCTATTGACGCTGTTCCGATTTCCTAACTTGCGAGCGTTTCATGAAGTATGGGGGCCGAGGGTCTTCAAAGGGCGATCGGAAAGCCCTCAAGCGTGTAATGCATAACTTATAAAGATAATGAGATAAAAACTTTTGTCAACAGACTGAAGCAGCGGAAGCCGCTTTTTCGACAGTCAAAAGCCGCCATGACCTAACGGCCATGGCGGCGTGCTTTATCCCATGAAAACAATGGGGTGCAGGGGGAGAATCCCCCTGCCGGGGTTTGGGGCGGAGCCCCAAGACCGTCGAAGGAAGAAATTCAGCCCTTGATGCCCGTGGACGCAATGCCTTCCACCAGGGATTTTTGGAACACCAGGAAAATGATGGTAGCCGGAACGATGGAAAGGGTGGACATGGCCAGGGTTGAACCGATATCCGAACCCGAGGAAGGATCGTTAAACAGCTGCAACGCCAGGGAAACGGGGCGCATGCTGGCGCGGTTTACGTACAGCAGCGCGGAAAGGTAATCGTCCCAGCGCCAGATGAAGGAGAAAATAGCTGAAGTAACCAACGCAGGAACGATCAGCGGTAGAATGATGCGGAAGAAAATGCCGTAATAGGAACAACCGTCAATTTTCGCCGCTTCGTCCAGGTCCTTGGGAATGCCGCCGATGAAGTTCATAATCAGGTAGACAAAAAAGCCCTGGATGGCAAAGAAGTATGGCAGAATCATGGGGTAGTAGGTACCCACCCAGTTCAAATGACGGTACCACATGAACTGCGGAATCATCAGGATCTGCGCGGGCAGCATCATGGTGGACAGCACCAGCACAAACAGCAGGCCGCGCATTTTGAATTTCAGACGCTGCAAGGCATAGGCCACAAAGGCCGAAGACATGAGCGTGCCAAAGGTAGAGGAAAGCGCGATGATAAAGGAGTTCAGGAAGAAGGTCCCAAAGGTATAGCCCATGAATCCGCTCCAGCCCCGAATGTAGTTATCCAGGGTCCAGGTTTCGGGAATCAGGTTGGCGGCGGTGGGCAGCACCATTTCCGTAGGCTTGAAGGAGGAAAGCACCATCCACAGTAGCGGATAGATCATGGCCAGCGCGCAAAAAAGTACGAGAAGATGATAGATAATTTCCTTGTAGCGTTTTTGTCCTACCATACGTTCGCACCTTCTTTCGTTAATCGTCGTAAACCCATTTGCTCCGACTCCAGAACAGCAGGGCCGTCACTACCGAAACGATAATCAGCATGATCCAGGCCAGCGCCGAAGCATAACCCATCTGGCTCTTGCCTACGGCGGGGAACGCCTTGTTGTACTGATAGACGGTGTAGAACAGGGTGGACTTTCTGGGGTCGCCGTTGGTGATCAGCTTACATTGTGTGAAGGCCAGGAAGGAATTGATGGTTTGCTGTACCAGGTTGAAGAAAATGGTAGGGGTTAGCAGCGGCAGGGTTACCTTCCAGAACTGTTGGCGGGTGTTGGCGCCGTCCACATGGGAAGCCTCGTAAAGCTCCCTGGGAATCTGCTTGAGTGCGGATAGGAAGATCAGCATGGAGGAGCCGAACTGCCATACCGTCAGGATAATCAGCACCCAGATGGCAGGGCCTTCGCTGAACCAGTTGTATCCTGACAGGAAAGGAAGAATGGGACTAAGCAAGGCGTTGATGGTGCCGTTGGCTTCAAAGAGCCGGCGCCACAGGATTGCCACGGCAACCGAGCCGCCAATGATGGAGGGCAGGTAATAGGTGGCTCGATAAATCGGCACCGCCTTGCTCTCATGGTTAAGAATCAGCGCCACGATCAGGGCGAAAATGACCTTCAAGGGCGTGCCGATGAGCGCATAGTAGCACGTTACGGTAAGGGATTTGGTAAAGGTAGAGTCATCGGTGAGAATTTTGATATAATTATCTAGTCCGATCCACTCCGGGGCGTTCTGAATGTCATATTTGCAGAAGGAATAGAAGAGCGAAAGCCCCATGGGGATGACCATGAACATGAGAAAACCAAAGATGAAGGGCAGGCTAAACATGTAACCTGCGGTGTTTTCCTGGTTAATCCAGGAAACAAAACCTTTTCTTGGCCGGCGTGGTAGGGCTGTCATGACGTGCATGCCTCCTTGTTGGATTGATCCAAGGGCGGATATAGCAAAAGGGGGGCGATGAACGCCCCCCTCTCGTTTGTTTCAAGCGCTGTCAGGGACGGCAGAGCGCCTTTTGTGTGCGGAGCTTAATAACTCTCAGCGATATCGTTGATCCCTTCCACCAGCGTTTCAGCCGCTTCCTCGGCGGTCATGGAAGTCCCCTTCAGCAGGCATTCTTCCGACATCAGCTGTATATATTCCGTCTGCGCGGTGCCGGCATAGCTGGGCAGAGGCGGGAAGATGGGGCTGCAGTTATTCTCTACAAAGGCCAGATATTCCACCGCAATGCCGTAGGTGGGGTCTACTTCGTTCACCGCATCGGCAATGGCAGCGGCCACTTCGCTGTTGGCGGGTACGCCGCGCTCGGCGCGCATGATTTCATTGGCCTTTACGTCGTTGATCAGGTAGTTCAGAATGGCCACCGCCAGGTCAGGATTCTCGGCGTCGGTGGTGACGGAGAAGAACTGGCTGGGCTTCAGGTAGTTGGAAGCTGCAGGATCCAGGGACGGCCAGGTGGTGATGCCCAGCTCAATGCCGTCGGCGGTTGCGGCGGTCTGGTACGCGGCGATCTGGTTGGAGAAAGCCAGCGTGCACCAGGAACGCACATCGTTGGTGGCACCATAGACCAGGGGATACTGGGCCAGGTCAGCGGTGTTTACGCCAGCCAGCTTGTCCGTGTCAAACATCCAGCCTTCGGCAACGCCGTCGATGAGCCGCTGATAGTAGCCGGTCATTTCTTCAGCGTTGGGCAGCAACCCGTTGGCATCCCACAGGGCGGTGTAACCCAGGCTGCGGGCATAGTAGGTCAGCGGGTTCTCGGAGTTGCCATCGCCGTAAATAACGCCCACACCGGTCTCCTCGAAGATCTTGCGGGAAATCTCCACAAACTGATCCCAGGTGATGTTATCGGGCACTTCAATGCCCAGGGAATCCGTCAGGGTTTTGTTGTAGAGCATGGCGGGGGCATTTACACCGGCGCAGATGGCGTACAGGCCATCGCCGACCTTACCGGTATCGATGATGTTCTGCGGTACCTTCGACAGATCCAGGGCGCCGCTTTCCACATAGGGGGTCAGGTCCAGCAGATCGCCGGCTTCCACCCACTGCTCGATGTAGGCATAGTCCTGTTGCATCAGGTCCGGCAGGTCGTTGTTGGCGGCATAGGTGCTCATGAGCGCCCAGTAGTTGTTCCAGCTCTGGGTGTTCAGGTTGAAGGTAATGTTGGGATAGTTTTCGGTGAAATAGTCCGTCGCGGCCTTGGTTACTTCGTCGCGGACCTGATTGCCCCACCAGCCGAAGCCGACTTCCACTTCACCGGCGGTGGCGGGGTCATAGGTGCCGACGGTCAGCCCATCGGCAAAGGCAGGTACGGCCAAGCACAGGGTCAACAGTACGGAAAGTGCGACAACCAACAGCTTTTTCATCGGGTCATCCTCCTTACATATGCAGATGTAAACGAAACAATAACCTATGCTGAGATTATAGCATAGGCCTCTAAAAAATGTCAACGGCATGACTGTAAGAAATTATAAATTGGAAAGAAGAAATCTGGCAGTATTACTGATTGCGCAAAAAATGCCGCCCGCTTGAGGCGGACGGCGTTTTAAGCAGATGGTTTAGGCAAACCATTGCTTGGGCAGATACTTGCGTTGCGCTTCCAGCAAGTCGTCCAGAAGCTGTTTGCCATCCTGGATGGAAACATGGCCCATCTGCGGATCGTTCATGAGGGTGTTCAAGGCCAGCTGACGGTCGCAGGTCAGCGCCGCGCGGACAATGGCCTCCTGGTTAAGCACCTGGCGGGTTACCAGCGCGTCAATGCCCATGGGCAGGCTTCCCGCATGGATGGGAGCGATGCTGTCGCGGCGGAACAGGGCGTTGGTCTCTACTACGGCATCCAGCGGCAGGTTGCTGATCTGGCCACGGTTGGGAATGTTCACGTTGGATACCAACTCGCCCAGGCCCAGCAGCGCCTTGATCAGCAGATGCCCTTCCTCGCCGGAACCCTTCATGTCCAGCTCTTCTTCGCCGGAGAGCAGGCGGGCGCGGCGGGCCAGGCGGGCTTTCAGGTCCTCCTTGCGCCAAGCTACGGTGGTCAGGCCAAAGCCCCACTCCCGCACGGTTTCCGGGTCCTTGAGATACCAGGGCGGCAGGAACTCTACCAGGTGGCGGTCGCCGGCTGCGGCAATCAGGCCGTAGCGCAGGAAAAGGTCAAACTTCACCTTATGGCTGCAGGCAAAGGAGTTGTTCATCCAGTTGTTGTCCATGCCCTTGGTAAAGCCGGTGTCGCGGTACTTTTCCGCAAATTCCCGGTACATGGGGAACAGGTCCATGCCCTGATAGGTGGCGCTATTCAGCCAGGTAAAGTGGTTGATGCCGATGACCCCCGTATGGATTTCCTGACGGGTGACCCCGGCGATCCCCAGCTGGTCTTCCAGCATGGCGCACAGCAGCTTCTGGGTGCCGAACACTTCATGGCAGCAGCCAAAGGCCTTGATCTGCGGGAACACGGTATACAACGCCCGCATGCAGGTGGTCATGGGATTGGTATAGTTGATAACCCAGGCGTTGGGGGCGTAATCCTTTACTGCCTGACCGATTTCGGCCATCATGGGCAGGGTGCGCATGGCGCGGCTCAGACCGCCGGGACCCGCCGTATCGCCCACGGACTGCCATACGCCCAGCCGCTCGGGCAGGTGTACGTCCGCCTCCATTTCATCGAAGGTGCCGGGCAGGATGGAAATCACGACGAAATCCGCGCCGGTCATGGCTTCCTGCAGGGAATCCGCTACCGTGTAGCACCAGCGCGCCTTGGCTTCCGGATGTTCGGCCAGCTTCCGACCGATGACGGCGTTCTTTTCCGCCGCGTCCCGGTCAATATCGTACAGGCGAACCGTGCCTTCCATCTGACCGTCCCCGGTCAAGTCGGTCATGAAGCCCCATGCCCAGCCGCGGGAACCGCCGCCCACGTAGGCAATCTGTAAATCCAGCACCTTGCCGTTTTCATATCGCATGGCAGTATTCCTCCTCCACCCTAAAGGGTGATCGCTATTCTATATATTATAGTATAGCGCAAGAAAAGCGGAATTTCTCCGCTTTTTGTGTTGAAATACGCTTATTTTTCTCTTTTCTTGCGCTTTTTTCCTGTGGTGTGCTATACTGGGGCCAAGAGGAGGGAAAAACGCATGGACGCATTGCTGTTTGCCAAGGAAATTCCCGGCGTGCGCATGGAGCGGCTGCGCCGGGCCAGCCCTTTTGAGATGAAGGTGCTGCATGCCCATGCCTTCTGGGAGATCTACTATCTGCTGGAGGGAGAGTGCGTCTATTTTATCAACGGACGCAGCTATGCGCTGCGCCGCGGCGCTTTTGTGTTTGTGGGCGCCAACGTGCTTCACCGCACCCTGGCTGAGCGGCACGAGCGTATTCTGATCGAGCTGGATCCGGCCGCCCTGAGCGGCTTTGGCATGCGCCTGGGCTGCATGGAACAAAACGACAGCATGGCCGTGCAGCTCCCTGAGCAGCAGCAGCGGCAGGTGGAGGCTTTCCTCAGCTGCATTGCGGAAAGCCTGCTGCAGGAATCTCCCGGTTATGCGGATCGCGTGCGCCTTTATCTGCTGAGCCTGCTCAGCTATGTGGAGGAGCATGCCCGGGGCGCGCCGTCGGTTTCCCGGGACATATCGCCCCGGCACCGGCTGGCGGAGGCGGTTATCCGTTTCCTGGACGCGCATTACGAGCAGGATGTGACCCTGGAGGACGTGGCGCAGGCCATGTATGTGAGCAAGTATCATCTCTCCCGCGCCTTTAAGGAAGTCACGGGCTGCACCCTGGTGGCGTACCTGACCACGGTGCGCCTGCGGCAGGCCAGATCGCTGCTGGCCTCCTCCAGCCTGCGGGTGGCGGAGGTGGCGAGCCGGTCGGGATTTAATTCCCTTTCGCATTTTAACCGGGTTTTTTTGCGGGATACGGGGATGACGCCTTTGCAGTACCGCAAGGCGCTTTCCCGCTCCGGGGAAATGCAAACCGTGCCGGAACGCGGGTCAATCCTGGCGTAAGGCCTCCACGGGCATCATGTGCGCCGCGCGAAGCGCCGGGGCCACGCCGAACACCAGCCCCAGGGCTGTGGCGCCCGCCAGGGTGGGCAGCACGGTTTCCAGGGTCAGGGCGGCGCTCAGGCCGATCCATGCCCCAAAGACCCGCACCATAACGCCTCCCAGGGCGACGCCCAGCACGCCGCCCAGGATGGCGTAGCTGACGGCCTCCAGCAGAAACAGCAATCCCACCTGCGCGCTGGTGCCGCCTACTGCCTTGATGACGCCGATTTCCCGGCGGCGTTCCCGTACGCTGACCAGCAGGATATTCATCACCCCGATGCCGCCGGTGAGCATGCATACCGCGGCCACGCAGGCCAGCACCATGACGAAAATGCGGATGACCGCCTTGGCCGCGTCGATTTCCTCCGCCAGGGACATGGCCTCAAAGTCGCCGCCCTGGGCCGAGAGCGCGGCCAGCGCTTCTTCCGCCACGCTTTCCGCCCGCTGCCCCTGTGGGATGGAGAGGGTAAGCTGCTGGACCGTGCCGCCAAAGGTGTCCAGAAAGGTGCTCAGGGGCAGATAGGCGGTTCCCTGGCATCCGCTTAGCAACTGCACGGTTTGATCGCCCACCACGCCCACCACCCGCATTTGCCGATTGCCCACGGTGATTCTCCGCCCCACCAGGGCCGCGGGGTCCTCGGGCGACAGGGCGGAAGCAAGGGCATGATCCACCACCGTGACCGTATCGCCTGCAAGAAATTCTCCCGGCAGAAAGAAACGCCCGGCTTCCAACCGCAGGCCATGCACATCCTGCGCCTGGGCGTCCATGCCGGACAGCTGGGCATAGGCAGGAACGTCGTCCAGCATCACCGCGCCAAGGGTGGCTGCTCCGGCACAGGCAGGCGCGCCCGTAACGGAGGCCACCAGCTCGCTGTCTTCGGCGGCGAGGGAGCGTTCGCTGAAATTGTTGGCGGTAATCCATACCTTATCCACCCCCAGGCGCGCAATCTCTGCCTCCACCTGGGTCTGCCCAGCGCCGCCCAGGGTCCATACGGTGAGAATGGCGCCAATCCCCACGCCCAGTCCGAGAATGGTTAGCAGGGTGCGCACGGGGTTCTTGCGTACGTTCAACGCGGAAAGGTTTGCGGCATCCCCCAGCTTCAAGGCGTCATCTCCTTGATTCTTTGTCCCTGCGCCAGCGCTTGGACGCTGTCCACCACCACGGACACGCCTTCAGGCAGGGCAACCCAGGCGGATACCTCGTCCTGGGCCACGACGGCGGCGTCGGTCTCCCAGGCGCGGCCATCCGCAATCCACCAGATGCTTCCGGTTTCCGAAACCGCCTGCAGGGGTACCACGGTGACGTTTTCCGCCCGCAGCAGTTCCACCTCCGCCTCCACCTGCGCGCCCAGGGGCAGATCCAGGGTTTGATCCAGGGACAGGATGACCTCGCAGGTGACCTGGCCCGTGGTTTCATTGGTGACTGCCGCGCCGATGCTTTCCACCGTAGCCATGGATTGCTCGACGCCTTGCACCAGGATGCTGGCCCGCTGTCCCGGGTGGAGTTTCTCCGCGTCGCGGAGCGCGGCGGTGACAGCTACCTGCTGCCGGCCGCCGCTGAGCGCCATGGCCAGCGTCCCCGCCGCCACCCCCGAATGGGACGTCACATGAACCTGCTGGACCAGACCGTCCACCTGGGCGCGCACCGTCAATGCCTCCAGCGCCAGCTGCGATGCCGCCAAATTTTCGGAGGTTGCGGATTGCAGCATACCGGCGGCGCCATGCAAGGTTTCCGGCAGCGCCGCAGATACGCCTTCCTCACGGGCCAGGCAAGCGGTCACCGCGGCCTCCTGGGCTGTGCCGTCCATGCGAAACAGGGCTTGGCCCGCCTGCACGCGTTCACCCGGACGTACATACACCTCCGCCACAATCCCCGTGGAGGGCGCCAGCGCCCCGTATTCCGTTTCATACCGTACCCGGCCGCTGAGCGCCAATATGCGCTCCACCGTTCCGCGGCTTACCGTGACCGTTTCCACCCGCACCGTTCGCTCCGTCTCGCTGTTTCCAGCGATTGCGGGAGCGGCGATCATCATTGCCGCCACGGCGGCCGTTACCGCCAGGCAGCCATAGGAAGCCCAAATTTTCCGCACGCTACCATCGCACCTTCCTTGCTTTCTGCTCAGGTAGTGTTCCACATTCCTGCCGCGGTGTGAACGGAAATTTTTGCCGGAGCGGTAAAAAAATCCTTGCAATGGCGCGGTCTTTATGCTATACTAATGTGCGTGACCTTGGGATTATAGCTCAGTTGGTTAGAGCGCCACGTTGACATCGTGGAGGTCAGAGGTTCGAGCCCTCCTAATCCCACCACAGCGAAGCCACCCGATTGCCGGGTGGCTTTTTTGCCAGGTTTTTCAAGGGTTTGCGGGCTTTGACACCGCTGCGGAACGGGCCCAAAGGCGGAAGGTTTCGCGGGGAAACCTCCCGCTTTTTTTGACCCTTTTGCAGGGTTTTGGGCCTTTTGTCACAGATTTTGTCACACACCCGCCCGCTTGCGGCTCACGATGCCGGAACCTGTTCCGCGTTTTTGCGTACCTGGTTAATGGTATCCATGAGCGCGGCGCGGGTTTTGGCGTCAAACAGCTTGATAAAGCTCACCGGTTTGTCAAAAGGCGGCTTGGTCAGCTCGGCCACATTTTCCATGTACCCGTTCAGCTCCATGTGGTTGATGATTTTATGCACAAAGGCGATTTGCCGCTGATTCAGGGATTGGTCGTTGATGAATTTCGAGAACGCCTGCATGGCCGCTTCATGATCCAGCTTGGCAATCTTGCGGATCAACAGCCCGAAGGGCGTGTCCCCGAACTCCCGCTGATAGTCCGCTTTGCTGCCCAGCTCGCAGGTCAGGATGCGCTCCAGTTCCTGATAATCGCCCGCGGAAAGGGGAATGTTGTGCGACAGCTTGTGAATGGCCAGGGTGTCCCCGTGCTCGTTCACGTAGCGGTTGACCTTGGCACGGTAATCCTCGAAGTCATAGGCCGCGTCCAGCTGCTGGCCCTCCAGGCGGTCAATCACTGGGTCGGTGAGATTGGTCACTATCTGCCGCTGTTCCCCCGTCCCTTCATCCAGGAAACGGATCAGGTCCCGCAGCTCCTTGCGAACCTTCTCAAACAGCAGAATATCGTTGGCGTCCCAGAAGGCATCCGTGTGGATTTCCCGGAGCACGGGGAGCTTTTCCTTGATCTGCGGAATGCTCGTCTTGCGCTCCAGAAGTGAAGCGGTTTCGCATAGCTGCTTTTTTGCGTACTGGAAGGCGGGCATCTGCTCCATGTGCGCCAGTATGAGGCCATACATGAAGTTGTCAAACCGCTTGGCGAACTCGTCGGGGTCGTCGGAATGCACCAGGGGCGCAATCTCCTTGAGCAGCTCGCTCTTGTCGCCATCGGTAAGGAAGTTGAACGCCTCCGGCCGCTGGTATTTTTCCACGTACTGCCGGCGCATTTTTACGGCAATCAGGTCGGGATTCAGCGCCGCCACCTGTTTGTGACAGGTCTCGACCAACTCAGCCCGCCAGGCCTGTTCGGCTTCTGCGGCATGGGCGCTTTCCTGCAGAGCCATGGCGATCCGCACCTGTTTGCAAAAGATGTTCTCGGACAGGGTTTTGGTTTCCTTGGCCTCGTAGCCCTCCTTATGGGCACGGAAGAATTCAAAATTGCCGCAGTAGTCAAAGATCAGGAAACGGCGCTTGTCCGTGTACGCTCCGTCGATCTGGTCCACGCAGGCAAGGCCCTTGCACAGGCGGGTACCCCGGCCGATCATCTGCCAGAATTTCGCCTTGGAGCGCACCTTCTTGAAAAACACCAGGTTCACCGCCTCCGGCACGTCGATGCCCGTGTCCATCATGTCCACGGAAACGGCGATGTGCGGCGCCTTCTCCGGCTGCTTGAAGTCGTCGATGACGGTTTGGGCATAGGCGTCGTCGCAGATGACCCGCTGGGCAAAGCTGCCGTGATGCTGCGGGTAGAGCTTGTTGAACCGCTCCAGGATAAACTCCGCGTGGCGCTTGTTCTGGGCAAAAATGATGGTTTTCCCCAGGCGGTCTCCCCCGGCCACCTTGATGCCCCGCTCCATCAGGTCCTGCAAAACCGTGTCCACGGTGGTTTCGTTGAACACGAAGTTATTCAACTTTTCCGAAGGGATGAAGTCCGGCAGGGTGTCGTCCTCAATGAAGTCCTCCTCGTACCGCTCCTTATCCGCCTCCGAAAGCTCGTCGTAGGCGATGCCTTCCTCCAGGAACTTGGTCTTGACCTCGTAGTTGTAATAGGGCACCAGCACATGGTCCTGGTAGACGGCGGTTTCGTAATCGTAGGCATAGGTGGGGACGCCGTGCTCCATCTCGAAAAAGTCGTAGGTGTTGCGGTCCACGTCCGTCTTGGGGGTGGCGGTGAGGCCCACCGTCAGCGCGTCGAAGTATTCAAAGATGGCCCGGTACTTTTTGAAGATGCTCCGGTGGCTTTCGTCCACGATGATCAGGTCAAAGTGCGCGGGGGTGAACAGCTGCCGCCCATCCTTGGAACGGGTATCGTCGATGGCGTTGAGCATGGTGGGATAGGTGGAAAACACAATGCGGGCGCTGCGGTCGTCCTTGTTGGCGCACAGGTTGCACAAGGACATATCCGGCAGATAATTTTTGAAGTCGTCCTTGGCCTGCTTGACCAGGGCCGTCCGGTCGGCCAGGAAAAGGACGTTGGTGACCCACTTGCCCCGGCTGAGCACGTCGGTGAGGCTGGAGGCGGTTCTGGTCTTGCCGGTGCCGGTGGCCATGACCAGCAGATGCTTCCGGAAACCCCGCTGCACCTTTTCACAGACCGCGCGGATGGCCTCCTTTTGATAATACCGGTCGGTGATTTTGTCGTCGATGGGCACGGCGGACAGGTCCAGGCGCTCGGTGCGGCGGTTCATGAGCTTTTGCAGGTCGTCCTTGCTGAAAATGCCGCTGACCTGCCGCTGGGGGCCGCTCCGGTCGTCCCAGAAATAGGTGGTAAAGCCGTTGGTGGTGAACATCATGGGGCGGCGGCCATACCTGCGCTCCAGGCAATCGGCGTACAGCACCGCCTGCTTGCGGCCGATGTTGGGGTCCTTGCTGGTGCGCTTGGCCTCCACCACGGCCAGGGGCAGACCGTCCCGGCCGAAGAGCACATAGTCGCAGTAGCCCATTTGACCGGGAACCCCGGCCATGCCCTCCACGGGGAATTCCTCCTGCACGTCGGCGTCGGGGCCGGTGAACTTCCAGCCCATTTGCTTGAGGTCCACGTCAATATAGATTTTGCGGGTGCGGAACTCGGAAAGGTCCTCCGGGTGGAAGGCGCGCTGCTGCCGGTGCTGCTCCTTGCCCTGGGTGTAGCGGGCGGAAAGCTGCTCCACCTGCTTGCGCAGGGCTTCAATCTGCGCTTCCTTCTCCTCCAGCAGGCTTTGCTGCTCCTTGATTTTTCGGGCGTCCACCGCCACCTTATCCGTGGGGATGAGGCTTTCGTCAAAGGCGCGCTCCTGGTAATCGTCCCCATAGCAATAGTCGACCCACTGGACGAACTCAAACAGGCTCCGCAGGGAAGCCAGGGCGTCCCCCGGCTGCACGCTCCGCTCCGTATGCACCGCCAGGTTGCCCAGCTTGATGATGAAGGGCAGCTTACCCCAGGTCTGCCCGTCCACGGCATCGCGGAAGCTCTCCTCATGGATGAGGGATTGCAGGTTGTCCTTGTAGGGCATGCGCATGGTGTTGTCCGCGGCGTACACCCACCGCACCGCCAGCTCCAGCGCCTTGCGGCAGCCCACGGCGCACAGGGCCGGGACGGAGGCATAAATCTTCTCGGCTTCCACGCAGGCGGGGGCAAAGAGGGCGTAGCCGGGGATGGTTTGGAGGAAGGAGAAGTTGGGCATGGGCGACGTCACCTCTTTCAGTTCACAGGTGGACGGACTTCCAAAATAAGATTCAACCTCGAATCAAAAAACTGGAACTTATGCCATTCTTTGTTCGATATAATAGTACAAGAAACCAAATAGCCTTTTGCTACATCTTGATTATGTAACTCAATTTCAAAAAATGATTTATTTTTGAAATTGTCATATTTTGTTTGTCCCGCTTTCCAACATATTTCATATGTATCGGCATCAAATGTTGGATCAACTTCTACTTGAACTGAATATTTATCACCACAATATAGCGGTTGTCCAATATACCGTATATTACCACTCGAATTATCTTCTGAAAGAAATGTAAACTCATTTCCTAAAGAATCAGTAGCTCGTATAATTCTTGGTACATTCCACACTTTATCCATCCCCCTATCTTTATAGTAAGCCTTTAAGCCATCAATAAAGTCATTTGTATAGCAAATCACTTGTTCCGCTTGCCTTATGCTGATAGGATTCGCGTGTGAAAGAGCATTCCTAATGGGAATAAGCCGAGAAAGGAAGCACCGAACCTCTCCATTTCCCTGAGGATACATATAGTCCAAGGCTGGCTTGAAATGCTTATATAATTGGGGATTGCAAAGTATTTTTATAAGATCTTCAAAGTACATGCCATCCACTGGCATTTGCTTTATTTGAAGATTCTTCTCTCCCAGCTTAAGTACCTTGTTCCGAATTTCCTTGTTAATTAGTGGATCACCGTTGCTGTTCTTGTAGTCAAAATAGTTTTTTCCATAGTTTTGAACAAGGGTCTCGTGTATCAAGCGGCGTGCCCACATTTCCAAAGTTTCAATATGCGTTCGGCATAAGGCGCGTAGCTCTTCTTGCGACAATTGATAAAACATGTTTGTACCTCACTCAAAGTATTGCTGCATCAAGGATTTCTTTAGAGTTTCTAACTTTTCGAGGCTTTGGTTAACCACCAATATTGATTTGTCGACCTCCGCGACGAAGGCGGCGAAGCGGTTTTGCGTCGCTACTTCAGCCTTTATTACACGAATACCCAATAACCCCGGCTTAGAAATATTCTTCATACTGCCGCTTGTGCCAGAGGCAATTCGCCGTATGCTTTCTTTAGTATCCTTTTGAATAAGCAACTGCCACACAAATATGGGGCAAGCTGTATCCCTTACTTCTGCTTTCCACAACCTATCCGGTAAATATGTGTGATCGGGAGCCTCCCAAACATACGCCGCCGCCCCAACCAACTCTGCTGTGTTCATCCTGCTTATAATTACATCGCCTGTTTTAACTCGGTGTTCTTCTTGCGGAATATAATCAAGCGGGAGATTTTTCACCTGTGCTGAGTCAAAGGAGTCATATGTAGTTGCTCCGGTTTTCAGCACTTTGTTAACGCATTCATCTTCTCCAGCAAGGCTCTTGCCTGCACTCAGTCCCCTTATGTAGTACGACAACGGCACCATTTCTTGGATAGCCCCAAACATCTCCACAAATCGGGCTTTCACCAGCGTATCCAGCTTGTCCAGCTGCTGGCGGCGTTTGGCAATCAGGTCACTGACTTTGTCCAGCACCGCCGCGATTTTGCGCTGTTCGTCAAGGGGCGGGAGGGGCACTTCTGCTTCACTAAGGTTTTCAAGTTTAATATATTTAATTACTCCTCCAATGGATTGCTTGCGCAAAGTTTCTGCATATTTGTCCAGAAAGTAATATAAATATCGTGTAGATAAAATGTTGTTACCTTTGCTTTGTATAATATAAGTTCTCTGATATGCATCAAACTTTCCAGCGTAGTATTTTACATTTAGGTCACCATTTCCTGCAACTAAAACACATTCGCAGTCATAACTATATGTATCTATTGTTAATGGGTCCTTAGAACACGTAAAGAAAGGATACATCCCATTATCACATGCTGCATTTGCATCAAGTTTACCTGTTCGAATATTAACATAGTCCCCCAGCCTCGCCATCACAGCATCCCCTCCAGTTCCTGAAGCCCTGCCGTGATCTCCTGTTCCAGCCGGTGCAGGTCCGCCATGATTTCGCTGGTGGGGGGATAGGCCACCGGCGTATAGGCCACCTTTTTGTACTTGTTGATGGACAGGTCGTAGTCGTTGTCCGCAATCTCCTGCCTGGGCACAAAGAAACTCTGCTGGGCGCGGTCGCGGCCGGCTTCCTCCTCCAAATGGTGGAAGCGGTGGATGATGTCGGGGATGTCGTTGTCGGCCACCTCGGTGCGCTTGTCGTCCAGGCTGAAGCCGTCGGCCTTCATGTCGTAGAACCACACGTTTTCCGTGCCGCCCGCGCCGGTCTTGGTGAACACCAGCACCGCCGTGGACACCCCCGCGTAGGGCTTGAACACGCCGGAGGGCATGGAAATCACCGCCCGCAGCTGGTGGCGCTCCACCAGTTCCTCGCGGATGGCCTGGTGGGCCTTGGAGGAGCCGAACAGCACGCCGTCGGGGACGATGCACGCGCACTGTCCGCCCTTTTTCAGCATGCGCAAAAACAGCGCCAGGAACAGCAGCTCGGTCTTTTTGGTGTTGGTGACGGCTTTCAGGTTGTCGCTGATGCTCTCGGCGTCCACGGTGCCCTTGAAGGGCGGGTTGGCCAGGCACATGGTAAAGCGGTCGCTGATGTCGTTCTGCTTGGAAACGCTGTCCTTGTAGTCGATTTCCGGGTGGGTGATGGCATGGAGCATCAGGTTCATGGCGGAAATGCGCAGCATGGTGCGGTCCATGTCAAAGCCGGTGAAGGCGTCCCCGGCGAAGTGTTCCCACTGCTCCGCGGTCATGCTGTCCTCGTAATGGTCGCGGATGTACTTCGCCGCCCCCACCAGGAAGCCCGCCGTGCCGCAGGCGGGGTCTATGTTCCTACTGATTTTGATACAAAAGAAAAAGCCCTCTCCGGGGAAAAAGCCGCCGAAAAAGGCTTGAAATAAGGGCTTCCAGGTCATGCACTGACTTTGGAAGCCCTTATTTTATATGTTCAGTTGTCCTGCTGCCGCTCGGTAATGCGCTGGGGTGTCAGCCTTGCGGTGTAGTGTTTTGGAATAATTAAAAGGTGTGGAAAAATTAAAAAGTTTAATCTGCTTCAAGAAGCTCTTTCAGCGTTTTTCCTTCAGCATCTTTCCAGAGTGCATTTCCACTTAAAGAAGCACCGCCAACAAATCCGGCAGCTGATGAAGGACTGGAAAGCAGTACATCAGCTGTTAAAATCCCATCGCTGTCAATCTTGTTCTCATACTTCTTACGGTCCTTTACGGCTCTTTCAGGGCAACTCTTCGTCATGGTGGGATTGATTATGCTGCCTTTAAGTACAACAAATCCATCGCTCGTTCTTTTACCGGATGCTTTGCCTTTTCCATATTCCATGTATAGGACTGGTTCTGTGTCAGCGGATTCTGCAGAAGGAGCAAACGGTTCAAACACTTTATGCCCAAGAGTGCCCATCACAATTTTCGCATAGTCGATAAACTCTTCAAGTTCGCTCTCTGTCTCCTCGGTTATATTCCCAGGATTTGGGTCATTTCCATTTTTAACAACATAGCGTCCGGCTTCAATCGCCATATTGCAGAAGCGATTTTCAAGATAGCTTATCTCTGTCGGACCGAAGGAGTTGTTCGTCGTAGTGAACATGACCGCCTCGGTCCAATAATCAATGGAGTTATGTGCCTCCTGCACACGCAAAAGAAGACCTTTTCCGTTTTTGCGAACCCCAGCCTGGCCTATGTAGACCACCGCATTATCTGCCTTATCGGTGCCAAATAGGAAATACACGCCGCTCTGTTTGAGAATATCCAAATCTTTGCACTTGTCCAAAGCGGTACGAGGGATCTTATATGCGATTCCGGTCCAATTGGCAAGGGAGCATTTAATCCTTCCGCTCGGCTCTCCATCCATCAAAAATAGTTTTAAAGTTTTACTCCTTGGCATGGTATTTCTTTCCTTTTTCCGTCACTTCCCAATCAATGCTGCAAACTCTGAGTCAAATTCTTTCATGCGATTCTCCTGATTAAAGAAGTGGAGCCCCCAAATCTTATAGTCATTGTCATCCACGAAAATAGTAGCTGGTACAGCCTCTGTCTTTAATTGGAGCAGAAATCTTTCTTTCCAAGCATCTTTTTCAAGAAGCTGAGTACCCTTTGGCTCGATAAAAATCTGAAGCTGCTCAAAGCCGTCCGTTTTATCCCTCTGTAGGAAAAGAACATAGTCCGGCTCAAAACGTTCACCATCTTCAAACGAGTAAATGTGGAATTCACGCTCGTTTCTGATAAGATAGATACGATTATATATTTTTTGTAACTGAGCAACATATCCACGGAAGTAAGCAACAAATGCTTTTTCTTCCGAGGTTCCGTAGTTATCGGTATAGACAAACCAATCCTCAGTTGAGAGATCGATTTTCCAGTCACTCTTCACAGATGGATCGTTCTGCGATATGCCAATTCCACCATCATGTGGATCTGTATAATTGACTGTCTTGTTACGAAAGACATCTCTGATGTTCTTCGCTCTAAAAGTCTTCGTTCCTCGATATGTTTCCTCAATGCCCGAAATAGAGTCAGCGATTTTTCCGAGCACATAGAAAACAGCCGCATGGAGCGTTTCCATTGTCGGATGCTCATCCTTGCTCTGAATGTCTATACGGACAGCACCAAGATATTCATTATCCGTGATGAACTGTCTCGTAGATGAAATGTTCGGAAAATATGAGCGCAAGGTGTTGAACTTGAATATTGGATATTTCATCAAAGCCTTATTTACAACGGCATAATTAATGGCTGCTATTTCCTTGATAGTCAAATGTACCGTTTTTAAATTAATAGCAGGATCAACGCTCT
>CAZINY010000003.1:0-68503 GCA_964540735.1 uncultured Oscillospiraceae bacterium
CGCAGCTGCTGGCCACGCCTTTGCCGCCCTTGAATTGGAAAAACACCGGCCAGTTGTGTCCCAGAATCACCAGCAAGCCCGCCAGCATGGCTCCGTACAGGGAGGCCCCGTAGGGCGCCAGCAGCCACCGGCCGATCAGGCAGGCAAGCGCAGCCTTTCCACAGTCGCCCACAAAGGTTACCAGACCGCTTTTCAGTCCCATGGTGCGCAGCACGTTGCTAGCGCCGGTATTCTTGCTGCCCACCTCCCGAAGGTTGGGACCATGATTCTTCTGAGCCACCAGTATGCCTGTGGAAATGGAACCCAGCAGGTAGGCGATCACGCCCGTGATCACGTAAGCCAGCGTCGCGTTCATTCCTTACGCCTCCTTTTGTTTCGCCCGTAGCACCAATCGAATGGGCGTACCGGTAAAATCAAAGGTTTTTCTGAGGAAATTCTCCAGGTAACGCTGATAGGCGAAGTGCATCAGCTCCTCGTCGTTCACAAAGAGGATGAAGGTGGGCGGCGCCATATGCTGCTGCGTGCCGTAGTAGATCTTCAACCGGCGGCCGTTGGTGGCCGAAGGCGGCAGGGACGCCTGGGCGTCGGCCAACACGTCGTTGAGCACGCCGGTGGGCACACGCTTGGTGTACTGGGCGTACACCTGGCTGACCATATCCAAAATGGTATTCACTCGCTGCCCCGTCATGGCGGAGATGAACAGCACCGGCGCATAGTCCATGAATTTCAGGTCTTCCAGCACCTGCTTGCGGTATTGCTCCATGGTGTTGGTTTCCTTTTCAATGGCGTCCCATTTGTTTACCACAACCACGCAGGCCTTGCCTTCCTCGTGGACCAGGCCGGCAATCTTCGTGTCCTGCTCGGTAACGCCATCCTGGGCGTCAATGAGCATCAGCGCCACGTCGCAGCGCTTGATGGCGGCAATGGAGCGCAGCACGCTGTAGCGCTCCAGGCTTTCATCCTCAATGACCCGTTTGCGGCGGATGCCGGCAGTGTCGATAATGTTATACTGCGTGCCATCCGGCGCGGTAAAGCGGCTGTCAATGGCGTCCCGGGTGGTGCCCGGAATATTGGATACCATCACCCGTTCCTTGCCCAGCAGGCGGTTGACCAGCGAGCTTTTGCCCACGTTGGGCCGGCCCACCACCGCCAGCTGTACCACATGCTCCGCCTCGTCCTCTTCCTCCGGGTCCGCGGGAGGCAACAGTTTCACAATCTCCTCCAGCAAGTCGCCCAGCCCCAGCATGTTCACGCTGCTGATGCTGATGGGGTCTCCCAGGCCCAGGTTATAGAACTCGTACACGTCGTCATTGAGCCCCGCGTGGTCCACTTTGTTGACCACCAGCAAAAGCGGCTTGCGGGTCTTGCGCAGCAGCTCGGCCACTTCCTGGTCGTCCTGGGTCATACCGGCGCGGGCATCGGTGAAAAAGCAGATTACGTCCGCGGTATCCATGGCGATTTCCGCCTGATGGCGCATCTGCTTGAGCAGCACGTCCTCGCTGCGCGGGTCAATGCCGCCGGTATCAATAAGGGTGAACTTCCTGCCCATCCACTCCACATCGGCGTACACCCGGTCCCGGGTCACGCCGGGAGTATCCTCCACGATGCTGATGCGCTTCCCTGAAATTTTATTGAAAAAGGTGGATTTCCCCACGTTGGGCCTGCCAACGATGGCCACCAGCGGTCTTGCCATTACGCTTCCTCCAATCCGTACAATGCGCGGTAGAATTGCTCGCCGTTGGTGGAAACCACCCGCACGGGAATGGGCAGTCGGGCACGGAATTCCTCCAGGCTCATGTCGTCCAGGAAGAGGTCGCCCTCCGCCCGCAGGGTATTGCGGAACAGCAATACCTCGTCGCAGCCCGCGCAATCCAGCTGCGCCAGGATGTCCCCGCCCGTCAGCAGCCCCGTAACCGTAATGGTAGGGCCAAAAAAGCGGTTCTCAATAGCCTGGGGCGTAAGCGTTACGCCCGCCGGGGCAAACTCCCGGCAAAAATCCCAGAAAAAGGCGCGGGCCGACATGCCCACAGGAATGGCGTACCGCTTGGCCGGAGCGGTCATGCCTTCCAAATCCTCCCGGGCCCAGCGGGCGTCCGTCTCAAACTGCCGGAGAATCCCCACGCCGTTCTCTATCTGCGGATAGCCCTCATAGGCCTCGTCCGGAGGCAAGGGCCGTCCGCTGAGACAATAGAACTCGTCGGAAGGAAACACAAACCGCGTCCCCAGCTCCCGCAAAAAGCGCTCCCGCATGGGCTCCAGCTGATCCAGCAGCGCCCCCGCTGTCTCCCGGTTGAAAAGCGTCAAGGGTTCCAGGCCTTCCCGATAACCGGTTAATCCCACAGGCACCACCGCCACGGTCTGCGCCGCCGGAGCCAGCGCCGCCAGGTCCTCCAGGGTCTGGCGCAGCACCTCCCCGTCATTCCAGCCCGGGCAGCATACAATCTGGCAATGAAAGCGGATACCGTTATCCCGCAGGCGTTTCAGCCGGGGCAGAATCTGCTCCGCGTTTGGATTGCGCATCATGCGCCTGCGCACCTGTCCGTCCGTGGCGTGCACGGAAATATACAGCGGACTGGCATGGCGGCGGATGATACGGTCCAGCTCCTGGTCGTCCACGTTGGTCAGGGTAACGAAATTGCCCATCATCAGGGACAGCCGCCAGTCATCGTCCTTCACATAGAGGGACTTGCGCAATCCCGGACGCATCTGGTCGATAAAGCAGAAGATGCAATGATTCTTGCACACCCGCGGGTTGCACAGCATGGTATCGCTGAGGGTAATGCCCAGGGGTTCATCGTCCTCCTTGTGGACGGTATGGCGGACCACCCGCCCGTCCCGCCGGATTACCTCCAGCACGCAGGGGGATTGCGCGGTCAGCGCCTGATAGTCTATCTGGTCAATCAGCGCTTCGCCGTTGATCTTCGCCAGGGCATCCCCCTCCCGGAGTCCCAGACGTTCGGCGATGCTGCCTTTTTCTACATGAACGATTTCATGCGCCAAGCCTACATTCCTTCCTTTCCGGAAGAGAGAACCATCCCTCCCCCGTATCATGCCTATTATCGGGGAAAATATGCCAATTGTCAAGCCACGCCGCACTCCCGCACCCCATAATAAGCGGTCTGGACGGTTCGTCCGTCCAGACCGCTTATTCTCCCGCTGGCGGGTTATTTCAAATACCGGTTGGTTGGCTTGGGGACCCGGTGCCTGCGAATGTGGCGGCGGCGGAACAGCTTGCGCAGCAGTACAATCAGCGCCGCCAGCACCACCAGGGGCATGGCCATATACACAACCAGTTCCACCGTAAGCGGGGGGAAGGGGTTGGGGTCCGCTTCCGTCTCGGCAACAATCTGTTCCAGGGTCTTGGGCGCGTTTTCCCGCATGGCGATGGAGCGGGCGGCGGTCAGGTTATAATCCACCGCGTTGCCGTTCTCGTCGAAATACGTCATAACGCCCATGATTTCCCCGGCATTGATAGGCGCCACAAAATCCCGGGTATATGAAATCAGGCAGGTATTCCGCAGGTTATCCGCCATGATTTCCACCTGGCGCTGGGTGGCGGTAATGGATACCGACTTCGTGGGGTCCGCAGCCTGGCAAACCAGGGCCAAGCGGCCCATATCCGTGTCCGAGAGAGAATAATTGGTGGTCTGGATGGTAATGGGATTCATCTGGTACAGGTCGATGGGCGTAACGCTGACGTACTGGGAAAAGCCGTAATCCATCAGCTTGATGGTATCCGCCCAGCGGCCCCGCTGGCCTGCGGCCAGTACCACCGCAATCAGCTCCACGCCTTCCTTCTCCGCCGCGCCCACATAGCAATATCCCGCGGCGTTGGTAAATCCCGTTTTGATGCCGATGCCATAAGGGTAATAATACTTATTGGGGCTATCCTCCGTGCCGGGGGTCATAAAGGAGTTGTCCCGCAAGGTCAGGGTCCTGGCCCGCTGCTTATTGGTCTTGGGCATCGAATAGGAAAGGGTGGCGGCAATTTCCCGAAAGGTTTCGTTCTGCATAGCCTCCCGGGCAATGATGGCCATGTCCCGCGCCGTGGTATAGTGATTCGGATCATGCAGGCCGTTGGGATTGGCGAAGTGGGTATTGGTGCAGCCGTAAGAGGCCGCCGTGGTATTCATCAGCTCCACAAACTCCGCGATGCTTCCCGAAATCGCTTCGGCAATCACGTTGGCGCCCTCGTTGGCGGAGCGGATCAAGGTTCCTACCAGCAGGTCGTGGAAGTTGATTTCTTCCCCCACTTCCAAGCCCATGGTGGTGGCGTCCTCATCCCCCAGCTGCATAGCGGTTTCGCTGACCGTTACCGTGGCGTCCATGTCCCCCAGCTCGATTCCCAACAGCACCGTCAGGATTTTCGTCGTGGATGCGGGATACATCACCTGGTCCGCGTTTTTTTGATAAATCACATCGCCGCTGCTGGCCTCGATCAGAATGACCGAGGGCGCATAGAGCATGTCGTCCTCCAGGTTTTCCGGATGCTCCGCATCGTAGGGCGTCGCATCCGGCGCCAGGGTCGGCTCCACAAACTTGGTTTCTTCCGCCAGGGCGGACGCCGCGCCCCAGAGCAACAGCGCTGCCAGCAATCCGGCCAGCAAACGTCTTTGCAACAAGTCCGCACCGCCTTTCTCCGTCGTATCCATGTATATCAACGAGGATTATACCATTTTCTCTCCCTTTTGTACAGTTTTTGCCTGTTTGCCGCTTCCCCGGCAAAGCGACGGCTTCCGCGCGCATGGAAAGCCCGCCGCCGGAACAACCTAAAATACGGCGGTCGCCGCGCCGCATTCGCTGCCGCGGCGGGTGATTCCGCTAAAGGAGGTGAAGCGATATGTCGCTGGTACTTTGGCTGCTTTTCGGCGCGCTGGCCGGATGGCTGGCCACCGTCATCATGGGCGTCAACAGCCGCGTTGGGCTACTGGGAAACCTGCTGCTGGGAATTTCCGGCGCGGCGGTGGGCGGTTTTCTGGCCTCCGCGCTGGGTTTCGGCACCTTCACGGCGTTCTCCTGGACCGGACTGCTGGTAGCGGCGGGCGGCGCGTGCTTGTGCATCTTTTTCGTTAATCTTTTGCGCGGCAGAGCCTAAGCCTGCGCCTGCCATGCGCTTTCTTTTCCGCCATGCAAATCGCCGGGCAGAATTCTCTGCCCGGCGCCAGCGTGTCGAAAAAGTGGCTTCCGCCACTTTTTCGAGGAGGCAAATTCGGTCAACCAGAGGTCGCCCGAATTTGTAAGGAATTGATTTTGCAAGCAAAATCAATGACCCTCCCCGCCGGCAAAGCCGGCGGATACGAATAAAAGTCGGAGGGGCTACGGCCCCTCCGACACCTCCCCCAGAGGTATTTTGACAGTCTGCGCCGGGCAGAATTCTCTGCCCGGCGTTCCACGTCCTTCGCCGATGTCAGTTTCTTGCGCTCCTGGATGTCGCGGCACGCCTGCCCTTCAGCCCCATAATGCGCTGTATCAGCAGGAACACCCCCGCGCCCAGAAGGAGATCGCCTACGCTGGCCATACCGGGTAACACGTAAGGCACAGGCAGCACGTCCCCCAGGAACCACAGGGGCGCGTCATAGCCTACAAGCACGTATTCCGGCAATTCCCCGGCCAGCACCCGCTGAATGAAAGACGCAAACACCGGATAATCATACACCGCCGGAGATACGGGCATGCGGAAACCGTTGCAGCACATGGCCGCCAGGTTGCACAGGGAGGCCAGGGCAATCAGCAGCATGCTGAGCCCAAAGGCGCGGTTTCGGTAGCAAAACAGCAGCAGCAGCGTATACTGCGTCAGCACCATGCAGCCCAGCCAAAGCGTCTGCGGCACAGAAAGCCGCTGCCACAAAGGGATCATCGCCTCCAGGGCAAAGGCGGCAATGGGGCAGGCCAGCCAGCAAAGGGGGCGCTGCAGATAATGCTTGAGCCTTCCCCCACGCAGGTATCCCACCGCCACCGCCGCAAAAAGAACCCATACCAGTATCATGATGCTTTCTTCTCCAATGTTTCTACAAAGGCGGCAACCACATCCGGATGGAACTGGGTGCCGCTCCCTTCGCGCAGGATAGCAATCGCCTTTTCCTGGGAAAAATGCTGCCGATAGGCGCGGTCGCTGGTCATGGCGTCGTAGGCGTCGGCTACGCCCATAATCATGGTGTACATGCTGAGCGGCTCCCCGGCGGCACGCGGGGGATATCCGCCGCCGTCGTAACGCTGGTGATGATTGCGAATAATCTCCAGCACCTCCGGTTTGAAGCCCAGGCCGGAAACAATATGCACGCCGATATCCGGATGGCTGCGCATAATCTGCCATTCCGCCTCGTTCAGGCGGCTTGGCTTGCGCAGAATGCTGTCGTCGATACCGATTTTGCCAACGTCATGCAGCAAAGCGCCGGTACCGAGAATCTCCAGCTCCTTGCGGTTCATCCCCATGGCCTGTCCAATCTGCATGGCGTACTCGTATACCCGCCGGGAATGGCCTTCGGTATACTTGTCCTTTGCTTCCATGGCGGAGATAATGCCGTGAATCAACAGCATTTGTTGTTTTTGCGATTCCAGGTACAGCTTCCAGGCATAGCGCGCCAGCAGCAGCGGCAGCAGCATGAGCAGCACCAGCCACACGCCGTAACTGGTGTTGTATACCAACGCAATAATGACGCCGATGGGCATGGCGGCCAGCACGTTGGGCATTAGGCCGACCACCTGCCGCAATGCGTCGGATACGGACGCCATACCCATCAGGCAAAAGAGCGTCATGCTCATGATCGCGTTGATCAGATAGGTGCCCACCGAGAAAATAATCGCCTTGGGCAATACGTCCGGAAGGCGGAGGCCCGTATTCGTATACCCCAGCAGGCTGCACAGCAGTCCCGGCAGCGCAATGGAGAGCACGATGTTCGCCACGTTGAACAGCGTCTTTTTCAATTCCGTATTGTACAGGGATTTGACCGTACCGTCGGCGCACTTCTCAAAGGTCACAAACGTACTGATAACATAGACGATAATCGCAATGCGCGTGCCGCTGTACAGATAAATCGCCACCGTGGACACAACGGAAATGTCAAAGGCCTGGTCGTTGCGAAGGTATAATGGGCAAGAACGGCTGATGGCGCTGAGCGCAAGCATGCTCATCAGCAGGGGGAATTGGTTCTGAACCATGTTGGCCAGAACATCCCAGCTATGCGCAATGCTCGCGGCGAACGCCGCCGTCCCGGCCAGGATCACAACAACCATATAGATCCAGGCGCGTTTACGCATGACGGTGTACCTATCCTTCTTTCAACGATTCCGCTGTCTTGCCGGCGGCGACGGGGTAGGGGGAAACGGGTTCACCCGGACCTATATCAGGTTAACGCCAGGTGAAGTACGCGCCAGCAGACAGCACCAAAGCAGACAGAGCCATCAGAGCGGTCATGATCTTAGCCTTCATGAATATAGCCCTCCTTCTTCGAATCTCTGTCATCCGCTAACAGACAGGCTATATTCCGCTCCGCTATATAAGGGTTCTCAGATCAATTGTGATACTCACGTGGAGTGATCGGATGAACCCGTTTCCTTTCGATTGTGTTTGCGCCGATGCGCCAGTTCAGGTTCCGGTTAATGGCATCCAGGGTTGCGCGAACGATGCCGTGCAGACCGTTTTCATCCAGAACGGCGGCGCCGGTCAGCATCGCCTCGTCGTCCATGGTCTGCACCAGAACGATGCACAAAGGCACCATCCCGGCCTGTACCCGCTGCACATTCATCAGCGAATACACATCCGCGCCGTTCATCAGCGAACGAACGGCGTTCAGGGTCGCCTGGGCAACCAGCAGGTCCCGCCACTTCCGCCCGGACTTTCCCTCCGCTTGTCCCTGATATTCCACCTCGTTGTACTGCAGCGTCACCTGGATGACGCACCGGTCCGGCATGTCCTGATAACCGAGCCCGCTAAATTTAACGCGGCATTCCGGCGCCGGGTTTTCCTGTGCGGCGGGCGTTTTCTTCGATGTGGGGTCCATGGGCAGCTGCGCCACGCTGATAATGCGGTGATCCACGTCCAGCGCATAAGCGGCGGACAAAGCGGCCTGCACGTCCCGAACGATCTGCTTTGCGTTGCGCGTGGTATCGGCCAGGATATGGATCGCCTCCAGCTCGGAAGCGTCGCCGTTCTCCAGAAAACGCACTGCGAAAACGCCAGGAAGCTGTTGCAGCAGCGCTTCAGCCTCCTGCATCCAGTCCTGCGTAAATGTCCGCATTACCTCCGCCCCCATCCCAAAAAACATTCGGCATTTATGATGATTATAACGGAAAAGTATCGTAAAATCAACAAAAATCGCATTTTACATTTCCAGGGGTTTTTTCTTCATAAATATAACAAAAATACACGCTATTCGTCATGCTATATGCTGCCTTTAGCGATTCCAAACGAAAAAAACGGGCTCCTTTTCAGGCCTTCGCGGCAAAACCCGTCGCTGGTAATATTTGGCAATATGTGCCCGTTAACCCGAATATCAAAGCCGAACGCTGTCCATGTACTTCTTCGGGGTCATGCCTTTGCGCTTTTTGAAGCACCGGATGAAGTAATTCAGTTCCCCATATCCCAGGTCCAAAGCGATTTCCGTCACATTCTTGTCCGTGGTAGCCATTTCCAGGCACGCCTGCTCAATGCGGTAATAATTCAGGTACTCCATGGGCGTCTGGTGGGTGGCCAGTTTGAAAAAACGGCAAAAATACTTGGGAGACATGCCGATGCTGGCTGAAAGCTCCCGCAGGGTAGGCGGATTATCCAGGCGGCTCTCCATCAGCTCAAACACGGTTTTGAGCTTGAGCACGTTGCGGGATTCCCGGTCCGGGGGCGCGGCGTTGAGACGGTAGGCGCCTGCGTGATAAGCCGCGCCAAAAAAGCCAAACAGGCACCCCAGGGTCGTGAGCGCCCATCCCTCCTCCCGGCGGCGCACGGCGGCGAACAGCTGCGCCAGCGTGGCGCGCAGCTCGCCGCGCATGGCTGGAAAACAGGGAAGAATATCCACCCGGCGGGTTTCCACATCCGTCATGAGCGTACGGCAAAAAGCATTGGTTTTCAGCAGCTGATGGAGATCAAACACGACGCACTCATACACGCACGCCTCCGGCTTTCCTCCATGCAGGCGTCCCGAGGCAATGTACACAGCGTCCCCTGCCGCCAGAGTAAAATTTTCCTCGTCAATGGTGATGGAAAAGCTGCCGGAAATCACATGGAGCAGCTCCGTCTCCGCGTGCCAGTGGTAAGGCATCTCATACCGGGGATGGTTTTGATCTATGTAATAGTAATCCAACGGAAAATCCGGGGAGCCTCGCTGCAGGCTCTCATGATCGCGAAGCAAACGCATAGCCGCCTCCAAAAAGTGAATATTGTGCTACTTTTTGACATGATAACACAGGCGCGCCGGGATGGCAAGCCGTATGATAAGGATAGAAAAACTGCGCACGCGAGGTGAACGCCTATGGACAGCATTGCGGTGAAAGAGCAAATCTGCGACGTATGCCACAAAATGTGGCAGCTGGGCTGGGTAGCGGCCAACGACGGGAATGTCTCCGTGAAAATGGGGGATGGCACCTGGTGGATCACGCCTTCGGGAATTTCCAAGTCCTTCATCACGCCGGACAAGCTCCTGCGGGTGGATGAGCGCATGGCGGTGGTGGAAGGTCCGGAAGGGTACCGGCCCTCCAGCGAAATGAAAATGCACATGCGGTGCTATGCCGAGCGGGAGGACGTGGGCGCCGTGGTGCATGCCCATCCCCCCACGGCCACGGGGTTCGCCGTAGCCAATCAGCCCCTGGATACGTACAGCATGATCGAGACGGTCATCGCCATCGGCTCCATTCCCGTCACGCCCTACGGCACGCCTTCCACCTACGAGGTGCCGGACGCCATCGCCCCCTATTTGAAGGAGCACGACGTGCTGCTGCTGCAAAATCACGGGGCGCTGACGGTGGGCTGCGACCTGATTACCGCCTATTACCGGATGGAAACCCTGGAACTTTACGCCAAGATCAGCCTCACCGCCCATCTGCTGGGCGGCGCAAAGGAGATTCCGCGTCCCCAGATTGACAAGCTGCTGGAGCTTCGGGAACATTATTACCACGTGACCGGCAAACATCCCGGCTACAAAAAATACGGCAAGGAGGAATGATGACCATGTTGTATCCCAAGATCGGTATCCGTCCCACCATTGACGGCCGCTGGGGCGGCATCCGGGAAAGCCTGGAGGAACAGACCATGGGCCTGGCTCAGGCGGCCAAAGAGCTGATTGCATCCCTGCGCTATCCCGACGGAACCCCTGTGCAGGCCGTCATCAGCCCCTGCACCATCGGCGGCGGCGCGGAAGCCGCCAAATGCGAGGAATATTTCTCCACGCAGAACGTAGTGGCTACCCTTACCGTTACGCCCTGCTGGTGCTACGGCATGGAAACCTTTGACATGAACCCCAACACCATCAAAGCCGTGTGGGGCTTTAACGGCACGGAACGCCCCGGCGCCGTGTACCTGGCGGCGGTGCTCGCGGCTTATGCGCAAAAGGGCCTGCCGGCTTTCAGCATCTACGGCCGGGACGTGCAGGACATCAACGACCGTTCCGTTCCCGCCGACGTGGCCGAGAAAATTCTCCGCTTCGCCCGCTGCGCCGTGGCCGTGGGCTGGATGAAAAACAAGGCCTATGTGAACATCGGCGGCGTCGCCATGGGCATTATGGGCTCCTTCTGCGATACGCAGGTGATGCAGAAATACCTGGGCATCCGCGCGGAATGGGTGGACATGACCGAGCTGCTCCGGCGCATGACGTTGGAGATTTATGACAAGGAAGAGTACGCCAAAGCCCTGGCGTGGATTCGCTCCAACTGCAAGGAAGGCTTTGACTGCAACGCCGGAAAGGACTTGATTGAAATTGTCCGCCGCAGCAAGGTGGTTCCCCCGGACAAGGACTGGGAATTCATCGCCAAAATGACGCTCATGGTCCGGGACATCCTGTATGGCAACCCCAAGCTGGACGCGCTGGGCTGGCATGAGGAAGCGCTGGGCAAGAACGCGGTGGCCGGCGGTTTCCAGGGCCAGCGGCAGTGGACCGACTGGCTGCCCAACGGCGACTTTACCGAAGCCATCATGGCCTCCACCTTTGACTGGAACGGTCCCAAGCAGCCCACGGCCTTCGCCACGGAAAACGACACCATGAACGGCGTGGCCATGCTTCTGGGCACCCTGGTAACCCATACGGCGCCCTGCTTCCACGACGTCCGCACCTACTGGAGCCCCGCGGCGGTGGAGCGCGTTACCGGCTGGAAGCCGGAAGGCGCCGCCGCCAACGGATTCATCCATCTGATCAATTCCGGCGCCACGGCCCTGGACTGCACCGGCGCCGCGGAGGGGAAAATGAAGCCCTTCTGGGAAATGACCCAGAAGGATATGGACGCCTGCCTGGCGGCTACCGACTGGTGCCGGGCCAACTACCAATACTTCCGTGGCGGCGGATTCTCCAGCCACTTCAAGACCCAGGCGGAAATGCCCGTCACCATGCTGCGCACCAATATTGTGGAGGGCGTGGGCCTGGTGCTGCAAATTGCCGAAGGCGCCACCGCCACCCTGCCTGACGCGGTGCACCAGACCCTGGACCAGCGCACCGACCCCACCTGGCCCACCACCTGGTTTGCCCCCCGCATTACCGGGGAAGGCGCTTTCCGGGATGTGTATTCCGTGATGGCCAACTGGGGCGCCAACCATGGCGTCACCGTATACGGCCACGTGGGCGCGGAGCTGATTACCCTGGCCTCCATGCTGCGGATTCCAGTGGCCATGCACAATGTGCCTGCGGAAAAGGTTTACCGTCCGCACAGCTGGGCCGCCTTCGGCGCCCAGGACACGCAGGCCGCGGATTATGCCGCCTGCAAGCATTACGGTCCCCTGTACGGCAAGCTGTAAACAAAGGGAGGAAACGCTATGCTCAAAGGTATCCCCGCCATACTGCCCCCGGAGCTCATGAAGATGATGATGGAAATGGGCCATGGGGACGAATTGCTGCTCTGTGACGCCAACTATCCCCGCCAGGGTTCCCCGGAACGCTGCGTGCGCATGGATGGCCACGGCATGCCGGAAATCCTGGACGCCATTCTTCGGTTCCTGCCCCTGGATACCTATGTGGAGCACCCCGCGCTGCTGATGTCCCCCGGCCCCGAGGCAAACGAACCGCCCCTGTGGCAGGTCTACCGGGACATCGGCAGGCAGTACGAACCGGAGGGGCTGCGGGAAACCCAGCTGGAGCGTTCTGCCTTTTATGAGCGCGGACGCAAGGCCTACGCCTGCGTCGCCACCGGCGAAACCGCGCTGTATGCCAACCTGATACTCAAAAAGGGCGTTGTACGCCCGTAAGTTTCGCCACGCCTGGCCGCCGGGAGAACGTTAGCCTTCCCGGCGGCCCTTTTCTTGCGGATTGCACTGGAATCTGCGCGGGTATTGCGCTTTTCTTTGGCGTCACGGAAACCGCGCCGGAACGCGCCCGCGATATGCGCCGCGCTCACCTTTGGAAAAGAAAGCCCGCCCGGAAGCAGAAGCCTGCCCGTTCAAACCGGCGTATGGGAACGCGCCTTCCCTTTGCAAAAACCCGGCAAGCCTTTACGGCCGGCCGGGTTTTCGGTTTTTTTGCAGTTGGTTCCGCAGCGCCTCTGCGCCGCCGTTCAGGCCGCGCCCCACTGCACGCGGGCAAGCGTCAAAGCTCGTCCAGCAGTTCCTCCACCGTGAAGGGGAAGGTCAGCACGCCCTCGGCGCTGCTGGCAATATAGCTGGGCTGAATGTAGAAAACCGGATTGCCGTTTTCGTCCAGATAAAAATCTTCCTCGGGATAGAATTGCGCTTCCAGCTCCTCCCGGGTCAGGTCCTCGTAATAGGCCACGACGCCTTCGGCCTTCTGCTCCTCAATGATGCTCCAGACAAGATTGTAAACCAGCTGGTCCGCCTTGGCGGTGGCCCGGTCCTGCATCCAGGTATCGTTCTCGTCGGCTTCCAGCAAACCCAGCAGATAAGGCAGCGAAATGCAGGACCCGGCTTTTCCGCCTTGCAGGGCAAAGGTGTGCCCCGCCAGCACCTGACTGGTCTCCGCGCCGATAAAGCTCTCCGTGGTCACCAGCACGCTGAAATACTCCGCATTGTTGCACATCACCTGGGAGGTGATGGCCGTGTAGCACTGAACCGGAGACTCCTCCAGGGTTTCAAAGGTCATGGGAATCATGAACGCTTCGGCGTCGGAAATGAGATAATCATAAAATTCGTTGATCATCTGGGCATTTTCGCCGGTTTCCTCCATCAGGGGATAGCTGTAACGGTACACGTACCGGGCCGTTTGGGCGTCGGAACCCTCGGGCATATAAACTTCCCCGGCTTTCTCCCCCGCCACGCGCACTTCCTCAGCCAAGGCGCAGGGCACGGCCAGCAAAGACAACATGAGCAACAAGGTTATCCATTTACGCATGCGCGTACCTCCTTTTGTCAACCTACGGAAAGCGCGGTAAGGGCAAAGGAATTGATCATACAGGTGGCATATACCGCATAAAGCTCCATCTCATCCGCAGGATAGCTCATAGCCGCGACGGCGGTCTTCCCGCCGGCAACCAGCACCATCTGCGTAATCACCCTTCCTTCCTGCGTATAGGAAAGGGTAAAATACTGCTGCTCCGGGTACGTTTCCACCACGCTGTCCTCCGGCTTCAGCAGGCTGTCCAGGGCGCCTTCCAGGGTCGCGTCGGGGGTGTCGGAAATCTCCACGGAAAACTCGATTTGCCCGTCGGGCGACGCTCCGCGCACGCCCTCCGCCGTCTCCGTCAGGCTTTCGGGGGCAATCAACGCGGGATACATCAGGCTGAACCCCAGGGCTTCGTGGACATATTCCCGCAGCTGCGGCATGCCGGCCGTCTGGTCCAGACTGCCGTCCTGCAAATCGTCCGCGCTGCCCCAGGACGCCAGCTTCCATCCGAAGGGCGCGGACGCGTCCCGCACAACCTCCGCCAGCGCGCTGCCATACCAGTCCGCTTGCAGCAAATGTTCGTCGCTGAAGAGATAGTAATCCTCGTCCACGTGATACAGTTCCAGCATCAGCTGCTGGGTTTGCGTGGTTTCCTCCCCGCTGGCCAGCATAATCTGCATACCCGCCATGCCCGCGGAGGCGGTGCTCACGTCAAAGGCCATGCCGTTCTCCGTCCTGGTAATCATATCGCAGCAATTCTCTTCCGGCATAACGAAGCTGCCCGCGGCAAAGAGCTGTCCATACAGGTTTTCCAGCTCCGTCTGCGACAGGGTGACCACGCCGTCCGTAGGCGTATATGGGAGCAGGCCCCGGTACAGCAGCCGCCAAATGAGTCCGTAGACCACCTGAGGCGCCTGCTCGGACGCCGCGGCGCTGAAATGGACCGCTTCCTGTCCGTACATAACATCGGCAAAAGCATTCAGCAGGCTTTCCAGTTTCTCCAGGTCGGGCAGCGTCTCCTCCTGCTCGCCCATGGCGGCGGGCGCAAGCGTCAAAGCCATCCCCAGCGACACCAGACAGGCAATAACGCGCCGAAGCAACTGTTTCATCCGTAAAACACCTCAACTTTCCTTGGCTCACCGATTCAACGGCAGCCAGGGGCGTTTTCATCCCCGCGCTTTGTCCGCGCGCTGCAAATCCTCCGCGGCGGAAATGGCCGCCACGTTGCCCTCGCCCACCGCCTTGGCAATCTGCAACGGCTGGCCGGTGCAGTCTCCGGCGGCATAGACCAGGGGCTGATTGGTAGCCATGCGCCTGTCCACCAGGATAAAGCCCTTTTCCTGGGCAAGGCCCGGCAACAATTGCTCCAGCGTAACGGCAGGCCGGAAGATAAATACCCCGTCGTACGCATGGGCCCCGCGGTCCGTAGCCACGCGAATCTCCTCGCCCTCCCGGCTCAGGGACAGGGGCTTTTCCTCCACCACTGTAAAGCCCTCCGTCTCAGGCAACGCGTGGGAGCGCAGGAAATAGAAATCCACTTGGCTGGCAAACCGACTGAGAAAAGCCGCTTCTTCCGCGCCGCTCTCCCGGGCGGAGAGCACCGCCACACGGCGTCCACGATAGAACATGGCGTCGCAGGTGCCGCAATAGCTGACGCCCTGACCCACCAGTTCCTCCTCCCCGGGCAGGAGCTTGGGGCGGGCCGCCCCCATGCAAAGAATGACGGCGCGGCTTTCCACGACATCGTTCCCGCACAAAATCATAAAGCTCTGCCCCATGGGCTGAATCTGCCGGACCACGCCCAGCTGCTTTTCCGCTCCCAGCGCGAGGGCCTGTTCCTCGAAGGCCCGAAGCAGGTCCGCGCCCTTGACGGCGGGAAGCCCCGGATAATTCTCCACCTTGGCGGCCTTATAAAGCCAGCCGGTCTGATCCGCAGCGGTGAGCACCGCGCAGCGCATATCCCGCATGCGGGCGGTAATGGCGGCGCTCCAGCCCGCAGGGCCCGCGCCAATCACGGCGATATCCAGCATCATACATCCCTTCTTTCCTGAAATTGCGGGCGTCAGTACTCGCCCTTCACATAGGAATACCGCACCTGCAGCCAGGGCAGGCCGTCATAGGAACCGGCCACATCCCCGTACAGCCGGTACCACTCGCCCACCTTCCAGGTGGTCTTGGAATAGTTCTCCACCATCAGCAGTTGTTCCGAGCCGTTGGTTCCCGTATCAATAATGGCCATTTGCGGCTTATCGGAGATAATGGAGGTGATGGTGCCCGCGGCCAGGTAAATCTGTTTATTGGCTGTGCGCAGGGAAATATTGTTGAGGAGCTCGGAGTAGCCGCCGTTTTCCAGGCTCCATGCCTTACGGGTGTACTCGGAATCCGTAGGCACATAATAGATGACGTAATTCAGCACCGAGGTTTCCTTGCCCGGCATGGAGGCGGTTACGGTAATGGTGTTATCCCCAATCTGATCGAAAATGGCAATGAAGGTGAACGCGCCCGTCGTATCCACGTCGCTGATGTTCAGATCCGAATGCGGGGATAGCACCTCCACGGTAGCGCCGGGAAGCGTGGTGCAGCTGATGGTCAGCTTCTGCAGATTGGTGGAGATGTATGTATCCGCCGCCAGGTCCAGCGGTATCTCCTGCTTGGCCCGGTACAGCACCACCGTCAGGGAATTTTCCCGGCAATACTGGCTGCGTACCACAATGTTGAACACGTTTTCCCCAATGGGCTGGATGGTAGCGTTTACGCTGACCGTGCCGGTGTCGGCGTCCACCACGTCGGAATAGTCCTCCCCGTTGATGGTCACGGTGGAACCCGGGCGCACGGTAAACTCCAGGGTGGACATGGCCGTGCTGACCTCTTCATAGGTGCTGTCCGGGGTTTCCAGGGTAATCGGCGATAGCGGAATGCTGATTTCGTAGGTAATGGGGTCCATGGGCGTTTGCTGGCCGGACGCCGACTTGAGGAACGGGGTCAAGGTAACCTCCATGGTTTCGTCCAGGGTCCCCTCATAGTCGTCATACCATGTATGATCCTCCACCTGTATCGTGGCAAAGCCGCCGGTGACAATATAGGAAGTATGCAGCTCACGGATATAAATCTGCTGCCCGTCCTCCCCGGGAATCATGATGGTATGGGCCGCCAGGTCATTGCGGATGGACGCCGTAACATAGGCGGCATTGGCGTCCTGAACGGAAGCCTGACGCTGCTGAAAAAACGCGATGCCGAAAAATACCGCCAGGCCGGTCACCGAAAGCATCAGCAGCACAGTCAGGAAGCGCACTACATGCCGCAGCCCCCTGCGTCTGGAAGGCAGCTTGGTCAGCCGCGTATCCCGGGGAATTTGATACGTAGAGGACATCTCCTGCTGGCTCCACAGCGGATCATAGGAGCGCGTTTCGCTGAAGCTGTCGTAAAACGGGCCGGCATCCTTGGCCGGGGGCGCGTCTTCCTCGGGGGCTTCGGGCGGAACAAAGCGAACCGTGGAGGTAGGATCATCCTCCACATTCCAGAAGGTATTCACGCTGCGGTGGGTGCGGATGGTCATGCCCGAAGGCGCGGAACCACGCCGGGCGCTTTCGGCGCGCATGGCGCGCTGACGGCTGGCTCCGGCGATTTTCCGCTGCTTGAGCTCCGCCATTTCCTGCGCCAGCTGATCCCGGCTGTCCGGCGCGCTTTCCATTTCGCCGGACTCGTCCACACGGATATACTCCCGTCCTTTGCCGTCCTTCAGTTCGCTTTTCCAGGCGGGTTCCGTCTTGGATTCAGGCTGCAGGGGCGTGCCGCAGCGCATGCAGCGGGGCAGCGAGGCTTTGTTCCACAGGCCACAGTTGGGACATTTCATAGATGCGTTGATACCTCCGTACAGCAGTTGGACCGATGCGGCGCCGGGAGGCCGCCACGGCCTCCCGGCAACAGTTTACTCTTCGTCGTCCAGCACCAGGAAGCTGTTTTGCAAATACTCATCCATGGCTTGCCGGCAAGTCACCCAATCAATCTCCTGCACGGACATCCCCGCGTAGGTAATGGGCGTCGCAGCGCCGTCCGGCGGCAGGCGCAGTTCCTCCACGGTACAGCCCCGCAGCTCCATGGCATAGTTCATGGCCTCCACCATTTCATCGGTGGACATATTGGTGAGCGTGGTGTTTTCCAGCACGGAATCCACCAGGGCGCGGGCGTCCTCCATGGTAATCTCCCGGCACTGATCCGCCAGGGTGGACAGCACCGTGCGCACGCGCTGGGTCCGCATGAAGTCCCCGCCGCCGCCCACCTTGCGGATGCGCATGTAAATCACCGCGCTATGGCCGTTAAAGTGGTAGGTACCCGCCCCGCGCAGCCGCGGCGTGGTGGAATCCTTGGGAATGGCATAGCGCTGGAGATAGCTGGATTCGCTGGAGGTAATCTCGATGTCCACGCCGCCCAGGAAATCCACGATATTGGAAATCTGGCTGAAGTCAAACAGCAGGTATTTTTCGATTTTGATACCCACATGCTGGCTAATAACCTTGCACAGAGCCTCCGGCCCGTAGTTCTTGGCAATGTAATTGATGCGGCCGATAACGCCGTCCGGGCGTTCCACCAGCGCGTCCCGGATGATGGAGGTCAACATCACCCGATGCGCCCGGGTGTCCAGGGTCACGATGACGATGCCGTCCGTGTTGCCCAGGTTATGTGGTTTCCCCGTCCATTGATCCACGCACAGCAGCAGGTAATGGTGCTGTCCGTCAATCACCGGAGGCAGTTCATCATAGGGAATGGTTTCAATGGGCTGCGGATCATCCGCCAGGGCGGCGCAGCAGCTCAGGGACAGGATCAGGGTCAACACAAGGCAGGCAATTCGCTTGATCATACCGCAAGCTCTCCTTTTCCGCACGCACGACGCGCTTTCTCATAAGAAGAAACGAATCAACAGCGGCGCTTCCTGCGTAGTGAATGGAAAGAACCGCTTTCTTAGCATAACACAAGCAGTGCCGCTTTGCAATCCTGAACCCCCGGCGGAAAGGATTGCCTGCCGGGGCGGGGGGCCGCACTCCCTGTCGCCAGGCAAAGGAATGAACAGCCGCAAAAACCTCCGCCGTGTCTCCCGCACATCCAAGCGCCCTTGGAAAAACCGTCCGGCGGCGCCCACGTCCCAGCAGGGCCTTGTTTCATTCGCAGCGGTTCATGGTATACTAGTAACATCGTAAACAGGAGGGTGATCTCATGGCAATGGTCAAGTGTCTGGTATGCGGCGCGGTATTTGAAGCAGGGGTCCAGGTTTGCCCTGTATGCGGCGTGGGCCCGGAGCATTTTGTTCCCGTGGAGGAACGGCAGGAACGGCAGCGCGGCACCAACCGCCGCTTTTTGATCCTGGGCGGCGGCATTGCGGCGCTCTCAGCCGCCCAGGCAATCCGCGAGCAGGACCCCGCCTGCTCCATTGTAATGCTATCCCAGGAGCCCGAACTCCCCTATGCCCGGCCCATGCTCACCAAGGGCCTGGCTGGTTCCCTGGCAGACGACAGGCTGTTCCTGCATCCCCAGAGCTGGTATGAGGAGCAGCGCATCTTTCTGCTCACCGGCCAGGAAGTCATTGCCATGGATCCCGCGGCAAAGGAGGTTCGCTGCAAAAGCGGCCTAACCATGGCCTATGACCGGTTGATTTATGCCACGGGCGCCCAATGCTTTGTGCCGCCCATCCCCGGCAGCCAGCTGTCCCATGTAACCGCCATCCGCTCCCTTGCGGACGCTCGCAAAGTACGCGAGCAGGCGAAGCAGGCCCGCACCGCGGCGATTATCGGCGGCGGCGTACTGGGACTGGAAGCCGCCTGGGCGTTGCGGCAGCTGGGGTTGCAGGTAACGGTGCTGGAGGTTGCGCCCCAGCTTATGGGCCGCCAGTTGGATGCGGATACCTCATCGCTGCTTCTTCAGCGCCTGGAAAGCCTGAACATGGGCGTGCGGCTTGGGGCAAACATTGCCCGCATTACCCCGGAAGCAGTGCATCTGGAAAGCGGCGAAGCCGTTCCCGCGGACGTGGTGCTTGTTTCCGCCGGCGTGCGCGCCAATACCGCCCTGGCGCAGGAAGCCGGGCTGCATTGCGGACGGGCCGTCGTCGTTGACGATCACATGCGGACCAGCCAGCCCGATATTTTTGCCTGCGGCGACTGCGCCGAGCTGAACGGCGTGAATTTGGCGCTATGGGGCGAAGCGCAGAATCAGGGCCGGACCGCCGGTATTAACGCCGCCGGCGGAGACGCCGTATGTCCCCCGGAAAACGGCGCTTTGGTGCTCAACGCCCTGGAAACCACGCTTTTTGCCATCGGCGACTGCGGCAAAGGCGGATTGACCTACGTAACGGTTACCCGTCCCGGCAAGAAGCCGGGCAGCTATGCCAGGTACTGGTTCAGCGACGGTCTGCTCTGCGGCGCCATTCTTTATGGCGACCTAGCCCCCATGGCTCAGCTGACCCGTCTGGTGCTGGAGAAGGCTACGGAGGAAGCCGTGCTGGCGTGACGATACCCAGCAGGCGGAACCATGCGATTTTTTTAGCAGGCTGCGCCTGTCATTTTCGCTTCTTTTTTGCAAGTTATCCCTTGATTTCTTGCAAGCGCAGGAGATTTCGCGCCTGCGGGCGCGGCCAGGGGGCTTTCCGATCGCCCCCTGGACCCCTTCGGCCCCATGCTTGTTGACTTTTTTGCAAGTTGGGAAGGCTAAAATTTCATTTCCCCTATATACACTTGAAAAATGTGCTTTTTTTCAACAACTTGAGCGGCTTCCGCCACTTTAAAATCGTTGACATGGTATTTTGCTTCTTTATTTTTACAGGTTGTTCCTCGCGTTCTTGCATGCACAGGAAATTTCGCGCCTGCAAGTATACAATGCATAGCTTGCAGAAAGATTAAGGCAAAATACTTTATCAGCAATCTGAGGCCGGAGGACTATTTCCTCCGGCCTCATCTGCTCCGTCTGCTTGCACGTTAAGCCATTGCGTGTTTGCAGGCGCAGCCAAAGGGCTTTCCGATCGCCCTTTGGAAACCTTCAGGCACATACGGATGAACCTTTGGCTTGTTGCGAAACCATGCTGCTTTTGTTTCATGCCCCTATGAAAAGCCTGCCGCTTCAGCAGCCTGCGTCCGAAAACACGCCCTCCAGGCGCTGGCAATGGTTCAATCGCATGAGCCGCTTGAAACAGCTCGCCATGGCCCGCTCCATTTGCTTGCCGGGACATATGCCCGGTTCCAGCCATAGATTACGCACAGTCAATACCCCAGCTTTGCGGTCTGCCACAGCTTCCACACGGCCCGCAAAGCCCTCGCCGTACAGCAGCGGCAGCACATAAGGTCCATACTTGCGCTTGACCGCGGGCGTATAGATCTCCCAGGCATAATCAAAATCAAAAAAGGCGCGAATCAACCGACGGTCCCACAGCAGGCAGTCCAGGGGCGCCAGCACTTCGCAGCGCGGCCGCCAGCGTTCCTGCCGGAGCGTCTCAAGCAGCAGCGGCAGTTCCGTTGTGCGGCAGAAGAACGGCTCGCGCCATCCCTCTACCTGCACCATGGACAACAGCCCTTCCCGCACAAGCGCCTGGAAGGCCGCGGTCCGTCTTTGCGCATCCAGGTCCTGGATACCCAGCCAGGCATCCGACGGACGGTTCCACATCAGCCCCACCGCGCCTACCCGGCGCAGCACCCGCCAGCGCAGGTGCGCCTCCAGCTCCGGGCAAGGATCGGGCGCGGCCAGCAGTTCCCGGGGCAGGTTGCGCTCCGCCAGGTCGTAAACCTTTCTCGCGCCGCATTTGTGATGAATCACCATCTCGCCGGTGGCGTACAGCTGCTCCAGCACCGACCGGGAGGCGCGGCTGACGCCATGCCAGTTCCCGCTCCAGTGGATGGCCGAATGCCAGTGAATCTCCCCGTCCAGGGGGAGTTCGTCCGCGCTCACCGGACCATGCTCGGATACATAGTCCCGGGCAAAATCCTCCAGCTCATGCAAGCCCTCAAAGCTTTCCCCACAGCGGCGGGCCGCCTGACGGTACCGGGCAAAGTATGGCCAATCTTCCCGGGGCCAGATGGACAGGTTCTTGTCAGGATAGTCCACCAGCGCCCGATCCCGGTAAAGCAGCGTTTCCAGGGTCGCCTTGGAAAATCCCTTCACCCGGGATTGGAGCGTCAGCTCCGCGTTGCGCCCGCACACGTCCACCGGATCAAACTGGATGCACCCCGCCTGACGGACATAGGCCAGCGCCCCAGCCTTGCCCGCAAAACGATGCTCGCCCAGCAGACCCTGATAGCGCAGTAGAAATCGTCTCGCCTGCGCGCGGGTCAAATGCAGCACGGCGTTTCCGCTCCTCTCTCCGGGGGTGTCAATTCATCTCCCGCAGCTTCCGCGCCTGCTCCTCCATGCGCAGCCCGTCGATGATCTCGTCCAAATCCCCATCCATAATCTCGTCAATCCGGTACAGGGTCAGTCCAATGCGGTGATCGGTCACCCGGCCCTGCGGAAAATTGTAGGTGCGGATGCGCTCGCTGCGATCCCCCGTACCCACCTGATCCCGCCGGTTTTCGGCATAGGCTGCATCCTTCTCGGACTGCAGTTTTTCCAGCAGGCGGCTCTTGAGCACCCGCATGGCCTTGTCCCGGTTTTTGATCTGACTTTTCTCGTCCTGGCAGGTAACCACCAGCCCCGTGGGCAAATGCGTAATGCGCACGGCTGAGTCCGTGGTATTGACGCACTGGCCGCCATGGCCTGTGGAGCGGTACACATCCACACGCAAATCCTTGGGGGCGATCTCCACTTCCACATCCTCCGCCTCGGGCAAAACGGCCACCGTACAGGTGGAGGTATGAATCCGCCCGCCGGATTCCGTGCTGGGCACCCGCTGCACCCGGTGTACCCCGCTCTCGTATTTCATTCTGGCAAAAGCGCCCTCGCCGCACAGGGTAAAGACGGCCTCCTTTACGCCGCCAAGCTCCGTCATGTTGGCGGATACCATCTCCACCCGATAGCCGTGCCTTTCGGCATAGCGCACGTACATGCGCATCAGGTTTGCGCCAAACAGGCTGGCCTCGTCCCCGCCCGCTCCCGCGCGAATCTCCATGACCACATTGCGCTCGTCGTTGGGGTCCCGGGGAAGCAACAATAGCCGCATCTCCCCCTCCAGGCGCTCCCGCTCCTGCCGCAGGTTTTTCAGCTCCTCCTGTGCCACATCTGCAAGCTCCGGGTCCGCAAGCATTTCCTCGGCCTGCCGCTCCTGGACAGTCAACGCCTGGTAGCGCTTCCACGCCGCGACTGCGGGCTCCAGCTGCGCATGCTCCTTGAGCATCCGCTGCCACCTGGGCGTATCGGCGATCACCTCGGGCTGGCTCACCGCCTGCGAAAGCTCCTCATACCGCTCCTGCATCCATTGGAATTTCTCAATCATGCAACCTCACACCGCGCCGTTTCATTGCCGCCAGGCCTCCACCATGCGCGCAATCTGCTGATAATCCTGGTGGCAGGACACGGTCATGCCTTCCCGGGCCAACATGTCCGCCACCGCTTCGGCCTGGCCGAATCCGACCTCCAAAAACAGCACGCCTCCGGAAAGCAAGTGCTCCCTCAGGCCAGCCGCAATCCTCCGGTAAAAATCCAATCCGTCCGCGCCGCCCCGCAGCGCCATGGCCGGTTCCCGCATCACCTCCGGCTGGAGGTTCAGGCAGTCGCCGTCGGGGATATAGGGCGGATTGCTGACAATCAGCGAATAGCTTCTCCCCGCTACCGCCTGCCACAAATCTCCCTGGAGGAAATCCACCGCCGCGCCCAGGCGCTCCGCATTGCCGCGGGCCACCGCCAGGGCATCCGCAGAGAAATCCGCGGCGTCCACCTGCGCGCCGGGCGCCTCCAGCGCCAGCGAGATGCCCAGGCAACCGCTGCCGCAGCAAAGGTCCAGCGCCCGCGCCGCCCGCGGAAAACGCTTCAGGGCTGCAACAGCGCGCTCCGCCAGCAGCTCCGTTTCCGGGCGCGGAATCAGCACCCGGGCATCCACCCGGAAGCTGCGCCCCAGAAAAATCTGCTCACCCAGAATATACTGCAAGGGTTCCCGCTTCAGCCGCCGGCGGCAGAGCGTCTCAAAATCCCGGGCCTCCCGCTCCGTCAGCTCCCGCGGGCTGAGCCGGGCCATGAGCGGCGGCTCCCCGGTGACGCGTTCTATCAGCAAACCGCTGTCCCATGCCGGGTCCGGTATCCCTGCCGCGGTAAACGCCGCCGCGGCCCTTCGGCACGCCTCCTGGAGCGTCATGCCTGTTCCGGTTCCTGGGGCCAGACATACCCCGGCTCCGACTCCCGATAGCTATGGAGCACCGCATAGCCTTCCGGCGTGCGGGGCGCTTGCTCCGGCATGCCATGAAGCGCCACGTTCATGGAAACGATGGCTACCTCCAGCATACCCTTGTCCGGCTTGCGGGTGGTCAACCGCTGCATCTGCATGCCCGGCCAGCGCAGCGCACGCGCCAAACCGCTTTCGCTATGCGCCAGGCCCTTGAGCACCTCGTAGCTCACCCCGGCCACCACCGGCAGCAGCGCCAGATGGCTGAGGAACCGCCACAGAAACACATCCCCGTTATAACCCACCACCGTAAACAGAAGGATGGAGATCACAAACACAATCAGCAAAAAGCTGGTGCCGCACCGGGGGTGCAGGGTGGTATACCGGTCGGCATTGTCCGGGGTTAGGGGAAGCTCCGCCTCATGGTTGTACACCGTTTTATGCTCCGCCCCGTGGTACTGGAAGGTGCGGCGCACATCCGGCACAAAGGCACAGAAAATCATGTATCCCATCAAAATGATAATACGCAGCAAACCGCTGAGCAGGTTCACACCCACACGCCCCATGCCCAGCCCTTTCAGCCACTGGGCGAAAACCGCAGGAATCAGGAAAAACAAACCCACGGACAATACCACCGCAAACAGCACCGCCACGCCCATGACGATTTTGTCCACGCCCTTGCCCAGCTTTTTGCTCAGCCACAATTCAAACTTGCTGGGTTCCTCGTCCAGCACGCCCAGCATTTCCGTGGACTCCTGCAGCGTCGTCATGCCCATGGCCAGCATACTGCACAGATTCACCACCCCGCGGATGAACGGCCAGCCCATCCACTTGTGCTTTTGCGCCGGGGACACGTACTCCCTGCGCTTCACCACAATGGATTGATCGGGCCGCCGCACCGCGATGGCAATGGCGTCCGGCGCCTTCATCATCACGCCTTCCATAACCGCCTGGCCGCCGATATCCACCCGAGGGCAGGCGCTTTGCTTTTGCTTCATAATCCGCAACCTCTTTCCGCGCGCGCTTGCGCGCCCATGATTCGTGTATGTATTCGCGGCCCGCCGTCTTTTTCCCTGCACCGCGCCGCCGGTTTGCAAAGAATCCCAAACGCGCGGGCCGTAAAACAAAAAGCGTACCGATTGTTGTGTCGGTACGCTGTAAGGGCTTATTCGATGCCGAAACGCTTCTTGAAGCGATCGACGCGTCCGCCGGTGTCCACCAGCTTCTGCTTGCCGGTGAAGAAAGGATGGCACTTGGAGCAAATATCAACCTTCAGCTCCTTCTTTGTGCTGCCGGTTTCAAACGTCTCACCGCACACGCAGCGAACGATGGCCTTGCCGTACTTGGGATGGATTCCTTCTTTCATGACTTTTCACCTCTTTCGCGCATGCAATGATCGGGCTTTTCTGCCGCGGAGAATATTCTACCATAGTCGGGCCCGAATTGCAAGCAGTTTTTACAATATGTTTCCGGAAAGGCGCTCAGCGGTTTTTTTCCATCAGCGCCACCCATTCGTGGATCTTGGCCAGCAGATCGTCGTTCCCGCTTGCCTTGTCCATCATGCTCAGCAGCTGCGGAATGGCCGTGGCGGAATGGGTCGAACCCAGGATGGACCGGATGGCCTGAAGCCCTTGCATCTCCGCCGGCGTCATGAACAGGTCCGCACGCTTGGTGCCGCTCTTTTGCAGGTTGATGGCCGGGCTGACGCCCGCCTTGGCAACCTCCTGATCCAGCACCAGTTCCATATTGGCGGTACCCTTGAATTCTTCCACCACCGTGTCGTCCACCTTGGAACCGTTTTCCACGTTCATGGCGCCCAGGATGGTCAGGCTGCCGCCTTCCTTCACGCACCGTGCGGTGCCAAACAGCTTTTTGGCGCGGAACAGGCTGGTGGGATTCACCATGCCCGGCAGGTTGCGCCCCTGCTGCGCGGCGGTGGTGGTATAGGTCTTGGCCAGCCGGGTCAGGCTGTCCACCACCACAATGACGTCCTGCTTTTGTTCCACCAGGCGCTGCGCGCGCTCCAGCACCATGTCCGCCAGACGCAGATGGTTTTCCGGCGCCTGGTCGAAGGTGGACGCAACCACCTCGCACTTGACCTGCTCCCGGAACAGGGTTACATCCTCCGGGCATTCGTCAATGAGCAGCACCAGCACCGTAGCCTGGGGATAGTTCTCCGTGACCACGTTGGCAAAGTCCTGCAAAATCTGCGTCTTTCCAGAATCCGGCGGGCACAGGAGCAATCCCCGCTGGCCGAAGCCAATGGGCGCAATGAGGTCCGCGATGCGCATGGCGTCGCTTCCCTTGCCCTTATGGGATTCCAGGTCAATGCGGCGGCTGGGATACACCGGCGTCAGGTCCTCAAAGTTTGGACGCTCACCCAGTTCGTCGGGGATGCTGCCGTTGATCTGCGTAATATACAGCATGGCGGCATACTTATCGCCTTCCCGCTGCGGGCGGGTTTTTCCCACCACCAGATCGCCCGTGCGCAAGCCGAAGCGCCGAATCTGCGCCATGGAAACGTATATATCCTTGCTGGAAGGGAGAAAATTCTCCGGCCGCAGGAAACCGTAGCCGTCGGGATGAATCTCCAGAATACCCTGTCCGTCCCCGCATTCTCCCGCCGCCAGCATTTCCGGCACCGCGGGGTTGGAGGTGCCCAGTTCCTGATTGTAATAGCCCGTTTCGGAGCGCCGGGGCGTATAGGCGCTTCTGGAGCCATAGCCGGACGTACCGGCGTTATAACCGGCGGGGCCAAAACCGCTTTCCTGGTATGCCGGGCGCTGGGCGTCGTTCCAGTTCCGTTCGCCGTAAGCGGGCCGGTTCTCCTGATAGCCGCCATAGCTGCGGGGCTGCTCCCGGAAGGAACGGTATTCCTCCGTCCCGCGCGGCGCGGGCGCGGCAGGCGCGGGATCGACCGCGTCGGGCCCGAAGCGCGGCGCGTAATTGGCCGGACGCGTGGTGTTCATGCGCACAGGCTCGGGGCTTGCCGGGGTTCTCGGTGCCGGCCCCGGGGTGCGCGACTGCCAGGACGGCCGGGAAGCATAGGCTGGCGCCTGATAAGCAGGCTTTGCGCTATAACGTGGCGCCGGATTATGCCACGCAGCCTTAAACTGAGGCGTCGAAGCGCGCTCCTCCTGGACGACATGCTCTGCCGGCGTTACTTCTGCGGCAACATTCTCTTCCCGCTCCTGGGACGGCTGAGCCTGCGCGGCTTCCTCCGTTACAGGAACGGCGGTTTCCTCCGCCTGCTCCTCCGCCAATGCGTCGCTTAGCTTTTGAATAATGCCATCCTTGGATAGCCCAGCTCCAAGCCGGACATGTTTCTCCTTCGCCAGCTTTCGCAGTTCAATAACGGTCATGGAAGAAAGCTCAAGACTTGACAATTTTCCATCCTCCTTGCGTGGTCGCAAACAATAAATAAGACAAAATCGCTGCCAGGCTCAGACGATTCGCAACTCACCCATAAGCGGCGGAGTTTTCCGCCTCCCGGATACGCCGTGTCTCTCCGTACCGAAAAAGCATAAACGTTTTTCCGGCGGGACGCCCGTAGATTTCACGGCCGACGACAGACCAGAATATCCCGGTTAACCGCCTGTTCCACATAATGCTCCAAATCATCCAGGGGCGGCTCCAACAGCGGAAGCCATCCCGCCTCCTGCGCCCATGCGCCCAGGCGCGCTTTGGAAAGGGTATAGCTGTTGAAAGATAACGCCATGGCGCCGCCGGGCCGAACGGCCTCCCGCCATGCGGGAAGCGCCTTGCGCAATAGCTGTTCAAAGCTCTCCGGCCTGCCGCCGTCCTCCGGCGCGTGCTGCACGCCGTAGGGCAGGTCGGCCACCAGAAGCTCCGCAGGCGTTTTTCGCAGCAGCGCTCCCGCCTGCCTGGTATCGCCCAGCAGGAAGCGCAGCGTGCGGGTGTCTCCCGCCTGATAGTGCTCCCGGGTATCCGCCAAGGTATAAACCGCCTCCGGCACCGCCGCTCCCTTCGGTACGGACCGGGACCCCTGGGACAGGCTGTGCTTGATCCGCTGCATTTGCAGGGAACGGTTCACAAAGTCCATGGCTTCTTTCAAATCCCGCCGGTCCCGGTCCAGCCCCACCGCGTTCATGCCCTGCTCCAGCGCGCAATAGAGGGTGGTTCCTTTGCCGCACATGGGATCGAACGCCGTCACCGGCCTTTCCTCCCGATAAAACGCGCTCTGGCTGCGGGCCAGGTTCAGCATTAGCGCCGTAAAGGCGGCGTTTGTCTTCCCCTTGTATTTCAGCACCTCCGCCATATCCCCGGGCAGGTATTTCCCCGCCGGCCGCGCCATGGGATATAGCGCTTCACCCTCCCGCCGCGCCCACAGATAAACGCTGCTCAAGGTAGAAAGCTTTCTTGCCTCTTCCTCGCTCAACGCGCGGCATTCAAAGGTCAGAAAAGGAACGCCTCCAATAGGTTCAATTTGCGGATCCGTATATAGATCCAGCGCCTGCAGCATGCACTGCAACTCCGCTTTTCCAAGTTTTTCCAGTGCGGATTGGTAGCGAACGTTGGGGTGCGGCAACAATTGAAATGCGTATTGCATGACATCCTCTTTCTGTCCATTGATAAGGATAGTATAACAAAATCCAAGGCGCAGCGCAAGCGAGAAACCTGGTTTTTTTCGTATATTTATGTGAATAAATTGCGAACGATTTCGATCTCGTTTATGTTTATTTCAAACATACGAGGTGTAAAAAAGGCCCCTTTCCGCATAGGAGACGGAAAGGGGCCTTTTGAAAAAAAATCAGTACTTACGCTTGCGTGCTGCCTCTGCCTTCTTCTTGCGCTTTACGCTGGGCTTTTCGTAATGCTCACGCTTGCGAACCTCAGCCAAAACGCCGGCACGAGCACACTGGCGCTTAAACCGCTTGAGCGCGCTCTCCAGGGATTCGTTCTCACGAATACGTACCTCGGACACTGTTATCCCTCCCCTCGCTCATCTCGCCTTGACATCAGCCGGCTAGACGGACGGATGGCGAACCGTATTGTCATTATATCGCCTTTGCGCAAGCTCGTCAACAGCAAAATCCATTTTTTCAAAGAAATTTTGCCCCGACCTGCCTGTCCCGTCGTTTCAGGCCATTTGCTCCGCCATGGCGCGTCCGCCCAGCACGTGGAAATGCAAATGTTCCACGGACTGGCAGGCGTCCTTTCCACAGTTGGACACCACCCGGAAGCCCGTTTCCGTCAAGCCTTCCAGCTCCGCCACCTTGCCGCAGGCGCGCAGGCACGCGGCCAGCTGCTGGTCCGTCAGCTGATCCGCCGCCCCCAGGGACGCCGCATGCGCCTTGGGAATCACTAGCACATGAACGGGCGCTTGCGGGTTGATATCGCGGAAGGCGTAAACAAATTCATCCTCGTACACCTTCGAGGAGGGGATTTCTCCCCGAATGATCTTGCAAAACAGGCAGTTTTCCATGGTGTTCGCATCCTTTCCATTGATAGCAACGCGGCGCGCTGCCGTTTTCTTGCCATGTCACAAAAAGTTCACAAATTTTCGCCCAACAGTCCCTCCGCCGTGCACGCCACGGCGCGTACCCGGCGATACTGTCCCTGCGCGCCGTCGCGGCAGGGCAGCTCCACCCGAAGATATTCCGGCGTATAGCCCACCCAGGAACCGTCCGGCAAAGTCTCTTCTAGCAATACTTCTACTTCCCGGCCCACGAATCCTTCCCGGTAACGCCGGCCAACCGCGTCTCCCAGGGCGATGAGCTCCCGGGCGCGCCGCTCCTTTTCCGCATTGGAGAGCTGACCGGGCATCATGGCGGCTTTGGTTCCCTCGCGGGGGGAGTAAGGGAACACATGGATTTTCGCAAAGCCCGCCCGCTCGATCATGGCGCGGGTCTGCGCGTATTCCTCCTCCGTCTCTCCCGGGAAACCGGTAAGCACATCCGTGGTGAGGGCGGCCTCCGGGAATTCCCGGCGAAGATGCTCCACGCCCGCGAGATACATGGCCGTATTGTACCGCCGGGCCATACGCGCCAGCACCGTATCCGACCCGCTTTGCAGCGCCAGATGAAACTGCGGGCAAACCTTGTCCATTTCCCGCAGGTTCCGGGCAAAAGCCGGCGTGGCAATGGTGGGCTCCAGGCTTCCCAGGCGAATCCGGCGCACCTGCGGGACCGCCTGCACCCGGGCAATGGCATCCAGCAATGTGACGCCTTCCGTTCCATCCCTGCCATAGCTGGATAGATGGATGCCCGTAAGCACCAGCTCGGTAAAGCCCACCTCGGCCAGCCTTGCCGCCTCCTGTCCGATTTCTTCCAGAGGGCGCGAACGTATGGGGCCGCGCACGCTGGGAATGATGCAATAGGTGCAGCGGTTGTTGCACCCCTCCTGAATCTTCAGGGTGGCGCGGGTATGCTCCTGCTGTCCGCTGATATTCAGCCGTTCAAAGGGCGCCTGGGTCAATGCCTCCACGGCGCAGATCTGCCGGTTTTCCCGAATGGCGCGCTCCAGCAGCTCCACCACTTCGGCGCGGCGCTGGGTGCCCAGCACCAACCGCGCCCCGGTAGCCAGCAGTTCCTCGCCCTTGCGCTGCGCCAGGCATCCGCAGAGCACAATGTCGCTTTGCGGATGCTCCCGCCTGAGCCGGCGGGTCAACTGCATGGATTTCTTGTCCCCGGTGCCGGTAACCGTGCAAGTGTTCAGCACATACACGTCCGCCGCTTCATCAAAGGGCCTCACCTCATAGCCCGCCAGCTGAAACCGCTCCAGCATGGCCTGGGTATCATACTGATTCACCTTGCATCCCAAGGTATGAAAAGCAACCGTGCGCAATGTTTTCCTCAACCTCACGTTCCGTCCATATCGCCGTACAGGGCCAAAAGCGCGGCGGACGCGGCCATTCCCGCCGTTTCCGTGCGAAGGATCCGCCGCCCCAGGGTAAGCGGCCGGGCCCCCGACGCTTCCATCCGCATCACCTCCGCCGCGGTGATACCGCCTTCCGGCCCTACCACCAGCGCCAGATTCCGCGCCTGCGGACGCTCCCGGCTGAACTGCAGCGGTCCGTAGCCCCGCGCCTCCTCCCAGGGGGTCAGCACGGCGTCAAAATCCTTAAACCGTTCCAGCATGGCCTCGAAGCGCGCCGGCGTCTCCACCGCCGGCAGCACCGTGCGCCCGGATTGCTTTGCCGCTTCCCGTGCAATTTTCTGCCAGCGCTCCCGCTTCTTCTCTCCGTCGCGCTCCGTCAAGCGTGCAACGCATCGCTCCATCGTCACGGGGACAACCGCTACCGCGCCCAATTCCGTGAGCTTCTGCACAATAAACTCCATCTTTTCGGCCTTGGGCAATCCCTGAAACAGGGTAATCCGCAGCGCCGCCTCGGTGGAGGGAAGTTCTTCCACGAGCCGGCAGCGTACCGCTTCCCCCGTTCCCGGCAGAATTTCCGCCCGAAACCGCCGCGCGCCATCCATAAGCTCCACCTGGTCGCCCGGCGCCAGGCGCAAAACCCGGCAGGCATGCCTGGCGTCGCTTTCTTCCAGGCAGGCCACGCCATCCCGGAAGCCGCTCTCATCCACAAAAAAGCGATGCATCAGGCGGGCCTCCTGGCAATCATGGCCACCCATTCGCCCTTGCCGCGCTCCTCCACCAGCGCATAACCCGCCTGGCGGAGCGCCTCCAGCACGTCCTGCTCGCGCTCCCGGATAATGCCCGAGCACACGAACAGTCCGCCGGGAGCAATATGCTCCTTCAGCGGCGCGGCAAAGCCGCATATCACGTCGGCGATAATGTTCGCCACGCACAGGTCGCAGCGCTCCGCCCGCTGCTCCAGCAAATTCCCCTGCACACAGGAAACAACCTTTTCCAGGTTGTTATGGGCCACGTTTTCCTTGGCCACCCGCACCGCCACCGGGTCAATGTCAATGGCCAGCACCTCCCTGGCGCCCAGCAGCGCCGCGCCGATGGCCAGGATACCGCTGCCCGTTCCCACGTCGATCACCCGCGCGCCGGGGGTCAGATAATCCTCCAGAAATTCCAGGCACATGGAGGTGGTTTCATGGGTGCCGGAGCCGAAGGCCATGCCGGGATCAATTTCAATGATCCGGTCGCCTTCCTGCGCCTCATATTGCTCCCAGGTTGGTTTGACCACCAGGGTCTTTCCTGCGCGGAAAGGCTTGTAAAAGCGCTTCCACACTTCCGCCCAGTCTTCTTCCTTCACGTCCTGGGTTTCCACGTCCAGGCTGCCCAGCGCAATGCCCAGTTCCATTTCCCGCCACTGCGCCAGCCGGTCGCGCAGGGCGCGCATCCGGTCCGCATAGCGTTGATCCGGTTCAAACCAGGCATGCACCACCACATCCTCAGGCATGCGTTCAATCATCTCCGGATCAATCATTTCCCAGAAGCCGTTGGGCTTGTCCGGATCGGGAACGTCCGCCCGGTCTTCCACCATGGTGCCCGCCGCGCCTTCCTGCATCAACTGTTCCGAAACCAGATCCGCGCCCGCCGTGGTGGTATGCACCTTGATTTCCACCCAGTCCATGCCATCATCCTCCTTGTACTGTTCCCTGGTATTATAATGCATTCCCGACTGAAACGCAATGCAGGCGCGTTCCGCGGCCCAGGAAAAGGTACGTCAACGTCGGAAGGGAAAGGGAACCGGGGGAATTTTCTGTCCCTCCGGCTCAGACTATCAAAAAACCCCCGAGGAGGTGTCGGAGGGGCCGCAGCCCTCCGACTTCCATTCGTATCCGCCGGCTCTACCGGCTGAAGGTTGGCTTTTCGAAGGAAAAGCCAAGTCGCTTCGCGACCGCTGTTTTCCATACTTGGAAAACAGCGCCTTGCTGGGTTGTTGATTTTGCTTGCAAAATCAATTCCTTACAACTTCGGGCGACCTCTGGTTGACCGAAGTTGCTTCCTCGAAAAAGTGGCGGAAGCCACTTCCGATTGTTGAAAAAGGCATGTTTTTTCATAATATGACTGCAAAACAATGAAACCTCAGATTTCCAAACTTGCAAGAATTTCATAGCGTATGGGGACCGAAGATTTCCAAAGGACGATCGGAAAGCCCTTTGGTCGCGCCCGCAGGCGCGAAACCTCTGGGCTTGCAAGAATGCATCGTATAACTTACAAAAAAGATAAAGCAGAATACTTTGTCAACGCTCTGAAGTGGCGGAAGCCACTTTTTCGACACGCAGAGAGCCGGAGGGATTTCTGTCCCTCCGGCTCCCTTTCCGAGATGCTTCCACGTTCGGCGCTGCGCCTGGATCATCGTTTTCCCCATCGCGGGAGGCGCGGCGGTCACAGCGGATTCCTCACCGCGGACCGGCCACGCGCCCTACTTCATAAAATACGTCACCGCGTAACCCGTATAGCCGTTAAAGATCACCTTGACCCAGTCGTCGCCGGGAATCAGCACCGTCACCACCGAACCGTGGGGCATATGCGCCAGAATCTGATTGCCCGACATGCTGGGGGTACTGCGCAGGTTCACAAAGGAACGCTTGGGGTGATCCACCGTCATGGTGGGCGTGGCAGGCAGGTTATACAGGGTCAGATATTGGGTCATCATATATCCAACCTTGCCGGTGCGGTCCACCCGCACCTTGCACCATTCCAGCCCCTGCCCCAGAATCGTCACCCGCGTGCCGTTCCCGTGCTGGGAAATGACGCGGCTGGTGGTGGAGGCGCTCTCCCGCAGATTCAGCACCTGATTGGACTGCGGATTGGTAACAATTCCATAACCTTTTCCCGTCGTCGTGGAGGAGGAACCGCTGCTGAAGTCCGGCTTGATAATCCCCTCCCGCAGGAAGGAAACGCTCATAAAGCCCACATATCCGTCCACGGCCACCTTCCACCAGTCGGTTCCCTTTTGCAGCACCATGACATAACTGCCGCCCTTGAATTGCTTCAGAGACGTATATTGGGTGCCCGGTCCCGTCCGGAGATTCAGGCCGGTATTGTTGGGCGTCTGGATGGTAGCGACTGTATCGCTGCCCACCCAATTGTACTGACGGATATATTCCGAACGGAAGTATCCGGTTTTACCGTCCACCTTGACCTGATACCAGCCGTTGTTCAGCCCTTGCAGCGTGCAGGGCACGCCGTTGTAATAATAATCCAGCACCCGCGCGTTGTAATTGGGCGTTTCCCGCAGGTTCAGGTAACCGCGGCTGGTGGGATTGGTTACGATGCCCACGCTGCGAACCACCTCGGCATCCACGCGGATAAAATTCTTGCTCATCCAGCCGCTCTTGCCATCCGGGCCGTTCACGGAATACCAGTTGCCGCTTTCCCCCGTGATTTCCACCCATACGCCCGGCTGATAATAGCCCAGCCGCGTGCTATTTTGGGTCGGCTGGCTGCGAAGATTGACATAGCTGCTGTTTTCCACCACGCCATACGCAATGGCCGCGGCAGCCCTCGCCGGCAGACAGGGAACCAGCAACAGCAGCGCCAGCAACAAGGCCCCCCACTGTCTTCGCAACGCTGAACGGAACATACGCTCATCTCTCCTTCATCCCAAGAGGGTTCTCATCCCCCTTGTACCTATGCAACGGAAAGGGAAAAGGTTTCCTTCCCATGCAAAAGGAGGAAAATTGATGGTATTTTTTTCTAGAGGCTTACGGGCTTGCCGGGACGATTTTTCCCAGCACCGTAGCCGCCCGGTACATGAGACGCACAAAGGTTTCCGCGGGAATCTCGCACCGGTCCATCACCCATCGCACAATAGCGTCGCGATAGATGTGCATGGTCAGATCCGTATAGAATTCCCGATACGGGTCCGTGGCGAAATACGGCGCGAGCCGCTCGGCAATCAGCGGCGCCAGCACTTGCCCCAGATATTCATAAAACGAATCCTGTCCCCGGGGCAGCAGGGCGTTGCGATAAAAGTCCTGACGCTTTTGAAAAAACTCGCACAGCCGCAGCAGCGCATCCGGGCCTTCCGGTTCATCCTTGTGGAATTCATCGAAAAACTCCGTATAGAAAATCCAGTTCACCAGATCATATTTATCCCGGAAATGATAATAAAAGCTCTTCCGGTTCATGTCGCAGGCTTCGCAAATATCGCCCACGGTAATTTTGCTCAACGGATGGGACGCCATCAGGCGCTTCAGGGCATAAGCCAGCACCTTTTTGGTTACGCCTGCTTCCGCCACCGCATCCGCCCTCCTTTTTCTCCCATAAAGTATTGCAAATTGCTTATGCAAAAGCAAGGTTGCGGGCGCTCAGCCAAGCACCTGCGCCAGCTCCCATTCCGCGCTCCACAGGGTCAGGGGCGCGGGGCTTCCGGGAAGAAGCCGCCCCGCCCGCTTCTCGCCGATGGACTCCGCGGGGGTAAGCGTGCACATGCGCACGGCCTGCTCGGGCGGAATGCCAAAGCGGTGAATCATATGATGCAGCGCCACGGGCATGGTGAGCACGGAACCTGCCAGTACGCCGCTGGCAAGGCGCGCTTCCCCCTGCTTCACGAATACCTGCTGGCCGCCCAGCGCGTAAACGCCGTCGGGCATGCCTGCGGCCTCCATGGCGTCGGTAATCATCACCGCCCGCGACGCCCCTTTGGCCCGCACCATCAGGCGAATCACATCCGGATGGAGGTGGATGCCGTCGCAAATCATCTCCGCAAACAGCCGGTCATCCGTCAAAGCGGCGCCAGGCACCCCCGGTTCCCGATGATGCAAAGGCGTTTGCGCGTTGAAGGTATGCGTCACATGGGTAGCTCCCCAGTCCGCGGCCTGATGCGTTTGCTCCGCCGTCGCCGACGTATGGCCAATGGACACCACCAGTCCCCGGCCCGCCGCAGCGCGGATGAACGCTTCCGAGCCATCCCGCTCCGGGGCCATGGTAATCATCCGCACCCGGTCCGTGCGCCCGCCGGTCATCTCCTCCAGCGCCGCCATGGACGGGTCCCGGAAAAACGCTTTCACCTGCGCGCCGCACTTGCTTTCCGCCAGAAAAGGCGCTTCCATATGCGCCCCCAGCACCAGGCTCCCGCGGGATTCCGGGCGATCCATCACCGCTTCCACGCCCGCCACGGCGCGCCGGGTATCCTCCGCGGACGCGCTCATGGTGGTGGGCAAAAAAGCCGCCACCCCCACCCGATACAGTTCACGGCTCATGTGCCGCACCGCTTCCTCGCCTTCCATGGTATCGTGGCCGCGGAAGGCGTGGATATGCACATCCACAAATCCCGGCAGCAGGTACTGTCCCCGGGCGTCCACCGTTTCCTCCCCGGGCCGCGGGGACAGTTCCGCGCCCACCTCCAGCACCGCGCCGCGCTCCAACCGGACGGAGACATCCTGCTGAAAACCTTCGTTCACATAGGCGATTGCGTTTTGAATCAACATACGGCATCCTCCTTTGCATGCTTGCTCCGGCCGCGGCGGCGCAGCGCGCTCCGCGCCAGCTCCGCGGCGTGCATCCCGGCCACCGCCCAGAAGATAGGCGACACCAGACATATACTGAAGCTGAAGAAATCCTGCAGGGCATAGCACCCCAGCGCCAGGGTGGTCAGCCACAGCCAGGGACGTTGCTTGGCCCTGCGGATGCCCAACCCCAGCATCGCCGCAAGGAACCCCGCATACAGCAGCAACCCCGGCAAGCCGTTTTCCACCAGGATGGTCACATAACCGTTGTGCGCGCTGTCAAAGCTCTCGGGGTATGAAAGTCCCGCGCGCTGCAGTTGTTCCGTAATGGCATACAAAAAGGTATTCGGCCCTGTGCCCGTCCAAAGGTGCTCCGAAGCAAGCGTCAGGGCATTGCGCCACACGCCCAGCCGGTAGGAGCCGAAACTGTCCTGCGGCCGCCCGTGGAGAATCTCGCTGAGCTCGTACAGGCCGCCCATTTCCGGCGGCAGCTCCACCAACGCCAGCGTCCACAGGGCTGCCAGCAAAAGCGCCAGTCCAATCACGGCCACGGTACGCGGACGAAGGGCGAACCATGCCGTGCGGCCCCAGGTTTCTGCGCTCACGCCAAGCACCGCCGCCGCCAGCAGCAGGCGCAGCGCCGTTCCGCTCCACGCCAGCGTCACCGATGCCGAACCGTCCAGCCACGGCAAACGCAGGGCGCAGCGCACGGCGGCGCACAGCAGCGCCAGGCTGCACACCCACAGCCCCGCCCGCCGGCATTCCGGATGACACAGCGCATATCCCAGCGTCCAGACCAGCAGCGCCCCCAGGGCAATGAGTCCGCTCTGTACCTCTATACAGAAAAACAGCAGCATTTCCAGCGTGCCGCCCACAAGCATCACGGCGCGTTCCCAGCCGCCCAACAGCAGAAAACCGCCCAGCAGCAGCGGCACCGCCAGGCTCAGGTATCCGCTGACCATATCAATATTGCCGATGGTGCCCTGAAATTCATAATTGGTAAAAATGCTCTTTCCCCGCGGGAAAAGGCCCATGGGATTCTCCCCCGCATATTGCATGGCCACCACGGCGCAAAAGGCTATCAGCGCCACCCCCGCCGCGGTCAGAGCGGTCCGCCACCGAGGCGGATAGCAGGTCAAGCACAGGAAAATCAGGCAATACAACAGTTTTGCAGAAAGGCCCTCATGCCGGGAAACGCCTGCCCACCATACCCATTCGCCGTCCCCGTTCAGCTGATGACCCAGGGGACCCGTATAAGCGGACACCGCCACCCATGCAAAAAAGCCCACCCCCAGCCAGCAGACAGCATGCCAGCGCAAATACCGCCGCCCATGCGTAAAGGCGCAGGCAAGCAGCGCCGTCACGGCGCACAGCAGGCAAATCAAGCCCAGGCCCTGCGCGCCCTGCCACTTGGCCAAGGTGATGTGGGCATAAGAAAAATCATGATAGAGCGGAAACAGCGCCAGCGCCGCCACCGCCGCCACGGTCATGCATCCCGCCAGCCACCGCACGGCCGGATGCGCCTTGCTTCGGGGCATAAGCCTCCTCCTCTTTGGTACGGAACTCCTATGGCAAGGATACCACGTCCGCAAAACCGCGTCAATGCGTGCGGTCAGATTTTTCTGAAGGTTGGGAAGGCCGTATCACCGGCGTGGGCTCGGCGGCAGGCATGGCGGCGGAAGCCATGGGCGTTTTGCCCGCGCGGGCCAGGGTGGCGCGGTCCTCCGCCACGGTTTCCTCCGGCAGGGAGGGCGCCGGAGGCTCTGCCCCCGCTTCCGGGGCGGGATTGCCCGCCAGGGTCTCCGCCGTCTGTTCCGGCAGCGCTACGGGGACCGTATCCATGGTCCAGGTTTCTTCCTGTGGGAGGGCCGCCACCACGGTTTCCGCGGCGGCATCCTCCGGGGAGGGCGGAGATTCCGCGGCGGCGTCCGCGCTGCGGACAGGCGTCTCGCTTTCCCCGGCCGCCTGCGACGGCGCTTTTTCACGCTCCCTGCTGATGCACAGCCCTACCGCCAGCAGCGTCAATCCCACCGCTCCATGCAGCATAAATCCTCCCTTGAGCAGGTAGGGCGCGTGCAGCGTAGTCCGGAACAGCGTGCCTTCCGCCGCGGGAAACCATCCGTTTATGCCGGCCAGCGCCTCCGCCGCCAGGCGGCAGCATACGGCCCCCGCCACCCCGCCCGCCAGCGCGCACACCCCGGCAAGCGGCTTTCCGCCGCCCACTCCGGTCAGGATACCGCCCGGCGTATAGCCTGTAAACCCCATGGCCGCACCCAGCAGCAGGCTGCCCAGCACCACGCCGGCGTTCAGGGGCGCAATGACCAGGTGGTCCACATCCAGCACCGCCAGCCAGCCCAGAAACGCCACGCCAAGCGTGGCCGTTCCCAGCGCCACGAGGGTCATCCGCCATAAACCGCGCCGCCGCATACCCAAGGCTTCCCGCAGCGTGTCGGGGCAAGCCAATCCGGTGCGCTGAAAAATCCATCCCAAAAACAGTCCCAGCGCCGCGCCTATGCCAAGCTCCTTCATGGCTTCGCCTCCCTTCCCTTGCCGCGCAGGCGCGCCGCGCCATAGGCCGCCAGCAACATGAGCGCCGCAGCGCCGTAACCGCTCAGCGCGCCCGCGGCAGCCTCCCCGAACGCCAGAAAGGATACGCCGCCTCCCGCCAATCCCGCGCCCAAAAGCAACGCAAATCCTCCCAGGAATCCCCACAGGCATTCCCGCGCCGTGCTGCGCGCCCCACGCTCGCCCTTGCGCCAGCGCCGCATGCGCTCCGGCAGCGCGCCTAGAAACGCGCCCACAGGAATCAGGGCCGCCGCTCCCAGGGCCAACAGGGGCGCGCTGCCGCCTTGCCCCGGCAACGCCAGAGCCGCGGCCTCATAGGCCTGACTCAACCGGAGCGGCGCCACAAAAATCATAGCCAGAACATAAAGAAGCCCGAGGCATATTCCCCGGGCGCCGGAATGCTTTGCATTCATGCGTCCACCTCCCTGAAAGCATTGTTTCCAGGGCAGGCGGGCCATATTCACCTGTATATGGTGCGGCTGATGACGATGCTGTTGGGCCGCAGAAACTGACGGTTCAAAAAGGCGTAATACGTCCCCGGCGTCACAATCCCCTGCAAATTCATCAGGTCCAAACCCGATGCCCCGCAGAGGATATCCGCCAACGCCACACAGTTGGTTTTCAGCGCGTTATAGGTTCGGAAGGGACCTTTGCGCAGCTTATGGAAAACCGCGCCCGTGACGCCGGCAAAATCCGCCTGCGCGGAACCTGCCGGCGGCGTCCACAGCACGCTTCCCTCCATAAAGCCTTCGGCAGCCTGACGCACGCGTTCCCGTTGGGCCTCGTTCAGGCTCACGCCGAAGCCGATGAGCTTCTTCTTCTCGTGTTGCAGGCAATAGGCAATGTACGGTTCCCGTTCCGCGGTCACCAGCACGCCGTCGGAAATCAGGCCCAGCAGCCGGTTGCTGGCCGCGTCATAACAACCGTAGGCGTACACTTGCTCTCCTAGGGCGATGTCCACATGCCCCATGCCCATGGCCGTATCCTTGGAAAGATGCAGAAAAATTTCCAAATCTTTCCTTGCCGTCTCATCATGGGTTTCCCGCCGGGTCCAGCGAGCGATTTCCTCCTCTTCATCCGGGTCGTTCAACAGCCGCAACAGCCACCTGGGCATCAGCGCCGTCAGGAGAACCGGCGGCGAAAGGCGGATCCGCTGCCGTATGCGCCGTCCCTTCACGTCCGTTCCCAGCAGTTCCCGTACCGCATCCCCCAAGGTAAACAGGCCATACCCCATGCTGTACAGCCCCAACAGCACGGTCAACGGCAGCACGCTCCACAGCGGATACATCAACAGCAGCGCCGCGAACAGGCCATGCATGACGGCGGCCAGCAGATTGGCGGCCCACCCCCGTTCCCCGTCCTTCCGCAGCTGCAGGGCAAACACCAGCTTGCACAGGCAGTTCAGCGTCATCCACAGGCCAAAGACCACGGACACGGAAACGCCCACCGCCCGCGGTATCCGCAGCAGCGCCAACCCTCCCAGCAGCAGCGCCACACCCTTGGCCAGCGCCACGCGCCGGGTTTTCCGGTGGAGCCACCATTCCGTTACATTGATAATGCCGCCCAGGGGCAGCAACCATCCCAACAATTCCACCGCCAGCGCCAGGGTTTGCTCCGGGCGAAAAAACAGCAGCAGCCCCGCCGCAAAGAACCCTATGCTCTCCGCAAACAGCCGCGCCGGGGTATACGCCTTTTTTAACATACCGTGTTCCTCTCTCCCTGCATGCCGGCATCCTGGCGCTTGGCAGCAAGCGCCACGAGGTTCCGCGAAATGGCAATAACCGCGCAAGACGCCGTTAGCAGGACATATTCCTTCTGAAAAAGCAAGTTCCGGAGCATCCTCTCGCAAACGCAGCGCTCGCATCCACGGGCAAAATATACCGCTCGTCCCCTGTCCGCCTGCACTGGCATAGCTACGGGAAGCCGCTTGCGCGTTTTAAGAAATCGAAATGGATGTCTGTTACAATCCTTCAAAATAGTATATTTGTTCAACAGGAGGATACGGCGCAGGCTACGTCTCCCGAGCCAGACATTCCGTTGATGCAGCCGGTTGGTTCGCCATACGATTCAGCCTGTTGTCCGGTCTCACTCCATCGTTTCTCTGCAGTTCCATGCGCTCGTCTCGCCTCGCTTGCATCTTACCACAATTTTCCTGCCGTGTCGAGGCGCTCCCTGCTTTTTGCCCGGAGAACGCGCTTCCATGAACAAGCCTGGGAAACGGCTTTCGATAAGAAAAGGCGCGGCGGAACATTGGCTCCGCCGCGTCCTGAGGTTTGAACTTAAATGTGACCGTTGGGGGCGTTCAACCAGGCGTACTCGATGGCTTCGGTATGATAGGAATCCACCTTGTTGCTGGTCTGTGTCTTACTGTTGGTAAAGTGGATACACAGCTGCCCCTTGAAATCGTTATTGGCAATGGTATCGCCTTCGGGATAGTTATGCGGGATACCGTAGAGCGAGCAGGCGAAGGTGCGCGTGCCAATGGTCACCAGCATGGGCCGGCGTTGCCACAGATTCTTGCTCTCAATCTCATCGGCAGAATTCACACCGTAGATCTTGCACAGCCGAGCCGTATCCGCCGCGGTCAACGGTTCCGCGTCCACATGGCTTCCGCCGCTCCAGCGATGCGCCCACCAGACGATGCCCGTCTTTACGTCGTATACCTTGAAGTTTGCGCCCTTGGGCCACAGTTCCTGAATGCCGCCGGTATACCAGTCGATCTTCTCGGCGGGATAGATGGTCATGGTCAGGTCGCTGGTATCGCTTTCGCCCACCGGCACGGTGCCAAACAGTTTATGCAGCGTGTTGGGACCGGCAATACCATCCACCGTCAGGCCGTTGGCGCGCTGGAAGTTCTTCACAGCCGTCTGCACCGCGCTGGTGAAGGAGGAGGTAATGCTGCCGGAGTAGTATCCCTGCGCCTTCAGCTCGGCTACCATGGCCTTGACCTCCGTGCCGGAGGAGCCCAGACGCAAGGTCTTGTAGGTGGCCTCCTGACCGGAAGTGGAGCTGGAGCTGGTAGGTCCGGGCGTCGGCGTGGGCAGCGCCCCGCCGCTGGCGTCGCACTCTTCCACGCAGTCGCCCCGCACATACCCCGTACCCAGGGTGGTCTTGACGGGATACCACAGGTAGCCGCGCAATTCCGTGGGTTCGGCGCTGTAAGGCATCACTACGCCTTCGTCCAGGCGGCCGATAATCTTGGAACCGTTGGCCGTGGTGCGCAGGTTAACGCCGCCGGTCACCGTCACCACATAGCCCACTACCACATCGGGCTGCGGCGTGGTGGAGGGCTGCGTAGCAAGCCATTCCTCATACTCCGCCTGGGTCATCACGCTGACGCAGCTCCCCAGCACCCACACCTGGGTATTATCATAGACTACGCGGTACCACAGGCTTCCGCCCACGGTTTGCTGGTTGTTGTAGGCCATAACGGTGCCCAGCGCCACGTTATAGGGCGCGTTGGCGTCCTTGGAGGGCGAAGCCCGCAGGTTGACCTTGTCCAGCACGGTAATCAGATAGGTGGAATTGGTGACGCCGCCGCCGGTGCTCGTATCCTCCTCAGGCACGCCGTTGCCGGCCAGGTAGCTCTCCTCTTGCGTGGCGGACAGCTTGAAGGCGCAGTCCCCGCGCACATAGCCCAGCGTACCGTTGACGTTGACGGGATACCAGGTATATCCCTTGGCGGTGGTGGCGTTTCCGGTCATGGGCCACACGGTATCCTTGTCCACGGTCTGGATGACGGAGCCAGCTGCCGTCTTGCGCAGATTGGTCTTGGGCAGGGTGACCATGATATAACCATAGCCGGAAGGCGCCGCCGTGGCGCCGGGTTCAGGGGTAGCCGTTACGGTTACGCCGCTGGCCACGCCGTTCTGGTCGCATTCCATGGCGCAGTCCCCGCGCACATAGCCCGTGCGGCCCGAAGGCGCCTTGACCGGATACCAGGTATAGCTGCCGGAACTTACCGCGACCCCCGTCATGGGCAAAATCAGCCCCAGGTCCAGCTGCTCCAGACGTGTCCCCGCGGGCTTGGCACGCAGGTTCACCTTATCCTCCGTCAACTTCACATAGCCGTAGGAGGAAACCTCCACCGTCGGCGTCGCGGTAGCGGGGCCCACGGTGACGGTCACTTCGCTGCCGTCGGCGTTGCATACTTCCGCGCAGTCGCCCCGCACATAGCCGCGGATGTTATCCACCTGCACATAGTACCAGGTATAGCCTTCGGTGACCGTGCTGCTCAGATAGGGAAGAATTTCATCCTTCTTGATTTGCTGAATGGTGTTGCCCGCAGGCTGCAGGCGCAGGTTGACGCCGCCCTTGGTCGTGCGGATATACCCCGACACCACCGGCGCTGCGGTAGGCGCAGGCGTAGCGGTGACTACGCCGCCATCCATGGAAGCGACTACCTCCACGCAGTCGCCCCGCACATAGTAGATCACGCCGTTCTGCGCCACGGGATACCAGGTATAGCCGCTCTTTTTCACCGCGGAACCCGCAATGGGCAGCACCTGCCCGGTGGTTTCCCACTGCGCCTTCACGGAGCCGCCGGGGCTTTCCCGCAGATTGGCGGAGGAAAGAATCAGTTTGACATAGCCGCCGCTGGGCGGAGCCGTCATACCAGGCACGGGCGTGGGCGTCACATCGCTGCCCAGCACCTGCAGGAAGGGGGCCTGGATATAGCCCACCGTACCATTGTAGCGCACCTGGTACCAGTGGCTGGTATCAATCACCGTGGGGATGGAGAGCACCTCCACCAGCGTATCGCGGTCCAGCTTCTGAATCACCGGTCCGCCTTCGCTCTCGCGGAAATTGGTACCGCCGTTGGTAATGCGTCCCAGCACCTGCCCCGACACAGCGGCAGGCGTGGGCGTGGCGGTAACCGTTTCCAGCGCCGTTCCACCGGAGGCGTCGCCGGCCGGCGCAGGCGTGGCCGTTGCAGCCGCCGGCGTAGCCGTGGTCCAGGTGGACTGCACGGGATTTGCTTCCCAGGCCAGGGCCTCCGCTTCGGTGAGCATTTCAAAGCAGTCCCCGCGAATATAACCAACGTAAGTGTTGGTTTTATCCGGGTCGGGGTGCTGGGTGTCCACCTTGTACCACGTATAGCCGCCTTCGCTGGTGGTATCCGTCACGGTGCAGATAAAGCCCATGTCCAGCTTGAACCAATACGAATCGGAGCCGGGCTGTTTGCGCACAAAGGTGCCGTTTTTCAGCACCCGGCCATAGGAGCCCACGGCGTAAGCGGTCTCCCATGCCCCCGGCTGGGGCGCCAGTGCCAGGATCAACGCCAGCGCCAGCGCCAACGCGACCATACGGTTCCACGACTTCCTCATTGTTTAACCTCCACCGTGTACTGCCTTTTTTCCCTTGGAATAGGTCATCCTTATTCGTCCCTATTCTATTACAAAAATATTACGGTGTCAAGAAAAAAACCGTAACAATCCCTGAGGTAACTTTCGCCATTTTCCGCGCTTCCGCTCAGGTTTCTCCGGCGAAAATCCCCGGTCCGTACTTGCTCAGCAACCTGTCCCGATCCGCGCTGGACAGCAGCAGCGTAAGGCGGGTGCCGCTGTCGGTGTGCTTTTCCTCCAGCACCTGCCCCAGGGGACGCACCTGGTTGAGCAGACCGTAATCGCTGAAAGGAATATGCAGGGTTACAGGCCTATGCGTACGCTGGAGCTGGGCGGTAATGGCCTGCATGAGCTCCTCCACGCCATCCCCGATCTGCGCGGAAATCATGACCGCGCCGGGCAGGCTCGGGGACGCGGTCCCCAGGTCGCACTTGTTGATGACCTCCACGCGGGGCTGCTCGGTGGCGCCCAGCTCTTCCAGCACCTCTTCCACCACCTGACGCTGGGCGTACAGCTCCGGGCTGGAACCATCCGAAACGATCACCAGCACATCCGCCAGCGCCGCTTCTTCCAGGGTGCCGCGGAAGGCGCTGACCAGGGAATGGGGCAGCTTCCGGATAAAGCCCACCGTGTCCACCAGCAGAAAGGGCATCCCCGTGGGCGTTTCCACCCGGCGGCTCACCGCGTCCAGGGTAGCGAAAAGCTGATCCCGTACATAAACCTGCGCCCCCGACAGCCGGTTCAGCAGGGTGGATTTGCCCGCGTTGGTATACCCCACCAGCGCCACCACCGGCACCTCGCTGCGCCGGCGGCTGCGGCGGCGGATATCCCGTTGCTTCTCCACCTCCGCCAGCTCGCGCCGCAATTCCGTCATGCGTTCCCGAATGCGGCGGCGGTTCATTTCCAGCTTGCTTTCGCCGGGGCCGCGGGTACCAATGCCGCCCGCCAGCCGGGACAGGGCCACGCCTTCCCCTACCAGACGGGTGGACTGATAGTTCAACTGCGCCAGCTCCACCTGCAGCTTGCCTTCCCGGCTGGACGCCCGCTGCGCGAAAATGTCCAGGATCAGCATGGTGCGGTCCACCACCTTCACCCGCAGCAGTTCCTCCAGATTGCGCACCTGAAAGCCGGAAAGCTCCTCGTCAAAAATGCAGGTGTCCGCCTCCAGAGCCTGGCACTGGCGGGCAAGCTCCTCCGCCCGTCCCCGGCCGATAAACAGCGCGCCATCCGGTTTTTCCCGTTTCTGCACATAAGCCGCCGCTACCTGCGCTCCGGCGGTTTCCGCCAGGCGCGCCAGCTCCGCCAGGGAATCCTCGCTCTCGATGCCCATCAATACCGCGCGCTCGGCCTTTTCCCGTTCGCAAGCGTCTTCGCCCCGCAGGACGGCAGCGTCCGCCTCACCGATGCGCTCCATCCACTGTCCCTGCGGAATCCGGTCATAGCGCAGCGGGTCCAGCAGCAGCACCTGGTTTTCCCCGTGGACCTTCTCCCCCAGGAAGGCGGTCTGCACCAAACCCGGCTTCCCGTCCCGCACGGCGATGGCGGTCATGGCGTCGTAGCGGAAAGCCCGCAAGGCGCTGATGTCCACGTCGCTCAGGCAACCGGAGGCGCTGGGGTGGGTATGGATGCAGCGCACGCAGCTTAAACGCTTGCTATTGCGCCGCAGGCGGTAATCCCGCAGCTCCACATCCTGATGGGTGCCGATCATCACATCCACGATTTCCCCGTCCCGGGTAATATAGACGGCCACCTCGCGGTTCATCAGCGTGGTATAGACCGCCAGCGCTTCGCTGAGTTCCCGGGGAAGGAAAACGTCCCCGTCGATCTCCAGGGTATACAGCGCTTTCATCTGTTCCAGCAACGTGCGGCGCACGCCTTCCAGGTTACCATGTATTTCCTGCTTCATTTTTCCTCCCGCGGGCGCGTCCCGACGCTCCCCGCTCCGCTATTAAACGTTGGTATTCGGCCACTACATCCCGCATGATGCGCTCCCAGGGGATGGGAATGGTTTCCTGGGCCCGCCGCCCCGCTTCCCGGGTGCATGGCAGGGCGCGGAGCACTGCCCGGGCAATGGCTTCGCCGCTTTCATCCTCGCAGACAAAGCCGTTTACGCCATCGTTGATTCCTTCCGCCGCACAGCTTCCGCGAACCACCACCGCCGGGGTACCCATGGCGGCAGCCTCCCGCAGCACCATGGGCGCGTTATCGTACACGGAAGGGAACACCAGCAGATCCGCCCGGTGGAACAGCGCCATCAGTTCTTCCCGGTTCGACATGAAACCCAGCAGATGCGTTTGCCCGACCAAGCCCTTCTCCGCCACCTCCCGGCGAATGGCCTCCATGTCCGGCCCGTCCCCCGCCGTAACAAGCTCGAAGCGGGTCCCCTGCGCTTTCAGGCGCGCGCAGGCATCCAGGATGCCGTGGATGTTCTTTTTGTAATTGTGCTGTCCTACAAACAGCAGCACCGAATCGCTGCCCAGCTGCACCCGATGGTGCAGGGCCTGCGCCCCCGCCGGCGACAGCGGCTCCCGATTGGTGCCATTTTCCATGATGCGAATCTCTCCGCGATAGCCGTAGCTTCTGAGCACTTCCGCCGTGGCATGGTTCACCGTCCACACGCCGTCGCATTTGTTATAAAAGCGCACGATGTGGTTCACAACGCCCTGGGCGATCGCCTTGGATTTGGTTTTATCATAGAAATCCTGATAATATTTGGAATGAAAGGTGGACACCAGGGGCACGCCCCGTCGCCGGGCAATCCGCAGCGCTTCATCCCCGGCAGAGAAAGGGCTTTGGGCATGCACAATATCAAAGGGGATATCCTCCAGGCGACGGCGGTAACGCAGGTCGATCCCCGGCAACCCCACCCGGAAAGGCTCCCCCGGCAGCTTGACGCTTTGCTGAAGCAGCACCGGGAACGTATAGCTTTCCGCCACGTTGGGCGCTTGGGGCGCAATATACCAGGCTTCATGCCCCATGGCCGTCAGCGTTTCGCAATAGCTCTGCGTCACCCTGCCCACCCCGTCCACACAGGGCGGGTAGGTATCCACGAACTGGCCTACGATCACCTTTTTTCCTCCTTTGTCTCTTCGCCGCTCTCCGGTGGTTCAGTATATCACATTTCCATTGCGGCCTCAACCGTCACGGACGCCGGACAAACCATACCCGAAGGCGCTGCGCCGTTCGCCGGAACCATTCCCCCGGGCGAAGGCGCGGCACGTATACCGCCGGGCGTCCGGGCGCGGTGGAAAAGGTCCCCCACCCCTGGGCGTCCACGCGCACGCTCCGCTGGTCCCCCAGCACGCAGCGAAAAGTCCGCCCGCCCAGGGCCGCGCCCACGCACATGCGCTTACCGCCGCCCTGGGCATCCGTAATCACCGCCGCCAGGCCGCTGCCCGGCGCTTCCCTCGTTCCTGCCCGGGTAAAACCAATCAGGTTCGGATCATCGAAAAAATCCCGTTCCTCCCCGTACGCGTTCTCCCGCCGCAGGCGCATGAGCAGCGGCAGCTCCGTTACCGGCCCGATGCCGCGGGTGGGAATACCCGCCAGATCCCCATAGAATACGCAGGGGTAACCGAAGGAACGCAAAAGGATCAATGTGTAAGCGCTGGCCTTGAACCAGCCCTCCACCCAGCTTTCCAGCGACTGGCCCGGCTGGGTATCGTGATTGTCCACAAAAGTAACCGCCTGAGCGGGCCGGCATCCCACCAGGGTATCCTCAAAGAGCTGGCGGAGATCATACTGCCCGTTACCCCGGGAAATCTGATGAAAGTGCTGATGCAGCGGCACGTCGAACAGGCTCATGGCGTTGTTCACCGCCTCCAGATAATTGGCGAGCACCGGCGCATGGTCATGCCAGTACTCCCCCACGGCAAACATCTCCCGCCCCGTATGGGCGCGAATGGCCGGCAGCCAGTCCCGATAAAAAGCCGCGGAGATATGCTTTACCGCGTCCAGGCGGAAGCCGTCGCAGCCGGTCACGTCCGCGTACCAGGCGCCCCACAGGCTCAGCTCCGTCCGCACCAGCGGTTGGTTTACATCCACATCCGCGCCCATGAGGTAATCGTAATTCCCCTTTTCCTTGTCCACATCCTGGGCCCAACGCTTGCCCTCCATGCGGTATAACCCGCGGGTATGGGTCAGCTCGTTCCAGTCCACGCCGGTAAAATGCCGGTGGTCCCAAGTAAAGGCGGAATATTTGCCCTTGCGCCCCGGAAAGGTAAAACGGGTGAACACCCGGGCGGGAATCAGCGGCGTATCCTCCAGGGCGCGGTTTTCCGGGTCATCCTGATGAACGTTCACGTCCTCCCAGCCGTCCGGCCCCAGGCGGTGATTGAGCACCACGTCCGCCAACACCTGGATATCCGCCCGGCGCAGGGCGCGAATGGCCGCCAGGTATGCCCGCCGGGTTCCGTACTTAGTGCGCACGGTCCCCTTCTGATCGAACTCCCCCAGGTCGTACAGGTCGTATACCCCATACCCCACATCCTTGACTCCCGCCGCGCCCTTGTAGGCAGGCGGCAGCCACAGGGCGGTAAAGCCCATGCGCCGCAGCCGGCGGGCCTGGCGTCGGGTATGACGCCACCAACGCCCATCCTCCGGCAGCTCCCACTGGAAATACTGCAGCATGACGCCGTTCACGCAATCCCTCCCTTATCGGCCTATTATACGCAATCCGGGACAAAATGGCAAACCGTTTCCAAAAAGAAAACCAGCCCAATAGAAAAGCATGCCTCGCCCTGCGCAAAAGCATGCCGTGAACTTTTTCGTCCGTTTTCCGAGCATCGCATTCAGCGCAGTCTTTGCGGCATTTCAGACGTTGTATTGGCAGAATATTGAGAAAACGGAGGAAAAAATGAAACGCATGCTTTGCACCGTCCTGCTCCTGTTTTGCGTAACGGCCACAGCCCTGGGCGAGGGCGTCGCCTATCAGGCCAACGGATTGATAGACCTGATCCCCTATGCGGTTTCGGAGCCTACAAACGCAAATCCCTATGGCGAGGCGCGCGTAAGCCTGACGGACCAGGGCCTGGACGGGGAACCCTCGCGCTATGCGCTGATCCACGACGGTCAGGTCGCCGCGTCCCTGCTCCTCCCGGATCGGGACAGTCAGGGAAACCCCATGGGATACGGCGCCTTTGTCGCCGAAGACGGACGCATCGGGGTCATCAGCCACTCGCTGAGCAAACGCTTCCGGCTTTATTGGCTGGAAAATGGCCAACTAAAGCTTTGCGCAGAGGAAGCGGACGTGTTTTTCCCCCATGTGCTGCGCTCCTGCCTGCTGGCCGCCAAGTCAAGCCAACCCCTGCTCCAGTGCTGGAACCTGGACGGGACGCTGCGTTTCAGCCTGCCGCTGCCGTACCCGGGCTCCACCATTTGCGATGCCATGGAGCTGGAGGACGGTTCCCTGCTGCTGGGGCTCTATGCCCACGCGGGCTCCGACAGCAACTACGTCTGGCAGGTTCTGCAGCTGTCCGCCCAGGGGGAAACGCTGCTGCAGGCCACCGTCAGCGATCGGGAAAATTTTAACAACGATAACCGCTATTATATTGCCTCCGACGGGCTGGGCGGATGCTACTTCTTCGCCTCCCGCTCCGCAGATTATATGCAGACCGTATTGCAGCGCCTGGATGCCAGCGGCGCGCGTACCTTCTATAAAATACTGCGCGCAGACAAAGCCATTGTGGATATCGACCTGGCGGAAGCGGCAGGAGACGGTAACACCCGGCTCTATGGCACGGTGGTTGCCAACTCCCGGGGATTGTTCCGCGTCTTTGACTTGACGGTGTCCCCGGAAGGCGAGATACTCTCCCGGGACATCCGGGACTTTACCACCGCGTGCGGTTACAACTACGAGGTTGAAAACGGGGAAAGCGGCAAGGTGGTAACGGCCTATCTGCTGCATAACGACGCGTATGCGACCCGCGAATGGTTTCAAGTGCCCTTTGACGCGCTGGTCCCCGCCGGGGATCCCGGTCTTGTACTGGAATAAGGCCTTCCCTTGAACAGCGTCAGCGTGTCGAAAAAGTAGCGGAAGCCACTTCAGACTGTTGAAAAAAGCCTATTTTTCACACCAGCATGAAAAAATGAAACTTACGACTCCATAACCTGCAAAAGTTTCAACACGTATGGGACCGAAGGTTTCCAAAGGGCGATCGGAAAGCCCTTTGGTCGCCTCCGCAGAGGCGAAATCCTCTGTGCTTGCAAGCATGCATTCCATCACTTGCAAGCATTGTGAGATCAAATCCTTTGTCAACGCTCTGAAGTGGCGGAAGCCACTTTTGCAACATGCTGTTCCATATCGCCCCGCGTCCAAACCTGCCGCATGCTTCCATGCCGCCATGTGTGCGGCACGGTTTGATGGCGCACGCCGCGCTTTACCCGCGGGATGTTTGACCGTCCGCATTTTCCGGATACGCCGCGTCTCCCGGCCAGCGCAAACGGTCGGCTACCTCCCAGGCGTTGGCGGCGGTGGGCCCCAGTTCCGCCGCCGCGCGGCAACCCGCTTCGCCATGCAGATAGGCCCCCAGCTGCAGCACGGTCAACCCATCCAGCGCCAGACGCCGGCGCTGCGCCAGGAGCGCCGCCAGCACCCCGGTGAGCACATCGCCGCTTCCTCCTTTGGCCAGGGCCGGAGAACCGTTGGCGTTGGCCGCCATCCGCGCGCCGTCGGTCATGAGGGAAACGGTTCCCTTCAACAGCACCGCGCCGCCCCACCTGGCCTGCAACGCCTGCAGCGCCCGCAGGGGTTCCGCGGTTACGCGGGCGGTATCCCAGCCCAGCAGCCGCGCCGCTTCCCCCGGATGCGGCGTGAGCAAATCGCCGGTTTTGCGCGCTGGCGCATCCGTGGCCGCCAACAGGTTCAGGGCGTCCGCGTCCCAAACCACGGGGCATTCCGCGCCGCTCAGGACGTCCAGCAGCGGCAGCACATCCGCCGCCTGCCCCAAACCGCAGCCTGCCGCCGCCGCGTCGGCGCCCCGGAGCGCCTGGCGCAAGCGTTCCGCCGCCTCCCGAAGCCGTCCCTCTGTTTCCGGCAGGGGAATGCAGGTGGCGCAGGGCGCCAGGGTCTGCAAAACAGGGACCAGGCTCTCCCGGCAAGCGATTTGGGTCAGCCCCGCGCCCATACGCATGCAGGCCCGGGCGCAAAGCGCCGCCGCTCCCGCCATGCCCGCGCTTCCCGCCAGGATCACCGTCCGGCCAAAGGTTCCCTTGTGGCTCAGCGCAGGACGCGGCGGGCACAGCCGGCGGGCGTCCGCTTCCGTGAGCAGCTGCAACCCCGGCATGTCTCCCCAGGCCGCCGGAATGCCGATCTCCGCCACGGAGATTCGCCCCGTATACGCGGGGCCCTGCCCCAGCAGCAGTCCGGCTTTCACCCGGTGGAACGTCACGGTTTCCGTTGCGCGGAACACCGCCTTGCCCGTTCCGTCGGCGCCATTCAGCCCGGAAGGGATATCCACCGCCACCAGCGGCAGGCCGCTTTCCGCGCACAGCCCCGCCAGACGCTCCGCTTCCCTGGACAGCGGGCGCGTCAATCCCGTGCCGAAAAGCGCGTCCACCACGCAGGTCACCCCTGCGGGCAAGTCCCGTTCCGGAGCAACGGGCGTCACCCCCTGGAGGCACAGCAAAGCGCGGTTTACCGCAGCGTCCCCCCTGGGCTGGTTGCCCAGCTCCCACACCAGGCTCTTTCCGCCGCCCATGCGCCATTGCCGGGCGGCGGCATACCCGTCCCCGCCGTTATTGCCCGGGCCGCACAAAAACAGCACGGCGCTGCCCGGCGGAGCATAGCGCCGCACCGCCTCCGTCACCGCCCGGGCCGCCATTTCCATGAGCAGGATTCCCGGCGTGCCCGTCTGCGCCATAAAGTCCTGCTCCAGGCGCTGCATTTCCTCCGGCGTAATGGTCGCGCGCATAAGACACTTCCTTTCCAAAGCTGCTCCTTAGTCCTGCCACAGCGCAGCGGCGGCGGCCGTATCCGCGTCGTGGGTTACCGTCAGCAAAAACGTCCCGCCGCCCAGCTCCGCCAGCCGTTCCGCCGCCCGGCCCGTTAAGCGCACCTGCGGCTGCCCTCCCGGGCTGTGGTAAATCTCCACCTCCCGCAAAGGCAGGGTTATGCCGGTTCCCATGGCCTTGAGCACCGCTTCCTTGGCGGCAAACAGCCCCGCCAGGGTCTGCGCCGCGCCGGCGCCCTTGCCGCGAATGTAGGCGGCTTCCTCCACCGTGAAATAGCGCTGCAGAAACCGCTCGTCCCGCACCAGGGATTCCATCCGGGCGATGCCGCACAGGTCCAGGCCCAGGCCCTTACACATATCCCATCACCCCGCGCACGGACACGTCCCCGGAAAGCACCCGGCGCACCGTTCCGTCATCCTCCCGCACCAGCAGCGCCCCGGTTTCGTCCAATCCTTCCGCCACCCCGGTCAGTTCCATGCCGCCGCTGACCCGCACCCGGCTGCCCAGGGTGCAGCTACGGGCGGTATACGCCGGCAGCAGCGCCGGAAATCCCTCCGTTTCCAGGGTATCCATCAGCGGCTCCAGCGCCGCCAGATAGGCGCAGAGCATCTCCCGGCGCAGGGGCGGTTTTTCCGTTACCTCCGCCAGGGAAATGGCGCGGTCCCGCAGCTCCGGCGGATACGCCCCGGGCCGGAGGTTGACGCCGGTACCCGATACCACATATTCCAGCCGGTCGGGATCAGCCGCCATTTCCAGCAGGATGCCGCAGCATTTCCGGCCCTCCAGGACCACATCGTTGGGCCATTTGATCTGCGCCCGGGTGCCGCACAGGCGGTCGATGGCTTCCGCCAGCGCCATGGCTGTGCAGAAGGTGACAAAGGGCGCCGCCTCCGGTTTCAGGCGCGGCCGCAGCAGCACGGAGCACCACAGCCCCTGCCCGGCCGGAGACACCCATTGCCGCCCCAGCCTGCCCCGCCCGGCCGTCTGCCTGTCGCAGAGGCACAGGCTGCCGTGGGGCGCGCCTGCCACAGCCATTTCCTTGAGCGCCGTGTTGGTGCTTCCCACCTCCGCCGCATAGCGCACTTCCCCACGGCCCAGTTCCCGGGTGGTCAGCGCAGCCCGCCACAGCGCCGGGTCCAGGGCATCCCCGGGAACAAGGCGGTAGCCGCGGCGTCCCGCGCTTTCAATCGCGTAGCCCTGAGCGCGCAACGCCTCCACCCGTTTCCAGACCGCGGCGCGGGTAATCCCCAGCTCCGCGCTGATTTTTTCCCCGGAGACATACGCTCCGCCCGCCAGCATTTCCAGAATATCCCGCATAGATGCTCCTCTTCTATTGCAAAATTGTTACAAATGTGATACGATACTATTTGTGCCTGAATGCGGCCGATTTCCGGCCCTACGGCTATTGTACGACCCCCAGGCATATTTGACAAGCCCCCGCGCCGCCTTGCAAGCGGGCGGAAAATTGGATATACTACAAGCGGGCCCGCCCGCGAAAGGAAGTGTGCCGTATGCAGCCCAGGCAAATGATAAACGCACTGCAGCAGAATATCGGCAAGGTCATCGTCGGTAAGGAAGAAGCTATCGAGTACGCGCTGATCGCCCTGCTATGCAAGGGCCATGTATTGATCGAGGACGTTCCCGGCGTGGGCAAAACCACCCTGGCCAGCGCGCTGGCCAAGTCCCTCGACTGTTCCTTCAAGCGCATCCAGTTCACCCCGGACCTGATGCCCTCGGACGTAACCGGCTTTACCCTGGTGAATTTCAAAACGGGCGAGATGGAGTACAAGCCCGGCGCGGTCATGAGCCAGGTGGTGCTGGCGGACGAAATCAACCGCACCAGCCCGAAAACCCAGGCCAGCCTGCTGGAGGTCATGGAGGAATACCAGGTCACGGTGGACGGCATAACCCATGCCCTGCCGCAGCCCTTTATCGTACTGGCCACCCAGAACCCCGGCGAATTTGTGGGCACCTATCCCCTGCCGGAAGCGCAAATGGACCGTTTTTTCCTGCGCATCTCCATCGGCTATCCCAGCGTGGAGCAGGAAATGGACGTGCTGGAGCGTTACAGCGGGCAGGTGAAGCCCATGGAAACCCTGGAGCCCGTATGCTCCGCCCAGGACATCATCCTGCTGCAGCAGATGGTTACCACCATTTACTGCGCTCCCGAGGTGCGGGCGTATGTGGCGCAGCTGGTGGCCGCCACCCGTCAGGACCCCGCGCTGCAGCTGGGGGCTTCCACCCGGGCCGCTATCGCCCTGATTCATGGCGCGCAGGCCTGCGCCCTGCTGGATGGCCGGGACTTTATCCTGCCCGAGGATGTGCAGCACATGGTGCTGCCCGTGCTCTCCCATCGCTTGATTCCCAACCCTGAGGCGCGCATGAAGGGCATCACCGCCGAACAGGTGCTGGTCAATATCCTGCAGAATGTGGCGGTGCCGCTGAAGCTATGAAATGCCATCTTACGGCCCTGGCGGTTTCCCTGGGCGCGCTGCTGCTGGTGGCGCTGTCCACGGGAAGCCCTCTTTTCCTTATGGCGGCCATTCTGCTGGTGGTGCTCCTGGGCCTAAGCCTGCTCAGCGTTCTCTGGGCGGCCAAAACCACCAGGATTCACTGCCTGCTCAGCGGGCAAAACGTGCGCCGGGGCGACACCGTCTCCCTGACCATTCAGGTGCAGTGCGGCTGTCCGTTACCCATTGCCCCGGTGCTGCTGGAGCTTGCCGCCACCCCGGACGCCCCGGAAACCCAGCTGCGCATGACCAATCTGCGCGGCCGGGGACAGACGGTGACGCTGCCCTTCCACGCCTTGCACGTGGGCATCACCGCCCCGGGGGTCAACCGTTACGTTATTGAGGATCTGTTCGGCCTTTTTTCCATCGCCAGTGAACCGGACATGCGCTCCCGGGAACTGCTGGTGCTGCCCATGACCTTTGAGGTGGATGATTTGAAATTCGCCTCCGGGGACGCGGGCTCGGAAATTATGCACAAAGCCACCGAAGACATTAACGCCCCAGCGGATGTGCGGAATTATCAACCCGGCGATCCCCTCAAAAAAATTCACTGGAAGCTGTCCCTGCGCAAGAACGAATTGATGGTCCGGCGCTTTGAAGAGCCCGTTCTGCCGGACACCCTGGTGCTCATGGATTGCTCCCCGCCCCCCACCTGGGGCCATCCCGAGGCGGAGGCGGATATTCGCGATACGCTGCTGGAGACCGCCGCCTCCGTCGTGGCGCGGCAGATTCGTCACGACGGCAGCCTGCGCCTGCCCCTGCTGGGCAACCACCCCATGGAATTTGAAAAGGCCATGGGGCTGCCGACGCTGCTGGAACAGCTGGCTCGGCTGGACTTCTCCGAAACCGACCGTTTCGAACGGGTGCTGCTGCTGGAAACCCGCCGCATGCGCAAAACCGGCTGCACAGTCATTATCACCGCGCGGCTCAACGGCAACATTGTGGATGTTATCATCCGCATGCGGCGCATGGGGCCCTATGTGCGGCTGTATCTGATTACCTTCACCCCCAACGATCCCCGGGTGTTGCCGCTCATCAGCCGGCTGCAGCACGCCTCCGTAGAGGTGTGCTACGTATCTCCCCAAGGCGGGGAAGCGCCCTGACGCCGCGCTCCCGCTTTGAAAACGCAAAGAAAGAGGTGACAGCCCTTTGCAGAAAATGAAGCCTCTGTTCACCCGTGGGTTCGTAGCCTTCCTTTTTGCGCTGGGGTTGACGCTGCCGGTGCTGGGCGCCCTGGATCTGATGGCGCAGGCGCTTCCCTGCGCGGCGCTGCTGGTCGGCCTTTGCGCCGTACTCGCCGCCGCTTCCCTGCATCCCAGAATCAAGCTGGTTCTGGGCCTGGCGGCGCTGGCGGGCATCGCCCTGTACCTGGGCGCGCTGGGCGGCTGGAACGCCCTGCGCGAAATCTTCATCGCCATGATTTTGCAGGCGTCCGGCATCCAGGGTGCGCTGCCGTTGGTGGCCGCGCCGTGCGCGCTGCTGATTGCGGCGGTGTTCGGCCTGGTCTGCTGGATGCTGACCGCCCCGGGCGTAGGCTTTTATCCATCCCTGGCGGTGCTGCTGCTGGTTCTGATGCTTCTTTGGCTCTCCAGCCGTACGGCGCTGCTGCTGTATACCTTGCCAGCGCTTGCCGCCGTGATTGTACTGTACGTGCAGGGGAACCACGTCCACATCCCGCTGGGGCGGGTGCTGCCCGTAGCCGCCGCGGCGGTGGCCCTGAGCTTTCTGCTGACCCCCTCCGGCGGGCTTACTTCCCCCACCCTGGAGAAGTTTGCCACAGATCTCCGGCAGCGAATCTATGACTACCTGTTTTTCGCGGAGCCGCGCAACGTGTTCTCCCTGTCCACGGAGGGGTTCTATCCGCAGGGAATTTCCCAGCTGGGCGGCACGGCGGAACCCACCGACCATCCGGTTATGCAGGTGCAAACCCCCAAGCGGGTGCTGCTGCGCGGCGTCATCATGGACGAGTACACCGGGCGCATCTGGCGCAACACCACCGGCGGCCGGCGGTACCTGTACATTTCCCCCCGATGGAGCAGCCTGCGCCAGACCCTCTTTGACGCCAACCTGCCCCAGGGACAGGCGCTGAGCAATTCCTCGCTGCTGGAGGAGCAGACCATCACCATACGGCTGCTGTCGGAGAATGCTTCCAACCTGTTCCTGCCCCAGCGCGTCCGCGAGCTGAACGTCAAGGGCGACCTGGTACCCTACTTCAACAACGCCAGCGAGGTATTCGTGACCCGGGACCTGGTTGCAGGCGACACCTATTCCGTTACCGCGCCGTTGATCATGGCCGGGGACGCGGGATTGGGCACGCTCATCAACGCCTGCGCTTCCCTGACGGACGAGAACTACGCCACCGTGCTGCAAACCTACCTACAGCTGCCCGATCACCTGCAGCAGCAGGTTTACGACCTGGCCGCGCAGATCACCCAGGAGGCGCAGAGCCCCTACGAAAAAGCCTTTGCGCTGCAAAACTATCTCTCCCGCAACTTCCACTATTCCCTGGAAGTGGAGCCGCAGGACAGCTCCATTGACTTTGTCACCAACTTCCTGTTCAACACCAAAGAAGGCTACTGCACCTATTTTGCCTCCGCCATGACGGTCCTTTGCCGCATGGTCGGCTTGCCCGCCCGCTATGTGGAAGGCTATCAGGCGATTCCCGACGAAAACGGCATCGCCTATGTGACAGGTTTGCAGGCGCACGCATGGACAGAGGTCTACTTCTCCGGCTTTGGCTGGCTTACCTTTGACGCCACGCCGGTACAAAGCGGCAACGGCGCTTCCCAGAACCGTTCCCAGGATAACAACACCGGCGACGCGCCCACGCCCACGCCCACGCCCGATCCCGGCGCCAATGAGGACTCGCAAACGGAGGATGAGCCTTCCCCCACGCCGCCTGAAGGCGAGAACGTGCCCACGCCGACACCGACGCCCACGCCCACGCCCACGCCTACGCCCTCCCCCGACGAAGACACGCCGGAGCCTTCCGCCCCGCCCGAAGATCAGCAGCCGCCCACGCCGCCCAACCTCAGCTGGCTGTGGCTGCTCATGGTATTGGCGCTGATCGCCCTGGCTGGCGCGCGGATCTATTGCTCGCAGCCCGAGCATTTGTTCCAAAAAGCCAAGGACCCCACCGCCGGTTTCACGGTATGGGTGCAGGCGGTATTCGATCTGCTGCGCTGCATGAAACTGCCCATGCTCCCGTCGGAATCGCCCATTGCCTACGGCCGCCGTTTGGATGCGCTGAGGACGCTTCCTGCGTCTCTCTCCCCCCTGTTCGAGGCGTTGTCGCTGGTCTGCTACGGCAAGCTGGTTCCGGAACCTGAGGAAATCGACATGGCCAGGCAGGCTTACGCCGCGCTGTTCGCCGCGCTGCCCTGGTGGCAGAAGGGACGGGTTATGCTGCTGCGGGCTTTCCTGCCGCTGAAAAAGCGGGACTTCACCCGCCGCTGAGCAGCGTTCATGATTTGCGCGACGTGTTGAAAAAGTGGCGGAAACCGCTTTTTCGAGAATGGAAGTCGGAGGGGCTGCGGCCCCTCCGACACCTCCCTGTGGTTTTTCGACAGTCTGAAGCGGCGGAAGCCGCTTCAATTCGTTGACAAAGTATTTTTGTATCATTATTATTTGCAAGTCTTATATTGTATTCTTGCAAGCACAGAAGGTTTCGCGCCTGCGGGCGCGACCAGGTGGCTTTCCGATCGCCCCCTGGACCCCTTCGGCCCCCATGCTTGATGGAATTCTTGCAAGTTAGGAAACCTGAAGTTTCATTTTTCTTGCAGCCCTATGAAAAAACGCGCCTTTTTCAACTGTCTGAAGCGGCGGGAGCCGCTTTTTCGAAGAGGCAGCCTCGGTCGAATAGCGTTCTCCCGAATTTGCAAGGAATTGATCATAAAAGCCGGTAGGGTTGCGGCCCCTCCGACATCCCCCAGGGATTTTTCAACAGTCCGCGCGCTGTATGCCGGAAAAGCGGCATGCAGCGTTTTTTCAGGAAAGCGGGTTTCACCATTCGTCTGTCTTCCGGACTTGCAGAAAATCATTCTTCACGCCAAATTCCCCGTTGCCAGCGAACCCCGGAGACAAAGAAATGCCGGAGGGGCCGCAGCCTCTCCGACATTCCCCAAAGTTCTTCCATATTCCGCGCCTGTTGCCGTTCTTAGGCCATGGGCGTTTTTCGTTACAGTCCCAGCATGGCCGCGCCGATAATACCGGCGTCCGGGCCCAGGCGGGCCAGTTCCATGCGCGCATGCGGCATGTCCTTGAAAAGCAGGTATTTCGGCACCTCCTGGCGCACCGCCTCCAGCAGGAAGTCTCCCGCCTTGCTCACCCCGCCGCCCAGCACCACCACTTCCGGGTCCAGGAATTGCATAATGCTGGCAATGGCCTGGGAAAGATAGCGCACATACCGGCGGAATACCTTCACGCCCACGGGATCGCCTTCCCGAGCCGCGTCGAACACCACCTTGGCGTTGATTTTCTCGGGATCGCCCCCTACCATGGCAAGAATTTCGCTGTCGGGATGGACGGCCGTCAGCTCGCGGGCCATGCGGATGATCGCCGTAGCGGAGCAGTAGCGCTCCAGGCATCCCCGGTTGCCGCAGGTACAAGGCTCGCCGTCCAGCTCCAGAATCATGTGCCCGATTTCGCTGCCCACGCCATGGAAGCCGCTCCAGACCTTTCCATGAATCACGATACCGCCGCCTACGCCGGTACCCAGGGTTATAAATACGCTGGAATCGGTCCCGGCGCTGACTCCCGCCACGCTTTCCGCCAGCCCGGCCACTGTGGCGTCGTTGTCAATATACACGGGCTTGTCCAGGTGCCGCTGAAAGACTTCCCGCAGAGGAATATCCCGCCAGCCCAGGTTGGTGCAGAAAATCACCCGGCCGCTCTTGGCATCCGCAATGCCCGGAATGCCCACGCCCACAGACTGCACTTCCGCTAAATCCAGCCCCGCTTTGGCCAGCGCGGAGCGGGTGCAATCCGCCATATCCCGGATCATGTCCTCGTAAGGGCGTCCTACGCCGGTGGGGAAGCTATCCTTGGCCAGGATGTTTCCCTGCTGATCCACAACGCCCACCTGCACGCCTGTTCCGCCCACGTCGATACCGATATATACCATTGATCATCGCCTCCGTATTTGTGCGTCCCATGCAAATGCCGTCATGATTGCCCGCTGTTTTTGAGGATCATTTCATTGAGCCGGCGGTCCAGCTCGTGCGCCGCGCTGTAACCCATGCGCTTCAGGCTCAGGTCCCGGGCCGCCACCTCAATGATAATGGCCAGGTTCCGGCCAGGCCGCACCGGCATGATCTGATGCGGCACCTTTACGCCCAGAATGGTAATGTATTCTTCGCTCAGGCCCAGGCGGTCATATTCCTTGCCTTCCACCCATTTTTCCATATGCATTACCAGGTCGATGGTCTTGCTCAGCGCCACCGCGCCTACGCCATACATGGCGCGGATATCAATGATGCCGATGCCGCGAATTTCCATAAAGTAGCGCACCATCTCCGGGCACTCGCCGGTCAGCCGGTCGTCGGAAACCCGGCAGATATCCACCACGTCGTCCGCCACCAGCTGATGGCCGCGTTTAACCAATTCCAGGGCGGCCTCGCTCTTGCCCACGCCGCTCTCGCCGGTCAGCAGCACGCCTACGCCGTACACATCCACCAGCACGCCGTGGCGGGTCACCCGGGGGGCCAGGCAGCGGTTCAGGTAATTGATGGCGCTGAAGGTAAACTTGGTCGTAACCATATTGGTCTGGTATACGGCAATATCCCGAGCGGCAGCCGCCTGAATCAAATCGTCCGGCGGGGTCATGCCCCGGCAGATAATCACGCAGGGCAGATCATAGGAAAAATATTTCTTCAGCATCTGCCGGCGGGCCTCCGGCTCTAGCGCCTCCAGGTAGGTCATTTCCACCTTGCCAATGACCTGCGGGCGCTCGAAGGCAAAGTATTCATAAAATCCGCAGAACTGCATGCCCGGCCGGTTCAGGTCCGCGGTACGGATGTCCCATTCGGTTTTGGTGGATGGTGAAAGCTCCATCAGCTGTAATTTCTTCGCGAAATCCGCCGCCTGAATCATGGTAGATCCTCCTTACAGCAACAATGCTTCGATATATCGGGCCACGCCGTCCTCACGGTTGGTACCGCATACCCGGCCCACCTGGCGTTTCACGTCTTCCCGCGCATTTTCCATGGCTACCCCCGTGCCGGCCCAGGTAAGCATGCTCAGGTCGTTCAAGCTGTCTCCGAAAGCCAGGAACTCCTCCCGCGCCATGCCCCACCGCTGCGCCAAATACGCCAGGGCGTTGCCCTTGGTGGCGCGAACAGGATTCATTTCCAGAAAATAAGGCTTGGAACAGCTCACCGCGGCCACGCCCGCAAACTGCTCCCGCGCCTTGGGCAGCAGTTCCGCCACCCGTTCGGGTTCGGCCATCAGCAGAATTTTCGGCGTCGGCCGGTCGATAAACGCCGGCAGGTCCTTTACGTCCCGCCCCGTCAGCAGGGAAGCGGACGCGTAACTGTCGGCCCATTCCCGGGTGCCCGCGTAATAGAAGTGCTCGCCGTAATAGCACTGGGCATAGCAGCCCGCCTCCCGGGCAAACTGCGCACAGCGGCGGGCGTCCTCCACGCTGAGGGCCTCCTGCCGCCACATCTCCCCTTCGGGGCTGTACACTTCCGCCCCGTTGCATGCCACAAAGGCCGACGCGCATCCCATCTGCGCCACAAAGCCTTCCATACTGGCCTTGGCGCGCCCGCTGGCTGGAATGATGCGCACGCCTTTTTCCGCAGCGCGCCGGAGAACGCCGATGGTATAGGCCGTTATCTGCCGCTGGTCATCCAGCAGCGTATCATCCATGTCAAAGGCAACCGCCCGGATCATTCGTACAATCGCTCCCTCCTAATCATCCACAGTGATTATACCAAAAAACCCTGTTCGACGCCACAGAAATTTTCGGTACTTTCTTCGTGAAAAGCGGCAAATAATACGCCTTCGCCGCTTGCGCTGACGCGGATTTTTGATTATACTACCGTGGACAAGGAAAAAGGAGGCGCCGTTGTGAGCAAGACGAAGGAGCGTATTCGGGACAGCCAGCTGCGCTACAAGCACGGCCTGGGACAGAACTTCATTTATGACGAGGCGCTGCTGGAGGAGCTGGTGCGCCTGAGCGGCGTTGGCCCGGAGGATGACGTGCTGGAAATCGGGCCGGGCAGCGGCTCCATGACCAAATATCTCTGCCAGGCGGCGCATCATGTGCTGTCCCTGGAGCTGGACGAGCGCCTACTGCCCATGATTCGCGCCTTTCTTGCCCCTTACCCCAATTTCGAGCTGCATCAGGGGGATGCCATGACCGTAAACCTGCCGCAGCTGACAGCGGGACTGCGCCAGCCTTTTTCCGTGGTGGCCAATATCCCTTACTATATCACCACCCCCCTTATGAACCTGCTGTTGGGCAGCGGATTGCCTCTCAAACGCCTGGCGCTGATGGTGCAGAAGGAAGTCGCCGACAAAATCCTGGCGTCCCCGGGCGAGGAGGCCTACGGCCCGCTGGCGGTGCGCTGCCAGTACTACTGCGAACCCGCCCTGGCCATGGAGGTGCCCGCCGCGTGTTTTACCCCCGTCCCCAAGGTGGACAGCGCCTTTGTGCTCATGCCCCTGCGGGACAAGCCGCTGGTGGATGTGGCCGATGAAAAGACGTTCTTCCGGGTAGTCGGCGCCGCCTTCGCCATGCGCCGGAAAACCATGGTGAACAACCTGTGCTCCGCCTTTCATTTGGAGCGGGAAGCCGCCTGCGAGGCGCTGGAAGCCTGCGGGCTGGACCCGCGCGTCCGGGGCGAACGGCTGTCCCTGGATGAGTTTGCCCGTTTAAGCAACCTGTTAGCCGCGAAGGAGGAACAGCCATGAACGCCATTGCCGCCTTTGAACGGGTCGGCCCGGAGCAATATGCGGCGGACTGCGCCGCCTGGTCCGCGCCCTTGCCCTGGACGGAGCTGCCTTTGCCCTGCCGCGCTACCGAAGGCGCCGCAGGGTACGATTTCGTCTGTCCGGTGGATTGCGCCCTGCAGCCCGGGGAAACGGCGCTGATTCCCACCGGCATGCGCGCCCGAATCGCCCCCGGCTGGGTGCTGCTGCTTTTTCCCCGCAGCTCCCTGGGATTCAAACACCGCTTGATGCTGTGCAACACCGTGGGCGTGATTGACAGCGATTACTATTACGCGCAGAATCAGGGACACATCCTGGTGAAAATTTTCAACGGCGGGGATCATCCCGTTTCGCTTGCACGGGGCGAGCGCTTCTGTCAGGGTCTATTCCTGCCCTATGGTCTGGCGCAGGAGGAGCAGGTTACCGCCCGGCGCAGCGGAGGATTCGGTTCCACCGGCAAATGAACGCCCGCGGAAAGGAGCAACGCCCCATGCACTATACCATTCGCGCCGCCCGTCCCGAAGACGCGGCGGCGCTGCTGGACATTTACGCGCCTTATGTTACGGATACCGCCATCACCTTTGAATACGATATTCCGACGCCTGAGGAATTTGCGGAACGCATTGCGCAAACCCTGGCCCGGTACCCCTATCTGATGGCTGAGGACGCTCAGGGGCGCGCCCTGGGTTACGCCTACGCGGGCGTCTTCCACGCCCGCCCCGCCTACGACTGGTCGGTGGAAACTTCCATCTATGTCCGCCGGGAAACCCGCCGCCAGGGCGTGGGCCGCGGGCTGTACGACGCCCTGGAACAGGCGCTGGCCGCCCAGGGCATCCTGAATGTGAACGCCTGCATTGCGTATCCGCCCGGGCCCGACCCGCATCTGAGCCTGGACAGCGTGGATTTTCACCGGCGCCTGGGGTACCGGATGGTGGGGCGTTTTTCCTCCTGCGGTTACAAGTTCCGCCACTGGTACGATATGGTCTGGATGGAAAAGCTCATCGGCCCCCACGAAGCGGATCAGCCCCCGGTGCGTTCCTTTCCCGAAGTGCGCGCCGCCCTGGGGTACGGGGACGCCTCCACCGGCAACAGCAACTCTGTCCGGTAAGCCGCCGGGTCGCGGGCCGTCATGCTGTCCCAGATGCAGCGTTCATAGGACCCGCCCGTCAGGCGCAACCCCTGCGCCTTCATACGCTCCAGCATGGCCGTATACGTTTCCCCCACCGTCTCGTAAGGTCCTTGATGGATGCACCGCAGATACGTCCCTCCGGGCCGCATCACGCACAGGCTGCCTCCGGTGGGACGCCGCAGGGGAAAATACACCGCAAACGCCTTGAGCCATTGTTTCTTTTGCAGGCTCTCCGGCGCAATGCGCGTGCCCATTTCATATACAAAGGGCAACCGGCGTTCATGCAGCGTCCGCAAAAGCAGCTTCAGGGCCAGGTCAGTCTCCACCACCCCGCCTGGCGCCTGCACCGGCCACACCGCCAGGGGCGCGGCGGGCAGTTCTTCCAGCGTGATTCGACCGGGAACGGCATCCGCCATGGTCTCCAACGCAAGGATCTTGTGATCCAAACGGGCCATGGCCTCTTTTATTTGCGCCTGGCGCTCCTGCAGCGCCTTTCGCTGGCGCTTGAGCTCCGCAACGGCTACGCCCGTATCCGGCAGGGCCAGAAAGGCCCGTATTTCCTCAAGGCTCATGCCCATATCCTTAAGAATGAGGATATGATCCAGCATCTCCAGCTGGTCCGCGGTATAATAGCGGTATCCGTTCCGGTCATCCCGTTCCCGCGGGCTGAACACGCCCGCCCTGTCGTAAAAAATCAGCGTCTGTTTGGATATCCCGTGCAGGCGCGCCAACTCCCCGGTGGTAAAGCGCGGCTTCATGCGCAGCCTCCCTGAAAAAATGCTTGACAGTATAGTTGCTATATTCTTTATAATGGCTTCAGGCAAGGCCGCACAAAGCCTTGCGGAAAGGATGGTTCTTCAAATGGTAGCCAGAAAAGAGGCCGGACGCTACGCGCAGCTGCTGCTGGGCGCAGCCATTCTGGCCTTCGGCCTGTTCAACGTACACCAGCAAAGCCGCATTACGGAGGGCGGCGTGCTGGGCGCCACACTGTTGCTCTACCACTGGCTGGGGATCTCCCCCTCCATTTCTGGCGTAATAATGGACGTCAGCTGCTATCTGCTGGGTATCAAATATCTAGGAAAAAGCTTTCTTCGTTACTCCCTGGTAGCCTCCATCGGTTTTTCAGCATTTTACGCGCTGTTTTCCCGGTTGGGTTACCTGCTGCCCAGCATGGCGCACCTGCCGCTGCTGGCCGCCGTGATTGGCGGATTGTTCGTAGGCATAGGCGTGGGACTGGTGGTACGCGTCGGCGGCGCGGCAGGCGGGGACGATGCGCTGGCGCTGGTCATTGCCAAGCTGTTCCGCTGGCCGGTTTCCCGCGCTTATTTGTTTACAGACCTGGTGGTTCTGACGCTGTCCCTGAGCTATATTCCCGTGGCCAACATCGCCTGTTCCCTGCTCACGGTGACGCTTTCTTCCTTCATCATCGGGAAAATTCACACCTTCCGCCGCCACAAGGCTTAGGCCGTTTCCCGCCCGCGGCTCATGCGGCCCCAAAAGCCAAAGGTCATGGGCCACAGAATACCGCCCGCCAGCGTCATGGCCAGATACCGTACGCCCCCGGCCCAGACCGCGTCGCCCAGCAGCGGCTTGAGTCCCACCCGGATGCCCAACACCAGCGCCAGGCCCAACGCCAGCTTGCATGCCTGCGCCCACCAAACAGCCCGGGTTTCAAAGTGCAGCCAACGCTCATCCGCCAGCCAGGCTGCCACAATCCCCAGGGTGGAACCCAGGAGCTTCCATGCCGCGTCCACTCCGTCCGCGTCAAAGACGGGATCGCTATTGGGCCGCTCCGGGGCCAGGGACACATACAGCGCTAGCGCAAGGGAGAACAGCGCAACGCCCGCCCCCAGCCAGGCCTGACGCCGCAGCGAGCCCTCCCCGCGCTGGAACAGCGCATGCAGGCCCAGCACCGCGATCAGCCCCGTGCCCAGGGACACGCCCACATCCAGGGGCGTATGCACACCCAGATACATCCGGGAAAATCCCACCAGCAGCACGGCCAGCACACAGGCTGCCGTTACCCACCGCTTGCGCGCCCACAGGGCCAATACGCCGAACACCGTCGCCGCGGACTGCGTGTGTCCGCTGGGGAAGGAATACCCCGTGGCCCCTGCCCGGGCAGATTCCACAATGGTCAATTCCGGATCCAGGATCCAAGGCCGCGGCACCAGGAAAATAGCCTTCAGCAGCTGATTCAGCGTCGTGCCAGCCAGTCCGGTAATCAAGAAACGGAAGCCCCATTTTTTGTTGCAGCACCAGACAATCACCAGCCCCAGAACAGTGAAAAAGGTTTCTTCGCCCAACAGCGTGACGTTTGCCGCCAGCCATTCCCCCACAGGGGTGCGGATGGATTCCAGCATTCTCAGAAAAGCCATGGCGTAAGCCTCCTTTGTACAATGACCTGCATCGCCTTGCGTTCCCCCTGATTATACGGTAGGATATTCGCGCTGACAAGAGGACGACTTTCCGGCTTGCAAAAAACAGGATTGCTACACCCGTACTTTTTTTGGTATCATAAAGACAGCATTCAACGTACACAAAGGAGGAACCGCCTATGATCGCTTTCCATCCGCCCATGGGCTGGAACAGCTGGGATTGCTATGGCGCCGCCGTCACCGAGGATATCGTCCGCAAAAACGCTGATTACATGGCCGCGCATCTGAAGGACTACGGCTGGGAGTACGTCGTCGTGGATATCCAGTGGTATCAGCCCACGGCCGCCTCCCATGACTATGAGCCCTTCGCGGAACTGGTCATGGACGCCTACGGCCGTTTGCTGCCCGCGGAAAACCGTTTTCCCAGCGCCGCGGGCGGCGCGGGCTTCAAGCCCCTGGCAGATTATGTCCATAGCCTGGGGCTTAAATTCGGTATCCACATCATGCGCGGCATGCCCCGCATGGCGGCGCACCGGCGTTTGCCCATCCTAGGCAGTGACGCCACCTGCGCCCAGGCTGCCGACCCCAACTCCATCTGCGCCTGGAACCCGGATATGTACGGCCTGCGCTGCGACCTGCCCGCTGCCCGAGCCTACTACGACAGCATCTTTCAGCTGTATGCCGCCTGGGGCGTGGACTACGTGAAGGTAGACGACATTGCCCGGGAATATCCCCGCTGCACCAAGGAAATCGAAGTGATATTCGCCGCCTGCCGCGCCTGCGGCCGGGATATGGTGCTGAGCCTCTCCCCTGGACCCGCGCCCCTGGAGCAGGCCGAGCATCTGAAGCGCTACGCCAATATGTGGCGGCTCACCGACGACTTTTGGGACAGCTGGCCCCAGCTCAAGGCCATGTTCGAGCGGGCGGAAAAGTGGTGCATCCATGCCGGTCCCGGACATTGGCCGGACCTGGACATGCTGCCCGCAGGCGCTATCCGCCAGGTACAGTCTCCGGACGAATGGACGCGCTTTACCCAGGCCGAGCTGCGCACCATGATGACCCTGTGGTGCATCATGCCCGCGCCGCTGATGTTTGGCGGCGAGTTGACCAAGCTGGACGCCTTTACCCTGAGCCTGCTGACCAATCGGGATGTGCTGGACATGGCCAAAGCCGTTCACTGCGCGCATCCTCTCTATACCACGGAAGACGCCGTGGCCTGGATGGCGCCCCGCCGTGACGGCCATGGTTGCTACCTGGCCCTATTCAACCTGGCGGACGATGAAAGGCGCCTGTCCCTCCCACTGGCGCAAGCGGGACTGGCCGCCGGGGAGGCCCGGGAACTGTGGTCCGGGATGATAACCCACGGAGACACGGTACGGGGAACAATCGCTCCCCACGGCGCTGCCCTGTGGCTAATCCGCTGAATGGACGGCGCATCTTTTCGTGGCATGATTTAACAGCCCGTAGAAGCCATGTTTCCTTCAGAATTGCTCTTGACAGTCTTTTGCTAGCCGCATATAATAATAGCCGAGAGAGATGCTCCTGGGGTGTGCGTCAGCGCCCCGGTTTTCCCCACATTTCATAAAATGGAGCCCGGGTCCGCTTGCGGATGTCACGCCCCCGTCGTGAGACGCCAGGGGACGGCAGAAACACGCGGCAGGGCACCAGCCTGCTTAACAGAGCGGGTGAAAAAACGGGGAGCAACGGCACTTTGGGGCATTTGATCGTTAGAAAGCCCGGCAGAGGAAATTCCTTTGCCGGGCTTTATCGTATGCAACCACTCCTGAAGCTGTCAGGGCAGGCCTTATGCTCATTTTGCCTTCCCTGGCTCTGTTCGCGTTACTTATATGCTCCACATTCGGTGCAGAATGGAGATGTATTGGCATTATAGGCGCCGCACTTGGAGCATTTCATTGTTCATTTCCTGTGACATGCTTGGCTACAGAAGCCGACAAAACAGGTCCGGCGCTGGTTTGTGTTTTGCCCTGTTCGGCTTTGGAAAGATTTTCTTTCAGCAGTGCCAATATTTCTGCATTGGTTTCCGCGTTTCTCTGGTTGGTCTCAATCAGCTGCCCAAAGCCATAGAGCACAACCGCACTTACCGCATAGACAATGGCCAGCAGAAAAATTGTCCACTGCTGCGCTTGTCTTATAGGACTGTTTGTGGTGAAGCTTCCGACAATACCAATGACAATAGCAATCAGGGCGATGATGAGCACAACGTAAGCAATAATCTTAATGGTATGACCAACATTTCTCAACATGGTAATGTCCTCCCTTTCCCCGTTAAGAAAAACGACACGCACGGAAAACTCCGGCGTGCCGCTTGCTTGTGTGTTTTACTTGCTGACTTCTTCCACGGCCACGGCCACCGCCACGGTAGCGCCTACCATGGGGTTGTTGCCCATGCCGATGAGGCCCATCATCTCCACGTGCGCAGGCACGGAGGAGGAGCCGGCGAACTGGGCGTCGCTGTGCATGCGGCCCATGGTGTCGGTCATGCCGTAGGAGGCAGGGCCGGCGGCCATGTTGTCCGGGTGCAGGGTACGGCCCGTGCCGCCGCCGGAGGCAACCGAGAAATACTTCTTGCCGAGGTCGTTGCATT
>CAZINY010000003.1:68593-92153 GCA_964540735.1 uncultured Oscillospiraceae bacterium
GGCCACGGGGTGCTGGAAGCGGGTGGGGTTGGTGGAGTTACCGGTGATGGACACATCCACGCCCTCATGCCACATGATGGCCACGCCCTCGCGCACGTCGTCCGCGCCGTAGCAGCGCACCTTGGAGCGCTCGCCGTCGGAGTACTTGGTCTCGTTGATGACGGTCAGGGCATGATCCTGCTTCACGTCGGCGGACAGGTAATCATACTTGGTCTGCACATAGGTGAAACCGTTGATGCGGCTGATGATCATGGCAGCGTCCTTGCCCAGGCCGTTGAGGATGACCCGCAAGGGGTTCTTGCGGACCTTGTTGGCGTTGCGGGCGATACCGATAGCGCCCTCGGCGGCGGCGAAGGACTCGTGGCCGGCCAGGAAAGCGAAGCACTCGGTCTTCTCATCCAGCAGCATGGCGCCCAGGTTGCCGTGGCCCAGGCCCACCTGGCGCTGGTCCGCCACGGAACCGGGGATGCAGAAAGCCTGCAGGCCTTCGCCGATGCACTTGGCCGCCTCGGCGGCGGTCTTCACGCCCTTCTTCAGCGCGATGGCCGCGCCCAGCTCATAAGCCCACTTGGCGTTTTCAAAAGCGATGGGCTGAATGCCCTCGACGATTTTGTAGGCGTCCACGCCCTTGCTGTTGTTGTAAGCCTTCAGCTCATCGAAATCCTTGAAGCCATACTTCTCGAGGACAGGCTGGAGCTGAGGCATGCGCCGTTCATAACCTTCAAACAGAGCCATTTTCTGCACACCTCCTAATTACTGCTTGCGCGGGTCAATCCACTTGACCGCGCCGTCTTCAGCCTTGAACCGGCCATAGGTGCCGATGTTCTTCTCGTAGGCTTCGTTGGGGCTCATGCCCTTCTTGATGGCGTCCATCATCTTGCCCAGGGACAGGAACTGATAGCCGCAAACCTGGTCGTCCTTGTCAATGGCCAGCTTGAGCACATAGCCCTCGGCCATCTCCAGGTACCGGGTGCCCTTGAGCCGGGTGCCGTACATGGTACCCACCTGGCTGCGCAGGCCCTTGCCCAGGTCCTCCAGGCCGGCGCCAATCACCAGGCCGTCGTCGGAGAAGGCGGACTGGGTGCGGCCGTAGACGATCTGCAGGAACAGCTCCCGCATGGCGGTATTGATGGCGTCGCACACCAGGTCGGTGTTCAGCGCCTCCAGTATGGTCTTGCCGGGCAGGATTTCGCTGGCCATGGCCGCGGAATGGGTCATGCCGGAGCAGCCGATGGTCTCCACCAGCGCTTCCTCAATGACGCCCTGCTTCACGTTCAGGGTCAACTTGCAGGTTCCCTGCTGGGGAGCGCACCAGCCGATACCATGGGTCAAGCCGGAGATGTCCTTGATCTCCTTCGCCTGCACCCACTTGCCCTCTTCCGGGATGGGCGCGGGACCATGATGGGGTCCCTTGGCGATGCAGACCATTTCTTCTACTTCCTTGGAGTATTGCATCGAATTGGTTCCTCCTATCTATGAGATAGTCCAGATGTTTGGGCATTGTCCAATTCAGTATACCACATTTCCGCAGGAATGGATAGGTTTATTTTTCAAATTTGCGTAGGATTTGTCAAACGACCGGCAGCCTGGGAGATCGTGCCGGACTACGGCCCACTTTCTCCTGCCTGTCCGCAAAAAATACTGGTAATTCCAGCGGCTTTGTGGTAAAATGTCAAAGGATATGCCTGCTTTTTTATATTAAAGGGTAGGCATGCCGAAAGAAAGGCAGGGATTTTTCCTTGAAACCCGCAGAGATGTTGATCCATGCGCTGGATCTGGCCGCCGACGCGGCGGTAGTGGTGCATAATCCATCCAACATGTTCTACCTGTCCGCTGGTTATACGGGCGAGGGCGCGGTGTACATCAGCCGGAAAACCCAGGCGATCATCACCGACTTCCGGTATACCGAGCAAGCGGGGCAGCAGTCCCCCGCGTTCCGTTGCGTCATGACGGAAAAAGGGCTGAGCCACGACCAATGGATCGCCAAGCTGGCCCAGGAAGACGGCGTGTCGGTTTTCTACTACGAAGACGACTACCTCACCGTAAAGGCCTTCCAGGCGCTGCGCGATGCCGTGGGCGATGGCGCGTCCTGGACGCCCCTGGCCCGGAAGCCCGAAAAGCTCCGGGAAATCAAGTCCGAGGACGAGATCCGTTGCATCCGTGAAGCCTGCCGGATCACCAGCGAAGCCTTCCTGAAGGTGCTGCCCGAAATTCACGAGGGCATGACGGAAAAAGAGTTGGCCATCCGCTTCGACTATCTGCAGCTGGAGCTGGGGGCACAGGGTAATTCCTTCTCCACCATCTGCGCCAGCGGTGAAAACGGTTCGCTTCCCCACGCCATTCCCGGAAACCGCAAGTTCCGCAAGGGCGACATGATCACCCTGGACGTGGGCTGCAAAGTGGGCGGCTATTGCTCCGACATGACCCGTACCGTAGCCCTGGGCAAGCCCTCCGCGGAAATGCGCAAGGTGTACGACACCGTACTGGAGGCCCAGCGCCTGGGTCGCGAAGCCCTGGTGCCCGGCAAGAGCTGCTATGACATTGACAAGCTGGTGCGGGATTATATTGATGGCCAGGGCTATGTGGGCCGCTTCGGTCACGGCCTGGGCCATGGCGTGGGTATTGACATCCATGAAAACCCGCGTCTGTCCATGACCTGTCACGATACGGTGCAGGTAGGGCACGTGCTGACCGTGGAGCCCGGCATCTATCTGCCCGGGGTAGGCGGCGTCCGCATTGAGGACACCTGCTTGGTTACGCCGGAGGGCAACGAACCTTTGACCCCCGCGACCAAGGAGCTCATCATTCTGTGATTTTCAGGCAATAACAAAACAGGAGGAATGGATCATGATTACAGCTGGCGATTTCAAAAAGGGTATTACGGTTGAATGGGACGGCGGCGTGTGGACCATCGTGGACTTCCAGCATGTGAAGCCCGGCAAGGGCGCTGCCTTTGTCCGCACCAAGATCAAGAACGTGATGACCGGCGCGGTGGTGGAGCGCTCCTTCAACCCCACCGACAAAATGCCCAAGGCTATTCTGGAAACCAAGGAAATGCAGTACCTGTACAACGACGGCGACCTGTACTACTTCATGGATCTGGAAACCTATGAGCAGCTGCCCCTGAACCACAGCCAGGTGGAGGACGCCATCCCCTACGTAAAGGAGAACACCAACGTCACCGTGCGGTTCTTCAAGGGCAGCGCCTTCTCCGTGGAAGCGCCCAACTTCGTCACCCTGGAAGTTACCGACACCGAACCCGGTTTCAAGGGCGACACTGCCTCCAACACCTACAAGCCCGCCACCGTGGAAACCGGCTACACCCTGCAGGTGCCGCTGTTCATCAACACCGGCGACATGATTCGCATTGACACCCGCACCGGCGAATACATGGAGCGTGCGTAACCTTTTTCCCTACTGTCTGAAATCAATACGCCCATAGGCGCAAGGAGGACATATGAGCAAGCTGACGGATCGCGCTTCCTATCTCAAGGGCCTGGCGGCAGGCATGAAGCTGAACATGGAAAAGGACTCCAACCAGCTCCTGATGGAAGTACTCAACGTACTTCAGGAAATGGCCGAAGAAATGGAACGGATGTCCGACGCCCACGACGAGCTGAATGAGTATGTGGAAAGCATCGACGACGATCTGGCTGACCTGGAGGACGTGCTCTTCGGCGACGAAGAAGACGGCGAATGCGACGAAGCATGCGACTGCTGCCACGACGAAGAGGACGAGGAAGACGACGACGAGGAGGAGGACGAGGAGGAGCTCATCTCCTACGAGTGCCCTTCCTGCGGCCACGAAATCGTCTTCAAGGCTTCCAGCGTGGATTTCGACGAGGACTATCGTTGCCCCGCTTGCGGCAAACCCGTCTTCCCCGAGGTTGATGAGGACGAGGACGACAACGGCGAAAAGGAGTAATCCTTCCATACAAACAGCAGCGGCCATCCCGCCTCAAGGGGCGGGATGGCCGCTGCTGTTTTATCTGCGACAGCCATGATTATTCCGCGGACGCCTGGGTCAGCTCCGCCAGGGTGCCATGAACGCAGGCCAGCAATTGCTCCGTGGCCAGGATCACCTGGCAGCCCCGCACCCCCGCGCTGACAGAAATCTTCTCGTGGTTCCGGGCCGAAGCGTCCACAAAGGTGGGAAACGCCTTCTTCATCCCAATGGGGCTGCATCCGCCCCGAAGGTACCCCGTCAGGCCCAATAGCTCCTTCTGCGGAAGCATGCTCACCCGCTTGTTGCCGGTCACCCGCGCCACCGCCTTGAGGTCCAGCTCCCGGTCCACGGGCAGGCAGCACACCAGATGCGGGAGCTTGTCCCCGGTGAGCACCAGGGTTTTGAACACCATAGCCGGGTCCATGCCCAGCTTGCGCGCCGTGAGCAAGCCGTCAAACTGATCGTCCTCCACGGTATATTCCCGGGTTTCATAGGGAATCTTGAGCGCGTCCAGATGACGCAGCACATTTGTCTTAACAGCCTTGGCCATGTTTCACGCCTCCGTTGCATTCTGCGCCCCGCAGGCGCAAAAAGCTCACTTATCCGCCGCAATCCACTGCTCCCAAACCTCGGGGCAGTACCCCACCGTAACCTTGCTGCCGTTGCGGACAATGGGGCTGCGCATAAGCCAGGGGGCCTCCAGCATGGCGTCCAGGATCATGTCGTCCTGGTTGTAATAGCAGGCCGGGTGCTCCTTGACCTTTTTATCCTCTTTATCCAGCAGTCCTTGCGCTCCCACCGCCCGGGCGAAAGTCTCCAGCTCCCGGCGTCCCAGCTTGTGCTTTTTCATATCCATGAGCTGCACCGGAATGCGCCGTTCCTTAAAGAAGCGCTCGGCCTTTTGCTGGTCAAAGTTCTTTTTCACCGCGTAAAGCTGAATATTCATGCTTTCCTCCTGCGAATATCGCTGCCCATGAACTGCAATAGCGTACACTGGCGAGCATCCATCAGCCGGGAAACGATGCGTTCCGTATACCGTGCCTGCAACTCCGCCACCGTGAGATTGGTGCTGAGCACCGTGCCCCGGCCCGCCGTCTGCCGCTCGTTGATCAGATTGAACAGCTGCACAATGGTGATGTTCTCCATCAGCGGTTCGCTGCCCAAATCGTCCAGCATCAGCACATCCGTCTCCATGAGGGTGTCCATTTCCCCGCCGTCGTTGGAGAAGTACGCCTTGCGGGCCAGGTCCAGGAAACGGTAGGCGCTGAGCATCAGCACATTGAACCCCCGGTCCAGCAGGCGCTTGGCCATGGCGTGCATCAGGAAAGTCTTTCCCAGGCCGCTGGGGCCCGTAAGCAGCAGGTCCGGCGTGGGAGCGTCCGGATACGTGTCGGCATATTCCCGGCAGGTATCTCGAAGCAACGCCATGCATTCCCGCTGGCTGATGCGCTGATTGGGCAGCAGCTCCGTGGAAAACAGATTTTCATTGTAGGTTTCAAAAGACTGCGCGCCCTTTTCCGACAGGCCCACCTGACGGTAAAGCCGGGCGTAGTAGCGGCTTTTCATGCAGTCGCACATGTCCCGCACCGTTTCCCCCACATAGCCGGTGTCCTTGCACCGGGCACAGCGGTACACCGGGTCCAGATAGGTGGCGGGATAGCCGTTTTCCTGCAGCAGACGCTCCAGGCGCGCCGTGAGCACCTCCATCTGCCGGGGGAGCTGCTCGGCGCCGCCACGTCCGTCCAGCACGTTGCGCACACCCTGGAAAATCAGCTGTTGCCGCTGCTCCAGTATGGCGGCAATCTCCGGGCACCGGCGGGAAGCCTCCTCCCGGCGGCGCTGTTCTTCCCGGGCATTGGCGGCGCGGAGCTGCTCGTATTCCGTCATCAACTCCCGCAGTATGGCGTTACGCATCGCCCTTCAGCTCCTTTATCTTGCGCTGCATCCACTCCGGCAGCTCATCCGTTTCCTCGTACTTGCGCTGCGTATACTGCTGTTCCCGCACAACCTTGCCCGTACGCGGCGCGGGAGGCGCGGGGCGCTCGGACTGACGGGCGGACTGTATCTGCTCCGGCGTAGTCAATCCTTGGGCATGGTATGCGCTAAGCAGCTTGTCCAGGTAGGGCATGGGTTTTTCCGCATCACGGGCAAAGGCTGCGCAAAACAGGATGGTTTCCTCACCAAAGCCCAGCTCTTTTTCCCAGCGGTTTACCAGGGCGCGGTCCCCGGCGGACGGGCGATGGGGACGGCCCCACAGCTCATACAGCGCGCCCAGGAATGCGTTCTGCTGCTCCACCTGCTTCAGGCTTTCCCGCACCTGAGCGGCATTTTGCAGCCCCATGCGCTTCCATGCCCGCAGCGTGGTCATGACGTCGTCCAGCTTTCCCCCCGCCTTCGCGCATGCTTGGCCCGCCAGTAAAATAATCTCGTCAGGGTACAGCTCCCGCATCTGCTCATAGGAGGCCAGGGTTCCCTCGTTTACGGACACGCCTTGCATATTCATTACCCGCAGCAGGGCCTTCAGGGGCGCGAAGCGGTCCTGCTCGCTCTTGCGCAGGCGCTCCACCTGGGTCTGGGTGGTCAACGCCTCCCCTGCGCGCTCCCGCATACCCTTGAGGATGCCGTCCAGATATTTCATGGTGGGTTCGCCGTTGAGCGTCTCTACGCAGGCCGCCTCAATAGCCTCAGGCGCGTAGCCCCATTCCTTTACCCATTTGGTATACAGGGCGCGCTCGTCCGCGCTAGCCGGGCGCGGGCGTCCGAAGCGGCGGAGCAGCCGTTTCAACCCTTCCTCAATCTTCTTTTCCCGGCCCAGGATTTCCTCGGCTTCCTCAATGGTGGAAACTTTTTCCTTCGCCAGTTCCACCGCTTTTTTTTGGGCGGTGGCGAAGCTGAAATGCTTGCCATGGTTGGTAATCATATAATTGACCAGCATCAGCACCACTTCCTGAGGCAACCCCATGTCCTCCACCCACTCGTAGGCCATGGTGGTTTCACGGCCATGGAGCTGACGGTCCTCCCCAAACAGCGCGTACAGGGACTCGGCAAAATCTTCATAAGCCGCGTCCCGGGGCGCGGCGTCCCGCATGAGGAACTGCTGGTACACGCTTACGTATTGGTAAGCCGGCGGGTCGTCGCTCACCCGGCGCACCAGGCCGCGGCGTTCCCAATGACGGAATGCGGCGCGTATATCCTCTTCGCTGAGGTTCAGGTCATGGCCCATCTGCGTCAGCGTCATCTCGTGGCTGGGATGGCAGCAGCGCATAAGGCCGTACAGATAGACCTTGACATAGTCCCCCGGCGCGGAGGGCATATACTCCAGAATAAACTGGTTCTGCACCGGCGTCGCGTCAAACATGGCGTACTGTTGATCAAAGGCGAACAGCCCCATGGTTTCACATCCTTTTTTTAGGGGCACGCCCCGGTTATTCCTCCAGGGCTTCCTTGATTTCCCTGCCCTCCCGAAGCAACCGCTTCATGGCGTCGCGGTCCTCGCCGGCAAGGGCGTCCCGGTAGGCGGCCAGCCGGTCGATCAATCCATTGATCTCCGGCAGCAGCGCCTCCCGGTTGTCAAAAAACAGCTCGGTCCACATGTCCTCGTTGAGCTTGGCCACGCGGGTCATGTCCGCAAAGCTGCCGGCGGAAAACCCCCGGTGCTTTTGCGCCAGGGGACATTTCACGTAGGCGCTGGAAACCACATGCGCCAGTTGCGAGGTGTAGGCAATCATCTCGTCGTGCTCACGGGGCGTGGTAAATTGCACCCGACGGAAGCCGATGGTCAGGAAGAAGTCCTTGAGCCAAGTCAACGTTTCCGGCCCTGCATCCCGGGGCGGCGTAAGAATCATGCTGGCGCGGTCAAACAGATCATCTTTGGCATAGCGGAAACCGGAAAATTCCCGGCCCGCCATGGGGTGACCGCCGCAATACCGCCAGGGCTTGCCCTGCGCCAGCGCGTTCAGCGGCGTACAAATGACCTCCTTCACGCCGCCGCAGTCAATCACCCAAGCGCCGGGCTTAAAAGCGTCCTGATGCTCCGTAATCCAGGATACAATGGCTGCGGGATACAGCGCCACCAGCACTACGTCGCAGCGGGCAAGGTCCGCTTCCTCCAGCGCGCCGTCCACTACCCCCAGCAAATTGGCCTGCAGCATGGTCTGCGCATTGATATCCATGCCCAGCACCTCAAAATCCGTATGCACCTTGATGCTGCGGGCCAGAGAGCCGCCGATCAGGCCAAGCCCCACAATACCGACTGTCATGCGCTTTCTCCTTTCGTCTCCGCGGGCTGCAGCGCGCTGGTGCAATGGGGGCAGCGCACGGCGTCCTCCGGGATTTCCGTACGGCAGTAGGGGCACTTGCGCGGCGCAGGCTTGGGCGCTTCCTGCTTGGCAGGGCGCAGGCGGTTCATCAGACGCATAAAGAGGAACACGCAAAAGGAAATGACCAGAAAATCAAGCACCGACTGCAAAAACGCGCCATAGTTCAGGGTGGATACACCGGCCGCGTTGGCTGCCTCCACGGATGTATAGGTTTGACCATCCAGCGCGAAAAACGCGCCGGAAATATTCAGCTTTCCAAGAATCAGCCCCAGCAGCGGCGTAAATACGTCGTTGACCAGGGACGTTGTGATTTTGCCAAAGGCGGAACCAATCATCACGCCCACCGCCAGGTCAATCACATTCCCCTTGGAAACAAACTGACGGAATTCCTTGAAAAATGATTTCACTGCTTGCTTACCCTTTCCGCTCACGTAACGCAGCATATCCGCAGGTTCAAAAACACCCCGCGAAGCAACGCTGACTTCGCGGGATGCGCGCCTGAAAAAGTTTACGCCTGGCGATGACGTCCGGACCGGCGCCGGCGGCTCTGCCCCGTTCCTTCCGGCAGCGCTTCGGCCGGTTCCGTTTCCGCTTCCTCCGAAACGACTGTTTCTCCTGCTTGGCTTTCTTCGGTTTCCGCGCCGTCTTCCTGGCCGGATATCCGCCGATGGCGGCCTGTGCGCCGCCATGCGGGTTCTTCCGCGGGAGCCGCCGTTTCCTCTGCGGCATCCTCCTGCGCGCCCGCGTCCACGATTTCCCCGGCGGCTTCCTCTCCTTCGAGCCAGTCTTCGTTTTCCGCGGTATCCGGCGTATCCTGCGCATCGCCGGTTTCCGATTCCTCGCCGGCGCTATCCATCATATCCACGTTGTCCTCCAGCGATTCCCCGTCTTCGGGTTGCTCCCCGGAAACCGCCGGTTGCTCCGCCTTGGGCGCTTTACCCTTGCCCTTTTCCTTGGGCGCGGGCGCCGTATAATCGCGGTAATTGCCCCGTTCCAGATGGTCAAACGCCTTGGCCGACTGCATCTTCTGCTGCATGCGGCGCACCAGGCCCGCGCACAGCAGCGCCGCGCTGATAAAGGCCAGCACCGCGCAGACGGTCCACACCACGTCCAACCCCCGCTGCACGGAATCCACATACTCCGGCAGCCCGTCGTCCGTGGGAATCTCCACATAATCAGGCTGCGGCGGGGTTACAATGGGGGCTTCGGTGGGTTCAGCGGTGGGCTGCGCATACTGAATGGGGATGATGTTGCTCTGGAAGGTCACATCCTCCTGCAGGAGATTCTTGCAGGTGGCGGTGAACTGATACTGCCCGGCCATGGAAACGGACACATCCCGGCTGAAGGAGCGGCTTTCCCCCGCCGCAATGGTGGGGAAGTGATACAGCTGCACCCCGGAAGCGGACACGTATACGTCCTTGACCTCATTGGCGCCCTCGTTGGTGACCGTAACGGTAAACTTCACCGTGCCGGGAAGCGTATAAACCGTTTCCCGGTCACTCTGGACGGATACGCTCAGAATCACCTGATCGTCCGGGCTAACCGCCGTCACGGAAACCTTCCCCGTGCTGGTAACCGTCTCCAGCTCATCGGCGTCGGTGGCGGTAAGCGTGAACAGATAATCCACGGAATCGGTGATGGCGACTTCCTTGGTAAAGGTCTCGGTCTTGCCCGCATCCAGCGTCAGGTTCGAGAAAACTGTTCCAAGGGTGGGGTCGGTAACATTGATGTTGGTGTAATTGACTTTGCCGGAGTTTTTCAGCGTCAGGGTCAGGGTCACCACTTCGCCCGGAGCGCCGCCCTTTTTGTCGGCCTCCAGCTTGGCGGTAAGATTGACCTGGCCGTATTTGATGGTAGCCTTGTCCTTCCGGGCGGCCAGGGTTTTCCCGTTGGCCTTATAGGTAATGGTGGACTGGCTGGTCAGGTCCTTGGTGCCCATGGTCACCGTAAAGGTATACGTAGCCTTTTCCCCGGGCGCGACGCTGGCAATGGTCCCGGTGCTCTTTGAAATGCCGCTGTTCTCCTTAATGGTCACGTCGGTGATTTCCACCTCGCCGGCGTTGACTACATCATAAATAACGCTGACTTCCTGGCCTTTTTCCGCAACCGTAGGCGTGATGGTACGGTTGATCTCCACCTGTACCTTGCCTTCCTCCTCGCCGGCGGCGGCATAGGTGATGGGGAGGGAGAAGTTCTTGGTTTTATTGGTCAGTTCGCCGTCATCATTATACATGGCATACTTTACTTTGAAGGTGATTTTTCCAGCCTCCAGCTGTTTCTGCGTCACCGTCCAGGTACCGCTCCAGGACTGGCTGGCGCCCACGGCCAGGGTCGGGCTTCCGAATTCCTCCACCACCTGTCCGTTGGGATAATACAGCGTCACAGGGCTGGGCATATCCCCTTCCCCCACGTTGGATACGGTAATGGATACGGTAATCTCCTGGGTAGTGGTGAATTTCGTCTGGCTCAGCTCCATGGAAAATTTCAACGGATCCGTAGCCGCCAACGCCGCCGCGCACAGGCAGCACAGCGCCGCGCATATCATCAGCCCGATCAAAAACCGTCGTTTCATTGTTGCTTACGGGCAGCCCCGCCGCCCTCCTCCTTCCGACTTCGGGTCAGACCTATGTTTTCACAGGAAAAAAGCCCCGTTGAAAATATAGAAACCGTCTATGCTATTGTACTCGGCAAGGCGGCCCTCTGTCAAGCTGGAAGGCGCGAAAAGCATACAATGAACCGTATTTTTACACGATTCTCTTTCCGTCCCCGCCTACCGCAGTTCCGCGAAGGATACCTCCAGCTCCGCCGCGCCCAGATAGACCGCGCGGGCCGCGTTCTCCACCCGCTCCCTGGGCAAAAAGGCGTTGACCGGGTATCCCCGCCCCATGGCGCTTTCCAGCTCCGCCCAGGGCGAAGCAAAGTACAGCGCCAGGTTTTCCCGCACGGAAAAAAGGAAACGCTGCGCCAGCTCCCGCTGCGCTGTCTCGGAAATCAAGTAGCTCAGCAGCGCCGCCGCTTCCGGTTGCGCCCCTGCGGTCAGCCCCGCGTAAAGCATGCGCGGCGCCAGCATTTCCGCAGGCGCCCAGGGCTGATAGGCCGCACGCTGCTCCCGGGCCGTTGTTTCCTCCAGCTTTGCCCACTGGCCGGTGGTCAGCAGCGCCGCCGCGGCTTCCCCCCGGATGAGCGCCGCCAGCACGGCTTCCTGCGTCATGGACGCCTCCGGAAGCGCAAGCGGAGACGCTCCCAACCATGCGCACAAGGCAAACAGGCCCTGCCCTCTGGCCGCCAGGGGAAGCGGCTGCCGCCGCAGCGTATCCAAAGGCGGTAGCGCTTCCTCCGCAGGTTGCGGGGAAGCCGCCGCGCGCCCCAGCAGCGAAGTTGGCGCGGGCGTATGCACAGGTTCAGGCAAATATTCCTCCCTCACCGCCAGCACCCAGCCCTCCGCCGCCAAGGGCAGCGCATACTGTTTTCCCTGCCAGCGCCCGCTTTGCAGGAAGCGTTCCTCCACCGCCTCCATGCCGCTCAAAGGCGACAGCAGCGCCTCCGGCGCGGTAAAGGTTCCGTCCGCAAAGCAGACAACGTCCGGCAAGACGGCGTCCGGCGCCAGACATTCCTCCGCCGGAACGCTTCGCAGATAGACCGTTATCCCCGGCAGCGCCTTTTCGAAGGCGGCGCACTGCGCCCGCAGCCAGGCGCTGGAACCCGTGGGACCGTCCACATCCCATACCCGGAGAATCACGCGCCGCTTGCCGGCGCTTCCGGGCAAGCGCGGCGCTTCCGTTCCCTGCGCCCGCCACGCCCCATACAGGCAGCCAAGCGTTAGCAGGACTCCCATGCAGGCCAGCATCCGGCGGCGTATCCTCATGGCGCTTTCCCTCCGTTTCTTTACGAAACCTATGCGCGCCTCCGCCGCCCTAGACGTTCCCATCGCTTTTCTCCGCGCAGGAACCGGCGCCCACGGCTTGCCAACGCATGCCATAAATGATATACTGGGAAGGCGGGCCGGGCGCATGTATCCGCGTCCGGCGTTTTTCACTGGACCGGATGCGCCCCCGCAAGGCGTTCAAGGCCTCCGCGAGGCTTTGCCAGGGATTCTTCAGCCCGCCGCGCCCGCAAGGGAGCGGCGCGCAGAAAAACGCAAGGGAGCGGAATATACCAATGACAGCCTATCCTTCCACCGAAGAAAAACTGCAACAGGTTTGCAGAGCGTTTCGCATTCAGGGGGATTTTCAGTCCTTTGATGAAATCAAGGTGGGAAACGTCAATAAAACCTACCGCGTCAACTTCCTGCAGCCGGAAGGCAAGCACAAATCCTACGTTGTTCAGGCCGTGAATACCTATGTATTCAAGGACCCCATCCAGGTCATGAACAATATCGACCTGGTTACCGAATACATCCATGCCAAGGCTCCCAAGAAGCGCGTGCTGCATTTCCATCACACAGCTGACCGGAAAACCTACCTGCTGGACGAGAACGGCTTCTGGCGGCTGTTCAATTACATTCCCTCCAACACCTACAACGTCACAAATAATCCGGATATTATCCGCAACGCCGGGGAGGCTTTCGGAGAATTTCAGATGCTTCTTTCCGATTTTGACGCCTCCAGCCTCCATGAAACCATCCCCAACTTCCACAATACGTCCAAACGTTACGAGCAGCTTGTGGCCGACGCCCAGGCCGACCCCATGGGACGCCTGGCGCAAGCCCGCGAAGCGTATGACTGGCTGCTGAGCGTCCGGGACTGCGCCTGCCGCCTGTCCCAGCTGCGGGAGGAAGGCTTGCTTCCCCTTCGGGTGACCCATAACGACACGAAAATCAACAATGTTCTTTTCGACCCGGAAACGGACGCAGCCCTGGTGGTGATTGACCTGGACACCGTGATGCCCGGCCTGGTGGGACATGATTTCGGGGACGCCATCCGTTTCGCAGCCAACTACGTGGAGGAGGACAGCCCGCATGCGGAGCAGGCTGGCCTGAATCTGGATATATTCCGCACCTTCACGGAAGGTTTCCTGAAGCACACGGCGCATACGCTCACCGAACTGGAAATTTCCACGCTTCCTCTGAGCTGTTTTGTGTTGGCCTGCGAGCTGTCCGTCCGTTTCCTGGACGATTATCTGCTGGGAGACCCCTACTTCAAGATCAATTACCCCACGCACAACCTGGTTCGGACGCGCTGCCAGATTGCGTTGGCCCAAGATATACAAAAAAAGCTCCCCGAAATGGAGCGCATTGTGAGGGAATGCGTACAGGCCTGCTGAACGTTCCGGCCTGCGCGCCCCATAAAAACGCCCCCGGCGATGATCATTCGCCGGGGGCGCTTTGCGCATGGCGCATTTATGGCTGCGTTTCCACCAGGCTGTTCAGGGCGTCCACCACGGCGGCAGAGGTAATGGTCGCGCCCGCCACGGCGTCCACATCCTCGCCCAGGGTCAACGGCAACGCCTTGTCGATGAACTGCCCAATGAAGTCGTCCTCCGCGCACTTCTGGCCGAAGCCCGCGGTTTCTCCGCTGGCATCCACGGTCAGCGCCACGATTACCCCGTCCTGCAGCTTTACCGTCACGGTTACGTCGCTGGCGAAGCCCTTCATAACGGCCGTCTGTTCTTCGGCAGCCGCCTCCGGAGCAGGTTCTTCTGCCGCTGCGCGAAGGGTATCCAGCTCGGCGCTCAGGGTAGCCACGGTAGCTTCCAGAGAAGCAACTTCCGCTTCCAGGGCATCATGGGACGCCTGCAGCTCCTGGTTGGTTTCCACCAGCGCCGCCGTGTCCGCTTCGCCGGCCGCCAACGCCTCCACCTGTTCTGTCAGGTCGGCGTTCTGCCCGGTTAGCGTTTCCACCTGCGTGGCCAGGTCCGTCTTTTCCTGCGCGAGCGCTTCCGTCTGCGTGGTCAATTCCTGAACCTTGGCTTCCGCCGCCTCCTTATCCGCGGTCAGGGTGGCAATCTGCGCCTCCGCCGCCTCCTTGTCTGCGGTCAGGGTGGCAATCTGCGCCTCCAGCGCCGCCTTTTCGCTGGTAAGCACCTCAATGGAGGCATTGGCGGCAGTCAGCGCCGTTTCGGCGGCTTCCTTCTGGGCGGTCAGGTCGGCGACGCTCGTCTCCGCAGTGGTATTGGACGCCTTCAGTTCGTCCACCTCCGCCTGGAGTTCCGCCTCCCGCGCGGTGGCTTCTTCCAGGGAGAGCTGCGCCTCCTTCAGCGCGTTTTCATTCTCCGTCAGCGTTGCCTCCAAGGCTTCTTTTTCCGCAGCGATGGCCTGCCACTCCGCCTGTTCTTCGGCAATTTGCGCCTGCAGCTCCGTCACGCTGGCGGAAAGGTTGTTGCGCTGGCCCACCATCACAATGGCCACAATCACCGCAATGAAGAAAACAAGGCACAGCAGCAGTATGGGCAGATTGGTCTTTTTGGTTTCCGACATCCGGGCATACCTCCTTTTGCTTGAAAGATAGGGAACAAAAGCACCGTTTTCCTCGCGGAAAACAAGGTTACTCCTTTAGCTGCTCCTGCAGCGCTTCCACCTCCAGCGCAAGCGATTCCGCTTCCTGCCGCAGCGCTTCCACCTCATCCGCAAGCGTTTGCCGCTCCGTTTCAGCCTGTTTCAGTGATTCCTGCGCGGCTTCGTTGGCTGCCTGCGCGGCCTCCAGTTCCAGCGCCAGGTCGTTTCGGCGGGCGCGCAGGGCTTTGCGCTCTTCCTTCAGCTCGGCCACCGCCTGCGTCCCGGCATCCGCCTCCGGCTGCACCAGCGCAAGCTCGGCTTGCACCTGCGGAATCGCCGCTGCGGTCTGATCGTATTCGTATTGCTGCTTCAGCACACGTTGGCTATTGGTTTCCAGGGTTACGGCCAGGTCCTGCACCTGAAAGCGAAGATCATAAACCGTCCAGGTATGCCAGGCCAGGAATAAGCAAAACGCAAGCATCCCGCCTATAAAAATCCAGCGAAGGAGCGCTGCGCCGCGGCCGGCGTTATCCATCCGATGCACGGGCGATATACCCCCAATCATACAATCTTTTTTCTATTTTATCATAGCCTGTGAAAAAAGAAAAGCGAGAACTTTGTCCAGCAGTCCATCCTTCATGGAAGTTTTCCCCTTGGCCGACGTAGAAACTGGTTTCCTTTCCCGGCAGGAAAAAGGCTCCACCGGGTCGAATAATGGGGAAGAAACCGGTGCCTACATGATGCCGGCGTTTTCAAACGCCTCTGTGCGCCGGAAAGGAGCGAACCTGTGACCAAGAAGAATTTTCTGATTCTCGGGGCCGTATTGCTGATCATCGCCATCGTGGCCTGGCTGGGGATCGCGATGCCCCGGCAGCGCAGCGTCACCCTTCCCAGCGGCGGAGACGACAGCCTGTCCCTGACGGTTACCACTCCCACGGGGCAAACCTACACCCTTGCCCCCGTGGAAGACAGCCCGTCATCCGCATCGTCCGCCCAGACTCCCGCGCCTTCCACCGCTGCCGGAACGTCCGACACCCAGGAGGCTGAGGAAGTCAGCGCCTATCTGTTGGCCACGGTGAACGGTATCGTATTTGAACCTGTTCCGCTGCTTGGGGAGGACGAGTATACCATTACCCAAAAAGCCGCGGATATGGAAAACGTGATTCACGTCACCAAGGACAGCATTGTCATGGCCAGCTCCACCTGCGAGAACCAGGACTGCGTCAAGCAGGGCGTCGTTTCCTTGGAAAACCGCGAGACGCGGGTGCTGGGAAACATGATTATCTGCCTGCCCAACGGTGTAACCCTGGAACTGCTCACGCCGGAGGAAGCGGCAGAAATCCTGAACGACGCGGAATAAGGATGGGGGCGACGATATGGCAAGAAGCGTCCGGGAACGAAATCAGCGCATCGCGCTGTGCGGATTGCTGGTCAGCCTGATGCTGGTGCTGGGCTATATGGAAACGCTGATCCCCGTTCCTACGGCGGTTCCTGGCATCAAGCTGGGACTAAGCAACGGCGTGCTGCTTTTTGCAATCTATTTGCTGGATATTCCCACGGCTTTTGCGCTGATGGTGCTGAAGGTGGTGCTGTCCGGCCTGCTTTTCGGCGGCGTCAGCGCCATGATGTACGCCTTTGCCGGGGGACTGCTGAGCATGATAGCCATGTCCCTGCTCAGCCGCGTCAAGGATGTGCATCCGGTGACGGTGAGCATGGTCGGCGGCGTGGCGCATAACGTGGGCCAGGTAGGTCTCGCCATGATCATGCTGCAAACCTCGCAACTGATGTATTATATGGCGGTGCTTATGCTGGTAGGCCTTGCCACCGGCGCCGTCACCGGCATCGTGGCCCATAACGTTCTCCTGCACCTGAAAAAGCTGCAACGCAAGAAATAACCCCGACAGGCTGCGCGCATGCCCTGTAGCAAAAAAAACGCCATGACAGGCGCGAATCCCCGGCGAAAAACGCGCCCGTCCGCCGCATGGCTCTCGCGCGCCAGCCCATTTACGTCTCGCCTCCTTCGGTCATTCCCGCGCATGCACCAGTTCGGCCATGGCGCGTCCTGCCGCAAGGAATCGCAAAAGATGCCCCATCCGGACGCATTACCGCTCCGCATGGGGCATCTTTTGCAATAAAAAAAGTACACCATTAGGGACTCGAACCCTAGACACCCTGATTAAGAGTCAGGTGCTCTACCAACTGAGCTAATGGTGCACGCGCTGCTTTTCGCAACAAAGGATATTATACACAAATCAGAAAAAAAGTCAAGCGTTTTTCAAAAAAAGCTCAACGTGCGGCAAAAAGCAGCTCCCGCCGCCTCTGCCGCACGCTGAAGCCGCCTTATGCTTCCGTCAGAATTTCCCGGGCGCGGCGGTACTTCTCCCGCCAGCGCTGCAATCGCGCCGGGTCAACCTCGATGTCCGCCCAGCGGGTTTGATCGGAATTATGGGCCAGGTCCGCCAGCTTGACCTTGCGCGCCAGGGGATTGTCCTTTAGCCTGCGCACATAGGCAAAGTAATCCGTATCGGGATCATGGGTCAACAGGCCCACGGCCTCCACAACTTCCGGCGGGAACGCTTCCCGAAGCTGTTCCAGGGTTACCGCGGTATCCTCCACCACATCATGAAGCAGCGCCACGCAGATGGACAGTTCATCGTCCATTTGCTCCGCCAGATGATAGGGATGGAAAATATAGGGTACGCCGTTTTCTTCCAGCTGTCCGGCGTGCGCCGCATAAGCCAGGCGCAGGGCGCGGTTGACCAGCGGTGAATAGATCATCCGCTCACCCCTTTTTCACGATTTCCAGCAACACTTCCGTCATTTTCTCCAGCGCCTGCACGGTAATGAGCTCCCTGCGCCCATGACAGTTGTACCCTCCCGTGGAGAGATTGGGGCAAAGCAGGCCCATATAGCTCAACCGCGCGCCGTCGGTTCCGCCGCGGATGGGCTGTACCCGCGGCGCCACGCCGCAGGCCTCAAAGGCCGCCCGTGCTTTCTCCACAATTTCCATATGCGGTTCCAGCATTTCCTTCATATTCCGATAGCTGTCCCTGAGCGTCACCTTCACGGTACCCTCGCCCCACTTGCCATTGAGGTATGCAGCGACGCGAAGCATCGTTTCCTTCTTTTGCCGGAGCTTGTCCCCGTCGTGGTCCCGGAGGATGTAGCGCAGCACGGCCCGTTCCTCGTCCCCCTCCATGGCGCCCAGATGATAGAAACCCTCGTATCCTTCTGTATGCGCAGGCGTTTCCCAGGGGGGAAGCATGCCGTTAAATTCCATGGCGATCAGGTTGGCGTTCTTCATCTGGTTCTTGGCAGAGCCGGGATGGATGTTGACCCCGCGCACCTCCACCACCGCGGCGGCGGCGTTGAAGTTTTCATACTCCAGCTCACCCAGGGCGCCGCCGTCCACGGTATAGGCATAATCCGCTCCGAAGCCCGCCACGTCAAACAGATCCGCCCCGCGGCCGATTTCCTCGTCGGGGGTGAAGCCGATGCACACCCGGCAATGTTCCGGAGCGTCGGGGGACATGAGCCGCGCCGCCAGGGCCATGATTTCCGCCACGCCAGCCTTGTCGTCCGCTCCCAGCACGCTTTCCCCATCGGTAACGATCAGGTCCTGCCCCTTGAGGCTCTCAAGGAAATCAAAACCTTCAATGACCACGCCGTTTTTCAGCGTGACCGGCTTGCCGTCATAGTTGGGGATAACCTGCGCATGGGTGGGGCCCTTGACGCCATCCGAGGTGTCCATATGGGCAATCAGGCCTATGCTGGCAGGATGCTCCCCCTTGGGCGGAATGGACGCATAAACGTATCCATGCGCATCCACCCGGGCGTCGGTTACGCCCATCTCCCGAAGTTCCTCCACCAGGGCTTGTGCCAGCACCATCTGGCCGGGGGTGGAGGGGCAGCTTTCCGAAGCCTCGCAGGAAGTCGTTTCAAAGCCGGTGTACTTCAGAAAACGTTGAGCTACCGTCATCATGTTTCTTCACTCCTTCTTCCATAAAGCCTGTTCCAGTTCCCACAGGCTATCCAGGCATATGTCCACATAGGGCGAAAGTTCCGGACCGTAAGGTACGATATCCGGCACCATCACGCTGAGCATCCCCGCCGCGCGGATGGCCTTCACGCCGTTCACCGAATCTTCCACGCCGGCGCATTCCGCCGGAGGCAGCCCCAGCCGCTCCGCGCCCAGCAGGTAGATATCCGGGTCCGGCTTGCTCCGCGAAGTCATATCCCCGGTAATCACCTGATCAAACAGGGTGGCAAAGCCGCTGAGCGCCAGATACTCCCGAACCACCTGCCGCCCATTGGAGGTTACCAGGGCTGTAGCCACACCCCGCCTGCGGAGCTGTTCCAGCGTTTCACGGGCGCCGGGCTTCTCGGGCACGCCCTTGCGGCGCATATGCTCCAGCATCAACCGGCACCAGTCGTCCACAAACCGGTTGGCATCCATGCCCGCGCCAAACCAACGCTCCAGCGCCTCCCGGGTAGCTGCCAGGCTTTGACCGAGCACGCTGCGCCATTGCGCTTCCGTAAGGCTACACCCTTGCAACGCCGCCGCCTGTTCCATCACCTCGGCGCCCAGGCGCTCCGTATCGAAAAGCAGGCCATCCATATCAAAGCACACGCCCCGTATCATCCGCAAGCGCTCCTTTCCAGCGCGGCCAAGGCGCTGTCGATACCGTCCACAGCCGCCGACACAATGCCGCCGGCATAACCCGCGCCCTCGCCCACGGGGTAGAGCCCCGTGAGGTTTCCCATGCGCAGCGCGTCCCGGGTTAACCGCACCGGAGAAGAGGAGCGGGTTTCCACGCCCGTCAGCACTGCGTCCGGCATGGCAAAGCCGCGCAGTTGCCGGTCCATCTGCATGATTCCCAACTTCAGATCCTCCCCGATAAAGCGCGGCAGGCATTCCCAGAGATTCGCGGGGGTAACGCCGGGACGGTATGAAGGGAACACTTCCCCGAAGCCCGTGGACGCGCGCCCCGCCAAGAAATCCTCCAGCCGCTGGGCGGGCGCCCGGAATCCTCCGCCGCCCAACCGGTACGCCGCTTGCTCCACGCTACGCTGCAGCACAAAGCCCGCCAAAGGATGGTCGTCCCCGAAGTCCTCCGGGCGCACGCCTACCAGTACCGCGGCATTGGCGTTCCGCCCCGCCCGGGCGTGGTAGCTCATGCCGTTCACCGCGACGCCGCCGGGCTGGGAGGCCGCGGCGATCACTTCGCCTCCCGGGCACATGCAGAAGGTATAGCAGCCCCGTCCGTCCGGCGTGCGGACCGCCAGCTTGTACTCTGCCGCGCGCAGGGCGGGATGTCCCGCAAAGCGCCCGTACTGGCTGCGGTCTATCATGGCCTGGGGATGCTCCACGCGCACGCCCATGGCGAACGGCTTCTGCGCCATGTATACGCCCTGCCGGAACAGAGCCTGCATCGTATCCCGGGCGCTGTGGCCAATACACAGCAGCACGGCGTCCGTGAACCATTCCCGGCTCTCCTGCCCTTGGCGCGCCACCACGCCCGCAATCCGGCTGCCCTGGAGCAGCAGCTCCGTAAGTCGGGTTTCAAACAACACCTGTCCGCCCAATCGAAGGATCTCCGCCCGCATGGAGGCCACCACGCCTCGAAGCAGGTCCGTACCGATATGCGGCTTGGCCAGCGTCAGGATTTCCTCCGGCGCGCCGTGGCGTACAAGGGTCTCCAGCACCCGCTGCTGGTGCGGGCTCTTGATGCCCGTGGTCAGCTTGCCGTCAGAAAAAGCTCCCGCACCGCCTTCCCCGAACTGCACATTGCTCTCCGGGTCCAGCACGCCGTCCCGCGCCATGCGCTCCACATCCAGCGCGCGCGCTTCCACGGGTTTTCCGCGCTCCATGAGAATGGGGCAGGCGCCTGCCTGCGCCAGCGTCAATGCGGCGAACAGCCCCGCCGGTCCAGCGCCCACCACCACCGGCGGCTTGGGGAACGCCGCCCGAGGCAGCTTCAGGGCCGGGGCCGGCTGCACCCGCACAGCCACGCCGGGCTTCAGGCGGCGAAGCGCCGCCGCCTCGTCCCGGAGCGCCGCGTCCACCGTAAGCACGAAATGCACGTCTTCCTTGTCGCGCGCGTCCACGGATTTTTTCATGACCTTCCAGGAAAGCAGCGCTTCCCGGGAAATACGCAAACGCCGCAGCAGCAGCTGCTCCGTCTCCTCCGCCGTTGCCGCAAGCGGAACGGAAAGGTTGCCTATCCGCAGCACCGAATCACACTCCCTCGCCCTTTGCTTTCAGCGTCAGGCCCATCCTTTGCACACGTCCACCCAACCCACGGGACAGCTGAGCCGTTCCAGTTCTTCCAGGGAAAGGCGCACGGCGCTATTGGAGCTGCCGCAGGCCGGATAGACCTCTGCAAAACGGCGCAGGGACACATCCAGCCATACCTGTACCGGCGCAGGCACGGAGAAAGGGCACACGCCTCCAAAATGAAGGCCCGTGAAGCGCTCCAGCTCCTCCGCGGTCATCATCCTGGCCTTCTGGTGAAACTGCGCCTTGTATTTGGCGTTGTCCACCCGGGCGTCTCCCGCCGCCACCACGAACAGCGGCTGATCGCCCGCCATAAAGGACAGCGTTTTGGCAATATGCGCCGGCGGACAGCCCAGCGCCTGCGCGGCCAGCTCCACCGTAGCGCTGGATACGTCAAATTCCTGAACCCGGTTCCCGAAACCGGCCTGCGTCAGATAAGCGTTTACCTCGTCAAATCCCATGATGCAATCCCTCCGTCCATTGTTTCCACAGCGCCGGCGTCAGCTCCGCGCCTTCCCGGCTTACCACAGCAGCGGCGGCCCTGTTCGCGCAGGCCACCGCCTCCTCCAAGGTCATGCCCCGGGCTTCGCAGGCCATCACCGCGCCGATATGCGCGTCTCCCGCGCCAATGGTATCCCGCACGACGACGTGCAGCGCAGGAATCACCCGGGCGCGTTCCTGCCAGAGGATGTAGGCGCCCTGATTTCCCAGGGTCACTACCACGTCCCCGCCGGTGGCCTGGGCCAGGACCGCCGCCCCGGCCGCTACCGTATCCTGCCGGGTAAAATACGTTACCTCCGCCGCATTGAGATGCGTCAAAGGCTGCAAAGCAAAGACGCGCGCCATGCGGCGGGGCGGAATATGGCACAGGCGGGGGCCCGGCGCAAAATACAGCCGCCGGGGCGCATGCCGCTCCAGATAATCCAGCAGCACATCCCCGCTCTCTTCCTCCAGCTCCAGGCCGCACAGATAGGCTCCGTCGTAGGGCGCTTCGCCCAGAAGTTCCGTCCACTCCGGCCGGAAGCGGTACTCAACGCCATGCTCGCACAAAAAGGTGCGCTCCCCGGAGGCATCCACCAGGCAGTAGCAGCAGCCGTTGGGTTCATCCACCGGCGGAATGGGGGACGCAATTCCCCGCGCCGCCAGCGCCCGACGCACCCACTCCCCCCACAGGCCGCTCCCCACCGGGGAAAAGAGCGTCGTCTCCGCGCCGCCCACGCAGCGCGCGGCAGCGCAGGCGTTATAGGCGCACCCGCCCAGGGCGACGGTTTGCCCCTGCAGGTTTACGTCATCCCCGGTCCGGGGCAGGTATGGCACGCGCAGAATCACATCCGCGCAGGTGGAACCCAGAAACAGCAGTCGCGGCATACCGGCCCTCCTTGAAAAAGCGCCGCGCCCGCGGCAGGAATCCCTTCCCGCCACAGGCGCGACAGCGAAATGTGCGTGCCTTTTCCCGAAAAGGCCGCGTTACACGGCGCGTTCCTTCCCCAGGAAGCAAATAGCCACCGTGCCGGGACCGCAATGCGCGCCGATTACCGGCCCAACGCATTCAATGCGCGTACGCACGCCGGGCACCTTGGCCTTGAGCATCTCGTCCAGCTTGTCCGCATCCTGAGGCGCATCCGCATGCAGAATGATAACCTCCTGATCTTCCGGCTGGGTAATATTGGCGGCGGACTTTTCCACCAGATAGCTCAGCGCCTTTTTCCGGCCGCGGACCTTGTCCACAGGCACCAGCTTGCCCTCCTTGGATTCGACGATAATGGGCTTCAGGTCCAGCATGGTGCCCAGGGCGGCGCTGGTGGCGGAAAGGCGGCCGCCCCGCTTCAGGTACTTCAAATCTTCCACGGTGAAGAACGCCTGGGCGCGGAGCTTGTTTTCCTCCAACCACTGCGCCACTTCCTCCATGGATTTGCCCGCGCGGTACAGCTCGTGGGCCTTGAGCAGCAACATGGTCATCGGGCCGGAGATGGACAGCGTATCCACCACAATGAACTTGCGCTGGGGATACTTGGCCAGCAGCTCCTCACGCGCGGCGTATACCGCCTGAATGGTGCAGCTCAGCTGGCTGGAAAAGGCCACGAAAAGCAGATCCTGCTCCTTGAGGATGGGTTCAAAATACTCCAGGTAAGCCGCCTGGTTCAGCGCGGACGTTACCGGAGAGGCCCCCGCGCGCATCTTCTCAAAGTAGGTATGGTGATCCATGGTTTGCCCCAGGTCGTCAAAATACTCCTTGCCGTCAATGGCGTAGGGCATGTACACCACAGGAATGTCGTACTTTGCCTTCAAGCTATAAGGCAGATCGCTGTCGCTGTCGGTCATGAACACGTAATTCATGCAACAAACCTCCTTCTTGCTCCATTCCGGAAAATGATGATTCCGAATAAACAAAATTATTGTACCCTTTTTTCCATGAAAAAGCAACTGCACAGTATCAGAAACCTGCAAGGCGCCGCGCTGGCCCAACCGCATGAAAAAAAGAGCATCCCCTTTCGGGGATGCTCTCTGAAAGAACAAAGCTTACTCGATAACCTTCGCCACAACGCCGGAACCAACCGTGCGGCCACCCTCGCGGATAGCGAAAC
>CAZINY010000004.1:0-74154 GCA_964540735.1 uncultured Oscillospiraceae bacterium
GGGGACCGAAGGGGTCCAGGGGGCGATCGGAAAGCCCCCTGGTCGCGCCCGCAAGCGCGAAACCTTCTGCCCCTGCAAGCGCACAATATGAGCCTTGCAAGCGTGACGAGAAAAATACTTTGTCAACAATCTGAAGTCGGAGGGACTACGGCCCCTCCGACTTCAGACTGCTGAAAAAAGCGGTATTTTCCATAGAAACGCTGAGAAAATGAATTTCCGGTCCCCGAACTTGCAAAAGTTTCACCAGTATGGGGACCGAAGGGGTCCAGGGGGCGATCGGAAAGCCCCCTGGTCGCGCCCGCAGGCGCGAAACCTTCTGCCCCTGAAAGCGCGCAATATGAGCCTTGCAAGCATGACGAGAAAAATACTTTGTCAACGCTGAGAAGTCGGAGGGGCTACGGCCCCTCCGACTTCTCCCAGGAATTTTTCAATGGTCTGCGACGCCCGTGCATGCATGCTCATGCGCGGGCGCCTGCTCCCCCCTAGCTGTTACTGCTTTGCGCCGCAGTTGGGGCAGAACTTTGCGCCGGGAGCCAGCGGTTGCCCGCAAGCGGCGCACCGGTCCTCTACGCCCTGCTTCGCGCCGCACTGGGAGCAGAACTTCGCTCCCGGCGTCAACGGCTGCCCGCACTTCGGGCAAAATGCGCCGGCAACCGGACGTTCCGCCTGAGCGGGCCGCTGAGCCGCTTGCATGCTCTGGGCAAACATCTGCCCCATGGCCACGCCCGCGCCCATGCCTACGCCCATGCCCGCTGTGCCGCCGGGATTGTTGGCCGCTTCCCGCATGGCTTCCGCCGCCTGATACTGGGCATACTTACCCAGATCGCCCATAACGCCCATGGAAGTGCGGCGGTCCATGGCTTTTTCCACTTCCTCGGGCAGGCTGATGTTCTCTACGACAAAACTGCTGAGCTGCAGGCCCAGGGAAGCCAGCTTGGGATTGATGGCTTGCAGCGCCTTTGCGCCCAGCTCCTCATAATTGGCGGCCAGATCCAGGGCAGGAATTTTGCTCTCCGCAATGGCGTCGCTGAGTCCGGAAACCAGCATGCGTTTGATTTGCCCCTCCACGCCTTCCACCGTAAACAGGGAAGCCGTACCGAACACCTCCCGCAGGAATGCGGCGGGGTCCGTTACACGGAAGGAGTAAATGCCAAAGGCCCGCAGGCGGATCATCCCGAACTCCGCGTCCCGCATCATCACGGGATTGGAAGTGCCCCATTTCCTGTCCAGGAACTGCTTGGTGCTAACAAAATACACATCCGCCTTGAAGGGAGAATTGAAGCCAAACTGCCAAGCCTTGAGCGCGGTCAAAACGGGCATGTTTGACGTGCTGAGCTCGTAGCGCCCGGGCGTATAAACGTCCGCCAGCTGTCCCTCATTGACAAAAATGGCCGTCTGGCTTTCCCGCACGGTGAGCTGAGCGCCCATCATGATCTCCTTGCCGTTCATATCGTATTTATACACCATGGTATCGGCGCTGTCTTCCGTCCAGGCAATCACGTCAACGAACTGCCCCTTGATCATATTGGAAAAAAAGCCCATCATTCTCCCTCCCAACGCTTATTCTTCCGCCAATGCGGTCACGCTTGGCAGCACACGAATGCTGACCAGCTGCAATTCCAGATCCAGATAGATCCGCGCCTGCGCGATCACTTCCCTGGTGTGTTCGCTCACCAGGCGGGTAATGGACTCGCTCTCCTCGCTTTGCGTACCCATCATGGGGCAGCAGAGCACCCGGATATGGTCGGGGGCAACCACTGCCACCACAATGCGCATGCCGTGCAGCTCCGCGCCAAAGAAATTGCGCAGCGCCACTTCCAGCCGCTCCGAGCCATAATGCCACCGTCCCGACAGGTACTCCTCTCCCTGAGGCAAGAACAGGTCCGCCATGACGCAGGCAGCCTGCGGGTCCATCCGGCTGCGCAACAGGCGCATGTGATTCAATACATAATTTTTCCCGGTAACGCGCTCCGACAGCAGGTCCCGGAAGAACTCATGCCGGCACACCTGCAGCATATCCGCCTCGCCAAAGTTGTCGTTGGAAAAATCCGCATGTGTACGGTTCAACAGGGAGCGAAGTTCCGCAATGCTTCCCATGAGCTCTCCGGAATCCTCGCTGACGGCAAAAACAGGCAGAATAGGATAAAATGCCGTCAAATGCCCCATCAACAGCGCTTCCTGTTCCATATCCAGCCGGATACCCACCCCGTCCACATGATGCGCCTTCAGGCAAGCAATGGCGCTTTCTGCGGAATTGCAGATCCGCGGCGTGCGAAAGCCCAGGCTTTCCCAGGAAGATACCGCCTGAAAAGCGTCCAGGATCTCGGGGCGATCCGTTACCAGAAGGATTTTATACATCCGTCATCCTCCGTTTCCAGTCCATAAAGGGTATGTCCACCGCATACCGGTAGGTATGCGAACATTTTTATTATACATTGAATTTGTGTGAAACACAAACAATTTCTCATGAATTGTCATCAGCTTCGCCCAATCGCCGGTTTTTTACGCCTTTTCCTCACGGCGGGGCTGCCTGCCCAGATAGTACTGCCGCAGAATTTCCAGGCACGCCCCGGCAGGAAGCAGCCGGTGCATCCATACCGCCAGGCGCTGGTCCGGGCTGGCCACGCACAGGCGCAGGGGAAGCCGCCGCCTTTGCAGCGCCCTGGCCACCCGCTTGCCCAGCGCGACAGGGTCGGAACCGTTTGCCTCATCCCGGTCGATCACGGCGACGCCCCTGGCCATGCTTGCCTGATACGGCGACCCGTCCGCCGGAACGGCGCGCGCCCGATAGGCCTGGCTGCCTCCTCGATGATCCCCCGGTTCCACCAGACAGACCCGGATGCCCATGGCCTTGGTCTCCATGGCCAGGCATTCCGCGTAACCCTCCAGCGCGTGTTTGCTTGCGGTATAGGCGCTTTGAAAAGGGACGCCCAGCAAGCCGTTGATGGAAGAAAAAATCACAATTTTCCCCCCGCCCTGCGCCCGCATCAGCGGCAGCGCGGCCTGATTCATCCGCACGGTACCCAAAAAGTTGGTTTCCATCACCCGGCGGTATGTTTCCAGAGGCATTTCCTCGCAAGGCCCCAGCGCCAACACCCCGGCGCAATGCACCACTGCATCCACCCGCGGGCTGATGGACAGCGCATGGTCTCGGAAAACACAAATGCTCTCCTCCCGGGTAACGTCCAGGGGCAGGCAGTGGATTCCCGGCGTTTCCGCCGCCTGCGCAGAGAAGGAGCGCGCCCCGGCAATCACCAGAAAACCCGCTTCCGCCAGCGCCTGGGCCGTATACTTTCCCAGCCCGCTGGACGCGCCGGTAATCCACACCGTGCGTCCCTTAGCAACCATACGCGCTCTCCTCCCGGAGCAAATGCTCCACCACCTGCTCGGAATTGGCTGCCGCCAGCCGCACAAAAGCCGGATAATCCATGGTGGATTCCCCGTTGGCCTGGTCGGAGATCGAGCGAACGACGCCGCAGGACACGCCGTGCATATAGCAGGCGTGCGCCACCGCCGCGCCTTCCATTTCCACCGCTTTAGCCCCGAAGCGCTGATGAATGCGCCGCCGGGAAGCCTCGTCGGAAATGAACTGATCCCCCGTGGCGATCACCCCGGTATGAACCTTCAGCCCCGGCACCTTGGCCGCAGCAGCCAGAAGCGCCTTTCGCAGGGACGCGTCGCAGGGAATTTCCACCAGGCCGATTTTGCTCACATAGCCCACGGGATCTCCGATGGGCGAGGTATCCATATCGTGCTGCACCGCGCACTCGGCCACCACCATGTCGCCAATGGAAACGCTCGGCGCCCCGGCGCCCGCCACCCCCAAATTCAGCACCCACTGGGGATGATAGCGCAAAATCATGCTCTGCGCACAGAGCGCGGCGTTCACCTTGCCCGGGCCGCACACCGCCAGCACAACCTCCCGGCCAAAGAGCCTTCCGCTGCAAAAAACATCCATCCCTACGGTTTCTTCCCGGGGATTTTCCATTTGCGCCTTAAGCTGCTCAAGTTCCACCGCCATGGCGCCAATCAAGCCGATCATGCTACCCGCCGCCTTTCCTTCCGTACCTATGGTTGCCAAAAAGAGAAGCGCGGGGACGCCGCTTTTCCCGCCGCGCGTCTCCCGCGCCCAGCTCCTGTTTCCGTATGCGCCCTTAATTCCGCAGGGAATGCAGCGGCGCAGGAATGCGTCCGCCCCGGGCGATAAAGTCCTCGTTGCCCCAGGTATTTACCGGCATCACCGGCGCGAAGCCCAGCAATCCGCCAAACTCCACCTGATCCCCCGCCTTCTTGCCCACGGCGGGGATCACCCGCACGGCGGTGGTCTTGTTATTGACCATGCCAATGGCCGCCTCGTCCGCAATGATGCCGGAAATGGCCGCCGCGGAGGTATCCCCGGGAATGGCGATCATGTCCAGGCCCACGGAGCACACACAGGTCATGGCTTCCAGCTTTTCCAACGTCAGCGCGCCCGCCGCGGCGGCTTCGATCATTCCGATATCCTCGCTCACGGGGATAAAGGCGCCGGACAACCCGCCCACATGGTTGGAGGCCATGACGCCGCCCTTCTTCACCGCGTCATTGAGCAATGCCAGGGCCGCCGTGGTGCCAGGCGCGCCGGCCATTTCCAGGCCCATTTCCGTAAGAATATGCGCCACGCTGTCCCCCCGGGCAGGGGTGGGCGCCAGGGACAAATCCACGATGCCGAAGGGAATCTGCAGCCGCTGGGAAGCTTCCCGGGCCACCAGCTGGCCCACCCGGGTAATTTTGAACGCCGTGCGCTTGATGGTTTCCGCCACCACGTCAAAGGGCTGACCCTTCACCTGCTCCAGGGCGCGCTTTACCACGCCGGGACCGGATACGCCCACGTTGATGGCGCACTCCGGCTCGCCCACGCCGCAGAAAGCGCCGGCCATGAAGGGGTTGTCCTCCACCGCATTGGCGAACACCACCAGCTTGGCGCATCCCAGTCCATCCTGGTCCGCCGAACGGGCGGCGGTTTTCTTGATGATTTCACCCATCTCACGAATGGCGTTCATGTTCAGACCCGCGCGCGTGCTGCCCACGTTTACGCTGGAGCACAGTCGCTGGGTAGTGCAAAGCACCTCGGGAATGGACTGAATCAGCCGCTCGTCCGCCTGCGTCATGCCTTTCTGGGTCAAAGCGCTGTAACCGCCCAGGAAGTTGACGCCCATTTCCTCCGCCGCCTGATCCAGCGCCCGGGCAATGGGGCGTGGGTCGGCCTGACAGATCAGGCTGACCGGCGTAACGGAAATACGCTTGTTCACGATGGGTATGCCCAGCTCCCGCTCGATGTCCTCGCCTGTTTTCACCAGGCGTTCCGCCGTGCGGCAGACTTTATCGTACACCCGCTGGGCGCACCGCTCCGCGTCCTGGTCGGAACAATCCAGGAGATTGATGCCCAGGGTAATGGTGCGGATGTCAAAATTTTCCTCCTGAATCATCCGCATGGTTTGCAGAATTTCGCTGGTTTCGATCACGCCTTCTGCCCCCCTTACACCCGGTGCATGGCGTCAAAGATATCCATGCGCTGCATGTGAATGGTCATTTGCAGATCATCGCGCACAGGCTGAAGCGCCGCGTCGATATCGGCAAAGGTCATGTGCGCGCCATCCAGGTCCACCACCATCATCATGGTGAAGTAGCCGCCCAGAATGGTCTGGGTAATGTCCAGGATGTTGATATTCAGCTCGCTGAGCTTGGTTGCCACCTTGGCAATGATACCCGTGGCGTCCAGCCCGGTAACGGAGATAACCGCCTTGGTCATGTTTTCCAGCCTCCCCAGAGATTGTAGGTACGCAAGCAATATACCCCCTCTAGCGCGGGATGTCAAGGGCCGGCGGGATGTCAAGGGCCGGCAAATTTCAGCTTGCATTTCTCCGCCTGCCCCGGTATGATAGAAGTCGTTCTCGTATCATGACCGTCCGCCGGGAGGTGTTTCCTTGCAAAAGCAGGTGCTTGCCATTCATGACCTCAGCTGCGTGGGCCGCTGTTCCCTGACCGTCGCGCTACCCGTACTTTCCGCCGCGGGGCTGCACGTCTCGGCGCTGCCCACAGCGCTCCTCTCCACCCATACGGGAGAGTTCACCGGCTATACCTACCTGGACCTTACCCCGGAGATGCGCAAAATCTACGACCATTTTCAGACGCTTCCCCTGCGTTTTGACGGGCTGTACAGCGGCTTTCTGGGCTGCTGGGAGCAGCTGGCCCTGGTGCAGGAGGTGTTCGCGCACTACCGCCGGCCGGACACGCTGCTGCTGGTGGACCCCGTCATGGCGGACCAGGGACGCCTGTACGCCACCTACACCGAGGCCCTGGCCCGGGACATGGGACGCTTGTGCCACCAGGCGGACGTTATTGTTCCCAATCTTACCGAAGCGTCCATTCTTCTGGAAACCTCCTATCGCGAGCGCCCCGACTTTTCCCAAGTGGAAACCATGCTGCGCGACCTGCACCGGCGCTACGGCTGCCGTCAGGCGGTGATTACCGGTATCGTCCGGGACGGCCTGTTGGGCGCAGCGGCCTACGACGCGGCAAGCGGCTCCGTATTTTTTCACGGATGTCCTCCGCTGCAACAGGTTTTTTATGGAACGGGGGACGTGCTGGCAAGCGCGCTGCTGGCAGGGCTGATGCGCGGGCGTTCCCTGGCGCAGGCCACCGCCCTGGCGGTGGACTTTACCTACCGAAGCATGCTGCACACGTTGGAGAACGGCTTGCCCCTGCGCTACGGCGTAGCCTTCGAGCAGGCGCTTCCCATGCTGATTCAGGCGCTGGACTCTCCGGCGCAATAAAAACCCGGCCCGCCCGGAAGGCGTCGTTTCCTTCCGGCGGGCCGGTGTTTCCTTATGTTTCGTCTTGCGCTTCCGCCGTGGGGGCGGAAGTGGTTTCTTCCTCCGCCGTTGGCGAGGCGGACGCGCTTTCCGACGGAAGCGTGCCCGTAGGCGTAGGCGTAGCCGTAACCGCCGGCGTCGGAATAATTTCAGGGGTGGGCGTAGGCGTGGGGGCGGGGGTGGGCGTAGCCAGTTCCTGCTCATAGAGCTTTTCCAGGGTGGCAACGCCTGCCACGCCATCCGCCTTGAGTCCCACGGCCTTCTGGAACGCCTTTACCGCATCCACGGTTCCGTTCAGGTAGGTGCCCGTAACCGTGCCGCCATAATAACCCAGCTCCTTGAGCTTGGCCTGGAGCCACCATACATCTTCCCCGGAGCTGTTCTTTTTCATCTGCTCCAGGGGCATGGGCGGCATAGCGCCGCTGATGTAGGTAGGCGTAGCCGTGGGCTCGGGAGTAGATTGGGGCAGCATGCGGCTGTAATCCAGCGGCGGCAGCTCCAAGGAAGCCCGCAGCTCAGGATCGTCCGGCAAATCCTCCCGAATCGTCACCACGGTGCCTTCCCCCACGTTGTCGTAAATCCATTTGGCGTCCGCCACCGTCAGGCGAATGCAGCCATGAGACACCCGCGTCCCCAGGTTTTTGTAGGAGCTTACAGAAAGGTCCATGGTGTTCACGGAATTATAAATCACCGAATGGAAGGCAATGGAGCTGTTGATCCGCGTCCAATACTGTGCGTGGCCGCCCCAGCGGGGGAAATAGCACCACCGGGCCGTGCGTCCGTTCAGCACCCAGTCCCCCACATCGCTGGGATAGGATTTGGTGCCCGTGGAGCAGAGCATCTGCCGGACCACCACCGTATATTCCCCGTTTTCATCCCGGCCGTACACCGTGGTCACCTGGTTGTTTACGTCCACAGTCACCGCAAAAGGCACCGGCGTAGGCGTGGGCGTGGGCCGGGGCGTATCCTCGGGAAGGACGACGCTCAGGTCGTTAAAAAGCATATTCCAGGTCATTTCCCCCACAATGCCGTCCACTTCCAGGCCGTTCTGCTCCTGAAATTCCTTCACGGCCACCAGAGTATTGCCCAGGAAGTTTCCGCTCACCGGGCCGTCGTAATATCCCAGCTCCGTCAGGCGGTTCTGCAGGGTTTTTACCCGCGCGCCCGTGGAGCCCCGGGCCAGGTTGCCCTCAAAGGGCACCTCCTCCAGCAGGGTGGTCACCGGCTCCGCGGTGGCGTTTTCGTCCACCAGAAACCCGGGGTCCGGCGTAGGCGTAGGGGTGGCGGCCGAGGTACGGTCGTTCTTGCCCACGGCCTGGCCGCTGTACATCAGCGTCTGGGTGTCCACATCGGCCACACCGGTAATCTCCAGCCCGTTCCGCGTCTGAAATTCCCGCACCGCGGTCTGGCTGCTTTCCAGGTAGTTGCCGCTGATCTTGCTGGTAAAATACCCCAGCTCGGTCAGCCTGGTTTGCAGCTGCTTGACATCGTCTCCGGAGGAGCCGTACTGCAGCGGCCGGTACTCCGTGCTGTACAAAAGCGCCTGGGTATCCGCATCCACCACGCCCGTGGCCTCCAGGCCGAAATCCTCCTGGAACGCCATGACCGCCGCCTGGGTGCTTTCGCCAAAGCTGCCGCTGATGTTGCCGGCATAATAGTACAGCTCCGTCAGCCGCCGCTGCAGCTGCGATACGCCGTCCCCCGTGTCTCCCAGCTGCAAGTCAGGCGTTTCGAACTCCTCCTCGATCAGCACCACTTCCTCCTCCGAGGCGGGATCATCCTCCAGAATGACCTCCCCTTCGGCCAAAGCGGCGCGATTTCCCCATAACAGCAGAAAAGCCAGCAGCGCCAAACACATCTTACGCAATGTTTTTCACCCCGAATTTGATGTACCTATCCATTGTAAACAAAGTTGCTCCCTCACGCAAGCCCCAAAAGAAAAACTTTACATATGAAATAAAAAATACGCGGAGCAGGCTCCAACCGGCTCCACGTTTCTGCAACCGCAACGCCGCGGCCCTGAGCGTCCCGGCGACCGGGCGCGCCTGCCGCACAGCCGCTTACCCAAGCGCCATCACGCCCTCAGGCGCAATCTGGAGATAAGCCGGCAGACGCTCGGCGTATCGCGGCCAGAGCGTCCGGTCAATCTCCCAGCGCACGCGGGTGTTTCCCGCCTGAAAATAGACGGAAACGGAAAAAGGCGCCTCGTTGACCCGCGGGTCCGTCAAGGGAAACACGTTCTCTCCCGGGCCGTCCGCAGGGGTGAAATAATGCGCGCGAAGCCCCACAAAGCGCACGTTTTCCTCCACGGGTTCCGCCGCGCGCAGCGCGATTTGCCAATCCTGGGCGTATAGGGTGCGCTCGCCGGTTTTGCGCGCAGGCGACAGGTTCTTGCATCCCGTGATGGCGGCGGCGGCGGCCGTCCGGGGATGCTCAAAGACCTCCTCCCGGCTGCCGCAGGCCACCACGCGGCCCTGGTCCATGATTACCATTTGCGGGCAGAAGCGGTACGCCTCATCCCGGTCGTGGGTCACCAGCAGCACGTCCTGCCCAAAACGCGTTAGAATTTCCTGCATCTCCCATTGGAGCTTGGTGCGCAGATAGCTGTCCAACGCCGAGAAAGGCTCGTCCAGCATCAGCAGCCGCGGTTGATTCACCATAATCCGCGCCAGGGCTACCCGCTGGGCCTGACCGCCGGAAAGCTGGTAGGGTTTATGCTCCATGAGCCCCTCCAGCTGAAACAGCGCGGCTGTCTCCTGCAGCTTTTTTTCCCGCTGGGCGCGGTTTCGTTCCCCGCGCATGCCGCACAGGATGTTCTTTCGCACGTTCATGTTGGGAAAAAGCGCGTAGTTCTGGAACAGATACCCCACCCGACGCTGTTGCGGACGGAGGTTTACGCCCTTGGCCGCATCGAACAGCGTCACGCCGTCCAGCACAATGCTGCCGCGGTCCGGCGTCTCGATGCCCGCAATGCACTTGAGGGTATAGCTTTTCCCGCAGCCGGACGCGCCCAGCACGCCGAACACGCCCCCCGCCGTTTCCAGGTCCGCCCGGAGTTGAAAATCCCCCAGATCTTTTTCGATATGCACGGACAGGCTCATTTGCGCACCGCCTTTCTTTGACGGGTTTCCAGCATGTTTACCGTCAACAGCACCACGGCGCTGATGGCCAGATTCACCATCACCCATTGAAACGCGCCCGCCTCGTCATTGGTACGCCAAAGCTGATACACGGTGGTGGAAATGGTGGCCGTTTTCCCCGGCGTATATCCAATGAGCATGCTCGTGGCGCCATATTCGCCCAGCGCGCGCGCAAACGCCAGCACAATTCCCGCCAGAATACCCTGACGGCAGGCAGGCATGCGAATCCTCCAAAAAATAAAGGTATTGCTCAAGCCCAGGGTCTGGCCTGCATAGACCAGGTTCCTGTCAAAGCTCTCAAAGGCCCCGCGGGCCGTGCGGTACATCAGCGGGAACGCAACCACCGTCGCCGCCAGAATGCCACCGTACCAGGTCATCACAAACTTGATGCCAAACTGCGCCAGGAAAATGCCCAGCGGCCGCTTGACGCCGAACAGCACCAGCAAGAAATAGCCGCAAACCGTAGGCGGCAGCACCATGGGCAGGGTCAAAAACACATCCAGAACGCCCTTGATAATTCTGGGCAGCCGCGCCACGTAGTACGCGCAAAGGATTCCAAGGAAAAACACCAGCACGCTGCTGATGGCCGCAATGCGCAAGGAATTCCACAATGGGTACCAGCTCATACCCCGTCTCCCTTCCGGCAAAAGGAACGGCGGGAGGCGGCCGTCCAAGGGCCGCTCCCGCTTTCTTCCCCGACTGGCAAGGACTGCGCCGGGTCCGATCATTCCTTTGTTTCATGGAAATGCAGCGTTATTCTTCCGCTTCAGCAGGAACCGCCGCAGAGAAGCCCACCCCGGCAAAAACCGCCATGGCTTCCTCGCCCTGGAGATAATCCAGGAAAGCCTGGGCCTCCTCTCCATGGGCAGCCGTCTTCAGCACCGCGGCGGGATAAATCACCTGCCCGCACATTTCGGGGGTCGCGCTGTCCACCACCGTGAGTCCCGCGCTGAAGGCATCCGTACAATAAATCACGCCGCAGTCCACGCTGGCTTCGCTGACCTGGGTGGTAACTTCCTTGACATTGGAACCGTAGGTCAACGCGCCGGCGTTGGCCAGCTCCTCTTCATTCAAGCCGTAGTAAGCCAGGATCTTCTGGGTATATTGTCCCACGGGCACATCGCTGTTGCCCATGGCCATGAACAGTTCGCCCGCCTTGAGCGCTTCCGCCATTTGATCGAAGCTCTCGATGCCCTTGGGATTGCCCTCGGGAACCACCAGGGTCACTTTATTCTCCAGCAGGTCGATGCGGGAATCCGCCGCCACAAAGTCCAGCCCCTCCGTATTCACGGAAGCGTCGGCATTTATGTCCAGCTGATCCATCTGTTTCTGACCCGCGGAAATGAACAGGTCGCAATCCGCCCCCTCCTGAATCTGCGTTTTGAGGGTGCCGGAGGAATCAAAGTTGTACGTGAGCACAATGCCGGGATGCGCCGCTTCATACAGCGCCTTGATTTCCGTCAGCGTCTCGGTCATGGAGGCCGCCGCGAACACAATGATCTCCGTCTGCGCTTCCGCCAGGGAAAGCGTGGGAAGCGCCGCCATGCACAGCGCCAAAAGCAGGGACAGAACCTTTTTCATGAGAACCTCTCCTTTTCAAAAATTATTGAAAAAGGAGACAGGGGTCCCCTTCGCAAAACGTGCCAAGGGTGCGCCGTCTCCTTCTCAATCACGGAAGGTCGCCGCGTTTCCACAGCGGCCCTGCGGAGGATGAACCTCCATCGGCCCGGACATCATGGCGTCGCTTTAGACGGCCGGGCTCGGAGACAGGATTTTCTATTCCTTAGTGTATGGTAACATTTTCCGGCGTCATCCGCAAGAAGCAGCGGAGGCCGGTGCAAAAATTTTCCTGCAAAGCGCCGGTCATTTGCGGGCGCACTCGGCGGCGTCGCCCACCAGAATAGCCAACCCATGATCCAGCGTGGGCAGGATATATTCCAGGTTTTCCTTGACCGCCTTGGGGCTGCCGGGCAGATTGACAATCAGCGTCCGGCCGCGGATGCCGCTTACCGCCCGGGACAGCATCCCGCGGGGCGTAATGGACAGGCTGTGGTAGCGCATGGCCTCCGCAATGCCGGGTACCGGGCGTTCCACCACGTCCATGGTCGCCTCCGGAGCGTTGTCCCTGGGCGAAAAGCCCGTGCCGCCGGTGGTCAGAATCAGCTCCGCCTGTTCGCCGTCGCAGATTTCCCGAAGCGCCTGGGCCAGGCCCTCCCGGTCGTCGTTCAGCAGCAGCTGGCGGCTCACCTGATACCCGGCCGCCTCCACCATTTCACGAATCACCTGGCCGCTCACGTCCTCCCGCTCTCCGCGGGCGCCTTTATCCGACAGGGTAATAATCGCCACCTTGTACATGGGCAGCGCCTCCTTCCTGATAGGTCCCCGGCGGCGCTTCAGCCGCCGATTTCGTTCATGCGCCGGATCTCCCGGTCCTCAATATCCTCGGTAAAACCGTGGCGTCTGGGTTTATGGGCAATGGCGTCCCGGAGGGCGCTCTCCAGCTCCTCCCCGTCAACGCCTTCCCGCAGGAGCTTACGCAGGTCCAGCCCCGCCCGGTGGTTCAGGCACAGCTTCAAAAAGCCGTCCGCCATGAGCCGCACCCGATTGCACCGGTCGCAAAATTCATGGCTCATGGGACTGATGAAGCCGATGCTCCCCTGGAAGCCTTCCGGCCGGACATACCTGGCCGGGCCATAACCATGATGGCTTTCGTCCCTGGACAGCGGCCCGAAAGCCGCAGCCATTTGCGCCTCCAGCTCATCGGAGGGGATGGGTGAAAGCCCCGCGCCGCAACCCACAGGCATCAATTCGATAAACCGCACGCAGATTGCCCGGTCCCTGGCCAAAGCGGCCAGCGCCGTCAATCCGTTTTCGTTCCATTCCCGGACCGGAACAGCGTTGATTTTCACCCGAAGCCCGGCAGCCAGGGCGTCGTCCATCACCCGGAGCACCTTTTCCAGCTCGCCTCCCCGGGTCATGCGGCGGTATGTGTCAGGGTCCAGGGTATCCAGGCTGATGTTCAGCGCGTCCAGTCCCGCTTCCTTCGCCCGCGCCACCTGGCCGTCCAGAAGGAGGCCGTTGGTGGTCATGGCGATTTCCTCAATGCCGGGAATATGGTGAATCCGCTCCACCAGGTCCAGACATCCCAGGCGCGCCATGGGCTCGCCGCCCGTCACCCGGACGAAGCGCACCCCCAGGCGCTGCAGGGCCCGCACCACACGTTCGATTTCCTCAAAGGTGAGGATGTCCTCGTGGCGCAGGCAGGCGACGCCTTCCTGGGGCATGCAATAAACGCAGCGCAGGTTGCACCGGTCGGTAATGGAAATGCGCACATAGTCGATGGTGCGCCCGCAAGCGTCAAGCATCGCCGCTGTCCCCCTCAAATTCGGGATCGTTGATAAACGTGCCGCTCTTGCCGCCGGTTTTCTTGGCCAGATGAATGCCGGTAATCTCCATGCGCTTGTCGATGGCTTTGCACATGTCATACACCGTCAGCAAGGCCACGCTGACGCCCGTAAGCGCCTCCATCTCCACGCCCGTCTGTCCCTTCAGCGACGCGGTGCATATGGCCTCCACCTCGCAGCGCTCCCGATCCACCCGGAAATCCACCGAACACTTGCCCAGCATCAACGGGTGGCACATGGGAATCAGGTCGCTGGTGCGCTTCACCGCCATAATTCCCGCAACCCGCGCCACCCCAAGCACGTCGCCCTTCTTGGCCGTGCCTTCGGCAATGGCCTGAAGCGTTTCGGGGCTGACGCGAATGCGCCCCTTCGCCACCGCCGTGCGGTAGGTTTCCTCCTTGTGGGTCACATCCACCATGACAGCCTGCCCTTTTGCGTCAAAATGGGTGAGTTTCTCAATCACAGCAGAATCACCTCCACCCGGTCCCCCTTATGAAGCGGACCGGCGCCGGCAGGAATATCAATGAAACAGTTGCAGCCGATCATGGTGGCCAGGGAACCGCTGGAATGATTGGCGCCCGTCAGCGTTACGCACTCCCCCTCCACGCGGGCACGGATCAGCCGGCGGCCCTTGCTCTCCTTGGGAAAGGCATCCTGCAGCACACCTTCGGCCCGCCGCAGCTCCACATGCGTCTCGCCCGCCAGGCGTCGCAAAACCGGCGCTGCAAAGATCTCAAAACAGGCCAGCGCCGCAAAGGGATTCCCGGATAGGCAAATCAGCAGCTTGCCCTGATACAGCCCACAAAGGAGCGGGCTTCCCGGCTTCATGGCCACCTTCCAGAAAAGCCGTTCCGCTCCCAGCAGCGGCAGCACCTGATGGAAAATATCCTTCTTGCCCACGGATACGCCGCCCGTGGTCAGCATGATGTCGCAATGTTCCGCCGCCTGGCGCAGGGTCTGCGCCACGGCCTCCGGGTCATCCTCCCGGCTGGCGGGAGAGGCCAGGGAAACGCCCAGCTCAGTCAGCCGCGCGCTAAGCACGGCGCGGTTGGCGTCATAGATCTTTCCGAAGGGAAGCGCCTCTCCGGGCTGGCGAAGCTCATCCCCCGTACACAGCAGCGCGGCGCGCACGGGCGCATAAACCTTCACCCCGGTAACGCCCAGGCTGGCCAGTACGCCAATGTGCGCGGAAGTAATCCTTTCGCCTCGATGCAGCAGCACGTCGCCCAGCCGCACGTCCTCGCCGGCCCGGCATACGTTCCGGCCCGCGGGCACGGCGGCGTACACCGCCACAGTCTCCATGCCCAGGTCCGTATCTTCCTGGCGTACCACGCAGTCGCAGCTTGCGGGGACCGGCGCGCCGGTCATCACCCGCAGCGCCTGCCCAGGGCCCGGCGCAAAAACTTCCCCGCAGCCCGCGCAGGCTTCCCCGATCACCTGCAGCCGTGCGGGATGCTCCCGGCTGGCCCCGGCGATGTCCGCCCCGCGCAGGGCGTACCCGTCCAGGGGGGAGCGGTCAAAGGGCGGCACCTGTATAGGCGCGGCCACATCCTCCGCGGCCACCCGCCCCAGCAGCGTCTGCAGGGGCGCATACTCGGTGCGCGCCACGGGCTGGACCCGTTCCATCAGCAGCGCCAATGCGCTTTCTAGCGTTTCCATAGCGCTCCTCACTTTCCGAAGCCGCAGTTGGGCCAGGTACATACCGGGCAGTTCAGGCACAGGCCGCCCTCGCCCATACGCACCAGGTCCTCCCGCTTGATCTCCACGCCCGCCGCCACCCGGGGCAGCACCAGGTCAAAGACTGTGCGCTTGGCGTACATTACGCACCCGGGCAGGCCCAACACAGGGATCTCCCGGTCCCCGGCGGAGAGATAAGCCACCAGCATCATGGCGCCCGGCAGCACCGGCGCGCCGTAGGTCACCATCCGCGCCCCCGTGGCGCGAATGGCCGCGGGCGTGCGGTCGTCAGGGTCCACGCTCATGCCGCCGGTGGTCATAATCAATTCCGCTCCCTGATCCCGCAGTTCCAGAATCGCCGCGGTAATCTTCTGCGGATCGTCCGGGCAGAGGGCATGGCCCATGACGGTCATGCCGTATTCTTGCAGCTTTTGTTCAATCACAGGGGTAAACGTATCCTGGATGCGGCCATAGAACACCTCGTTGCCGGTGGTCACGATACCGCAGCGCAGCGGATGGAAGGGCAGCACATGCAGCAGGGGCTCATCTCCCGCGGTCTGCTGAACCAGCTCCATTTTTTCCTTCTTGATGACCAGGGGAATCACCCGGGTTCCCGCCAGCTTGTCCCCCGCCTTCACCGGCGTGAAGCCGTGACGGGTAGCAATCATGATCTCCTCGATGGCGTTCACCGCCTCCAGGCGGGCGCTGTCAATGGTGAGCAAACCGTCGCAGGTAGCGATGAGCTCAATCTTCCCCTCCCGGGGTTCGGTGGGGCGCATGTTCTGTCCCATGCACACGTCCCGAAGAATCGCCGCCGCCTCGTCCTCATGGTAGCAGGTGTCGTCCTTTTCCCAGACGTAGAGGTGATCCTTGCCCAGCTTGAGCAATTCGGGAATGTCCGCTTCCGTGACCACGTGTCCCTTCTTGAAGGCCACGCCTTTTTTTACGTCCTTGACAATAACCGTTATATCATGGCAAAGCACATGCCCCTGGGCATGAATGGTCTCAATATATTTCATGAGAATTGCCCCCTTTATTATTCCGTAACAGTATAGCACAGGGCGAATGGGGTTTCAAGCCGAAATACGTCGCATTTCCCCGGCGGCGTCCGGGCCTTGCCGCCCTTTACATCCCGGCAAATTCTGCTATAATACCACTGAAAGCAAGCGAAATGGGGGACGTGCATGCGGGTGGTCACGCCTTGGTTGGACCTGCCCAACCTGCCGGACGCATGGTGCCGGAACCTGGCGGCATGCCAGTGTCAAGGGCAAACCGTAGGGGCGTTTTTCCCGCGTCCCCGCCATGAAATCACACAGGTGCACGACCTGGCCCTGGCGGCGCTGGCGCGCGGGCGGGTGCTGGTCATTTATATCGACGGGCTGGGCTTCTCCCTGTACCGGCGCGCTTCCCTGCCCGCCATGAAAAAGCGTTTTCATTGCCGCCGGGCGCGAACCGCCTTTCCGCCCCTGACCCAGCCCTGCATGGCCTCCATGCTCACCGGATGCTGGCCTGCGCAGCACGGCGTCTGGAGCCGCCGGGATCACTCTCCCCGCGGCGCTTCGCTGCTGGCCGTGCCGGGAGCGGTGCTGGTGGAGGCGGACAGCCCGCCCCTCCTTTTGGAAAAGCCGCCGGTGCTCACCCTGCCCGAGCCGGGTGAAACGGTGGACGGCGCGGTGCTGAAGGCCGCGCTTCCCCTGTGCAAGGGGAAAGCGCCGCTGATCGTGGTGCACTTTCACGGCCTGGACGACCGGGAGCACGACGTGGGCAGCCGTCCTGGGCCCCTGCGGGAAAAGCTCCGGGAGCTGGACCAGGCCGTCGAGAAGTTGTGCGCCGCTTTTCACGGACATGTGATTCTCTGCGCCGACCATGGCGCGCATTGCCGCGGCAAAGGCGGCGAGCACGGCGGTTTTACCCGCCGCGATATGTACGTTCCATTGGGGGAGGCGGAGGTATGACCGGTTTACGGCCCGATTGGGAAGCCCTTCCTTACCGTAGCGTCCGGACGCGCACCACCAGTTCTTCAGGAGAGCCGCGGGAGGAAACCTTGTCCGGCATTCCCCTGGCGCAGGCCCTGGCCGCCGCGCCTCGGACGCGGGTGCGCATTCAATGCGCCGACGGCGCGGCGTTGCTGGTTTCCGCGGCGGATGCCGGCCAGGCGCTTTTGGTTCCCCTGTCCCAAGGCGGCTGGCAGATCGTTTTCCCGCAAGACGCCACCCGGCGGCGGCGCATGAAGCATCCCGTCGCCCTGACCCTGGATGAAGGAGTCTGATCCGTTCCATGAAGCTACTGACCATCGTAGGCATTCGTAAATCGGGCAAAACCAGCACCGTTACCGCGCTGATCGAGGAGATCCGCCGCCGGGGCAAAACGGTGGGCACCTGCAAAACGGTGTTCTGCCCCACCTTTACCATGGACCAGCCCAAGTCCAACACGGCCCGGCACACCCGCGCGGGCGCGAATCTGGTGTGCGCCCGCGCCCGCCACGAAACCGCGTTGCTGTATCCGCAGGCGCTTCCGTTGTCCCGGCTGCTGGAAAGCTACGCCGGGCTGGACTATGTGCTGCTGGAGGGCGATTATCTATCTCCCGTGCCGCGCCTGGTTGCGGCGCATACCCCCGAGGACGCGCTGCCGCGAACAAACGACCTGACCCTGGCCTTTGTGGGACGTATCAGCGCCACGGAGGCGGAGCTGCCCCTGCCCAAATTTGACGCCTTGACCGACCCTGCCGCGCTGCTGGACTTTCTGGACGCAAGGGTGCCGGATATACAGCCTTCCCCCGATCTGGACGCGCCCTTGCCGCCGGTTCCCGGCGTGACAGACGACGGCTTCTGCCAGTGCGGATGCCATCACCACCTGAAAAAGCAGGCCGGCGCGGGGGTGCAGGTGACCGTGGACGGAACACCCCTGACCCTGACGCCGGAGCAGCAGGCCCTGGTGCGCGCATGGAAAGAGGCGGCGCATGGCTGAGAAAATGCATTTTGCCCGGCACATTTTCCTCACGGGCGAAAAGCAGGTTGGGAAAAGCACCCTGTGGCAAAACGTTCTTGCCCGGCTGGATCTGGCATGCGCAGGCTTTGAAACGCGGCTTCTGACGCTGGACGGCTACCGGCGGGGGTTTTTGCTGCACGGACGGGTGGACATGGACCCTGCCTGCAACGATTGCGTGGTTTCCGTGCGCACGGGGCCGCGCAAAAGCGTTCCCGTGCTGGACGTATTCAACGAAAACGGCGTGGAGATACTCCGCCGCAGCCTGGAAGCCCCCGCGCCTTACCTCCTGATGGATGAGCTGGGGAAGCTGGAGCGGCGCGCGGAAGCCTTCTGCGCGCAGGTACGCGCGTGCCTGGACAGCGAAAAGCGCGTGCTGGGCGTGTTGCAGCAATGCGGCAGCCCGCTGGTCTCGGAAATTGCCGCCCGTCCGGATGTCACGCTGCTGCAGGTCACGGTGGAGAACCGGGACGCGCTGCTGGAAGCGCTGACGGCGGAGCTGAAACCGGTCGCTTGCCCCGCCCGAGCACGGGAGGAACGATGACAGCGCCCACTGCAGCCGAGCTGCTCCATATCCGCATGGACGCCCTGTTCACCTATGCGGACGGCCGCATGCAATACGTAAACGAACCCTGGCGGCAAACGGTTCCCGCGCCGTTGTTCCACGCCGGAAGAACGGCGGAAGGCGAAGTCCTCTACCGTTTCGGGCAACAGACGCATCCCGAAGCCCTTGCCCGGGCGCGCGCCCTGCTGTCCGGTGGGATATGGGATGCAGAGGCCTACCTGGAAGCGCTGGGCGGCGGCCGGGCGGAGGAAGAAGTCTGCTTCTGGTACCCTGGCCGTCAGAGGCCCCGCACCCAGTGCCGTTGCCTCGTTCCCACAGACGCGGCGCTGCTCTCGGAAACCTTCCCGGGATACGAAGAAGAGCTGCCCTTTGCCGTCCCTTATCTGGGATGCTTCCGCGACGGACGGATTGTTTCCATATGCCGCAGCGTGCGCATGGGCCGGGGCTTCGAGGCGGGCATCGCGACCCTTCCCGCCTACCGGCGTCAGGGCTGCGCCCTGGACGTTCTGCACGGCTGGACCGCCGCCGTACTGGACAGAGGCGTGCTTGCGCTTTACAGCGCTAATCTGCAAAATACAGCTTCCTGCGCCCTGGCCGAAAAAGCCGGTTTCCTCCCGTATGCGCAGACCCTGGAAATTTGGCGGTAGGCGTCTCGCGCCTGCTGAAAGGACACGTGCAAAGCCCTCCTGTCCCGGATGCCGGGTACAGGAGGGCTTTGCGATAATCCAGAATTTTTATTTTACCTTTGCTTCGCCGCAAGAAACGAGCCAACCACGCGAAGGCGCCCAAGGATGCCGGCGGCATCCAGGCCGCTTCCGGAAAGTCCCGCAAATGCGCCCGCCAACGCGAAACCGCCGCCCCTGGCTGGGGCGCGAGGAAGCGCAAGGAGCGGCCGCAACGCATCGAAGGCGCCGGCTCCATCCACAGGCCAGGGAGGCCCAAACCTTTTCCCATGCGCCTTCCGGAATCGCCGGGCGCGCCGTGGGCGGCGGCAGCCTCCGCGTCTATTTCTCCAGCACCCCGGCGCGGCGAAGGGCAGGCAGCATGGCCCGGCACAGCAGCGGCGTCACCAATACCGCCACCGCCCCATTGAGGGCCGCGGGCGCCAGTTTCCCCATGAGCACCACCCCCAGGGTTTCCGGCGGAACAGGCTCCACAAAGGACTTGTAAACGTAGCTTTTCAGCATATACAGCGCGATATACGCTGCGGAACCAAGGAAGCAGGCGGCATAGTCCCGCCACAGGCCGTTCCGGCCCTCCCGGCGCGGTCCAGCTACCTTGGCGCAGACCCACGCCATGGCAAACTTGCTTACAAAAGTAATCAGCGCCTGGAAAGGGTCGTATCCGCCGGCCAGCAAATCATATAACGCCGAACCAAGTCCCGCCGCCGCGCCACCGTAACCGCCTCCAAGCAGCAAGCCAGCCAGCAAGCACATGGCGTTTGCAAAATGGATTTTTGAGCCAAGCAGCGGTATGCGGAACATGGTAATCACATAGACCAACGCCGCCATTACTCCCACAAAAGCCAGCCGTACAGCCGGATGACGTTCCTGACGCAATGCGCCCACTCCTCCTCACGCTTGTTCAAAACGGTATCATAGCACACTCCACCGCGCCCCGCAAGGCCGGCTGTGCGCTTTTCCTGTATAAAAATCGGGCGCGTTTCCGCGCCCGAACGGCATCCGTCACGCCTTCGGCGTTTTCCGTTTGAAAATTATCCCCAGGGTATTGGGTCCGCAATGGCAGCAGACGGTGCTTCCCGCGGCGCACACCAGCGTCTCCCGGAAATCCGCCACGGAATCCAGGAACGCCAGCAGATGCTCCGTTACGCCCGCATCGCAAGGAGAATACGCCACGATCACCCGGCTGAAATCAATCTCCGATCGATTCTCCAGCTTGTCCTTGACGTAATGTTCCAGGCTCCGCGCGAAGGAACCGCGGTACTTTTTACCGACCACCATGGCCCCCGATTCCACTTCAATGCTTGGCTTGATATGCAGCAGCTTCGCGCCCACCGCCGCCACCCCGGAGCAGCGGCCGCCGTTGCGCAGATACTCTACCTGATCCAGCACGAAGCTGGTATCAATCAGGTTCCGCTCCGCCTCCAGCGCCGCGACGATTTCCTGGGGCGTTTTTCCGTCCCGGGCCATTTCCGCCGCATCCAGCGCCATCAGTCCAAGACCTACCGAAAGATTTCCGCTGTCCACCACATAGACGTTTTCACAGCGCTTGGCAGCCTGGCACGCATTGTCGTAACAGACGGAAAATTTTTGCCCGATGCAAAGATGAATCACCGCGTCGCAATCCTCGCGCACCCGGCGGAAAAGCTCCTCGTATTCGTATACGTTTACCGCCGCCGTCTTACAGGTCTTTCCGGATTCCACCGCAGTGAAAATATCCTGGGGCGTCACATTGACGCCATCGTGAAATGCCGCGTCGCCCAGCATGACGGTCAACGGAGCCATGGTAACGCCGTATGCCGCTCTCAGTTCCGGTGAAAGATCGCACGTACTATCCGCAGTAATGCGAATTTTCATTGTTTCGCTCACACCTCCAGCGTAGCCTGTTCCCTTCGGCAAAATAAGCCAGTATCAATCCTATCACACTTGGACGCTTTTCGCAATGCCAAAGGAACGTGAAAAAGTAACAAATTCCTGATTTGCTACTTGCTGCTTTGCGGCAGCGCCATGAACCCAGCGGCGCAAAAACCGGAGCGGCCTGATGTTCCGGCCGCTCCGGCTGTCCTATGCCATGCTGTTTTTTACCTGGAGGCGTCCGCGGCCTCCGCCTCGGCTTCCAGCCTGTCAATCAGCGCCGGCCACTCGGATGGCAGTTTGGTCAGGTAGGTAGGCTCCTCGTCAGGCATGCTGGCAAACTTCACATAGCGGGGGCTGTAATCCAGAAGTACGGAAATCATCCCCACGCCGTTTGCGCCCTTGATATCCCGGAGACGGTTGTTGCCAAACATGACCATGCGGGAAAAGTCCGCCTCCGAAAGGCCCAGCGCCTGCCGCGCGCCCTGAAACATCTTGGGGCTGGGCTTCAACTCTCCTACCGCCTCCGAAATCACATGGGCCTCAAACAGGTCCCACACCCCGAGTTTGCCCAGGATATTTTGGAACGAAGCCACTCTGCCATCCGCCACCAGGGCCAGACGGTAACCCTGGGCATGAAAATACCGCAGGGCCTCCAACGCGCCGGGAATGGGTTCGGCGCTGAGCACGTCCTCGTTTTCCGCGAAAACCTGCGTGCCTTCATCCACCAGCGTGTCGCCGCAGTCAAAGCATAAAATCAATTTCTTCATCGTTTTTCTCCTTTGCAGCTTTCATTCTTGCGGTACAGCCCGGAAGGTCCGCACCTGGAACGGCGCAAACCGCAGGTCGAAGCAATCGCCGCAGCCCACGGTTGCCGTCCCGCGCTCATCCATGCCGCATTCCTCCAGCACGGCGGAGAAGGGAAGCTCCAGGCGCGCGTCCTCCTGCAAGCGCTGGCTTTCATACAGGCGCAGAATGATCCCGCGCCCATCCTCGGGCATTTTTACGCTCTCCAGCACCACGCCGCTTCCTTGGGTGCAAAAACCGCTTACGGCCTGCGGACAGTGTCCCGCCTCCAGCGCCAGCGGCACATTCAGCGCGTAGCCCTGCCGGACGGTATCGCTCTGCGCCAGGGATGTGTTGAACACATACAGCGCGTAGGTGAAGGTATGCTCGCCGCGGTTGTTGGTTTCATCCGGCACCAGCGGCGCGCGAAGAAGCGTCAAGGCCAGCTCGCCCCGGTTGGCGCTTATGCCATAGCAGCCGTCGTTGAGCACCGCAAAGCCGCGGTTGTCCTCGCACAGGGCCGAATAACGGTGGTTGCATACCTCGTAGCGGTCGGACGCAAAGGGGGTGGAACGGTGAGCCGGCCGCCGCACATAACCGAACTGAATCTCGTGAACGGCCTCCTCGCTACGTATATCGCTCTGGAAATGTACCTTGAGCATACGGTGCCGTTCCTGCCAATCCACCTGGGTGGTAAAGTCAATCCGGCGGCTACCGGCAAAAAGCCGCAGGGTCTGGCAGGAGCGGCTGCCGCCAAAGCGGCGCACAATCCGCAGCGCCGCGCAGGCAGGGCTGTCCATCTCCACGCTGATCTCCGTGGCAAAGCACTCCTCCACCTGCCGGCTTTCCCAGCCGCGGTCCAGCTCCCAGGCGTCGTATACCGGCTGCACATTTTTATAAAGCCGCCAGTCGTTCATGCGCTGTCCGGGCTGCAACAGCGGCTGTCCGCTCTCCTTGTCCACCAGGCGGATAATCGCGCCTTGGGCGTCCACCGCCAGGGAAAGATACCGGTTTTCCAGCGCATAGCCTTCCGCAGTTTCCCGGAGCCGCGCATCCTGAGGTTGCGGGATATCCGTTAACGGCGCCGCTCCGTCCGCCGGAGCGTATACGTATCTTGGCTGACCCTGCCGGTCCGTCACCCATTCCCGGCGCTCCCAAGGCAAGGAATTGTACACCACGGTTTCGCTGTCCTCCGGTTCAATGCGATAATGGACGCGGCGCAGCTCCCGGGTAATTTCCTGAGCGCCGTCCACCACTTGCCGCAACGTTTGCTCCGCTTCTTCATGGGTACGGCGAATCCCTACGCCCCCGGCAACATCATGGAACTGACAAATGAGCAGCTTCCGCCACAGTTCCCGCAGCCGGGCACGCAAGGCCAATTTGTCCCCGGATTGCCGCGCGGCAAGCGCTTCGGCGTCGTGCAGGGCAAACTCCGCCCGGCGCATAAGCGCCTTGGAATGCCGCTGCGCAGTAAACACGCCGCGATGCCAGGGCAGGTACATCTCCCCAACCCACCGGTTCTGTACGCCCTGCGCCGCAATATGCTCGAAATATTCCCGGAGTCCGCCGTACCGGGAGCGGCCCACGCCTTCCAGGTCTTCCAGGCGCAGGCTCAGCTCCACCATATCCCGCGTAGGGCCGCCGCCGCCGTCGCCATAGCCAAAGGGATGCAGCAGCGTATCAATACCGGTTGCCTGTACCCGGTTGTCCTCCCAGCGTTCCTTGAAGGATACCGGGTCCACCGGACCGTTGTCCTTCATGAAGGAAAGGCCCAGCACCTCGGAACCGTCCAGACCTTCCCAGATAAAATGATGATATGGGAACCGCTGGCATTCAGGGTCCGCCCGCTGGAGTTTCTGTGTGCCGAAATACTTCACGCCGAATCCCCGCAAGATCTGCGGCAGCGCCGCGGAAAAGCCAAAGCAATCCGGCAGCCACCCCACCTGGGAATCCACGCCGAACTGCTCCTGGAACCAGGCTTTGCCCCACTGCAATTGCCGGATCAGGCTTTCCCCGGAGGGGAGGTTCGTATCGCACTCCACATAGAACGCGCCTTCCGGCAGGATCTGCCCGCGGGCATACGCCGCCTTCACCCGCTGCCACAGCTCGCCGTTCATCTCCCGGAGCATATCCAGCAGCACAGGTTCGCACAACAGGAAGCGGTAACCGGGATATTCGTCCAGCAAAGTCATCTGATTGGCGTAGGTGCGCACCATTTTATGATACGTTTCCTCCATGGGCCACAGCCATGCCAGATCGATATGGGACTGCCCAATGAGCCACATAAGCGGCGCGGTGGAGCCGTTATGGCACGCCATGGTTTCCCGCAGCGCTTCCCGCGCCTTGACAAAACTCTCCCGGCGCTCCTCCGGCGGCAGTTCAAAATCCGCAATGTCCGTAAAAGCCTGCAAGGCAGCGGCGACCCGCTGGGCGCGAAGGCTCTTGTCCGGGAGCGCCTGCAGAAGCTTGTCCAGGGTATAGACGTCCAGCAGCAGCTGGTAGGCTTCTTCGTTCCAAATCGCCACCACGCTTTTGCCCACCGCGCACTGTTTTTCCGGCGTGGGCGGAATGGCGCGGCGCTCCGGCGGACACGGCCCGATGTTCTCCAGCCGGGCGCCATGCCCCGCATAGCTTTCCACCAGCACATGATATCGTTCCCCCGCCCTGGCCTTCCGGGACAAGGTCACATAGGTATGCTCCTTATCCACCGCCCCGCAGGCGCGTCCATTCACATAATACAACTGTTCGCCGCCCACCTGCCCCAGCAGCACCACGCGCCGGCCTTCGCAGCTTTCCGGCAGCCTAAATTCCGTACGGAACCAGCCATACTCCCAGCACGCGCCCCAGCCTTCCCCCGCCTCATACGGGCGAAACGCGCGCTTTTCCGCCGTTTCCGGCGTAAGCCGCTCCATGGTAGTAAAGCCTTCCACCGGCACTTCCATGACCGGCGTATACAGATGGCGGCGCAGTTCCTCCATCCAGGCGCGCTGGCGCTGACGGAACTGCCGTCCCAGGTCCAGCATATACATCCTCCTTCGCGTCAGATCGTTGGATACAGCGCCATCAGCCGGTCGCACTCCCGGCGGATGCGCTGGGGAATCTCCGCATACAGCTCCGCCCACGGCATATAGCGGGGCGTAACGCCCAGTTCCTCCGCCGTTTTGGTAAAGCGCAGCGTCGGCTCAAAGGAGAGCTGCTCCTTCAAGTACCGCACGGAGCAAGCGTCTTCCCGGGCCGTGGGCTGATAGACGCCGTTGAAACAGCCCCCGATCAGGACCGGACCGCCGCAAGCGGTGGTGCAGGCCGCGTACCAGTCCGGCAGGAGGCGGAACAGCTGCCCGTTGGGCAAAAAGGCGTGCTTCCCCGGCTGGCAAAACGCCTGCACATGCCCATGCACAGGCAGCTCCGTCCCGGGCAGCTCCGGCAGCAGCAGCTTCAAATATTTTCCGTGAAAGCTCCCCTCCGCATCCAGGACCTGGCCATCCTCGCCCACCGTTACCCAGATATGTTCCAGATCGTACATGTGCTGAATATCATAATCCCAGTAATACGCGTACTCAATCACGCAGGCAGCGCCGCGGGGAACGACAATTTCCCGTTTGGGAAAAGATTCGCTCCGCACGGTTTCCCGGACAATGGTATAGCCCACCGCCTGCAATGGAATCGTCTCATGTTCGTCAAAGCGCACCAGGGGCGCATAGCGCAGCGCCAACTCTTGTTCGGTCATGTTGCACCGCCTTCCTGCCATGTATGCAATCCGTATTCCCCATGATGAAAAAGGGGACGCTGTATCTTCCGCCAGCGTCCCCATGGGTGCAAAAGTTTACAGCCCCGTCTTTTCCGCGATATACTTGCGGGCCTTCACCGCATACTCGAAGGGGTTGGCTTTGGCGGGGTCCTGTTCGGCCTCCACCACCACCCAGCCTTCATAACCGTTCTCGGCCAGCACGTCAAAGATGGGCGCGAAATCCACGTCGCCGTCCCCCGGCACGGTGAACACGCCATTCTTGACCGCCTGCAGGAAGCTCCAGCCTTCCTTCCGGGCCTGGTCGCGGATGGGCAGGCGCACATCCTTCAGGTGTACATGCTGAATGCGGCCAATGTGCTTCTTCAGCACGGGCAGCGGGTCAATGCCCGCGAAGGTCAGGTGGCCGCTGTCAAACAGCAGGCCTACCACTTCGGGGTCCGTCTCGGCCATAAAGCGGTCGATTTCCGCCTCGGTTTGCACGCCCGTGCCCATGTGATGGTGGCAGGTGAGCTTCATGCCCTTCTCCGCCGCCAGCTTGCCCAGGCGGTTGAACCCTTCGGTGACCTTTTTCCATTCTTCCTCGGTATAGACGGGCTTCTCGCCGAAAATATTCAGCGGCTTGCCCTGAATGGAATTGCCCTGCTCGCTGGCGCCAATCACCCGCGCGCCCAAAGCATACAGGCGGTCGCGATGCTTCAGGAAGGCTTCCTCCGTCACTTCATAGGGCTGGGAAGTGAACAGCGTAGAGAACCAGGCGTTGCAGATGCGCAGCCCGCGCACGTCCAGTTTATGCTTCAGGACTTCCGTGTCCTGGGGATACTTGTTGCCGATTTCGCTTCCCTTGAAACCCGCCAGCGCCATTTCGCTGACGCACTGTTCAAAGGTATTCTCTCCGCCCAGCTCAGGCAGGTCGTCATTGGTCCAACCAATGGGCGCAATCGCCAGCTTTACTTTGTTGGGATCCAGCCGCATAGGGCTTGCCTCCTTTGATCTGATCCGTAATCTGATCGGTTAATAGTCCCGGGTATCCCGGATGTGGCGGGCCAGGTCCTCATAAGCCTTTTGCACCCGCTCCTGCTCGGAAACCTCCGCCACGCCCACGCGCCACCAGCTCTCATAGCCGTCGGTCATGGACTTGGGCAGCACCTTGATGTCGTAAAGCACGGGCAAAGGCTGCTTCACCGCATCCGCCAGGGCGGCGCGAAGCTCCTCCACCGTACGGATGGTGTACGCCTTAAGCCCATAAGCCCGGGCGTTCATGGCAAAGTCCACCGGGAGGATGTCTCCGTCCAGCTCGCCCGTTGCCGGGTTGCGCTTGCGAAACACCGTGCCGAAGGTGTCGTTGCCCTGATTGTTCTGCAGGTTCTCGATACATCCCCAGCCGCTGTTGTCAAACAGGCAGAAATGCACTCGGATGCCTTCCTGCACGCAGGTGAGCATCTCACTATGGGCCATCAGGTAGGAACCGTCCCCGAAGAAGGTATACACCTCCCGGTCCGGCTCGGCCAGCTTCACGCCCAGGGCGCCGTTGACCTCGTAGCCCATGTTGCTGAAGCCGTATTCCATGTGATAGGTGCCCTTCTCCCCTGCGCGCCACAGCCGCTGCATATCGCCGGGAAGGCTGCCGGAGGAGCCCACCGCCACGTCCTTTGCGGACATGAACCGGTTGATCTCGCCCAGCGCGCGGGTCTGGGACAGGCCCTGGGGCGGTTCGGCGGCATAGAGCGCATCCACGATGCCGTCCCACTCCTTGTGGGCTTGCGCAGGCTCCTGCCCCCAGGCGGAGCGGTACTCCTTCAACGCGCCGGCCAGGGCCGTCAGCCCCTCCCGCGCGTCGCAGAGGATGGGTTCCCCGTCCATCTTCACCGCGTCAAAGGGACAGATATTCAGGGAAACCACCTTGGCATCCTGCTTGAAAAGCCATTTGGAACAGGTGGTGAAGTCCGTCAACCGGGTGCCCACCGCCAGGATCATGTCCGCGTCCTGGGCGATCACATTGGCCGCCTTGCCGCCGGTCACGCCCACGCCGCCCATGTTCAGCGGATGCTGCCAGCTTACGGTGCCCTTGCCCGCCTGGGTCTCCCCGAAGGGGATATTGGCCTGCTCGCACAGCTTCACAAAGGCTTCCCCCGCTTCGCTGTACCGCACGCCGCCGCCCAGAATGGCAAAGGGATGCTTCGCCTGGCGCAGCAGCGCCGCCGCGCGCTCCAGCTGGCCCTGGGTCATGGGCCGGCGGTCCATGTGCCACACCCGCTTTTCAAAGAAGGCTACCGGGTAGTCGTAGGCCTCGCCCTCCACGTCCTGGGGCATGGCCAGGCATACCGCGCCCGTATCCGCCGGGTCCGTCAAAACGCGCATGGCATGGATGGCCGCGGTCATCAGCTGTTCGGGCCGCTCAATGCGGTCGAAATAATGGCACACGCCCCGGAAGGCGTCGGTCACCGTCTGCCCGTAGCTCTGGAAGAACTCCGCCTGCTGAAGCACCGGGTCCGGCTGGCGGCAAGCGAAGGTATCGCCGGGCAATACCAGCAGCGGAATACGGTTGGCCGTAGCGCAGCCCGCGGCCGTGACCATGTTCATGGCCCCGGGGCCAATGGAGCTGACGCAGGGGATGATCTCCCGGCGGTTCTTCTGCTTGGCGAAGGCCGTGGCGGCCAGGGCCATGTTCTGTTCGTTCTTGCCCTGGAGGAAGCGGATGCTGTGCCCGCCCTGGGACAGGGCCTGGCCCACGCCCACCACGCAACCGTGGCCGAACACGCCGAAAATGTTGTTGACAAATTTATTGGTTACGCCGTCCATTTCCACATACTGCCGGTCCAGAAAGCGGACCAGCGCCTGGGCCATGGTCAGACGCACCCGCTGGGCTTCATTGCCGCCTTCACGCATGCTTATCATCCCCCCAGTACGGAATTCCGGGTTCCTGCACCCACAGGTGCTCCTTGAGGAAGGTAGGCGTCCCGTACCGCGCGCCGTCCAGATGGCGGATGCCCCACAAGTACCACAGGGCATACCCTGGCGGTGTGCACTGGGGATGGGTCAGCCCCGGCTGAATAAACACCGTATCGTTGTTGTGCACCTTGAGCACACCCTCGCCTACCTCGGCATAGGCAAAGCCGCCGGCAGGATTGGTTTTGTAGTAATAGATTTCCGGCTGCGGATGATGGTGCGGCGGATAGCTGGACCATTTTCCCGGGAAGCCGATGACTTCGCCCAGCACCAGGTTGGCATAGGGCGCGTTGCTGTCGTCAAAAATGGTGCGCACGATACGGGTGCTGGTTTCATGCATGGTGCCGGCGCCACGGTATTCATCCGGGGTATCCTCCGGCAAATAGAGCTTGGAAGGGAAGGTCTTTTCGTTATCCGTGCGCAGGATATTGATTTCGCACTCCTCCGAGAGGCACTCCAGGGTCACCTGCACATCCTTGCAAACGTGCAGGGCCGTGGGCGGCACATCAAAGCAATTTTCCCGTTCCTGCTCGTGCTCCTTGCCCTCCCAGCTGAAGCGCACCTTGCCATACACCAGCAGATACGCCTTTTCCAGGGGCTGGCTCTCCACCACGCGATCCCCTTTGCGCATGCGAAGCACGCCGAAATCCATCAGCATTTCCGCATGCACGCCATTCATTTCCGCCATGGGCGTATAGCCGAAGGCATGCTCCCCATGGGCCCGTGTAATCAGTTCCATGCTTACGCCTCCAGAATTTCCGCGATCTTCACCGGACGATGCTCGTCCAGGGACTTCTTGGCCGCCTTGGCCAGCACCACGCTCATCAGGCCCGCATGAATGCCCACCGGCACTTCGCCATTGGTCTGAATGGCCTGGATAAACTGCTTCATTTCAGCGATAAAGGAGCCCATATAGCGCTCCAGGAAGAAGAACTGCGGCTTGTCGCTGACCACGCCGTCCACGGTGGAAACCCGCACGGTGGTGTCGCCGTCGTTCTCGTCCGCGGCCATGCCCAGGCTGCCGAAAACCTCTACCCGCTGGTCGTAACCATAGGCGGCGCGGCGGCTGTTGTCAATCACGCCCAGGGCGCCGTTGGCAAAGGTCAACGTCACGATGGCCGTATCCACGTCCCCTGCCTGTCCAATGCGGGGGTCTACCAGGCTGGTGCCCATGGCATAGACCTCCGTCACGTCGCAGCCCGCCAGGAACATGGCCATGTCAAAGTCATGGATCATCATGTCGATATACAGTCCGCCAGAGGACGCCGCATACTCGGGGGACGGCGGCTCGGGGTCGCGGGAGGTAATCTTAATCAGCTCAATATTGCCCAGCTTGCCGGAAGCGGCCAGCTGCTGCACCCGGCCATGGTTGTGGTCAAAGCGGCGGTTGAAGCCGATTTGCAGCTTGCGGCCGGTTTCCTTGGCCACCTGTGCGGTGGCCTGAATCTTTTCCACGGTGAGGTCCACGGGCTTCTCGCAGAAAACGTCCTTGCCATGCTTCATGGCATCCATGGCGATGTCCGCGTGGGTGGGCGTGGGCGAGCACACCAGCACCGCGTCAATGTCGGGATCTTCCACGATCATCTTGTAGTCCGCGCCATACTTGGGAATGCCATAGGTTTCCGCCAGCTTCTTGGCGGCGGGCTCGTACACGTCCGTCACGCAGACGACTTCCGCCTCGGGAATATGGTAGGTAATGGACTGCGCATGGACGTTGCCAATGCGGCCCGCGCCCACGATACCAATGCGAATCTTGCTCATGGAATCAGTATCCTCCTTGCATGAACTATTTTCATAGGTATGATGGTAAACCATGGCAAAGCGGGCCGGCGGCCTGCCGGCCCGCAGTCCTTTCTTACAGCGAGCCGTCCCAGGAATCCACGTGCTCTTTCTTCATTTCTTCTTCGTCGAACCAGCGGGTGGTCACGGTCTTGGTCTCCGTATAGAAGCGGAAAGCGTCCTTGCCGTGGCAGTGCAGGTCGCCAAAGAAGCTCTGCTTATGGCCGGTGAAGGAGAACACGCCAAAAGGCACGGGAATACCCACGTTTACGCCCACCATGCCGCCATCGGTGCGGCGGGCAAACTCACGGGCATAGTAGCCGTTCTGGGTGAAGATCACGCTGCCGTTGGCGAAGGGATTGGCGTTCATCAGCGCCAGGCCTTCCTCAAAATCCTTCACCCGCTTGATGCACAGCACCGGGCCGAACACTTCGCGCTGGCCAATAGTCATCTCGGGGGTCACATGGTCGAAAATGGTGTGGCCAATGTAGTAGCCGTTTTCATAGCCGGGCACCTTGACGTTGCGGCCGTCCAGCACCAGCTGCGCGCCTTCCTCCACGCCCTTGTCAATCCAATCGGTAACAAACTTCATATGGGAAGCGGAACCCACGGGGCCCAGCTTGGTCTTCTTGTCGTAGGCAGGTCCGATGGTCTGGGCCTTGCACAGGCGAACCAGCTCGGCCACCAGCGCGTCGGCGATGCAATCCTCCACCACCACCGCGGGCAGCGCCATGCAGCGCTCGCCTGCGCAGCCGAAGGCGGAATTCATGATGCCCGCCGCCGTGCGGGTCAACGGCGCGTCGCGCAGCACCAGGGCATGGTTCTTGGCTTCGCACAGGGCCTGGACGCGCTTGCCGTTGGCCGCGGCCGTCTGATAGACATGCAGGCCCACGGAGGTGCTGCCCACAAAGGAAATGCCCTTGATGTCCGGATGGCTCAGCAAGAGTTCAGCCTCCGTGCGGGAGCAGGGCACAATGTTCAGCACGCCGTCAGGGAAACCGGCTTCCTTGTACAGCTCGGCAAACTTCAGACAGGTCATGGGCGTGGTGCTGGCAGGCTTGAGCACAAAGGTATTGCCGCAAACGATGCACAGCGGGGCCATCCAGCCCACGGGAATCATGGCCGGGAAATTCCAGGGAGCAATGCCCGCGAATACGCCCAGGGGCTCGCGATAGGTGGTGGTATCATAGCCGGTGGAGGTGTTCATCAGGCTGTCGCCCATAAGCTGCATAGGCGCGTTGGCCGCCAGCTCCGTCATCTCCAGGGCCTTGCCCACGTCGCCCGCCGCCTCGGCCAGGGTTTTGCCGTTCTCCGTGGCGCACAGCAGCGTCAGGGAGTCCATATCCCGGACAATCAGCTCCCGCAGGCGGAGCATGAGCTGCGCGCGCTTGCGAACAGGGGTGGCGCTCCACGCCGGATAGGCCGCCTTGGCCGCCTGAATGGCCGTTTCGACCTCCTCGCGGGTGCAAGCGGGTACCTGGGCAATCTGCTCGCCGGTGGAAGGATCAAAAATCTTGTTAAACTTCGTGGAAACAGAATCCACAAACTGACCGTTGATAAAAGGCTTCAGGGTTTGCATGTGCGGTATCGCTCCTTTACTATGTCGCTAAGTGTATCTCCAAGCAGTCCGCTTGTTCAGATGCGGCTGACCATGGTGCCGTATTGCGCCTTTTCTTCCCGAATAAACTTCTCCAGCGCCTCCTGCCCCGGCATGTCCTTGGAACAGGCATGGCTGGCCACCAGCATGGCGGCGGATGCGCTGCCCATTTCCAGCGCTTCCGGCAGGCTGCGTCCGGTCATCAGCCCATGCAGGCACGCGGAAGCGTAGCCGTCGCCGCCGCCAAAGCCCTTCAGCGCCGCCACAGGGAAAGGCTTCACCTTCCAGCTTTCCTCTGCCGTATAAGCCATGGAGCCTTCCTTGCCGTGCTTGATGACCAGCAGCTTGGCGCCCTGGCCCAGCCAATAGCCGGCGCTGGCCTTGTCCGTGCCGTCCAGGCCCAGCAGCCGCTCCATCAGGTCAAACTCTTCCCGGGAGCCCAGAATGATGTCGCTCTTCTCCGCCACCAGGCTGGTATAAATGGAAATCTCATCCTTGTTTTTCCAGGTGTAGGCACGATAATCGGCGTCAAAAATCACCGTAACGTCATGGCGGCGGGCAAAGGCCAGCGCCTTCAGCGCCGCTTCCCGGGTGGGGCTGCAGCACAGGCTTGTGCCGCTGATGAGCAGCGACTTGCTGGAAGCCACATATTCCTCGTCCACGTCGTCCGGATGCAGCATCAAATCCGCTACGCCCTCGCGATACATGAGTATGCTGGACTGCGTAGGCGACAGAATCTCCGTGAAGGTCAACCCCAGCTTTTCGCCGTTGACGCAGCGCTTCACATGGCTGACATCAATGCCCTCGTTGCGGAAGAAGCCCTCCACAAAGTCGCCGAAAGCGTCGTCGCTGATCCGGGCCAGAAAGCCCACCTTGCGGCCCAGCCGGGCCATGCCCACAGCGATGTTCGCGGGACTGCCTCCCAGGTATTTGTTGAAATGCTCGCTCTGGGACAGGGGACGGTTCATATCCGTGGGGTTGAAGTCAATGGCGATGCGTCCCACCGGAATGATGTCCAGCGGACGCTCCTGTTGGGTAAACAGCATGGGAAACGCTCCTTTCTACGCTCTGCCAAAGATGCCGATATGTTCCTTGACCACATCCGTCACCGCATCCGTCACCGCCCGGGACATGGCAAACCAGTCGTCAGCCGTCACTGCGTGTACGGCCCGGGCCGTGGCCTGAAAAATCGCGGTGGCAATGTTGATTTTGCGCACGCCGCTTTCGATACAGCGCCGGAAATTCGCCTCGCTGGAACCGGTTCCCCCGTGCAGCACCAGGGGCGTGTCGCATCCCGCATGCACGGCGTCCAGCACTTCAAAATGGAACGTGGGCGTACCCGCATATACGCCGTGCGCATTCCCGATGGCAACCGCCAGCGCGTCCACCTTCGTCTCATGGGCGAAGGTGATCGCATCGGCGGGATTGGTGTATGCCGCTACGGTTTCTTCGCCCGTTTCCGTCCGCCCCAGGCTGCCGATTTCCGCTTCCACCGCCACGCCGTATCCGGCGGCAAGCTGGACCACCTGCTGCGTCCTGGCAATATTCTCAGCCATGCTCAGGGCGGAACCATCGTACATCACCGAAGTAAAGCCCAGGTCCAGCGCCATCCGGATGCAGTCCATGGTGGTGCCATGGTCCAGGTGCAGCGCCACGGGCACCTTGGCCCGTGAAGCGGCTTCATACATGGCGCGGCCCAGCAGCGGCAGCGGCGTCGTAGCCAGGCGAATCTGCGCCACCTGGAGAATCACCGGCGTTTGCAACGCCTCCGCCGCGTTCACCACGCCGCATATCATTTCGATGGTGGAAACGTTGAACGCGCCCACTGCCCGCTTCTGTGCGTCCGCCTGCCGCAGCAGCTCTCTCATGTTGGCCAGAGCCATCTTCTCCCGCCTACCTTTCTGTTTTCCTCCCGCTCCGACGCGCCCTCAAGGGGTAATCACCTTTGCACCCGCGCGCTTGACCGCCCCCGCGTAAGGTTCATCCAGCGGTTGGTCCGAAACGATGTATTGGAAATCCCTGAAGTCCGCGTAGGTCATCAACCCCGCGTGCCCAAATTTTTCTTTGCACAGCAGCAGCACGCGTTCCGCGCTGCATTCCAGCGCCGTGCGCTTGATTTCATATTCCTGCGGAGAGGAATTGGTCACGCCGGCGCAGGTGGACCCTGTGGCGGCCAGAAAAGCCTTGCGTATATTGTATTGCCGCAAGGCCCGCACCGTTTCCATCCCGGTCAGGGAATTGGTCTTCCGGCGCAGTTGCCCGGGCAGCACAATAATCCGCAGGTTATCGTAAAGTATCGCTTGCTGCACCAGGGCGAGGTTATTGGTGATAATGGTCAATTCCTGCCGGTTCGCCAGGTTATCCACCAGATGCACCATGGTGGTGCCGGAATCCACAAAAACCACGTCGCCATCCTCCAGGAGCTTGGCCGCTTCCCGGCAAATGGCCCGTTTGGCAGCGTCAGCAATGTTCTGCCGCTCCGCGAACGGACGCAGGACGTTTCCGCTATTTTCCACGGCGCACACACCGCCGTATACCTTTTCCACGTCCCCCCGGCGGCGCAGCTCCGCGACATCCCGGCGCACCGTATTCATGGATACATGAAATAAATCGCATAATTCGGTCATGGAAACCGTTCCAGACTGTGCGATCACCTTTCCCATTTCCGTTAAACGATCGTTGCGCATATAAATCCTCTCCAAGCTATCCTTCCAAATTCATTTTACAATAACCCTGACCAAAAGTAAAGCGTTATATGGTCACATTTTGGATATAATGATACATTTCATTGTTGAATTTCCCACTCCGATTTGATATAATTTGAAGCAGAAACCAGCCAATCGAAAACGGAGGGATACCATGGGTACGGATTATCTGGAAATATCCCAGCGGGTACTCGGAAAGTTGCAGCATAACCGCGGCACCGGCGACGTGCACGACCATCTGACGCTGGATACCTGGGAGTGGCCCCAGGGCGTGGCCGTATACGCCATGTACAAGCTGTACAAAGCTACCGGCAACAGGCAGACCCTGGAAGACATGCGCGCCTGGTATGCCCGGCACCTGGCCAAGGGCCTCCCGCCCAAGAACGTGAACACCATGGCGCCCATGCTGGGCATGACGCTGCTGTACAAAGAAACCGGCGACGCCGCCTATCTGCCTGTGATTGAAGAATGGAGCCAGTGGGTCATGACCCAAATGCCCCGCACGCAGGAAGGCGGCCTGCAGCACATTACCTCGGATGACGTGAACGAGCAGCAGCTCTGGGACGACACGCTGTACATGACCTGCCTGTTCCTCTACCAGGCTGGCGACGCGCTGGGGCGCGAGGATATGAAGCAAGAAGCGGAATACCAGTTCCTGCTTCACATCAAATACCTGCACAGCACCAAAACCGGCCTATGGTACCATGGGTATTGTTTCCAGGGCCGCCATCACTTCGGCCAGGCTTACTGGGCCCGGGGCAACAGCTGGTTCACCGCCTGCGCGGTGGATTTCGCGGAATGGATTGCCGATGGTCCTGTCCGCCGGATGATCCTGACCACCTGGCAGGAACAATGCAAGGCGCTACTGGCCATGCAGGACAAGGAAACCGGCCTGTGGCACACCTTGCTGGACCAGCCGGACAGCTATCTGGAAACCTCTGCCAGCGCCGCCATCGCCTACGGCCTGCTCAAGGGCGCCCGGCTCGGTTTGCTGGATGACGATTGCCGCGCCGCGGGCGAAAAGGCGCTGCAGGGCGTTCTGGCGCAGGTGGCGGAGGACGGCACCGTACAGGGGGTTTCCTATGGCACTCCCATGGGATGGACGCAGGATTTCTACCGTACCATTCCCATTCAGCCCACGGCGTACGGGCAGGGCCTCACCTTCCTGATGCTCACCGAAAAATTTGTTCCATAACAGCAGAATGCAGGCCGTCCTATGATTGCTGCATTCCGCCGGAGGGGCTAATGCCCCTCCGGTTTTCATTTGCATTGGCAGTTGTTGCACAGCTGATTATCATTTTTCGAGCATGGTTACCAACCTTACGAATGGTTTCTCCTGTTCAAGAGACGTTTGTGCTTCGTTTTAATGACAAGGATTTTGGCCCTATTCCTTCTTGCTCGCTTTTTGCCCAGAAAAAGGTCCCCGCCGCAGCATGCGGTGGGGACCCTGTTGTTTCACTTCAGGGAAGATCTGCCAACTTACTCAGCAGTGGCTTGGGAAGAAGCATACCAGTCGCGAGCTTCCTGTACCATCTCTTCCAGACCGGAGGCGTTCATCTCAGCAATGTAGGCATCCCAATCGGCGTCTACATCCTTAGCGCCGGTGATGAAGTCGATCATCCAGGTATCCTTCAGGTTGGTCAGGTTGGTCTGATACTCGGCCATCATGGGCAGCGAGAACTGAATCACGTTGTCAATGCCCAGCTCGGTGTATCCCAGGCTCTCGCCATAGCGGTTCTGGGGAGTCGGCAGCAGGATGGGCAGCGTGGGACCCCACTGGGTCGGGCCGTACTCATTCACGGGCGCGAATTCGGGATATTCCGCATAGAAGGTATCCTGGGACAGCGCCGCAATGTGATTCTCGGGATCGCTCCAGTACCAGTAGTGGCCTTCTTCGCCATAGATGTCTTCATACCAGGCAGTGTACTTCTCCACGTCGGTGGAATACTGACGATCCATGTACTCCATGATGGCGCAGATGCGCTCCCACTTTTCGGGGTTGGAAGTGGCATCCTCGGAGAAGCAGTAGATCTGAGCCAGCAGGTTCCAGTTCTTCACGCCGCAGCCATAGGGGCCGGTGACGGGCTGACCATAGACCAGGGTCTCATCGGGATTCACAGCCAGGAATTCCTTGGCGGAGTTACCGGCTACACAATCAACCAGTTCGCCTTCAGCGTTGTATTCCTGATACGCGCCGGGCATCACCCAGTGATAGAAGTTGCCGCGGACGGTCATGCCAATACGGTGGTCGTTCAGGCTGTTGGAGATAGCCCAGTAACCGCCGGTGTTCTCACCCGTGATGAATTCGGGATCGATGATGCCCTCTTCATACCACGCATGGGCAACCTTCAGGGCTTCCTTGTACTGGTTGCTGGTAGCCGCATACTGCAGCTCGCCATCCAGCACCTGGAAGAAGGAATGATCAGTACGTCCGTCGCAAGCGCCGGGGTTCACGCCGTAGGCGCCCCACAGAATGCGCAGGCCGTCAGAAGACAGGCCGTAGGTGTTGTCTTCGCCGTCACCGTCAGGGTCTTCCTTGGTGAAGCGCACCATCAGGTCGTGGAACTCTTCCAGCGTGGTGGGCAGCTCGGCATCCAGGTTTTCCAGCCAGGTGCCATTGTACACCACGGGCAGATGGAATACGTTGCCAGGAGCAACCGCAGGAATGCCGTACTGTACGCCATCCACGGAAGCATAGCTCCAGTACACGCCGTCCTGGAATCCATCAATGGCCGCGCAGATGTCGGGAGCGTTGGCCCGCAGGATATCCATATCAATCTCGCCCAGCACGCCCTGATCCACATAGCCCACAAACTGGCCGGGATCCTTCAGGCGGATAACATCAGGCACATTGTTGCCCATGATGTAGGTGTTGAGCACTTCGTTGAAGTTCGCGTCGTCAATGGGCAACATATCGATGTCCACGTTGAACTTCTCTTCGATGTGCTTGATGATAACAGCATCCTCAGACGGAGGCGAGGTGTAGTAGGTGGTCCAGGTGATGGTCAGCTTTTCCTTGCTGTACCAATCGACTTCTCCCGTTTCGGCCATGGCCGGCACGGAAACCACGGTCAGCAGCAGGCACAGGGTTGCAACCAGGGCAATGATTCTACGCATGGGATTTCCTCCTTTTTTTGATATGTTTCAAGAAGGGGCTCTCAGCCCTTCAAGGAACCAACCATAACGCCCTTCACAAAATACTTCTGGATGAAGGGGTACACGCACAGGATGGGCACCGTGGCTACCATGATGGTAGCAGCTTTGATGGTGTCGCTGGTGGTCTGCGTGCTCATTTGCTCGCCGGACATGGTTACCACACTGTTGGAGCCCTGGAGCACGATACGGCGCAGGGTAATGGCCAGCACCTGCTTGTCCGTGTCCTGGATATAGATCATGGCGTCAAACCAGGCGTTCCAGTGGCCCACTGCCGTCCACAACGCAATGGTTGCCAGAATCGGCAGGGACAAGGGCACAATGATCTTGTAGAGAATGATAATGTCATTGGCGCCGTCGATATAGGCGCTCTCCTCCAGAGAATCCGGAAGCGCCATCAGATAGTTGCGCATGATGGTAATGTTGTACGCGCTAATGGCGCCAGGCAGGATCAGCGACCAAATGCTGTTGATCAGATCCAGGTCCCGGATCAGCAGGTAATCAGGCACCATACCGCCGGAGAAGAACATGGTGAAAATCAGCAATGCCGTCCAGAGTTTCCGGTTGGGGAAATTCTTTTTGCTCAACGCATAGGCAAAATGGAACCCCAGCAACAGGGCAACCAGCGTGCCCACAACCGTGCGGACGATGGTCCAGAAGTAACCATAGTAAATATACTTGGAACTTAGCACGTTGGCGTAGCTCTCCCAGGAGATGAACTCCGGCCACAGGTAAACCTTTGAAATAGCCACCTTGTCTGCGTCAGCCAAGGAAAGGGCCAATTCATACCAGAAGGGGTAGAGCATGCTCAGCGCCAGAACGCCAAGGAACACCGTATTAAAAATGTCAAAAATATGCTCGCCAACGCTGCGCTTGATATGCCGCGGCCGCTTGGAAACCTTAAGAACGCTATTCCGCATTTTTTCTACCTCCTTCCTTACCAGATACCGTTGTCGCTGATCTTCTTGGAAATCGCATTGGTGGCAAGCACCAGCGCCAAGGAGATCACGTTCTTGAACAAACCGACCGCCGTGGACTCCGCCAGGGAAGTGTTGGTCATGTTCTTCAAGCCCAGGTCATAGGTGTACACGCCCAGAACGTTGGCCACGCGATACACCGCGCTGTTCATCATGTTGTACACCTGGTCGAAGTTGTCGTTGAGGATGCTGCCGGATTGCAGAATCAGCATGACCGTAACCGTGGGGAGAATCGACGGAAGCGTGATGTACCACACCCGTTGGAAGCGGGACGCGCCGTCAATGAGCGCCGCTTCGTACATTTCCTGATCCACGCCCGAAAGCGCAGCCAGATAAATGATGGACCCCCAGCCGACGCTCTTCCAGATGTTCGTCACTACCAGCACCCAGCGGAAGGTGCTTACCTCGCCCATGAAGTAGTAAGGCGTTCCGCCCAGCGCCGTAACAAGGGCTGCAATGGGACCGGCGGAGGGAGAAAGCAATTGGATGAACAAGCCCGACAACGTTACCCAGGAAATGAAGTGCGGCAGGTACGAGAACGTCTGAATCACTTTCTTGTACCGCTCATTGCGCAGTTCGTTGAGCAGCAGGGCCAGGATGATGGGCATGGGGAAGCCAATTACCAGATTCATGAAGCCCAGGATCACCGTATTCTGGAACGCCTGCCAGAATACCGGCCTGCTGAACACCTTGGCGAAGACACCCCAGAAGGGATCATACCAGGGCGATCCCGTGATGCCCAAGCGGATTTTGAAATCCTTAAAGGCGATCTGCACGCCGTACATGGGCTCATACTTGAAAATCAGGAGTACCACCAAACTCGGTATCAGCAGCAATACCAAGTACCGGTAGCGCCAGTATTGGCGAAGCGTACGTTGAATCCTTCCTTGAGACTTCGGCTTTGCCGGGTTTACAATGGTACTCACAGGCTATCACATTCCTTCCCAACCATGATGTAATCTAGCAAGATGCCTACGGCATCCGTCAACCTCTTTCACTGCTTCCCCGCAGATCGCGCCGGGCAAAAGGCGTGGTACGAATATGCAGCGTCCGATGCACAGGCGTATAGTCCGTCATATAGATGGTAAAATGTTCCTCGCTCTGAGGATACGCGTTGGTACTGCGCATCAGTACGTTATGCTCACAGAAAGCGGGAGAAAGGGTAATTACATCACCCGCAGGGTTAGAAAGCTCCACGGCGCCGTTCATCAGCGTAATGCTTTGACCGGCCTTGCCTTCCATCAGGAACTGTTCGCCCCGGACCGTGCAGGGCAGCACGCCCACCTCCAGGCGGAAAGGCAGGCGGTCGATGCCCGCGGTGTCAAAGGAAATATCCACGCCGTCGCCGGTATCGGTCACGCTTACCTTCGTGTCCAGGGGAGCCCCTTGCACCCGCTCGCGGGTGTGGGGATTGTCCATGGCCCACCAGTCGCTGGTCGCGGGCAGGTTCGGCCAGAAAGGCTTGTAATACCAGCCTTCGGCATGGGACTTCATTTCATAGCCGCCGGGAATGGTTTCAATCTTCTCGCCCAGGAAATGGCGCCGGTCGCACAGGTTGGAGTAAATGACCAGGTAAAGCGTCAGCGCGCCGCTCTGGAAATAGAAGAAATTGGGCCGGTTCTCCATCATGGTCCAGGAATACTTGCCGTTGCGCACCCGGGCAATCCGGGAGGCAGGAAACACCCGGCTGTATTTTTCCACCTTGGACAGGTCAAAGGCTTCCTCCGCCCCGTAACCGTCCAGGTCCTCGTAAAGCAGGAGCCATTCGATACCGTTGGGCACAATGCCATGGCGGCGGGAGGCTTGATACATGTATTCCGCCGCCCGAGCCAGCTTAGCGTCCTTCAGGAAATACCCCGTCAACAGGAAAAGAATATAATAGGTGTTCAGATATACCTTGCGGCCGTTGTCCTGCCGGGTGGAGTTGTTGGTAAACACGGAATCATCCGGGTCGATATAGTTGAACATCATTTCCAGGTTCGCCTTGCTGGCCTCCAGGAAGCGGCGCTCCCCGGTGGCGATATACAGGCGCAGCATCTGGTCGTCGTTCACCTGGTTGTAGTTGCCGGCGCTGCGCTCGGCAAACTCGCCGTCCTCGTTGATGTCCAGGCCTTCCGCCAGGTACTGGTCCGCCCGGTCGGAAAATTCCTTGCGTCCGGTTGCGTTGGCGGCGCATTTCAGGCACGCGGAAATGGCCCAGCGGTGGTTCGGCGTGTGGAAGCCGCCCGCAGCGATGCCCTCGGCGCTGGTCTCGATAAAGTGCAGCACCGGCGCCTTCAGCCATTCCGTCTGCTCGTCGCAGCGCTTTTCCATCAGCCACCAGGCGTTGAAAACGCTGTTGATCATGAACGCCGTATCCGGCGGAGACGCAAAGTTGCAGTTGCTCAGGTCAAAGCAGCCGTCCGGGCGCTGATGGCGCTCCATATAAGCCAGCGTATTGCGAATGGCCTGGGCCACGGCTTCGTCATGAAAATGTCGGCTTTCCCGGCAAATATAGCCCACGATCAGGTCGGACAGCCGGAAACCGCTTTCTCTGGGTTCCACGTGATAGATTTCCAAACGTAGAAAGCCGCCGAAATCAGGATGATGCTCATCCGTAATTTGGGCAGCAAGCAAGTGGTCAATCAGCTCGTCATGGGCAGCCATCATTTCCTTATAATGCAACATATAACGCGGCACTCCTTTCGGTCTGTTTCATAAAACACCGTCTGGTTGCAACAATAGTCCGCCATTGCCTTGTCAAACGATCTGCTCGAATTCTCATTTTGACTTAATGCAACTATACCACGACTTACCCATACCGTCAATAGGCAAATGTTGAAAATGGTTTTTTTTTCTCATGTAAGACAAACCGAGGCATTTGTCTTATTTTTTATAGCCTATTTTATGCGCAATACTGGCAAGTTAATCACCTTGAACTGCACCGGGAATTTCCGGATTTCCGCGCTTTTTTTCAACGTTGTGCCATAACTTGAGCATAATATGGTTATTTTCTGATTCTCTATTGCACATTTGTGCTTTCTGGATTATACTATTCCTGAATACACCTGATAGGGAAAGGAATGAGACACAGCAATGTTTCCGAAAGACGCAGGCAAGCGGGCGTACATATCCTTTATGTTATTTAACTTTGCCTTCTTCATGATGGACACCACCACCAGCTACTTTACCATCTATTTGAACGAAATCGGCTTCAGCAAGTCCATGATCGGCGTCATCAGCGGCACGGCCGCAGCCGCCGCGCTGCTTGCGCAGCCGGCGCTGGGCATATTGGCGGACAGCTCCAAGAGCAAAAATCACCTGCTGCAGTGGTTGATTCTGATCACTGCCGTGCTGTATCCGTTGATTTTGCTTAACCATTCCTTCGCTTTTGTCTTGGTGCTATACACCATTTACTATTGCTTCCGCCGCGCGCAGCCCGCTATGAACACCTCCATGAGCGTGGAATACGCCGAAAGCGCCCGGCGGGATTATGGTCCCATCCGTACCATGGGCGCGCTGGGATATTCCCTGGTCATGTTCCTGGTCGGGCAGATCGCGGGCATCCCGGAAAAAGGAACGCAGCTGACGTTCTTCACCTACTCCGCCTTCTGCGCCATCAATATTCTGCTGATTTTCTTTTTGCCTCCCATTCAGGGACATAATCGTGTGCAGTACGGCCGCCGCCGTCTCCCCGTCAGCGTTGTGCTCAAAAACCGCCCCATACTGCTGCTGATTATTTATATGATGTTTTACGCCCTGGCCCAGGGGCTGTATTTCTCCTATTTCTCCATTTATTTTACCACCGACTTGGGCGGCTCCAACGAGCTGTACGGCACCATGCTCTCCGTGGGCGCTTTCTGTGAAATTCCTTTCCTGTTCATTGCCGACCGCCTGGCGCGCAAAGTGGGCGCCAAGCGCATCCTGCTCATCCTGGGGCTGCTCAGCGGCACCCGCTGGCTGCTGACCTATATCATCTCCACCCCCCAGGGGCAGTTCGCCGTACAGATGCTTAACTGCATCAATATGCTCAATAATGTGACCATATCCATCACCCTGAGCCGCCTGGTGGCCCCGCAATTCAAGACCACCGTGCAGACGCTGCTGGTCACCTTTGAATCCGTTGTTTCTATTCTGATTTCTTCCTTCCTGGGCGGATTCTTCGCCGACCTGGTGGGAATCCGACCCATGTTCCTGATTGCGGCCATTATATGCTACGCCGCGGCCATCCTGTTCCCCGGCATCCTGATCCGCCAAAAGGATCTGGAGAAGCAGTCGCTGACCATGGAGCACCTGGGCGCGTATTAACGCAGGCGCGCCTGCCCTCCGGAGGCGGCGTCCAATGCTCTTCGGCACAAGGGCGTTCTTCGCGCCGGAAACCCCCTTGGCAAAAGCAAAAACCCGGGAGCCCTTGCACCATTCCGGTTCTCAAGGCTCCCGGGTTTTTTGTACCGTTTTCCGGCAGGCGGCTGCGCGCATTCCTTCGCAACGCTCAGCCCCAGCCCCACACCTCCCATTCCGTCAGCGCCGGGAAGGGAGAATCCATCACCTGCTTCACCAAATGGTGCAGCCTGATCCAACGAATCAAATGCCTGCGCTCAAAGACAATTTCCTGTGGTTGATCGGTCTTTTCCAGCGGGAAGGTATACTCCGAACCATCCGAAAGGGTAGCCGTGGCTTGGTTCCAATAGGCGTCATGAGGAAAATCCGCCCGAAGCACCAGACGCATTCTGTCCGTTTTTACCTCCCGGCCAAAGTCCAGCTGAATCTCCGCCGTCTCGCTCAAGCCGATACCCCAGCTTTGATAGGGCCAGGGACCATGGCTATGGTTTTGCAGGCACCCGTCAATGACGTTGCGCGCAAAAAATACGCTTTCATCCCGGGTTTCCACATTGGCGCTGACAAAGGGAAAAGCTCCGCCAAAATGCCGCTGCGCCACCGGATTCAGGGCCAGGTTCCGGTACACGCCCCGGCTGCGGTAGCCCGGGGCAGCCGTATAGGTATGCAGCTCGCCCCGGAACGCCTGCGGCGCGTATGGTTCCAGCTCAGCCGCCTCCGTGGGAAAGGTAAAGATGAAGCTGCCCTCCGGCAAAAACAGGTATGCGGGCGGCAAAAACGCATCCACGGAGACGTAAAGCTCCCGCTGATCTGTCACAACCGCCAGTTGGTCGCCGGGACGATACGCGCGTACAACGGTCAGCGCTGCCGCGTCTCCGGAACGCACCGTTTCCAGCACCGCGCCGTCCGCATCCAGAAGCGTTAATTCAATCATGTTTTTCCCTCCATGGACAGGCGGCCGCACCGCTCCGCCCGCTGTGTTTGTTTTGATTATAGGCGAAACGCCCCGCAAAAGCAAGCGGCTCCTGCGCCTGGCAGGCGGTTTGCCCTCCGTATTCGCCAGTTTTTGAAAAAATTGGAAAAAATTACCGTTTTTTCTTGCTTTTGGAACGTAGACCCGATACAATGCTCATAAGGGAATGATTGCACAGTTTCTGCCCTCGGGCCTGATACACACCGAAAAGAGGAACATATCAAATGGCGATTACCATCAAGGACGTGGCAGCCAGGTGCGGTTTAAGCGTTTCCACGGTAAGCAAGGCATTTAACCATTATGGCGATATCAGCGAGCGCACCCGGGAGATGGTGCAGCGCACCGCCCGGGAAATGGGATATTATCCCAACGCCATCGCGCGCACGCTGAAAACCAACCGTTCCTACAACCTGGGCCTGCTGTTCATGGACGACAGCAAAAACGGATTGACCCACGATTTCTTCGCCATACTGCTGGACGGTTTCAAATCCGAAGCGGAGCGGCGGGGATATGACGTCACTTTTATCAACCATAACATTGGCCGCACGGCCATGTCCTATCTGGAACACTGCCGCTACCGGAACGTGGACGGCGTATGCCTGGCCTGCGTGGATTTTGCCGCGCCCCAGGTGCAGGAACTGGCCATGGCCGATCTGCCATGCGTTACCATCAACCATGCCTATCCCGGCCGCGCCAGCGTGCTTGCGGACCATCTTCAGGGCATGGGCAAGCTGGTGCGCCACGCCTTTTCCCTGGGGCACCGGCGCATCGCCTACGTACACGGGCAGCCCTGCGCGGTTACGGAAAGCCGCCTGGCCGGTTATCGCCAGGCCATGGCCGCATGCGGATTGCCCGTCCGCCGGGAATGGCTGCGCTCCTGCGCGTATTTCCATCCCGCCCAGGGCCGGGAAGCCGTTCTGGCGCTGCTGCGCCTGCCTGTCCCGCCCACCTGCATCCTCATGCCGGACGACTACGCCTGCCTGGGCGCGCTGGAAGCCGCCACAGACCTGGGCCTCCGCATCCCGGAGGATCTCTCCGTGGGCGGGTACGACGGCGTTCGCCTGGCGCAGCTGCTGCGTCCCCGGCTGACCACCATCTTCCAGGATGCCCGGCGCATGGGCTCCCTGGCGGCCCAGCGGCTGATTGACCAGATTGAAGGCGCAGCATCCTCCATGCCCTGCGAAACCGCCGTGCCCTGCCGTTTGCTCGTAGGCGAGAGCATCGGTCCCGTAGCCTGCGCCTGAAGATTACCGCCGCGCCCGCAGGAAGTCCTTCAGCAGCGCGGCGCACTCCTCAGCTCGGACGCCGGCCGTCCAACGGGTGAGCCCGCCCAGCGCGGGGTCGTCCGGCAAATCATAGACGCTCCCGCAACAGCCCAGCCGCGGGTCCGCAGCCCCGTAAACGCACTGTCCCAGCTGCGCCATGAGCATGGCGCCGGCGCACATCGGGCAGGGTTCCAACGTCACGTAAAGGACACAATCCCGCAACCGCCAGTCCCCCAGCTTCCGCGCCCCTTCCCGCAGGCAGAGAATTTCCGCGTGGGCGGTGGGATCTTTGGTCGCCTCCCGACGGTTATACGCCCGGGCCAGCACCTCCGTCCCGCGGACCAGCACCGCGCCCACGGGAATTTCCCCTGCTTCCGCCGCCAGACGCGCCTGCTCCAATGCCAGCGCCATCATTTCCTCCACGGAGGTTCCCCCTTTTTTTGTTTCCATTGTATCATGAAGCAGGGAATTTTGCCAAGGGCATGGAAATGCGCGGGTAAAGCGTTGCATAGGGTGAGAGAGGAGTGATGCGGCCATGAAACGCCTGATTCTTTTGTTATGTTGTTGCCTCGGCCTGGCTGGCTGCGCCCTGGGCGAAGGAAACGTATCCCTTGTTTCCATCAATGTGGGCAAGGCGGACTGTCATTTTCTCTACGCCGGAGAAACCGTTTATATGATCGACACCGGTTCCGCGGAAAGCTGGGGCATGGTATCCCGCGCGCTGACCCTTTTGGGGGTCAATCACCTGGACGGCGTAGTGCTGACCCATACGGATAAGGATCATGCGGGCGGCCTGCAGGCGCTGGCTTCCTCCTGGGTGGATGTGGACGCCTGGTACAGCTCCGCCTATTATACCGGCGTGAAGGAAAAGAACCATCCCGCCGTGCTGGCCGCCGCCCAGCGGGGCGCGGAAGTTCACTGGCTTCAGGCAGGCGACTCCCTTCCCGTTCAGACGGGCGAACTGCGCGTGCTTTCGCCGCTCCGCCTGGACGAGGACAAAGAAAACAACAATTCCCTGGTGCTCCGCCTGGACGCGCCATCGGGCAGTATCCTGCTCACCGGGGACCTGGAAAAGAAGGGCGAGGAAGCCTTGATGGAAGCCACGGAGCTCTCCCCGGTCACGGTGCTGAAAGTGGGGCATCACGGCAAGAACGACGCCACCGGCGAGGACTTTGCCACAGCGCTGCATCCCCGCGTGGCGATCATCTCCACCAATACCGCTGCGGAGGAGGACTCCCCCGCCCCGCGGGTGCTGACGCTGCTGTCGTCTCTGGGAACCGCCGTGCTTCAGACCCAGGATGTGGACGGCGTGGTATGCGTCACCCTTACCGGCGCCACTCCCTTGACGGAACTGGTGGCTTTCACGCCTCCGCCCGTGACCGGGGAAGTCGTTCTTTCGGATAAGAGCGTCGCTCAGGACGCCGTCACCCTGCGCAACGAGGGCGCAGCATCCGTCGATCTTTCCGGATGGTACCTGTTCAGCGAAAAAGGCAAAGAAATTTTTATTTTCCCCCAGGGCGCTACCCTAGCCGCCGGAGAATCCTGCACCGTCACCACCCTAAGCAGCGAGGAGCCCGGCACGTATCAGTGGCAGGACACCCGTGTATGGCATGAGGAAAAAGCCGACGCCGCTGTGCTTTTTGACCGCTACGGCCGGCAAATCAGCCGTCTGGAATAAGGCGACAGGAGCCGGGATGCGTTGCTTCCCGGCTCCTGTCGCCACAGCGTGTCGAAAAAGTGGCTTCCGCCACTTTTTCGAGGAGGCAACTTCGGCCAACCAGAGGTCGTCCGAATTTGTAAGGAATTGATTTTGCAAGCAAAATCAACAACCCGCCCCGCCGGCAAAGCCGGCGGATACGAATGGAAGTCGGAGGGGCTGCGGCCCCTTCGACGCCTCCCCTGGGGTTTTTTGACAGTCCGACGCGGCGTTTCGCCGCTTGTTTTGGTTGGGAGAAGCGCGCACTCCCGGCTTTTTCCCTGGAACGCTTGGAGTTCCTTGCTTATGAAACCATTTGCGCGCTACAAAACAGGGAGCTTCCTTCGCCTTATATCCGCATGAAATACGCCTTTTCAGCCCACTGACCGCGGCCCCAGCGACGCGCCTCGGCCTTGATCCGCCCGGCTTACGCCTTCTCAACAAAGCGGAAGGTTTGTTTCGTTCGCGCCGTAGGCGGCAGGGTCAAAACGATGCGCCATAGACTTCCCGGGAAATTTTCCGACATGCGCGGGTCCGTTACCGGAATTTCCTCCACCGTGCAATGCAATTCCGCCGCATAGCAAAGCCGGACCCATCCCAGCTCCAGGCCTCCGTCAACGGGCCGCGGCCGCGGACGGGAGAGGAACACCCAGGTGATCTCCTGGGGGCGCGCCAGGGCTACGTCGTCCTCCAGAACAATTTCCGAACCGAAGGTAAAGCTCCGGCGCAAGGACAATAGGCCCGCGTTCGCCGGATAGGCTCCCGCAATCTCCAGGGAAATTCGTTTGTCCGCTTCCTGGACGTCCCGGGCCGCGTAGGACGCTCCGGGCGCTTGTTCCACGCCGCCAATCAGGGGCAGGTTATGGTTGCGGGAACGGGTATTCCACAGGGTATACCGCTGCTCCGAAAATGTTTTTGCCGTATAGGCCATGTTGCCCGCATCCACCACCACCGGTTCTCCGCGATGGAATAGCAGAAAAGCGCCCACATCGTTGTGATTGTGGCTCTCCCCGTTGTGGCCTCCCTTGCAGGCCACGTAAAAGCTGCCGCACCGGCGCGCGAACACCTGCAGCTGCGGCAAGGAAACGCGCTCCTCCGCCGCAGGATAGGGTCCGGGCTCCGGCGCACGGAACAGCGCGTCCAGCGTCCGGTTCATCTGGGGCGTATCCCGCGGAACAATGGGCGCGCCCATGGCCGCGCCCAGAGCGGATAGCTCGGGATTCCTGGTGTGCACGCCATAGGCGTAAACCCGTTCCCCGTCCAGCATGGGCTTGGCGTCGCAGTCGGCAAAATTCCAGTGCCACGGGCCTGCAATGTGGCTGTGCAGCGGGAAAGCGCCGATACGGCGGATTTTTTCCTGCTCCCAGAAGCTCACGCGTCCGCCCGTAACGCGCTCCACCGCCTCCAGGCAGTCCAACAGCGCGCCTCCGGCCATGTTCCAGTATCCCGCGCCCTCATCGCATCCGCCATCCTCGGGCATGCCGTCCAGATAGCGGTCCAGCATCGTCAGGCCCCTGGAAAAAATCTGCCGCAGCAGCACATCGTCCCGAACCACGGCCAAGGCCGCAAGAAAAATGCTGGACAGAATCCACGGCGTCCAATTGTTCAGGTCCTTGCGGATCATGCCCATCCAGTGAAAATCATCCCGGTACAGAAAAGGCGTGAACACGCGCTCCTGCAATTCCGCCGCTACCCGGCGGCGAATCACCGGCGAAATACCGTCCAGTTCCTTTGCCAGCATGCGAACGATCAGGGCCACCGTACAGGCGGTTTGCGCTGCAAACAGGTCAATATACGGGTTCTTTTTCTCCGGCAGGGGACGCTGCGCCGCCGGGATTTGTCCGGCATGGCTGCTGCCGTTATGGGCGCTGATGCCCCAGAAAGTTTCCTCGCAGACGCACCACAGCCCGTCCACCACATGATCCAATAGCGCCAGTTCCGGCCGGACGCAGTATCCCAGCGCCGCACCGATGAGCGTGCGGCGTCTGAGAAAGTACGGATCTTCATACGCCTTCCGGCTTCCATTGCGCACAAACGCCATAAACGCCGTGGCCGTAAGCATGGGATACGGCGTCGCCAGCGCCTCCCTGCTCCACGCCGTCAATCGTTCCCGGCGCTCCGGGGCAAGGTTCTGCCATGCCGTGTCCCCGCATTTGGGATAGGGAAAACGCTCCTCCCATCCCGCCAGCGTTGGGGAAGCGTCGAAAGCCTCTGCCAGCATAGGTATTTCCTCCTTACGTATGAGCGCATGACGCCATCCGCCATGCCGCTGTGTCAGCCATAGTATACGCGCTTTTTTTGAAATTGGAAAGCGTTGCCTATCCCGCCCCCAAAATTTACCTGTCCCGGCGCGTTGACATCTGCAAAGGGTTGTGCTATGCTACATACGATTCCCATACAACTGCATGCCACTTGGAGCTTCTTCGGGGCAGGGTGCAATTCCCTACCGGCGGTATAGCCCGCGAACCGCATTTTGCGGCCGATTCGGTGAGATTCCGGAGCCGACAGTATAGTCTGGATGATAGAAGAGCGCGAAAGTAGGTCTATTTTCGCCCCTGAAAAGCTAGCTGATCTTGCTTCAGGGGCGTGCCTATTTTCAGAAGGAGGCCTGTGCCATGATGACCACCAAAAAGAAGTCCCTCTCTGTCCAGTACCTGACCCGGATCGCGGTGCTCACCGCCCTGTCGTCCATACTTTTTCTGATCAGCATCCCGGTGGTAGCGTTCTATCATCTGGACCTGAGCAACCTGCCCGTGCTGTTGGGCGCATTCTCCATGGGACCCATCCCCGGGCTGATTATTCTGGGGCTTAAGAGCCTGATCGGATGTCTGACCAGCAGCACCATGTATGTAGGCGAACTGGCGGACTTTATCATGGGCGCCGCATTTGTCCTGCCCGCGGCGCTGATCTATCAGCAGAACAAAAGCCGTAAAGGCGCGCTGATTGGTATGTTGGTAGGCACGGTGGCGCTGATTGTGGCCGGTTGCCTGACCAACGCCTTCCTGCTGATTCCCTTCTACATGACGGCATTCGGTATGCCCATGGAGTCCATCATTGGCATGTGCGCTCAGACGCTGCCCTTTGTGGACACGGAGATGAAGGTCATCCTGTTTGTCACGGGCCCCTTCAACCTGCTGAAGGGCGTGGTGCTCTGTGTGCTGACTTACATCATTTACAAGCCCCTGTCTCCCTTGCTGCATGTGCGCAGGTAAGGCTGGGCCAAAGGAGACGAACCCTCTTTGATTACGACCTCCGCAAAAGAAACGCGTGCCCTGGGCGCGAGGCTGGCTGCCAGCCTCCGCCCGGGGGACGTTCTCCTGCTTTTTGGGGACATGGGCGCAGGAAAAAGCGAGCTGACCCGTGGCATTGCCCGCGGGCTGGGCATCGACGGTCCTGTATCCAGCCCCTCCTTCACCATCCTGCAAGTGTACGAAGACGGCCGCATACCGCTGTATCATTTTGACTGGTACCGTATGGAGACTGTGGAGGAACTCTACGAGCTGGGCATGGAGGAATATCTGGGCGGAGACGGCGTCGCCGTGGTGGAGTGGCCCACCCGCTGTCCCGAAGCCATCCCGGAAAGCTATCTGGCCGTGACCCTGACTCCTTTGGACGAAAGCAACCGGGAGATCACCTGGCGCAGCGTGGGCGACTTCCGAACCATCCCCCAGGAGGTGTGAATACCCATGATGAATGTACTCGCGGTGGATACCTCCGGCCCGGTGGCGGGGGTAGCCATTTGGCGGGATGGAACCATCGTCTTTGAAGAGGCGGTGGTCAACAAGCTGACCCATTCCGCGAATCTGCTTCCCATGATTGATGCGGCGCTGCAGCGGACGGGGCTTTCGCTATCCGGCATGGACCGTCTTGCGGTCGTGGTTGGCCCAGGTTCCTTTACCGGCGTGCGCATTGGCGTCAGCACGGTGAAGGGATTGAGTCACGGTTGCGGCGTGCCTTGCGTGGCCGTGGACGCATTGGAAGCCATGGCCGCCGGCATCCCGTATTTTGACGGCGTGCTCTGCCCCATACAGGATGCCCGGGCCGGTCAGGTATACGGCGCCGCTTTCGCCCCTGGCGAAACCCCCCGCCGCCTTTTACCCGATACGCCATGGAAACTGGAGGACTATGTAGCCCGCGTGACGCCCCTGGGACAGCGGTTTTGCTTTACCGGAGACGGTATGCCCGTACATCGGGCACGCCTGCAAGCGCTGCTGGGAGAGCGTGCGGTATTTGCCCCCGCCAATGCTTGTTACCTCCGTCCGGCTTCCGTCGCGCTGCTGGCCGCGCGCCCGGAAGCGGAAGAACTGGACTATCTATCCCTCATGCCCCTGTATCTGCGTCCACCGCAGGCAGAACGCAACCGCGCCCTTCAGGAGGCGATGCAGCATGCCGGAGTGTAACATCCGCCGCATGACCCTGATGGACGTGGACGCCGTGGCCGCCATTGAGGCCGCCACCTTTCCCACGCCCTGGAGCCGGCAATCCTTTGAGCAGGAGATCACGCGCAACGTAGCCGCCCGGTATCTGGTGGCTGTGTTGGACGGCCAGGTGATTGGGTACGCAGGCGCGTGGATTATCCTGGATGAAAGCCATATCACCAACATCGCCATTGCGGAAGCGTTCCGCGGGCACGGATACGGGCGAACGCTCACCAGGGCGCTGTTGCAGTATCTGTCCAACCTGGGCGCGGCCTACGCCACCCTGGAGGTACGGAAAAGCAACATACGGGCGCAGCATTTGTATACCAGCCTGGGCTTCCAGCCCGTGGGGGTGCGCAAGCGCTATTACGAAGACAACCGGGAAGACGCGCTTTTGATGGTATGCCAGGCGCTTCCCCCCGCTGACCCCGACTTTACGGAACCTGAAACCGTCTCCCAATAAGTCGCCGTTCCCTTTTCGCCGCCAGCCTTTTCCCGCGGCGATTTTTTTGTAAAAAACGGAGCGTATTTCGCGGACGCCGCCTTGTGCGGCCGGCCGCGGACATACGCTCCGCTTGATTTTTCAGGTTATTCGGATGCTGCCGCTCCTTAGAAGGACATGTACAGCATGGGGAGCCACAGATGATACCACTGCTTGTCGCCCTCGGCATAGAACTCGATCATTGCCCAGTCCCCTTCCGTGTCCTTTACGGTGAATTTACGTCCGGCGCGGAAAGTGAAGCTGTACGAGGCATAGTCCGCTCCAGGGCCATATTTGGGCGCGTAATCATAGTCCAGGGTGGCGGCAAGGTTCAGGTTCCCCTCCTCATGGAGCTTATCCACATTCAGCCCGTCCACCCGCTTCAGGCCGGAATATACGCGCATCTTGCCCGCGTTGGTGTTGATTTCCGTCTGAATCCATGCCACGCCGTTCACATCGTAGGCGATGGAATATACGGTAATCTCATCCCCGGCGGAAAGGAAGGTGCCAGGCTCCTCAAACTGTGTGCCCGGACCCGTGCGGGTAGAAAGCCGGTCGTTGAGCACGCCTACCTGCGGGTCGCCCTCCTTGGCCATTGCATTGCCCGTGTACGCGGACGCCGCCGTTGCCAACAGCATCAATCCCACCAACAGCGCAACCAGAAAAGTGCTTTTCTTCATTTTCTCCGTCTCCTTTACTTTTGTTTTCCTGAAAAGTTTACCGCCCCAGGCGGTGATTCCATGATACACGATGGCTGCGAAAGGCTTGCAGATGATTTCCCGTCCCGGCGCTTCCGAAGAAACTCCCTGGTTTGTAGCGCCTCCTTCTCTGGGCTTTGCTTTCGCCATGCTCACGGGTATACGCCTAGATTTTTTTAATGATGCACACGCTTCGATTACACAAATGTCTTGGTAATTATATAGCACATAGCGGTAGCGTGCGTCAATACACAAATTTGAATTACTAGCATGTATGGTCAGTATGCAGCAATGCCGCTTAAGTAGACCTGCGCAGCTTCAGAAAAGTAAGGTTCACCTGTCCGTCCGTAGCATTGCCCGATCCTGTGTAAGTTAAGGTAAAGACCGTCTGCTCAGGGGCATATAAAATAAAATGAGCAGAACCGCAGGCGCTGGAGCCATTAGTGCTGGTGGCAAAATATATACCCGTTTCCAAGTGAGCATATCCATTATAATACGGTGTAATCTGCATATAATTCGCTGTACGAAAAAGACCGGAGGCACTATAGGCAACCAAATAATACCCAGGCTGTAAAGTAATGCGCACATTATCCGACACAGTAATATTCCCGGTGGAATCTGTTATATCCGGATATAAGGTAACCTGGTTTCCACTCACAAAAGGATACTGGGTAGTGACAAAAGAGGCAAATACGTCATCCGGCACAACGCCTGCAGGCCCTGTTGCGCCCGTCTCGCCTGTTGGGCCCACCGTACCTGCCGCGCCTGTGGGGCCAGTAGCTCCTGTGGGACCCATCGGCCCTGTTATACCCGTTGGCCCAATGGTTCCTGTAGCCCCCGCCGCTCCAGCCGGACCTGTCGCTCCCGTGGGGCCGGTTGGCCCTGCTGGCCCTGCTGATCCTGTAGGGCCGGTTGGCCCTGCTGATCCCGTGGGGCCCGTTACCCCTGCAGGACCAGTCGGCCCTGTAGCTCCCATGGGACCCGTTACCCCTGCAGGACCTCTCGCTCCCATTGGACCGGTTGCCCCCATCATTCCCGCAGCTCCCGTAGCGCCCGTTGGGCCAATAATGCCTCTTGGTCCCGTAGCGCCCGTTGGGCCAGCAATGCCCTTGGGTCCCGTAGCGCCCGTTGGGCCTATGGGGCCCGCCGCACCCGCAGCCCCGACAGATCCCGTAGGTCCTGTCGCACCCGTAGCCCCTGTGGGCCCTGTCGGTCCTACGGGGCCTGTAGCACCCGCAGGGCCCCTGCCGCCAGGCATGGTAATCAACCTGACAGGCCGTAAATATTGCAGGCATCTGCCGCAGCAACAGCACTGCCCACGCCATTGGATTCCGGATAAATCATGCGACCACAATGCCTATCTCTCCCCTTCGCCGGCCTTTTGTACCATGGTATGCCGCGCCATGGCAAATGTGCCGCGAGCATCGAGCATTTTCTCCGCTGGCTCCGTCGCAGTCCTGGCACAATCAGGCACGTTGCCGTCATGTCCGGGATGGGCGAAAACGTCGCTTTCCGGGCTGTCCAGGCCGCTTTTGGGGTTTCCTGCTTTCTATTTCCATGGCAGCAGATAGAATTTGGGGCACGCTGTATTTTTCCAATAGCTTCATACACAAAAAGCCATGGCGCATGTCCGCGAGGACGCCGCCCCCGCAACATGTCCATGGCCTGAGAAGAGCCTGCGCTTCCCGTGTTTTTCAGGCGCGCATCGCCGCTGCCGGGATGAAAATCCCGCTGCTTCCCTTAAGACTGAATGCCCAGCTCCTGGCCCGGCACCGTAGGAATCCCATGCTTGGCCAACAGCGCCGTAAACTGTTCCTCATCCGACACGCGGAATACCATGTAGGCTTTGCCCTCCACGTGCGTAAAGAGGGAATACATGTACGCGATGTCAATATTGGCGTCGGCAAGAACCTGCAGGATCGGCGCCAGGCCGCCAGGTTGATCCTGCACGGCCACCACCTGCACCGGCGTCATGGAAAGCACAAATCCCCGCTCCAGCAAAATGGCGGTCGCTTTCTGGGGCTGATCCACGATCAGGCGCAATACGCCGTAATCCGTGGTTTCGGCGATGGAAGTCGCCCGCATATCAATACCGTTATCGCCTAGAATCTTGGCAATCTCCGCCAGCTGTCCAGCCCGGTTTTCCAGGAAAATGGAAATCTGGTAAACGGTCATGGTATCGCCTCCTTAAATTTTACGCTTATCGATAACGCGGACTGCCTTGCCCTCGCTGCGGGCGATGGACTTCGGCGCCACCAGACGTACTTTGGCGTAAATGCCCAGCATGGCCTTAAGGGCCGCCACCAGGTTCTTTTCCATGTCGGTAATTTTGCCCAGGTTGTCGGAGAAGTTCTCCGGCGTCATCTCCACCATAACCTCCAGGGTGTCGGTGTTATTGATCCGATCCACAAGAATCTGGTAATTGGCCTGGTAACCCTGCTCCAGCAGCACCGTCTCAATCTGGGACGGGAATACGTTGACGCCTTTGACAATCAGCATATCGTCGCTGCGGCCCATGGGCTTGCACATTTTTACATGGGTACGGCCGCAGGAGCACTTTTTCCGGGACAGAATGCAGATGTCCCGCGTACGGTAGCGCAGCAGCGGGAAGGCTTCCTTGGTAATGGAGGTGAACACCAGCTCGCCCTGGGTTCCCTCCGGAAGCACCTCGCCGGTTTTGGGGTCGATAATCTCGGCGATGAAGTGATCCTCGTTGATGTGCATGCCCGTCTGCTCGGAGCACTCAAAGCTCACGCCGGGGCCGGACAGCTCCGTCAGCCCGTAAATATCATACGCCTTGATGCCCAGGGTATTCTGGATGTCCCGGCGCATTTCCTCGCTCCAGGCCTCCGCGCCGAAAATGCCCGCCTTCAAAGGAATCTGGTCCGGCGTAAGGCCCATTTCCTTCATGGTTTCGCCGATGTAGGCGGCATAGGACGGCGTGCAGCAGAGGATGGTGGCGTTCAAATCCCGGATGAACATGATCTGCCGTTCCGTATTGCCCGAAGAAGTGGGAATGGTCAGGCAGCCCACCTTGTGACTGCCGCCGTTCAGGCCGGGGCCGCCGGTAAACAGGCCGTAGCCATAGCTCACCTGGCAAACATCGTCCCGGGTGCCGCCCGCAGCCACGATGGCCCGGGCGCAGCAATCCTCCCACAGGTCGATGTCGTGCTGGGTGTAGAAAGCCACCACCCGCTTGCCCGTGGTGCCGGAGGTGGACTGAATACGAACGCAATCGCTGACGGGGCGGGCCATCAGCCCGTAGGGATATGCCTCCCGCAGGTCGTCTTTGGTAACAAAAGGCAGCTTGTAAAGGTCCTCCACGCCTTTGATGTCCGCCGGAGTCAAACCTTTGGCTTCCATCTTCTTGCGGTAGTAGGGGACGTTGTCCCATACGTTGCGCACCTGCTTGACCAGTCGCTCATTCTGCCAGGCAAGAATTTGTTCCCGACTGGCACATTCAATTTCAGGTTGATAGTAGCGCTCCATTGTCGTTCACATTCCTCTCGACCCGCCTTGCGGCGGAAATGATTAGCGGGAGATTCCAGAATCAGCCCTGACGTCCCAGGGTAAAGGCGCGGCGGTTCAGTTCCAGGTATTTTGCCGGCACGCTCTGCTCCAGGGCGGCCAGCCATTCCTCCTGCGTGAAGTCGAAGCAGTTGGACAGATGGCCCATGAGCACGATGTTTACCGCCTTGGCAGAACCGGCTTCCTCCGCCAGCTTCAGCGCGTCAAAGGCATCCACGTCCAACCCGGCGGCCTGCATCTTCTCCACCAGGTTTTCCGGATACGCCGCCGCGCCGGTAATCACAGGCATGGGATTGATTTTCTGCGTGTTGACCACAATCTTGCCGCCGGGCCGCAGGTATTCGGTCCAGCGGGCCGCTTCCAGCAGCTCAAAGGAAACGATATAATCCGCTTCGCCTTTGTCGATGACGGGGGAATATACCTTGTCGCCAAAGCGCACATAGGTGACCACGCTTCCCCCGCGCTGGCTCATGCCGTGAACCTCGGAAACCTTGATGTCATAGCCCTTTGTCAGCAGCAGGCGTCCCAGCAGCTTGGAAGCCAGCAGGCTTCCCTGTCCGCCCACGCCCACGATCATGATATTTTTCGTTTCCATGTTCAGTCCTCCTTGGGCGCGTGCAGGGCGTCGAATTTGCACAGCTGTTCGCATACGCCGCAACCGGTGCACAGGGTATTGTCAATCTGGGCCTTGCCGCCGGCCATGGAGATTGCCGGACAACCGATTTTCATGCACATTTTGCAGCTTCTGCATTTATCCGCGTCCACCACCAGCGGCTTTTTGTGCTTGACATACTTGAGCAGCGCGCAGGGACGGCGGGAAATAATCACCGAGGGTTCGTCCACCGCAAGCTCCTCCTTGACGGCGGCGTCGCATTGCGCCAGGTCGTAGGGGTCCACCACCCGCACCCGGCGAATACCCACGCTGTGGCACAGGCTTTCCAGATCAATTTTGGTGCAGGGGTCGCCCTTCAGGTTGAAACCCGTGGTGGGATTCTGCTGGTGACCGGTCATGCCGGTAATGGAGTTGTCCAGAATGATGACCGTGGCATTGGATTCGTTATAGGCGATATTCACCAGACCCGTTATGCCCGAATGCATAAAGGTGGAGTCTCCAATCACCGCCACGGTTTTTCCCGCCGCGCCGGGTTCGCCCGCTTTGAGGAAGCCATGCAGCCCGGACACGGAAGCGCCCATGCAAATGGTGCTGTCAATGGCGGCCAACGGCGGCACCGCGCCCAGGGTATAGCAGCCGATGTCCCCCAGCACCGTCAGTTTGTTCTTGGCCAGGGTGTAGAACAGCCCGCGGTGGGGGCAACCCGCGCACATCACCGGCGGGCGGGCCGGAATGGCTTCAGCCAGCTGGACGCCCTGCTTGGGCGGCATGCCCAGCTTTTCGGCCACCAGGTTCTGGCTCAGTTCGTCGATGCAGGAGAAGCGCTCTTTCCCTATGGGGTTCAGCCCCAGGTTGCGGCAGTGTTCCTCAATAAAGCCATCCAGTTCCTCCACCACCACCAGCTGTTCCACCCCGGCGGCAAAATCTCGGATTTTCCGCTCCGGCAGAGGCCAGGCCATGCCCAGCTTCAACACCGGATAACGGTCCCCGCAAACTTCCTTCACGTACTGGTAGCTGGTAGAAGCGGTAATGATGCCCATGCTATGGTCGGCGCCTTCCTCCACCCGGTTGATTTCCGCGGTTTCGGCCCAGGCAATCAGGTCGGCGGTACGCTGTTCCACCACCGGGTGGCGGCGCTTGGCGTTGCCGGGCATCATGATATATTTGGCGCCGTTCTTGGTATAGGGCTTTTCCGGCGGCGTCATTCGGTCGCCGGGTTCCACCACGCTCTGGGAATGGGAAACCCGGGTACACATTTTCAGCAGCACCGGCGTGTCGAACTGTTCGGACAGCTCATAAGCCAGCTTGGCAAAGGCCAGGCCCTCGGCGGAATCCGCCGGTTCCAGCATGGGAACCTTGGCGGCCTTGGCGTAGTGGCGGGAATCCTGCTCGTTCTGGGAAGAATGCATGCCCGCGTCGTCGGCCACGCCGATGATCATCCCGGCGTTCACGCCCGTATACGCCAGGGTAAACAACGGGTCGGCCGCAACGTTCAGGCCCACATGCTTCATGCCGCAAAAGCTGCGGCGTCCCGACAGACTGGCGCCAAAGGCCGACTCCATGGCAACCTTTTCATTGGGCGCCCATTCCGCATAGATTTCCGGATACTTGGCGGCAGCCTCCGTAATCTCGGTACTGGGCGTGCCGGGATAGCTGGAAACGAAGCTGCAGCCAGCCTCGTAGAGGCCGCGGGCAACGGCCTCGTTGCCCAGCATCAGCGTTTTCATAAGATATTCCTCCTTTGGTTAAGTCTGTTCGCCAATGGAATCCTTCACCGAAACCACGACCGTCCGGTCATAGCAGGCGAAGACTTCCCGTACGTGCTGGGGATGCGGCGGGCGGCTGATCAGGCTTACCACCGGGACAATGACCAGCCCCGCCAGCATGCAGAACGCGCCGGCGTTAATCGGCGACTGGAGCAAGGCAGGGAAGCTGGACCCCACGAAAATATTGGCCAGCATAACCGCCGTGGAAAAGACGAAATTGACAATGCACGCGGTTTTTGTCGTGCGTTTCCAGTAAAGCCCGTAAAGGAACGGCGCCAGGAAAGCTCCGGCCAGCGCGCCCCAGCTGACGCCCATCAGCTGCGCGATAAAGGTGACGCTGGAGGAATACTGAATCAGCGCCAGCACCACGGAGATGGCGATGAACGCCATAATCAGCATCCGCATGGTCAGGATCTGCCGTTTTTCGTCCATATCCTTCCATATTGTATCTTTGATGAAGTCCAGCGTCAAGGTGGAGCTGGAAGCCAGCACCAGGGAAGACAGGGTGGACATGGACGCGGACAGCACCAGAATCACCACCACGGCAATGAGCACCGAGGAAAGGCCCTCCAGCATGGTGGGAATGATGGAGTCGTAACCGTTGGCCGCCACCAGCTCCGGGGTGGAAAACAGCCTGCCGAAGCCGCCCAGGAAATAGCATCCGCCGGCCACCACCACCGCAAAAAGCGTGGAAATAATCATGCCCTTGTCTATGGCCTTTTCGCTGCGGATGGCATAGAACTTCTGTACCATCTGTGGAAGCCCCCAGGTCCCCAGGCTCGTCAGCAGCACCACCCCCAGCAATCCCACCGGGTCCGGGCCAAAGAACGACGCGAACACGCCCGGGGTCTCGGAGGTAGCCGGGTCGGAAACCCGGGCCAGGCTGTCCAGCGCCGCCAGGAATCCGCCCTGCCCTTTCAGCACGGCGGCAATCACGGTCACAATCCCCACGATCATGATGATTCCCTGGATAAAGTCATTGATCGCCGTCGCCATATAGCCGCCGGCAATCACGTAAATGCCGGTGAGCACCGCCATGGCAATCACGCACACGGAATAGTCGATGTGGAACGCCATACCAAACAACCGGCTCAGGCCGTTGTACAGGGAGGCGGTGTAAGGAATCAGGAAAATGAAAATGATGGCCGACGAAGCCAACTTCAGCCGCCGGCTCTGAAAGCGCGCCGCAAAGAATTGCGGCATGGTCGCGCTGTTCAGATGCTGGGTCATTACCCGCGTCCGGCGTCCCAGCACGGCCCAGGCCAGCAGGGAGCCGAGAAGAGCGTTGCCAATGCCCGCCCAGGTCGCCGCAATCCCGTACTTCCAGCCAAACTGTCCCGCATATCCCACAAAGACCACGGCGGAAAAGTAGCTGGTACCGTAGGCGAAAGCCGTCAACCACGGTCCCACGGAACGTCCGCCCAGTACAAAGCCGCTAACGTCCGTGGTATGGCGGCGGCAATACAGCCCGATGTAAATCATGACCCCGAAGAATACCACCAGCATGGACAGCTTGATCCATAAATCGCTCATGGGGCATTACCTCATTTCCTTTGTGAAATGTTGTCGGATGCTCAATGCGTCGTCTGCGCCTCCACCAGACGGCGGCTGCAATACTTCTCGCGAAGCGCAGGTTTCTCAATCTTCCCGGTAGGATTGCGCGGCACCTGGTCAAAAATGATTTTCCGCGGGCGCTTGTACCGGGGAAGCTCCTTGCAAAAGAGGTTGATTTCTTCCTCCGTGCAGGTTTCCCCTTCCGCCACCTGGATAATGGCCGCGGCAATCTCGCCCAGACGCTTGTCCGGCAAACCAATCACGGCCACGTCGTGAATTTTGGGGTTATGGCGGAGGAAGTCCTCAATCTGCACGGGATAAAGATTTTCGCCCCCGGAGATGATCACGTCCTTCTTGCGGTCCACCAGGTAAATGAATCCGTCTTCGTCCTCCCGGGCCATATCGCCGGTGTAGAGCCAGCCGTCCTTGAGCACCTCCGCGGTGGCCTGCGGATTCTTGTAATAGCAGACCATGACGCCGGGGCCCTTCACAATGAGTTCCCCTACCTCGCCGCAGGGGACGTCCTTGCCCTGCTCATCCACCACCCGCGCCTGCCACTGATAGCCCGGCTTGCCGATGGCGCCCACCTTGGCGATATTCTCCACGCCCAAATGGACGCAGCCCGGGCCGATGGACTCGGAAAGCCCGTAGTTGGTATCATACTGATGATGGGGGAAAATCTTCAACCACCGGTGAATCATGCTGGGCGGGACCGGCTGCGCGCCGATATGCATCAGCCGCCACTGATCCAGGAAGTAGTGGCTCAAGTCAATGCGCCCCGTTTCGATGGCCTCCAGCAGGTCCTGGCACCAGGGCACCAGCAACCATACGATGGTGCATTTTTCCTCCGTGACCGCCCGGAGAATCCATTCCGGCTTGACCCCCCGCAAAAGCACCGCCTTGCTGGCGGAAACCAGGCTGCCGAACCAGTGCATCTTCGCGCCCGTATGGTACAGGGGCGGAATGCAAAGGAAAACGTCGTTCCTGGTCTGGCCATGATGCCGCTGCTCCGTCAGGCAGGCGCACAGCAGCGAACGGTGCTTGTGCAGAATGGCCTTGGGGAATCCCGTAGTGCCGGAGGAAAAATAAATGGCCGCGTCGTCTTCCTCGGTAAGCGCCACAGGCGGAGCGCTGGAGGAGCAGAAGGTCACCAGACGGCAGCAATCCTCCGCGTACGCAGGCGCCTCCCGCCCTACGAAAAAGAACATTCGCACGCCGGGAATCCTGTCGATAATCGGATTCATACGGCTGATAAACTCCGGGCCGAAAACCAGCACCTCCACATCGGCCAGGCCCAGACAATACGCAATTTCATCGCTGGAATAGCGGAAATTCATGGGCACCGCGATGCAGCCGGCTTTCAGCACCCCAAAATACAGGGGCAGCCACTCCAGGCAATTCATCAGCAATATACCCACTTTGGTGCCGCGGGCCAGGCCGCGGCTCAGCAGCAGATTGGCAAAGCGGTTGGCCTTGCGGTCGAAGTCCCGCCAGGTCATCTCCCGGCGGTAGGGCGCGTCGGGCCGCGCGTTTTCAATCAGGCTGAAATCCCGCCAGGTGATAGCGGCATCCCGCTCCTCCGAGGGGTTGATTTCCACCAGGGCAACCTCGGAGCCGTACAGCCGCGCGTTGCGTTCCAGAAAATCCGTAATGACCATGCGTATCTTCCTCTCGTTTTGGCATTGGGAATAAAAAAACGTCCTCTTCAGCAGAGGACGAGAATTTCCCGTGGTGCCACCTCTATTTGCCGCCTGCGGCGGCCTCGGCAGGGCCATCAAGCCCCTTGCGCTGTAACGGGCGCCCCCGTCGCCGCCTACTGCATTTTTCAGCGGTACCGCTCGGAAAGGTATTCCGTTTCCGCTTCTGCGCTGCCTTACACCAGCCGGCAGCTCTCTTTGCCAGAGGGGCGGAACGTACTTGATTTCGTCGTCGCGTTATATCCATACAGTACTTTATCAATTTCGTTTCTTAAAGTCAATGAAAAAAACACAAAAAAACAAAATTACGACATTCGCCGGCCGAAAAGCCCCGGGAAGGCGCCGGCCTTGCCGGCAGGGACGGCTTGCCGCTTGCGCCTGCCGCATCCATTCCTTGCAAATCCGGCCTCCGTTCGGGCCAGTTGACTTGCGCAGCGGCGGCCGCCGATTGCCGGGCACAGGGCATTACAGCATCTTTTTCTGCGTGGTAAAGCCGTTGACCGTCATATGCGCCACCGCCGTCCCCAGATTGTCGGTGACGGTTACCGTATAAAAGCAGGTGGAACGCCCGGCCCGGACGCAGCGGGCTTCGGCCAGTATGCAGTCGCCCTTCGCCGCGGAAAGGAAAGTAATCCCGTGCTGCAGGGAAACGGTAACATATTCGGCAAAAGCGTTGACCGCCACCGCAAAAGCGAAATCGGCCACGGTAAAAATTGCGCCTCCCTGGGGCGTACCGGCGGCATTCCGGTGGCAAGGCCGCAGAGGCATGGCGCATATGGCATGGCCGGGCTCCGCCAGTTCAATCCGGCACCCGGCGGCCTCGGTAGCGAACCGGTCGGCCGCGAAAATCTCACGTATTTTCTCCAGCGTAGGCATGGAAATCCCCCTCTTTCAGAATCAAGTGGCAAAAGCGCACTGCAAGACGGTATTAAAGTACCACGAACGGCGGCGCGCTGTAAAGAGCGCGGCAAATTTTTCTTCCCCGCAGACATGCTTCCACGCCATTGCCCGGAACAGGAAACCCGACGGCGGCAGGCGAATTTTTCGTCATATGAAACCTTTTGCGCTTCTGCCGCTTCTAATGAGCGGAATCAACGTTGAAACCACCTTACGCAACACGGGAGGCTCTTCCTATGGACAAGGAAACCTTTGCCGCGCTGGTAACAAAACAGCAGCGGCAACTGTACCGTATCGCCGTCAGCTATACAGGCAGCAGCGCGGACGCCGAAGACGCCATGCAGGAAGCCCTGCTGCGGGCATGGAACCGGCGCGACACCCTGCGCGACGCCGCCTATTTCAGCACGTGGCTGAACCGCATTCTCATCAACGAATGCAAAACCCTGCTGCGCAAGCGAAAGCGTCATGTCCTACGGCCGGATCTGCCGAACATATCGACGCCGCCGCCGGACGAGCAGGCCGCCCTTTTGCGCGCGGCCCTGTTCTCCCTGCCGGAAAAATACCGCGTGCCCCTGACGCTGAACCTGCTGGAAGGCTATACGCTGCAGGAGATCGCCAAACTCCTTTCCCTGCCCCTGGGCACGGTCAAAACCCGTGTCGCGCGTGCCAAACACAAACTTGAACAGGAGGTGTCCAGCCATGCGCAGTGAAGAACTCGACCGGGCGCTGGGAGAAACCCCGCCTTCCTTCGTTCACCGCATGGACCAGACGCTCCGCGGATTGAAGGAGGAAAAGGAAATGAAGCGCGTCGCGTTCCGCACCGTCGTTCTTGTAACGCTCATTACCCTGCTGCTTTGCGCCACGGCCATCGCCCTTGTAAGCCAGGGGCTGGAATGGTACTACAACAACCGTTTTACCGCCTATCAGGAAAATGAACCCGAAAAGCACGACGCCATTATGGAGCATCTGCAAACCGAGCTGCCGCAAACCGCCCCGGACGACCCCGACATCCAGATTTCCGTAACGGAAGCTTCCTGGGCCCAGGAACAGAACGTGCTGGTCATCTCGCTCCTGGCAACCGCCCGTTACCCCGAGCAGTCCGAACTGCATCCCATGTGGAACCTGGACGCCGACGGGTCCTATGTAGGCGATAGCGCTCCCGACGATGTCACCGAGGACGGCGAAGACCGAAGCGAACATTGGCTGTGGACGCCGGATGGCTTCGGGCCGGTGGATGAAATGGTAGCGCCCGGCAAGCAACTGCTTCTGCTGGATTGCGGCACGCCCTATCTGGACGAGCTGTCCTTGGACCTTGTCGGGGCCAGCATGGACGCTTACGTCAACGAGGACGGCGCGGTGCATACCGTGCTGGAGTTGTCCCTGGATTTCCTCCAGGACGATTATATCGAAAAGCAGCGGCAGCGCCTGGCAGAAAACCCGGAATTTACCTTCCTGCTTAAAAACATTGAAACTGCGCAGGAACTCCAGCAACGCTTGCAAGGCGCCTCCAGCGTGACATGCACCGTTCCCTATACGGTCACATACTACACCGAGGACGACATGCTGCTGTATACCGGCGGGCGTACCGAGGAAATTAGCTTCACCCTGAACCTGGACGGCGTTGCGCCCACCCCCGCAGCGCAAACCCTGCGGGAAGGCGACCAGGGCGCGCCGGTAACCGCCTTGCAGGAACGTCTGGCGGCGCTGGATTACTTGGCGGAAACTACCGGCGTCTATGACCCGGATACCGTTGCGGCAGTCAAGGCCTTTCAGGAGGACAATCGCCTTCCGGCTGACGGCATTGCCGGTCCCAACACCCTGCAACTGCTGCATGCCGGCGTATGCGAATGAACCTTGGAAAGGCGGCGGCCTTTCCCACCTTTCCCAAAGCATATCGGCCATTTGCCCGTGGCCTGGGGCCTGCCCTGGGCCGCGGGCGCTTCCGAAGCGCCGCGCAGAAAAACGGGCGAAAGCATACCGCTTACGCGATACGCTTTCGCCCGCTTATTTTTTTGTCCCGGAATTTTACCGCCATTCCACCGCCTGATAATTTCCGGACGGCGTCAAATCGTACACTACCCGGCGCACCTGCGGCACCCGTTCCCGAATCAGCTGCACGACCTTTTCCAGCAGATCGTAAGGCAGCCGAGCCGCCATGGCGGCACGGCCGTCGCATACCTGCACGGCCCGCAAAGTTACCACCATGTTGCGGCCATCCTCCGCGGGGTTTTCCGCCAGGGTGGCAAAGTATTGCCAGAGGCGCTTGCTTTGCCCCGTCTCCTCGATTTCGCAGCGGAAAATAGCGTCCGCCTCCCGCAGTATGGCCAGCTTTTCCTCGGTAATATCGCTGAGGATGCGCAGCGCAAGCCCGCTGCCGGGGAAAGGCTGCCGCTGAATAATCATGGAAGGCAAGCCCAGCTCCTCCCCCACCCGCCGGATTTCGTCCTTGAACAGCTCCCGGACCGGCTCAATGATCTGCATGCCGTGCTCCGGGGCATTGAGCGGGAAAAGATTGCTCGCCGCCAGCGTATCGCTGTAATTGGTGCCTTGCAACAGAATACGCACATCGCCCAGCCGGCTCACCACGTTTTCCAGTTCCTCATTGAGCAGGCGGAAAATAATGCGTTCCTTTTCCTCCGCGCTGCGCACGCCTTTGAGTTCGCTGAGGAAACGCTCTCCAGCGTCCACCCGGGTCAGGTTCAGGCCCATGTTTTCGCCATAGAAATTCATCACCCGGTCGCCTTCGCCCTTGCGCAACAGGCCCGTATCCACAAAAATACAGTGCAGGCGAGAGCCGATGGCCATATGCCCCAGCAGCGCGCATACGCCGCTATCCACGCCCCCGGACAGGGCGCAGACAGCCTCGCCGTCCCCTACGCAGCGCCGGATTTCCTCCACCGCGCGTTCCACAAACGCCTGGTTGCTCCACCAGGGCGTACAGCCGCAAAGCCGCCGGCAGAAGTTCACCAGCAGCTGCACGCCGTCAGGATCGTTCTGCTCCACCTGGAAAGCGAGGCCATAGGCCTTGCGCTCCCGCTGGTACAATCCCAGCACGCCGCCCTCGGACTGGATGATTGCTTCCGTGCCCTCACCCGGTATCATATGCCGGGGATGCGCCAGATAGCGCTCCTCGGTTTCCACCTGGGCAAAAAGTTCTTCCTGGCGGTCGCTGAGCGTAATCTGCGCCACCTTGGGCGTATCTTCCCTGGGGGTCAGGGAACCGCCCAGCGCCAGGCACAGCCCCAAGGCCGCGTCGCCCATGGCCAACAGCGGCAAGCCGGTTTTCGTCCATCCGCATCCCTCCGGGAACACGGCGGGCTCTCCCGAATCTCCCCCCGCCAACAGGATGCCCAGCGGCTCCTGGGCCAGAATATCATCTGCGGTCGCGGTCGCCGGAAGGATTTTGCAATAAATGTGCTCCGCCCGCAGCTTGCGCGCCATGGAGCGGCAGCACGCGCCGTTGAGCTCCACCAGCACCACCATATCCCGCATACGAACCACCTCGTCCCAAGAAAATCATAGGGTTTTCATAAAAAGTTTCGACAACGCGGCAGAAAATCCTGCTTCCCGCCACTTTTTCAAAAAAAGCGCTGCATTTCCCGAAGAAGTTCCCCACTTCCACTCCTATCGTTCGCCTTTTCCCTTGAAAATACACCTCCGTTCCTATATAATATAGTACGCTACGACTGCTTCCCGGTTCCGCCGCGGCGTTTCCCGCTCCCCTGCCGTTGCTTTCCCCGGGACGCCGCTTTTTATACGTGTCCGGGCGGCTTTCCGTTCCCCCGCCGGACGATGGAACGAGGCTTTTCCAACATCAGACGAAGAAGGTGCTTTTGTGCAAAACACCCCACCAACCCCGGTTGAAGCCATTCGCCTGGAGAACCTGTGCAAGTCCTTCGGCAGCGTGCAGGCCAACCGCAACGTATGCCTGACGGTGCATCGGGGCGAAATCCTGGCGCTGCTGGGCGAAAACGGCAGCGGAAAAACCACCCTGGTCAATATGCTCTCCGGTATCTACAAGCCGGACAGCGGGCGCATTGCCGTGAACGGCCGCGCGGTTTCCATCCGCAGCCCCAAGGAAGCCATCGGCATGGGCATCGGCATGATCCATCAGCACTTCAAGCTGGTGGACGTGCTCACCGCCCGGGAAAATATCCTGCTGGGCGTCCGGGGCAAATTGCCGGAGGACCCGCAGGCCCTGTGCCAACGTTTCGGGCTGGACGTGGACCTGGACAAGAAAATTTATAATATGTCCGTGGGCGAAAAGCAGACGGTGGAAATCGTGAAGGTGCTGGCCCGCGGCGCGGATATCCTCATTCTGGACGAACCAACCGCCGTGCTCACGCCCCAGGAAACGGACAAGCTGTTCGCCATTTTGCGCAAAATGCGCGCCGAAGGGCACGCGGTGGTGATCATCACCCACAAACTGGCGGAAGTGCTGGACGTGTCGGATCGGGTGACCATCCTGCGCAAGGGTGAAAGCGTGGGGTCGGTGGTCACCGCGCAAACCACCGTGCAGCAGCTGACGGAACTTATGGTAGGCCGTCCCGTGAGCCTGAAAATCCAACGGGAGGAGCGCGATCCCGGCGAAACCCTGCTGGACGTCCATGATCTGTGCGTCACCGGCGAGGATGGGGTGCGGCGGCTGGACCATGTTTCCTTCCAGCTGCGGGAAGGCGAGATCCTGGGCGTATGCGGCGTAGCGGGCAGCGGACAAAAAGAGCTCTGCGAGGCGATTGCGGGACTGCAGCGAGTGGACGCGGGCAGCATCCTCATGGAGGGCAAGCGCGTGGACGGCCTGACGCCCCGGGAGATTATCCGCAAAGGCATTAGCATGTCTTTTATCCCGGAAGACCGGCTGGGCATGGGCCTGGTAGGCGGCATGAGCATTACCGACAATATGCTGCTCAAAACCTATGGCGACCAGAAAGGCATTTTCCTGCGCCGCAAGCCCGGCAAAGCCCTGGCTGAAAAGCTCATCAAACGGCTGCAAATCAGCGCCCCCAATACGGGAATCGCCGTCAAAAAGCTCTCCGGCGGCAATGTGCAAAAGGTGCTGCTGGGACGGGAAATCGACCTGAACCCCAAGGTGCTCATCACCGCGTACCCGGTCCGCGGCCTGGACATCGGCAGCAGCTACACCATTTACGACCTGCTCCAGGAACAAAAGCGCAAGGGCGTGGGCGTCCTCTATATCGGCGAGGATCTGGACGTGCTGCTGGAGCTGTGCGACCGCATCCTGGTACTTTGCGGCGGCAAAGCCACGGCGACCATCCCGGCCAGGTTCGCCACCAAGGAGCTGCTGGGTATGAAGATGACCGGCGCCCTGAGCGCGGAGGAAATGGAGGACGACTATGTCTGAGAAAACAACCACGCCCTTTGTGCATGTGGTGCAGCGCGCGGCCATCGCGCCAGGCAAACTGGTGCTGATTCGCCTGGCCGCCATCCTGCTGGCGCTGTTCACCGGCGGCGTGTTTCTGCTCTTCCTCAACCAGAATCCCCTGGTGATCTATCAAACCATGATTACCGGCGCGCTGGGCAGCACCATCTCCCTGCGCGAAACGGTAAAAATTGCCATTCCCCTGTGCGTCTCCGCCCTGGGCGTTACCCTTGCCTTCAAAATGAAGTTCTGGAATATCGGCGCGGAGGGACAAATCTGTGTTGGCGCCATCGCCGGCAGCTTTTTTGCCTATACCTTTGGGGCCAGCTGGCCCAGCCAGGCGCTGATTCCTGTGATGCTGCTTTCCGGCGCCCTCATGGGCGGACTCTGGGGCGCCATTCCCGCCTGGTTCAAGACCCGCTTCGGCACCAACGAAACCCTGTTCACCCTGATGATGAACTATGTGGCGCAGTACTTCATCCAGTTCCTGCGGGAGGGCCCCTGGCGGGACCCCTCCGCCATGGGGTTCCCCATCACCCCGCGATTTGAAAAGGCTGCGCGGCTGCCCAAGGTGCTGGGCATCCATATGGGATGGGTGGTGGCCCTGGCGCTGGTGGCGCTGGTGTTTATCTACCTGCGGTACACCAAGCACGGCTACGAGCTCACCGTGGTGGGCGAAAACGAAAACACTGCCCGGTATGCGGGCATGCCCGTGAAAAAGATCATTTTGCGGACCATGTTCCTTTCCGCCGCTATCTGCGGCCTGGCCGGCGTTATGCAGGCCAGCGGCGCAGACATGCAGCTGACCGACTCCGTCGCGGGCGGCGTGGGCTTTACGGCCATTATCGTCGCCTGGCTGGCGCGGCTCTCTCCCCTGGGCATCCTGCTGACCAGCGTGCTTTTCGGCATTATGGAAAAAGGAAGCGGCGCCATCGAGTCCACCTTCAAAATTTCCCCCTCCATGGCGGACGTACTCCAGGGAATCATCCTGTTTTTTGTCCTGGGCGCGGAATTCTTTATTAACTACCGGCTGATGTTCCGCCGCAGCGTGGAGAAAGGGGGCGTCAAAGCATGACCGCCGCATTGGACTGGATCTGCAATTTTCTTTACGCCGCCATCTTGGCGGGCGTACCGCTGTTGTACGGCACCCTGGGCGAAATTCTTACGGAAAAGGCCGGCAACGTGAACCTGGGCGTGGAAGGCATGATGTACATGGGCGCGGTGTTCGGCTTCATGGGCGCTTATTATCTGGACAGCGCCGCCGCCGCGCTGGCGTTCGCCTTCCTGGGCGGGCTGGTTGGGGCGCTGGTATACGCCTTCCTCACGGTCAGCCTGAAAGCGAACCAGAACGTGGCCGGTTTGACCCTGACCATTTTCGGCACCGGCGTGGCCAATCTGCTGGGCACCAACATGATCAACGGTTCCGGGTCCGGCGCCGCCATGGTATCCGACGCCATGAAGGCCTTTTTCCGCCCCATGGATCTGGGCGCGCTGACGGCGCTTCCCTACGTGGGCAAGCTGCTGTTCAACCACAGCCTGTTTACCTACCTGGGGGTTGTGCTGGCGGTGGCGGCGGGCTGGTACCTGAACCACACCTCCCGCGGGCTGAACCTGCGGGCCGTGGGTGAAAATCCTGCTGCCGCAGACGCGGCGGGCATCAACGTCAGCGCCTACAAATATGTCCACACGCTGCTGGGCGGCGGCATCTGCGGCCTGGGCGGCGCCTATATCGCGCTGGTCACCTGCGGAGGCAACTGGACGTACAACTGCGTGGGCGGATTGGGCTGGATTGCGGTTGCCCTGGTCATCTTCGCCGCCTGGAGCCCCTACAAGGCGCTGCTGGGCTCGCTGGTATTCGGGGCGCTGAGCGTCCTGAAGCTCTATATACCTGCCAGCGTCATCGACATTCCCTCCGCCTTCTTCTCCATGCTGCCCTTCCTGGTAACCTGCGTGATTCTGGTTATCTCCTCCATCCGCATGCGCCGGGAAAATCAGCAGCCCCATGCCTGCGGCGTAAACTACTTCCGCGAGGAGCGCTGACCGTCTGCGGCGTCTATCGAAAAAAACTTTTGAAAAAAAACAAAAAAGTTTGTTTCATATCGGGCAAATGCGTGTATACTAAGCACAGGCGAAAGCCAAACAACATCAAGCGACTAACATGGAGGTATGAAATATGAAGTGGGTTTGCAAGGTTTGCGGTTATGTGCATGAAGGTCCCGAGGCTCCCGAGTTCTGCCCCGTCTGCAAGGCTCCCAAGTCCAAGTTTGAAAAGGTCGGCGGCGACAAGACCTGGGCTGCCGAGCATGTGGTGGGCGTAGCCAAGGATGCCCCCGAGGAAATCAAGGAAGGCCTGCGCGCCAACTTCACCGGTGAGTGCACCGAGGTTGGTATGTACCTGGCCATGGCCCGTGTGGCGCATCGTGAGGGCTATCCCGAGATCGGTCTGTACTGGGAGAAGGCCGCTTATGAAGAGGCGGAGCACGCTGCCAAGTTTGCCGAGCTGCTGGGCGAAGTCGTGACCGACAGCACCAAGCGCAACCTGGAAATGCGTGTGGAAGCCGAGAACGGCGCTACCGCTGGCAAGATGGAGCTGGCTGTGAAGGCCAAGCAGCTGAACCTGGATGCCATTCATGACACCGTGCATGAGATGGCTCGCGACGAAGCCCGCCATGGCAAGGCTTTCGAGGGCCTGCTGAACCGCTACTTCGGCAAGTAAGCATTTTTTCAAAACAAGGAGGGGTTTCCCATGACCAAGTACGAATGCCCCTGCGGATATATTTACGATCCTGCTCAGGGCGATCCCGATGGCGGCATTGCTCCCGGCACTGCGTGGGAGGATATCCCCGAAGATTGGGTATGCCCCGTATGTGGGTTGTCCAAGGATGCCTTTACCCCTGTTGAGTAAGTACATGAAAAAGGACCGTGCATGGTGCTTTCCCTTGTGGAGCGCCATGCACGGTCCTTTTTTATCTCTGTGATTTGGTTATGGTAAGTTTTCCAGCCTGGCAGCAGCCCACCTGGCATGCTCCCGCACCACGGGGGAAGCATGCTCTGTCCAGCTTTTCACCAGTGGCAGCAATGCTTTGTCTCCGCTGTTGCCCGCAGCAAGCAATGCCTGTCCCAGGATTCGGTTTGGGATTGCCAGGTTGAAGCCAATCTGCGACGCCAGATGCTGTGCGGCATCCTTGGGTGAGCGCAGCAGGTAATCCAGCGCAATGCTTGCGCCGGGTCCCCATGACAAGCCTGTGTTTTGGGGACAGCATCGCTGGCAGGCATCGCACCCCACAAGCAGGTTTCCCATGGCCGACCGCATTTCCTCCGGAATCGGCCGGCCGCTGAGCATCCAGTTGCGCAGGCAGCGCTCCCGGTGGAAGCCTTCCGCATCCAGGGCCCCTGTGGGGCAGGCAGCAAGGCATGCCTTGCAGGCACCGCAGGACAACCCATGGGGAGCATCCTCCCACAGCGCGTCGTCGTATGCCTCCGCCTCTTCGCTCATCCACAGGACCTGTACATGGAATCGGCTGCCCATGCCCTCCACGCTGGAGAGGGTGTTGCGTCCCTGGGAAAATCCCCGCAGATGGGCAAAGAGCGGTTTCAGTCGAAGCTCGGTATCCTGCCGCAGGTGCAGCCCGCGCTTCTCCCCCTCCGCCACCGCCTGGCGTGCGGCCAGATATGCCCGCTGCGAAGCAGGATAATACGGATGAATCTCCCCTTGTGTGCGTTCAACCGACTGGGCTGCCTGATACCCCCACAGGCACAGCCACAGGGTGGCATCCGCGCTCTCCAGCCCGCATACCTGCGGATGCAGGGCAAGCACCCGCTGGAACCCCTGCGCATATAGATAGGCTCGCATTGCTTTTCCCCTCCATGAAAAAAGGAGCTTGCGCTCCCTTTTCATGCGTTCCTTCCCGGCGGGGAGCGGCCTTTTATGGCACGCTCCCCGCATAAGGAATGTTACGCCTCGCGCTGGGCCATCATGTCCTTCACCTTCATCAGGCGAGTGGTGGCGCCGCGCTCGTTTTCTTCCAGCTTCATGGAAATTTCGCGGATGGTCATTTCAAACTGCGGGATCATCACGTATTCCAGGGCGTTCACCCGGCGGCGGGTCTTTTCGATTTCATCCGCCAGCATATCGCAGGTTTTTTCAATCTCGGCCAGGCGCACCATTTTCGGCAGAAGCTCCGCCAGGGTGGCAATGGCGCCGTCCAGCTGGCTGCTGGTTTCAGCAAAGCCGTATGCCTGCACGGTTTCATGCAGGGAGCTTTCATCCACCGTAATGGTGGGCACATGCACGGAAAGAATGTTCTTCCTGCCCAGCTCCAGCTTGGCCTGCCGGGCGGGATACAGCACCGCTTCCTCCAGCGCCTGGGGGTCCATGACCGCACGGGCCAGGGCGAAGTTCCCCAGTGCCTGGGACAGCTCTGCTTCCACTTCCTTGCGCAGCTGCTGGTTCTCTCGGATGATCAGAATAAACTGCCGCACCATCTCATCCCGCTTATCCTTCAGCAGCTTGTGGCCGCGCTTGGCGGTCACAAGGCGCTTCTTGATGCGGGTCAGCTCCATCCGCGTCGGATTCACGCGAAGTGCTGATGCCATTACTTGGTTTCCTCCTTCTTCGGCAGGAACTCGTCCAGCATATCGTCACGGATACGCTTCAGCTCCGAACGCGGCAGCATGGCCAGCAGTTTCCAGCCAAGGTCCAGGGTTTCCTCGATGGAACGGTTGGTTTCGTAGCCCTGGGAAACATATTCCTTCTCAAAGGCGTCCGCAAAGGCGGCGTACAGCTTGTCGATGTCCGACAGGGCCGCTTCGCCCAGAATCACCGCCAGCTCCTTGGCTTCCTTGCCGCGGGAATACGCGGCGAAAAGCTGGTTCATGGTGGCGGCGTGATCCTTGCGGGTCTTGCCCTCGCCGATGCCCTTGTCCTTCAAACGGGACAGGGACGGAAGCACGTCCACCGGCGGCGTAATTCCCTTGCGGTACAGCTCGCGGCTGAGGATGATCTGCCCCTCGGTAATGTATCCCGTCAGGTCGGGAATGGGGTGGGTCTTGTCGTCCTCGGGCATGGTCAGAATCGGGATCTGGGTAATGGAGCCCTTCTTCCCCACCACGCGACCGGCGCGCTCGTACATGGTAGCCAGGTTGGTGTACAGGTAGCCGGGGTAGCCGCGGCGGCCGGGCACCTCTTTCCGGGCCGCGGAAACCTCGCGCAGCGCCTCGGCATAGTTGGTAATATCCGTGAGGATTACCAGCACGTGCATGTCCTTTTCATAGGCCAGGTATTCCGCGGCAGTCAGCGCCATACGCGGGGTAGCGATACGCTCGATGGCCGGGTCGTTGGCCAGGTTCATGAACAGCACCGCGCGCTCAATGGCGCCGGTCTTGCGGAAGTCGCTGATAAAGTAGTCCGCTTCCTCAAAGGTGATACCGATGGCGGCAAACACCACAGCGAACTTGTCGCCCTTGCCCAGCACCTTGGCCTGGCGGGCAATCTGCGTGGCCAGCTGCGCATGGGGCAGACCGGAACCGGAGAACACCGGCAGCTTCTGTCCGCGAACCAGGGTATTCAATCCGTCAATGGCGGAAATACCCGTCTGGATAAACTCGCTGGGGTAGTCCCGAGCGGCGGGATTCAATGGCTCGCCGTTGATGTCCATGCGCTTTTCGGGGATGATTTCCGGCCCGCCGTCCCGGGGACGGCCCATGCCGTCAAACACCCGGCCCAGCATGTCCATGCTAACGCTCAGTTCAATACCCCGGCCCAGGAAGCGCACGGAGCTGTTGTCAATGCGCAGGCCGTTGCTGGATTCGAACATCTGCACCAGGGCCTTGTCGCCGTTCACTTCCAGCACCTTGCCGGAACGCTTTTCGCCGTTGGCCTGGGTGATCTCCACCAGCTCGTCATAGGTGACCCCGGAGACGCCTTCCACCAGCATCAGGGGGCCGACCACCTCGCGGATGGTTTTATATTCTTTGAGCATCTTACTTCACCCCTTCGCGCTCATACAGCGCCGATGTCTCGCT
>CAZINY010000004.1:74164-82816 GCA_964540735.1 uncultured Oscillospiraceae bacterium
TCCACCAGCATCAGGGGGCCCACCACCTCTTTGATGGTATGGTATTCCTTCAGCATCAGGCCTGCCCTCCTTGATCGATCAGCGCGGCCGTCTGGCTGCTGAGATCCGACTCGATTTGCTCAAACTGTACTTTGATCTGATCCTCGGGGATATACTTGGCGCGGCCAATCCGGTCACGCACAGGCAGCCCCAGCACGTCGGAAAGATTCGCTCCAGCGTCAAGCGCCTGCTGTCCCTTCTCCTGGAATGCCAGAATCAGCTGCAGCATGTCAAACTGCTTTTGCAGGGAGGTGTAGGTGTCCACCTCGTCAAAGGCATTTTGATGCAGGTAGTCCTCGCGGATGGAGCGGGCCACTTCCATGGTCAGCCGGTCCTTCCAGCTCAGGGCGTCGATACCCACCAGCTGCACGATTTCGTTCAGCTCGGCCTCTTCCTGCAGCACCCGCATGGCCCGGGCACGCAGCTCGTTCCACTCGGGGGAAACGTTGTCGCTGAACCAGCTGCCCAGGCGATCCACGTACAGGGAGTAACTTTGCAGCCAGTCGATGGCCGGGAAATGCCGCTTGTAGGCCAGGGAGGCGCTCAGGCCCCAGAACACCTTCACGATGCGCAGGGTAGCCTGGCTCACGGGCTCGGAAATATCACCGCCTGGCGGCGATACGGCGCCAATGGCCGAGATGGAACCGTAGCGGTTATCATCGCCCAGGCACTTCACATAGCCGGCCCGCTCGTAGAATTCCGCGATACGGGACGCCAGGTAGGCGGGATAACCTTCCTCACCGGGCATTTCCTCCAGACGGCCGGACATCTCGCGCAATGCCTCTGCCCAGCGGCTGGTGGAGTCGGCCATGATGGCCACCTTGTAGCCCATATCCCGGTAATACTCGGCAATGGTGATACCCGTGTAAATGGAGGCTTCACGGGCCGCCACGGGCATGTCGGAGGTATTGGCAATCAGCACGGTACGCTTCATCAGGCTTTCGCCGGTGCGCGGATCATGCAGCTCCGGGAACTCCATGAGCACGTCGGTCATTTCGTTGCCGCGCTCGCCGCAGCCCACGTACACGATGATGTCCGCGTCCGCCCACTTGGCCAGCTGATGCTGCACCACGGTCTTGCCGGAGCCGAAGGGGCCGGGCACCGCCGCCACACCGCCGGAAGCGATGGGGAAGAAGGTGTCGATGACCCGCTGGCCGGTCACCATGGGCGCCTGGGGCGCCAGCTTTTCCAGGTAGGGACGGCCACGACGGACGGGCCAGCGCTGCAGCATGGTCAGCTGATGCTCCTCGCCTTTTTCGTCACGCACCACGGCAATGACGTCTTCCAGCTTGGCCGCGCCTTTGTGGATTTTCACCACCTCTCCGCTGATGCCGTAGGGCACCATGATCTTGTGATCCACCACGGCGCTCTCCTGCACGTGTCCCAGCACGGAGCCTGCAACAACTTTATCGCCCACCAGCACCTTGGGCTCAAAGGCCCATACCTTCTCACGGTCCAGGCTGGGCACTTCCACGCCCCGGCGGATACGCTCGCCAAACTGGTCGCGAATGACCGTCAGCGGGCGCTGAATGCCGTCAAAAATCGATTCAATCAGGCCCGGCCCCAGTTCCACGGAAAGCGGCGCGCCGGTGGATTCCACGGGCTCGCCGGGGCCCAGGCCCGCCGTTTCCTCGTACACCTGGATGGACGCCTTGTCGCCACGCAGCTCGATAATCTCGCCCACCAGGCGATCACGGCTCACGCGAACCACGTCGTACATCCGGGCGTCGGCCATGTTTTCCGCTACAATCAAGGGGCCGGCAACCTTTACAGTGGTTCCCTGCGCCATGGTCAAACCCCCTCTTTCTCATTGTTGAACAGAATATCCGCGCCGATGGCTTTTTCCACGTTGGCCCGCACGCGGCTCATGCCCAGGCCATTGGACCCCCGGCTCCCCGGAATGGGAATCACGGCGGTGCCGGGCATGGTCTTGTACTTCTCCAGGGCTTCGGGCACCTGCTGGGCGCAGGTTTCCGTGATAAAGATCACCGGTACGCCCTCGGTGGACAGCTTATGCAGCGCGGCTGTGGTCTCCGCGGGCGTCTGAACGGGGATTACGCGCATGCCCACGGCCTTGAAGGCCAGCACGGCATCCCGCTCCCCCACTACGCCCATGCGATTCGTATTCTCAGCCATAGAGATCACGCAGCCTTTCCCGAATGGCCTCCATGTCGAAGCCATTTTGCTTTCCGGCCATCACCAGGCGCACCGCGCCGGCCTCACGTTCCGCCGCCAGCAGATAGCCCACCACGGTTTCCAGGCGCATCATGTCGAAGCGGTCCTTGGTGAAGATGGCCAGCAGCGCGTTATCCATGGCCTTTTCCAGGCCAGGCAGGTGTGCAAAATTCCGCACCGCCGCAAGCGCCGCGTCCATCACCCGCTCCCCATAGGGGCGGAGCAGTTCCGGCAGGCGCTCGGGGTCCGCAAAGGCGTCGGCCCACTTGTCCTCGGCAATGGCGCCGCCAGGCAGGCGTACGCCTTCAAAGAAGGCTTCATCCCGGCCCATGCGCCGCACGCGCAGCAGAGTAATGGCGTTGAGCATATCCGCCCGCGCCTGGAAGTAGGCCACCGCCGCGGCACAGCGGCGGCCCTTGAGCTGTTCGAAAATCATCTCGAACATGGCCCGGTCCAGCCGCACGTCAATCAGCAGCGGGTTTTCCTCGGTAATCAGCTCCTGCTCCAGCCCTTCCATGGCCTTGCAGATGGGCTCGGGAAGTTCCTTGTAGCGGTGATCCGCCACCGCATGGCGGAGCTTTTCCACAGGAATGGTACCGCTGGAGGAAAGATGCTCCGCGGTGATGCCCAGGCAGCGTGCCTTCAGGAGCATTTTCAAATTTGCAATGTCATACTTGAACAGGAAACAATCCGTGACCTTCGCATCGGTGGAAAGATCGCGGACCAGCGCGCTGGCCTGGGCCACCCGGTCCAGGGCAAGCTGCTCATAGTCCGCTTCCTCCGCGCTTGCCCATCCGATTTCCGAAAGGGTACGCTTTGCTTCCTCAAAGGACGAGGTGGAAAGCAACCTTTCCAGGCGACTGGCGTCCATGATTTCACGCTGCTTGATACTCAAGCGTCCCGCGGCGTAGTAAATGCTTTCCTGTGGCATAGCCAGCCCTCCTTTCCATAGAAATCGGTTGGTTTAGGTATTGGGGAACAGCATCTGCGCCACCTGCGCCTCCATTTCCAGCCTGCGGCTGTCCAGGAGCGCTTGGTAGGTGCAATGAATTTCCGTATCGTGCCGGGCAAGAATCAAACCGCTGACGCCTGCGCGCTTTTCCTTAGCCAGGGTGAGCTTACCGGGTTTGCCGGCGGCAGTCAGCGCCGCGTTGGCATCCGCCAGGAAAGCCTTATCCATCCAGCCATCGCTCTCCGCGCCCACAATCAGCTCCTCGTTCCCGTCTGCCAGCTCCGTGAGAGTGGACAGCAGGAAAGCGCGAGCCTCCTTGGCAGGCATGGCCTTCATCTTATCCAGGGCCAGGGAGAACGCCCGCTCCATCATGTCGCGCTTGTCCTTGAGCAGGAGCTTGCGCTCGTCCAGCTCCGCCATGCGCCCCATGCGCACGGCCGCGGCGTGGGCGTCTTCATGGGCGCGGGCTTCCGTATTAGCCCGGGCGGTGGCGATCCGCTCCTCGGTAGCCTTGCGCATCGCGCCGGCACGATCGTTGGCGTCTTTGAGGACGGCGGAGGCATTCTCCTTGGCGTCCTCCAGAATTTTATCCAGGATCGCTTGTGCGTTCATGCGAGTCGCGCCTTTCTTACAGCTTGATGGCATTCACAGCCAGGAAGGAAACCAGCAGAGACAGCACGGCGTAGGTCTCCACCATAACGGTCATGGTGATGCCCTTACCGCTCATTTCGGGGCGCTTGCCGGTCATCAGCATGGCGGCAGCGGCCACGCGGCCCTGACGGATGGCGGAGAAGTAACCCACGACGGCCACGGGCAGCGCCGCAACGATCAGTTCCAGTCCGTGGATCACGGAAACGCTCACCATGCTGCCGGACAGCGCGCCGGTGTTGATCATGATAATCACGGCGATCAGGAAGCCGTAAATACCCTGAGTAGCGGGCAGCAGCTGCAAAACCAGCAGCTTGGAGGCGACTTCGGGATTTTCCGTGGACACGCCAGAGGCGGTCTCACCGCTCAGACCCACGCCCTTAGAAGAACCCATACCCGGCAGGATGACCGCCAGCGCGGCGGCTACCAAAGCAAGAATTTGACCCCATTCCATAGTTGTATCCTCCTTTTAATGTCTGGCATATCCCGGCCCTTAGGCCTGGTGTATGTTCACATAATGGGTATTGTAGGCCAGCGGACGGAACGCCACGCCGCCTTCTTCATAGAACTTGCCGAAAAACTCGATGTACTGCAACCGGCAGGAGTGCACATAGGCGCCCAGGGCATTGATACCCAGGTTAAAGGCATGCGCGCCCACAAACAGCACGCTGCCGATCACCGCGCCAATGATACCGCTGCTGAACGCCATGCCCACCAGCTGGTTGATTACCATGCCGATGACGCCGGTGGCCAGGCCCATACCGAACAAGCGCATGTAGGACAGAATGTCCGAGATCCAGCTGGTGGCCCCATACAGGGAGCCCAGGCCGCTGACCAGTCGCTTGAAGGGATTGCGGCTCTTTTCCCGGCCGGCCCAGATCAGGATAATGACTACGCCGATGATGGCCATCCACTTGCCGATCTCCGCGATCACGCCGCCGGCCACCAGCATAATCAGGCCCGATACCAGCATCATCCAGCTAAGCTGGTCGAAAACCGCGTCCTGCGGTTTGCCGCGCTTGATGTTCATGTACGCGGCCAGGATCATGCCGGCATACAGATGCACCACGCCCACGCCCATGCAGACAATCATAACCGGCATGGGGTCGTTGATGGGGTCGAGAATGCTCTTCACCGGCAGGTTAAAGCCAAACCAGGTATTGTAAATCGCGCCGCACACCACCGTGGCAATGGCGCTGTAAAACAGCAGCCACAGCATTTTCACGCTGTTCTTGCCCGGCTTTTTCAGCTTCAGCAGCAGCGGGATGGCCAGCGCCATGACCAGGCCATAGCCCGCATCGGAAAGCATCATGCCGAAGAGCAGCGCATAGAAGGGCGCCATCGCCGCTGTGGGATCCATGCCCTTGGGTGAGGGAAGCGCAAAACCTTCCACCACGGACTCAAAGGGCGTTGCAAACTTGCCGTTGTGCAGCAGGATGGGCGGCTCGTCATCCTCGGCAGGAGCGTAAATCTCCATCGAGCAGGTGGGCGAGAGCTTCTGCAGCTCGGCGCTCACCTTGTCCCCCAGGGCTGCCGGCACCCATCCCCGAAGCAGGAAGGCCATCCCCGTGCCGATGGTGCGCTTGGCGGCCTCCTGCTGATCCTTCTCAATCTGCAACAGGTCGTACCAGGTTTTCAGGCGTGTAAGGTTGGCATTGGCCATTTCCTGCCATTCCTGGGTTACCGCTTGCGCGCGGCCGTTGATCTCTTCACGCTCCTGACGGTAGGCTTCCAGACGCTGAGCCACAGTACCGTGCATATCCCCAAACTGTGCGGGCGTAAAGCTGGCGGCCTTCAGCGCTTCCCCGAGCTCTCCGACCAGGGACGCATGAGCAACCACCCATATGTAGGCGACGTCCCGCACTTCGCCCAATACTTGTATGTATACGGGCTGGGTAGCGTATTTGGCTATCAGCTCTTCCACCAGGCCCTTGCTGATGGTACCTACCTGCTGGAATACGCTTCGGGTGCTGCCGATGTTCTCTACCGGGATGTCCAGCCCCTTCCAGGGCTCCAGCTGTTCCTGGGCCACCTGGATGCGGGCCAGCTGTCCGCGCAGGTCGCCGCCGGTCTTTTCCAATTCCTCCGCCTGATCCAGCAGTGCCATGAGTTCTGCCTCATGCTGCTGGATATACTGCACGTCCCCAGCGTCCGCATCCGGCAGGCTGCCCAGAAAGGGCGGCTTCTGCCGGTTGTACTGGGAAAGCTGGCCGATGGTCCAGCGCAGGCGCTCCATGGTGGCTTCCACCTGCTGGAGGCGGGTGACATCCTGCTTTTGGTAGGCTTCCAGGTTTTCCCCGGAAATGGGCGTTATCTCCACGCAGCCCATTCGCTGCATGGCACGCAGTAGTTTTTTCTGATCCTGCCGCATGGCCAGCAGATCAATCCGTTTCATCTCAACTATGGCCATGACGCACGATCCTTTCGAAGATCTGGGTTGCCGCCTGTTCCAGCCGGGCTTCCGCAGCCTTGCACAGAGCGGCGCGTTCCGTGGCGTAGCCCTGGCTCTTTTTTGCCAGTTCTCCCGCTACTCGAACGCGATCCTGCTCCATCAGCTGCTGGTACAGCGCGCGGTGCTCAATTGCGGCGGCACGTTCCTGGGCCAGGCAGGCCGCCTCCACGGACTTGAGAATTTCCCGGGCCTGCTTCTGCGCCTCGGTACGCATGCCTTCGGCTTTCGCCTCCGCCTGCTCGATGCTCTGAAGAATTTCCAGCGACAAACCAATCACCACCTTTCTTTTGGGAAGCAACGCCTCCCGGTGTTATTTTGTGCCAAACAGGCGATCGCCCGCATCGCCCAGTCCGGGCACAATGTAGCCATGATCGTTGAGTTTTTCATCCAGGCCCGCCACATAAATATCCACGTCGGGATGCTCACGCTGCACCCGGGCAATGCCCTCCGGCGCGGCAATCAGGTTCACCAGGCGGATATGGTTGCAGCCCCGCTTCTTGATAAAGGTGATGGCCGCGCTGGCGCTGCCACCGGTGGCCAGCATGGGGTCCAGCACCAGCAGCTCACGGTTTTCCGAGTCCACGGGCAGCTTGCAGTAATACTCCACCGGCTCCAGGGTCTGCGGATCACGGTACAGGCCGATGTGGCCCACCTTGGCCGCAGGTACCAGCTTGGTCACGCCGTCCACCATGCCCAGGCCTGCCCGCAGGATAGGCACGATGCCCAGCTTCTTGCCTGCCAGCACGCGGGTTTTGCACTTGCAGATGGGCGTTTCCACCTCCACCTCCACGGTGGGCAGATCCCGCGTCACCTCATAAACCATCAGCATGGAGATTTCTTCCAGCAGTTCGCGGAATTCCTTCGCGCCGGTGTTTTTGTCCCGCATGAGGCTCAGCTTGTGCTGAATCAGCGGATGATCAAAAACGTGAACTTTACTCATGTTCCGTACCTCCTGAAATATGATTGGTTCCCCTGGGATTGCTACTATGGTCACGCAGAAAACAGAGCGAAGCGCATATTGTTAAAAGACGAACAAGCGCCACCATCAATCGTTCGGCGCTCGTTCGTTTACTCCGTCGGCCGCTAGGTTGAGGCAGCACGCGTAGATTCATGCAGCTTACGCTCCATCCATGTATTTTATCTCTATTATTATAGCCGATTGCCAGGCACATGGCAATCCTTTTTTTGCACGATATGGGGAAAAAGCTGGACAGGAATGCAAAAAACCGGCCTTGAAACCGGCATTTTTCCGTTTTTTTTTGCAAGAAAATGCACAAAAAACAGCGGGCTAGTTTTTTGGTACGCCCGCTGCTTTTTTTCATATTAATTAAATGCATATGTCAAGGAAAATTTGCATTGTTTTTCCAGAAAGCAGATCCTTCCGCCGCCGCATTATGCTTTTTTCTTGCTCCCCAGGCGGTTTTCTTCCCCCCGGCACAGACGCTGAATATTGCTGCGGTGCCGCAGAATGCACAGCGCAGCCAGCAGCACGCTCCAGACGATCACCAGCCAGTTCCCCGCATTCTGGAAAGACACCAGAATGGCATACAGCGTCAGCATGGACATGCTCCCCAAGGAAATATACTTCGACAGATAAATCAGCGCCAGGCAGAACACAAAGCAAATAATTGCCGGCAGCGGGAAGCAAACCAGCATCACGCCACAGCTGCTGGCAACACCCTTTCCGCCCTTGAACTGAAAAAATACCGGCCAGTTATGCCCCAGAATCACCAATAGTCCCGCCAGCATGGCCCCATACAGGGATGCCCCATAGGGGGCCAGCAACCACCGGCCAATCAGGCAAGCCACCGCTGCCTTACCACAGTCGCCCACAAAGGTAATCAAACCGCTTTTCAGGCCCATGGTGCGCAGTACATTGCTCGCGCCGGTATTCTTGCTGCCCACTTCCCGCAGGTTCGGTCCATGATTCTTCTGCGCCACCAGGATACCCGTGGAAATGGAACCTAACAGATAAGCGATCACGCCGGTGATCACATAGGCCAACGTTACGCTCATGCCTTATTCCTCCTTGTGCTTCGCCCGAAGTACCAAGCGGATGGGCGTGCCGGTAAAGTCGAAGGTTTTCCGCAGGAAATTCTCCAGGTAGCGCTGATAGGCAAAGTGCATCAGCTCCTCATCATTCACAAAGAGGATAAAGGTCGGGGGGGCCACATGCTGCTGTGTGCCATAATAAATCTTCAGCCTGCGTCCGTTGGTGGCCGGCGGCTGCAAGGATGCCTGGGCATCCGCAAGCACATCGTTCAGCACGCCCGTAGGCACGCGCTTGGTATACTGGGCATAAACCTGGCTGACCATATCCAGCACGGTATTCACCCGCTGCCCCGTCATGGCGGAAACAAACAGCACCGGCGCATAGTCCATGAAT
>CAZINY010000005.1:0-73975 GCA_964540735.1 uncultured Oscillospiraceae bacterium
CGAATTTGTAAGGAATTGATTTTGCAAGCAAAATCAACAACCCGCCCCGCCGGCAAAGCCGGCGGATACGAATAGAAGTCGGAGAGGCTGCGGCCCCTCCGACACCTCCCTGGGGTTTTTCGACAGTCTGAGAATCTTGTTTTTCCTAACAAAAATAATTGCCTTGCCGGTAAAGAAGGCGGATATGAACGAAAGGCGGAGGGACTGTGAATCCGATTTGAAGACCGGCGCCGTCCGCCGGCTCTTTTTTTTACGCAAAAGCGGATGCGCGATGTGGGCGACTGACACGTGTTTCCTTGCTGGACAGTTCCGGTAGCACACCTGGATGGATCATCTCACCGCATGCAGGTCGGACAATAGGTAACAGAGTAAAAACGTGCAATTTGACTGCATTTTTGTGCAAGTATGAAAAATATAATTGAAAAAGGCGATTCCAATTGTTACAATAAGAACACAGATAAGATGTAGCATAGTTGTTCTGGAAGTGGAGAGATTACAAATGAAACCAATGAATTTTGCGGAACTGGCGCAGGAAGGACGATTATTTTACGAACATGGTTACGATTGCCACATTAAGGCGTATATACCTTCAGGCTTTCGTGCCAATCATGCTTCAAATTTAATCGAATTGGATAATGGCGATTTGCTGTGCGTATGGTTTGCGGGGTTATCGGAAGGTTCTTCCGATATAAAGATCGTTATGTCACGTCTGGATAAGGGCGCGGGTCAATGGAGTGCGCCGGTACTGATTTCGGATGACTATGAACGTTCCGAACAGAATCCGTGCTGTTTTCAGGCAAAGGACGGACGGCTGTGGTTGCTTCATACCGCTCAGCAATCCAGAGGCAAAATGACCGTGGAGGCATGGGAGCAGAAACTGGCAGCCGGAGAAGTCAAGGGACACTTTACCATGCAGGAAACGGCAGAGGTACGGTTGCGCACGTCGGACGATCGCGGGCGCACGTGGTCGGCCATGACACCGCTGTTTACCAAACCGGGCGCTTTTTGCCGTCATCCAATTTTGGAAATGAGCAATGGGGAGTGGATTTTCCCCATGTGGTATAGCCAGGTGGAAGAGGATGCGAGCAAGCCGCAGTACGGACGCGATTATTCGGTGGTGCAGATTTCATCGGATCAGGGGAAAAGCTGGCGCGAGTTTGAAGTCCCGGGCAGCGTCCGCAGGGTGCACATGTCTATTGTAGAAACGCGTCCGGGGCATTTGGTCGCTTTTTTCCGTAGCCGTTCCGCTGACCGGATCTATCGCAGCTTTTCGGAGGACTACGGCCGTACCTGGCGCGAGCCAGTGCCGATTGGTCTGAATAACAATAATGCATCCATTCAGGCGATCCGGCTCCAGTCCGGAGCGATTGCGCTGATCTATAACGACGCCAAGGGCGGCGACGATCCCACTGCCGTGGAATGGAATGCTCCGCGTGTGCCGATTGTCATTGCCTTGACCTATGACGAGGGCGATAGCTTTCCTTACAAGCGAGTGATCGAGGCGGGAGACGGATACGCGGGGGAACGGAACATTCGCTTGAACCACACCTTCCACTATCCAAGCATTATACAGTCCAGGGACGGGGCGATTCATGTCAGTTATACTTGGCACGGTAAGGATTGCATCATGTATCATCGTATTTCCGAAGCATGGATTAAGGGGGAGCAGTAAGGAGGGAGAATCATGCAGCAGAGCAATGCAGCGAATCGTGCCGTGGTTTACAAAGCGCCAGGAGTGAGAGAGCGTCTCTGGAAATATCGCTGGCTGTATCTCTTTCTGCTGCCTGCGGTTGTCTGGTATGTGATTTTTGCGTACGGCCCCATTTACGGCCTGCAAATCGCGTTCAAGGATTTCAAAATTCTGAAAGGCATTGAGGGTAGCGATTGGGTAGGGCTTGAACATTTTTTCAAAATGTTTAAGGACAAAACCTTTTGGGCCGTAACGCGAAACACGCTGGTGATCAGCGGAATCAAACTGGTTTTTGTCTCTACGTCGGGGTTGACGCTGGCGTTATTGCTTCATGAAGTGGTGCACAAGCGATACCGCACGCTGGTTTCCAGCGTAACCATGCTGCCGCACTTTTTCAGCTGGGTGGTTATTGGTTCCATCCTCCTGGAGATTCTTTCCCCTTCATCCGGAATGGTTAATGAAATTATTCGGGCTTTCGGAGGAACGCCAATCTATTTCCTGGGAGAGGACGACTGGTTTCTGTTCTGGGTGGTGGTCAGCGATATGTGGGAGTCGGCAGGCTGGAATTCCATTATTTTCATTGCGGCAATCGGCGGGATTAACCCTGAGCTCTATGAAGCGGCGCAGTTGGACGGCGCTGGCCGTTGGAAGCAGTTGACAAACGTAACGATTCCCTGCATTGCGGGAACCATCGTCGTTGTGATGGTGCTGAAGGTCGGCTCCTTAATGAATGCGGGCTTTGACCAAATTTATAATATGTATAACGACGCTGTGATGGATACGGCGGACATCCTTGATACCTACGTATACCGGCAGGGGATTGAACGCAGCAAATACAGCTATTCCACGGCCGTGGGCTTGTTCAAGAACGTGATTAACCTTGCGCTGGTACTTGTCACCAACTATTTTGCCAAAGCGATTGGTCAGGAAGGCTTGTTCTGATAAAGGAGGGCGCGGCGATGAAGAGATTCTCACGGGTCTGTCGGGATGGCGGCAGCGTTCCGGTGCGTGCGGTGATTTATCTTTTTCTTGCGTTCTTCATGTTCACCGTGATTTATCCCATCTATTATCTGCTGATGAAGTCTTTTTCAACCTACGGCGGATTGGCGACCAACACGGACCCTTTTATGCTGACGCCCAAAGGCTTCACCATACTGGGATATACCCGCCTGTTCAGCCAAAGTTATATCCACACCGGATTTGCAGTCACGATTTTCCGCTCGTTGGTGGGAACGCTGCTTTCTGTGGTGGTTATGGCGCTGGCTGCATACCCTTTGAGCAAGCGCGACTTGCCCGGACGCAAGCTGATCACATGGTTTTTCATGGTCAATCTGTTCTTTGTAGGCGGACTGATTCCCACCTATTTGACAGTGAAGTCCGTCGGGTTATTGGACAATATTTGGGTACTGGTGCTGCTACCGTTATGCAATACGTATTATATTCTTTTGCTTCGCAGCTTCTTCGAGGGCATACCGGAAGCCCTGGAGGAGGCCGCGAATATCGACGGGGCGTCCGTATTGCAGATCTTTATCCTGGTGATTCTGCCGATCAGCATTCCTTCGCTGATGACCATTGCTACCTGGATGTTTTTCACGCACTGGAACAGCTATTTTGATTCCATGATCTATATTCAGGATCTGGACAAGCAGGTGGTGCAGGTGCATATCCGCCGCCTGGTCATTGAGCAAAGCAATATGCTCATGTCCGGCACGCTGGTGCATGGCGGCAAGGCGGACCAGCCTACGGAAGAATCCATGCGCGCGGCAGGCATCATGATTACTATCGTGCCGGTGCTGATCATCTATCCCTTTGTACGTAAATTTTTTGCCAAGGGAATGGTATTGGGCGCTGTAAAAGGTTAATCCGGGATACTGATTACGCAGGGCCATGCGTATCAAGTATAAAATCAAACAAGGAGGTTTCCCATCATGAAGAAAGGCTTGAGTTTCCTGTTGGCGGTCATGGTCGCCCTGTCGATGATGTCAGTAGTCCATGCGGAGGAGAAGATGGTCATTACTTGGTTGGCAGACAATCCTCCGCTGGAAGACAACTCCTGGGGAGAGCAGAAGTTTGAGGAAGTGTTCGGCGTCGATGTGGTAATCAAACGCGCTACCACGGCCGATGAAAAAGCGGTGCTTTTTGCTTCCGGCGATATTCCGGACTTCATTGTTGCCGGAAGCCTGAGCGATGTGGTAAGCCTGGTGGATCAGGGCATCGTAAAGCCGTACACCCTGGAAATGGTCCAGGAGAATATGCCGGAATACTACGCCATGTGCGTGGAGGCTGATCCCGATTTCTTTACCTACGGAATGGTTGATGGGGAACTGTATGGTTTCCCGCGCTATAACGCTACCGGCGCCGCGGCCATTGGCGCAGCTATCCGCGCGGACTGGCTGCAAAACCTGGGGCTTGAAGTTCCTACAACGGTGCAGGAATTGAGTAACGTCTTTGAACAATTCACCTACGGCGACCCGGATGGCAACGGCATTGACGATACCTACGCCATCACCGCGGGCGGCAATGGAACAGGAACGTATCAACGCTTGTACTTCCCTTCCATTTTCGGTATTTACGGCGTCAACCCGTTCTATTGGACGAAGAACGAAGCCGGCGAACTTGAGTTTGGCTTCGTATCCGAAGGGAGCAAAAAGGCGCTGACGCTGTTGGCTGATTGGTACAGCAAGGGGTACATTGATCCCGAGTTTGTTACTACGGACCTCCGCACCTCCGGCGTGGACGTAACTTACAAGTTCGCAACAGGTAAGGTAGGATATATGGATAACGTATCCTACGACGACTACGAGTACGACAATGACGGACACGTAACGGCCAAGTGGGTAGCAAATCAGCCCGCGTGGCAGGAGTTCTTTGCTTCCACCACGGATACCAAAGTCTTGTTCCAGTACGATGTGACCACGGACTTCAGCGACGCGTTAAACGAGGTGGGACCTTATTATATCAATTTGAAGCCTGTTGCTGATGAGGACGGCAACCCCGGAAAATACCTCAATGAGGGAACGGTCAGCACGTATTTCTGCTTCGGCGCGTACTGCGACGACGCCAAGATGGCGAAAATCATGCAGATCCTCAATCAGGAATCCACGGACGAAGAAACGTACATGCTGCACTTTGGCCCGGAGGGCAATCAGTGGATATACGACACGGACGGCGTAACCCGCATTTACAATCCCAACTATACAGAGTGTGAAGACTATCATCCCCAGGGACAGAAAAACGGTATCGGCTGGTGCCTGTTCCCCATGCTGTTCTCAAACCCTGATTTGTTAACGGCGATTGCGGGGGATCGTTATGTTCAACGCTATGACCGCACATTGCCTGTATTCGTTGCGTTTGACCAATTCAAGAATGAGCTGAATACGGCGCTGCCTTCCGAAGCGGAGTATCCGGAAGCAATGACGACCTTTGTGACAACGAATCTGGTAAAAATTGTCCGCGGAGATATTTCCATGGACGATTGGGATGAGGTTGTGCAGGAATGGTACGAGAACGGCGGTGAACAGCTTACAAAGGAAGCCAACGAGTGGTACGCAACGGTCAACTAACCTTCGCAGGGTTTTTACAAGCATAACAAAGCGCAGCCCTCTGCCGCAGCAATGCAGGCAGAGGGCTTTGACGCTCAATGATAATATGTTGCGTATCAACGCGGGAGAGTCAGCCCGGCGAGAAATAGCGCCTATCCTGGCAGGCGCGGCAGCGGATGCGCGCTTCGGTCTCTGTTAGAAAAATGTCATTTGCGGCCGGTATTGCATTCTGGGGAAAAAAGGGTATAATGGGTGAATACGCAAAAGGGGAGGCGCCGGCTGTGCTGTTTTCCAAGGAAGACCTACGCAAACTGCTTATGCCGCTGATGCTGGAACAACTACTGGCGGTTACCATCGGCATGATGGATACCATGATGGTTTCCACCTGCGGCGAGGCGGCAGTATCCGGTATATCGCTGGTGGACTCCATTAACGTGCTGCTCATCAACGTGTTTTCCGCCTTGGCGACAGGCGGCGCGGTGGTAGCTTCACAGTATCTGGGACGGAAGGAACCGGAGAACGCCAGCATGGCGGCGAAGCAGCTTTTTTATACCATTGTGCTGGTTTCAGGAACCGTCATGGCGATTTTTCTCGCGCTGCGCTTTCCGTTGCTGAACCTGGTTTTTGGACACATTGAGGCCGCGGTGATGGCCAATGCGCAAACTTATTTTCTTATTACCGTTATTTCTTACCCTTTCCTGGCCATGTACAACGCCTCTGCGGCGCTGTTGCGGGCTATGGGCAATGCCAAAGCGTCTTTGGTGACGTCCCTGATCATGAACCTGATCAACGTCGTCGGCAACGCCATTCTGATTTATGGCTGCGGCTGGGGCGTTGCTGGGGCAGGGATCGCAACGCTGGCATCCCGCGTGGTGGGGGCGGCGGTGATGCAGCGGAGCTTGCGCAAGCCTGATAACCTGATTCCCTGTCCGGATCTGCGGAAATTCGAGTGGCGGGGAGACATGGTCAAGCGCATTCTGTCGGTAGGGGTGCCCACGGGTTTGGAAAACGGTTTTTTTCAGTTGGGAAAGCTTGTGCTGCTGCGCATGGTCAGCACCTTCGGTACGGCCAGCATTGCCGCCAATGCGGTGGGCAACAGCCTGACGACGCTGCAGGTGCTTCCGGGCAACGCCATTGGCCTGGGAATGGTTACGGTGGTCGGACGGTGCGTGGGCGCCAAGGAATTCGGGCAGGCGCGGAGCTATGTGAAAAAGCTGATGCTCATGGCGTATGGGTATATGAGCGTGCTGAATGTTCTCATCCTTCTGTGCACGGGTTGGCTGACCGGGCTGTACAACCTGACGCCGGAAGCCGACGCCATGGCCCGGCAGATCATCATGATTCACGGCGTCGGGAGCATTTTTCTGTGGCCTACTTCCTTTGTGTTGCCCAACGCTCTGCGTGCCGCCAACGACGCGCGCTTCACCATGACGGTTTCCTGTATCTCCATGGTGCTTTTCCGTATCGCTTTTGGTTTTTTGCTGGCGGAGCAGTTTGGCATGGGCGTCATTGGCGTGTGGCTGGCCATGCAGATCGACTGGGCTTTCCGCATCATCTGCTTTGTGTGGCGGTTCCTCAGCGGCGTATGGGAGAAGAAACAGCTGATATGATGCATATGGCATCTTTTTCCATGGAATCAATCGATCCCTTCCGGTTATGCTATGCCCACAGAAAGGTGGAGGGTTGGCATGCTGGAAAGAAAACTTCGTTGCGTGGCGCTGCTGCTGGCGGCAGCGCTTTTTTTCCCATCCCTGGGCGCGGCGGCGCCGCTGGAAGAGGGCGTGCCCCTGGAGATTACTTCGCCCGCTGTCATACTGGCGGAGGCAGCCACCGGCACGGTGATTTTTGAGAAAAACGCGGATGAGCGGCGGGAAGTGGCGTCCATTACCAAGCTGATGACGGCGCTGCTCGTTTTCGAGGCGCTGGAGGATAATGACATCGCCCTGACGGACCAGGTGACAGTATCCCAGCGGGCCGCCGCCATGGAAGGAAGCCAGGCGCTGCTGGATGCAGACACCCCGTACAAGCTGGAGGACCTGCTGCGTACCATGATCATGGCCAGCGCCAATGACAGCGCCGTGGCCCTGGCCGAGTATCTCGCCGGCTCGGAAGAAGCCTTCGTACAGCGCATGAATCAGCGCGCGCAGGCGTTGGGCATGCAGGATACCCATTACGTGAACTGCACCGGCTACCCTCAGGAAGGGCAGTATACCACTGCCCGGGATGTCATGACGCTTTCCTGCGAGGTCAGCCGTCACCCGGCGTATCATACCTATGCCAGCGTATGGGTGGATAGTCTGGTGCATCCCAGCGGAAGAACTACCGACCTAACCAACACCAACCGTTTGGTTCGTTTTTACGAGGGATGCGACGGCTTCAAAACCGGCTCTACGGACGCGGCGAAATTCTGCGTCAGCGCTACCGCGGAAAAAAACGGTATGCGGCTTATTGCCGTGGTGCTTGGCTGTGAAAACAGCCAGACGCGTTTCAATGAGGCAAGGAGCATGCTTGAATACGGTTTTGCCAACTACCAGCGCGTAACCGTCGCCCGGAAAGGGGAAAACCTGGGCGAACAGTTGAAGGTGAACCACGGAAGCGCGGAGAGCGTGGATTTGCTGCTGGGCAGCGGGCTGAGCATGCTCCTGCGCAACGGTCAGGCAAGCCAGCTGAAAATGGAACTGGTGCTTCCCGACAGTGTGGATGCGCCGGTGGAGGCCGGACAAGTGGTGGGGTTTGCACGGGTGTTGCTGGGGGAAACGGCTGTGGCAAAGCTGAATGTGGTCGCCGCCTCCGACGCGCCGCTTCCCGGCTTTATCGAGGGATTTTTCCGCATTATCAACGCCTGGCGCTAAGGCTTGCAGGATCGCCTCTTTCGCGGTATAATGGGCGTTGCCCGTATCAACGTGAAGAGGGGGATGAATTTGTTCTCTCGCATTCAGTCGTGGTTTTCCATGCTGCAATCGGACCCTTTGGGATTGCTGCTTTATTTGCTTTATCTGGTGGTTACGGTTCTGCTGAGCCTGATTCTCCATGAGGTAGCGCACGGGTACGTCGCATATCGTTGCGGCGATCCCACAGCAAAATGGATGGGCCGGTTGAGCCTGGACCCGCGCAAGCACCTGGACCCGATAGGCACCGTTTGCATGTTCCTGTTCGGGATTGGCTGGGCCAAACCGGTGCCTGTGAATCCCCGCAATTTCCAGCATTATCGCCGGGATGATTTTAAGGTGTCCATTGCGGGCATTGTGACCAATCTGTCCCTGTTTTTGCTGTGTACGGCGCTGTCTGTGGGCGTGAACGCGGTGATGTACCAGCCTGAATTTCTGCGGGCATTCAAGGACAGCTGGGGAACGCTGGAACCGCTGATTAGTCCTTATTATATGCTGGGATATTCCGTTGCTTACGGCGATGTCAGCGCAGAACTGCTTTCCGTAATGGCGCATCCCTGGCTGCAATATGTTCAGCGCTTTCTGTTGAACATGGCAACCATCAATTTGTCTCTGGCGGTGTTCAACTTTTTACCCATTCCGCCCCTGGACGGGTACCATATTTTCAACGATCTGATTTTCAAGGGCCGGTTTCAGCTGTCGTCCCAGGCGTTCCGCATTGCGCAGCTTGTGCTGCTGGTGTTGTGCTTTTCCGGCCTGCTCTCGGAGCTGCTGTATTTTATCAACACCAACGTGTTCAGCGCGGTGACGCACTTGTTCCTGCTGATGACGGGCGGTGCGTAAACCATGGCCATGACATTCGCCCTCAAGGATTTTGACGGTCCGCTGGACCTTTTGCTGCACCTGATCAATAAGGCGCAGGTGGACATCAAGGATATTTTCGTTTCCCAGATTACCGACCAGTACATCGAGCACGTTCAAAACGCCGTAGACCTGGACATGGACGACGCTACGGATTTTCTGGTCATGGCCGCTACGCTGCTGGAAATCAAAAGCCGCGCCATGCTGCCCCGGCCGCCGCGCCTGGAAGAGGACGAGGAGGACCCGGAGCAGGCGTTGATCCGCCGTCTGGAGGAATACAAGCGCTTCCGGGAGACCGCCGCGGAAATGCAGCGGTTTGAGGAGGCTGCCTCCGCCATGTACGCCAAGCTGCCGGAGGAATACCCTTTGCCGCCGCAAAGCGTCGAGTTGACAGGGCTGAGCCTGGAAGGGCTTGTATCCGCCTTCCTGCGTATCTATGACCGCCGGCCGGCGGAGCCCGAAGTGCGGGAGGTCAACCATTACGCCCCGCGGGATATCCGCCGGGACGAGCACAACGTGCAGGAATGCATGCTGGTGCTGCTGAAAGGGCTCAAGCATAAAGGCAGCCTGCGCTTTGAGGAAGTGTTCAGCGACGCGCCCACCAAGGAGGAAGTCGTAACGCTTTTCCTTGCGCTGCTGGAATTGCTCAGGCTGGGCGAAACCCATATCGTCCAGGAGGATACATACGGGGAAATTGTTCTGTTGCCCGGAAGGAGCGAGTTCGTTGACGAAGAAGCCTGAACTGCTGACCCAGGAGGTACGCGGGCGGATTGAGGCCATTTTATTTGTTGCGGGGGAGCCGGTTCTGGTGAGCGACCTGGCCAAGGCGTTGGAAATGCCCGAAGCAGACGTGAACCGCGTACTGGAAATGCTGGTGAACGAATACGACTTTGAACAGCGCGGCTTCTGTCTGAAACGCTTCGGCAAACATGTACAGCTGGCAACCCGCGCGATTTATGCGGATTGGGTGGAGCGCCTGCTTCAGCCGGTGCAAAAGCAGAGCCTGAGCCAGGCCGCCATGGAAACCCTGGCGGTGGTGGCCTACCGTCAACCGGTTACCCGGGCGGAAGTAGAACAGATCCGCGGGGTCAAATGCGACTATTCCCTGGCTTCCCTTGCGCAGAAAGGTTTGATCGAGGAAGTTGGCCGAAAGGAAACCGTAGGACATCCCATACTGTTCGGTACCACTGACGAATTCCTGAATCACTTTGGCATCAGCCGTCTGGATCAGCTCCCGCCCTTGCCTCAGGAGCTTCAAGCTAAAGAGGAAAACGCCTCCGAGGACGATGAGCAGTTGCTGATCCCGTAAGGGGCATGGACGCGCGCGCAACGGTCCTGGAGGTCGGATGATGCAGGCCGTTTCGGGCGACCTTTGGCTGAGCTAAACTTCTTCTTAAAAAATATCTTCCGCCGCGATTGCGGCACATGAAAACCCGGTCTCCGGGAGAAGCCATGGCGCTTTCTCTCCTGGGGACCGGGCTTTGCATTGGCAAGAGGCTTCCTGAGGACGCCTTGCGTTTATTTCAAGCGGCACCGGATACTGGGACAAGCGGCGCAGCCGCCTTCGCCGGTTTCACGCAGCGAGGCGGGAAGCGCGTCGCCCACTTCCTTCATGGCCAGAATCACCTCGTCGGGATCAATGGGGCAGGCGATACCGGAGAGCGCCAGATCGGCGGCGGTAACGGCAACGCCTACCGCGCCGACGTTACGATACACGCAGGGGACTTCCACCAGCCCGCCGGCAGGATCGCAGACCAATCCCAGCAGATTCATCAGCGCAAAAGCGGCGGCGTCCGCGCTTTGCTGTGGCGCGCCGCCTTCCAGGAACACCATGGCCGCCGCCGCCATGGCGGCGGCGGAGCCGCATTCCGCCTGGCAGCCGCCTTCCGCCCCGGAAATGCTGGCCTGGCTGGCGATGGATTCGCCGACGGCGGCGGCGACAAACAGCGCCTCCACCAACGCATCCTCCGAATAGTGCCTTTCTTCTGCCAGGGCTTGCAGCAGGCCGGGAAGAATGCCGCATGCGCCCGCGGTGGGCGCGGCGACAATCTTGCCCATGCAGGCGTTGCATTCGGCGGTCGCCAAGGCATAGGCCTCCGCCTTCCCCAGCAGCGGGCCGCACAGGCTGCGCCCTTCCTGCATGCGGGCAAGTAGCTTTGCGGCCTGCCCGCCGCTCAAACCGGACACGGAGCGCAACCCGGGCTCCAGGCCCGTGCGGATGGCCGACTGCATATCGCGCCAGTGATGGCGCATGGTTTCCAGAATATGTTCGCGCTCCAGGCGCGTTTCTTTGGCCTGCGCCTCCAGGGCGGCCTGAGCGAGGCCCTGTTTTTCCGCCAGGCGCACCCACTCCCGCAGCGTATGGTCCATCAGTCGTCCCTCCTTGCAAGAAAGGTTGCGTCCACGATGTCATGCAATCCGCGCAGTTCCGCGAGCACATCCGGCGTCAGGGGCGTATCCAGTTCCAGCACCATGACGGCCTCCGCGCCGGCGTCCCGCCGGAACACCTGCATGGTAGCGATGTTGACCTGACGGCCGGCCAGCACGCCCGTAACCAGGGCAATCATGCCCGGAGTATCCCGATGGCGGATAATGAGCGTGTTCTCCTTGCCGGAAAAGTCCACGTTCATGCCGCCCAGGCTGGTGATGTCGATGTTGCCGCCGCCCACGGAAGCGGCCTCCATTTCCAAACGGGCGCCTTGGTCGCCCTCCAGGATGAGCTGGACGGTGTTGGGATGCGCCCCGCGCAGATGAACCGTGGAAAAAATCAAAGACAGGCCCTGACGCTGCGCCAGAGCCAGCGAATCCCGCAGGCGCGGGTCGTCTACCGCCATGCCCAGCAGCCCGCCTACAATGGCCCGGTCCGTGCCGTGCCCGCGCCAGGTTTTGGCAAAGGAGCCATGGAAACCGATACGCGCCAGCGTAGGCCGCTGCCCCAGAAGCAACCGGGCGATCAGGCCGATACGGGCCGCGCCCGCCGTATGGGAACTGCTGGGGCCGATCATAACCGGCCCGATGATGTCAAAAAGGTCCATCCTTAGCCATCCTTTCCGTTTTCCGGGGCAAGCGCCAACCTTGTCCGCAGGAATTGGCCTATCGCTTTCAAGGATTCCTTGCTCTCGGGGAAACCGAACATTTGAAACACATGGCACATGCCGGCCCAGCGCAGCAATTCCACCTGCACGCCGGCAGAGCGCATGCTGCCTGCAAGCGTTTCCGCATCGCTGAGCAGCAGCTCGCTGGTGCCGGCATGGATCTGCGTTGGGGGAAAGCCATGAAAATCCGCGTAAACGGGGGACACCATGGGGTCATGCAGCAAGGCCTCCCGTCCGCCCGCGTAGGCCAGCGCGCTGGACATCAGCTCCGGCCCGGAAAGCGTGGCGTCCACGTCCTTGAGCGTCTGATAGCTTTCACCCGTTTGCAATAGATCAGCCCAGGGGGAAAGCAGCGCCATGGCGGCGGGCAAGGCTCTGCCCTGCGCGCGAAGGGCCTGGCACAGCGCCAGGCACAGGTTGCCGCCTGCGCTTTCGCCGACCAGCGCAATGCGTTCCGGAGAGAAACCGGCGTCCAGCACCGCATCCCAAAGACGGAGCGCGTCCTCCAGGGCCGCCGGATACGGGTGTTCCGGCGCCAGACGGTAGGCAAAGGTCACCGTAGGAATCCGCGCGGCGCTGCAAACCAGCGCCGCAATCGCCTTGGCTTGGGCCAGCCCCCCGGATACGTAAGCGCCGCCGTAACAATGGAACAGCAAGTACCCCTCCTGGAATTCCTCAGGGGGAAAAAGCATCAACGCGGAGGTTGCGGACAAAGGAAACAGCTCGCTGCGTACATTGCCCAGGGGAAGATCGGCCACCACTTGATCGGGCAAGCGGACGCCGTTCATCAGGGAATCGCCCATGCGGGAGAAAAATCCCTTTCCCATCCGCAGCGCGCCAAGAACCAATTTACTTTTCAAGCTGGGCATTTCGGACGGTTCCCTCCTTCTTCGCGGCCAAAGTTCCCAGGCGTTCGCCTCATTTTACACGATGAATACGGGGCGGGTCAAGCAGACGAAAGGACTTCGATGAATTTTCCGTGCAATTCCGTGGGGAGTATGCTATAATAACCCAAACGGGGGAGGTGACCGGCTTTTGGAAGCGCAGCGCGGCGTAAGCCGGTGGTTTCGTCTGGATAATGCCGCGAAGCTGTATCCCGCCATTGCCAGCGTGCAATGGACCAGCATGTTCCGTCTGGCCTTCGTCATGGACGAGGAAGTATCGCCCCAGCGGCTGGAAGAAGCGGTTAATCAGGTGCTTCCACGATTTCCCGCCTTCCGCGTTCGCCTGCGAAAGGGATTGTTCTGGTATTACCTGGAAGAAACCCGTGCGCGTTTTCATGTACAAGCCGACGTGGGACATCCCTGCGCGCCGCTGGCCAGGGGAGAGAACAACGGCTATCTTTTCCGGGTGAAATATGGCGGCAACCGCATTGCCCTGGAGATGTTCCATGCCTTGGCGGACGGTACGGGCGGGCTGATTTTCCTGAAGAATATCGCGGCCCACTACCTGCGCCTGGGCGGCGTGCCGGTTCCCTGTACGGACGGGGTGCTGGACCCCCAGGAACCGCCGGCTCCCGAGGAAATGGAAGACGCTTACAGGAAAATTCCCCTGGACGGCGTGCATGCCAGCCGCCGGGAGGATGCCGCCTATCAGATGCCCGGGACGCCGGATGCGCCGCACACCCTGCGGCTGGTGCTGGCGCAGATGTCCGTGCGGGACGTAAAGGCGAGGGCGGCGGCTTACGGCGCAACCATTACCGAATATCTGACGGCGGTAATGGTATTTACCCTGTGGCAGACCCAGCAGCGCGGACGCCGTCAGCGCAACCGGCCGGTCAAGGTTTCCGTGCCGGTCAACATGCGCAAATTTATTCCAACGGCCACGGTACGCAACTTCGCCTTTTATCTGAACGTGGGAATTGATCCCAAGCTGGGCGCGTACACCTTTGAAGAGACGGTCCAGCTCATGCATCATGCCATGCGTTACGGCATGAATCCCAAGTTCCTGTTTGCGGGCATCGCCACCAATGTGGCGTCGGAACGCAATCTGTTAATACGGTTATGCCCGCTTCCGGTGAAGAATTTCGTGCTTTCGTTCGTTTATCATCGTGTGGGCGAACGGCTGTTTACCACTACGCTGACCAACGTCGGCGCGGTGCGTCTGCCCCAGGCCATGGCGGACCGCGTTCAACGCGCGGAGATGCTGCTGGGCGCTTCCAGCTCCTTTCGCAGCAATTGCGCCGCCGTCAGCCTGGGGGACCGGCTGTGCCTGACCTTTACCCGGGACATCGCGGAGGCCGATTTTGAGCGGAACGTCCTGCGGTTTCTGGTGCGGGAGGGCATCCCGGTACGCGTATCCAGTAATCAGGAGTGAAGCGGAATGTCCTATTGCGTTCATTGCGGCGTGGAACTGGCGCCTTCCGAGGCGCGATGCCCGTTGTGCCAGACGCCGGTGGTGGATCCCGCGGCGCCGTTTGATCCAACGTTACCCCGGGAGTTCCCGGTAAGAAGCCGGGAGCAACGCCTGGAAATCAATCCCTGGACGACCCTTGCGCTGGCGGCGGTGCTGCTGACGGTGCCTGCGCTGATTTGCCTGCTGATTGACCTGCTGGCGAACGGCGGCCTGTCCTGGTCCCTGTATCCCGTGGGGGCGTTTGGGATGATCTTTCTGGGGGTCATCCCGCCGGTAGCGCTGCGGAAGAATGTTTTCTTCTGGTCCGTGGTCACAGACGTGAGCGCGCTGTGCCTGTATCTGTGGCTGGTACAAACGTTGAGCGGAGGCGTCTGGTTTCAGACCATCGTGTTTCCGGTGCTGTTGCTGCTCGGCGTCATGCTGGTGGCCATGGCCTCCAGTATCCGGCAGGGAATGCTCAAAGGGTTGGGAATTCCCGCCATGGGGCTGCTGCTGGTTTGCGTGGTAGCCCTGGCGGTGGACCTGCTGATTACGGCGTCCCTGACCGCCCAGGTGCGGGTAACCTGGTCCGCTTTTGTGATGATACCCTGCGGAGTGATCTCCGCCATGCTGTGGCTGGTTCATCGGAACCACGCCCTTCGCAGCGAGCTAAAGCGCAAGCTGCACCTATGATGCTTAGCCGGAAGGAGAAGAAAACATGGATTTTCTTAAAACGCTGCTGGTGTACCTCTCCCTGACCTATGCAACCTCCGTGCAGGGCGCGCCTACGCCCGCGCCGACGGAAATTCCCACCGCCACGCCCGAAGCGGTGGTGGAAACCGGGACCACCGCAACGGACGCGACCTTTTTTACGCCGGAGGCGGGAGACGTGGCCTACACCCCCGTGCCAGCGCCCACCAATACCCCTGTGCCAACCTTGACGCCCGCGCCCGCGCCCACCATGACGCCCAATTCGGAATACAAGACCCTGCAGCAGGGCGACCGGGGCGATCGGGTAAAGGAATTGCAGGAGCGGCTCAAGGAGCTCGGCTACCTGGACGGAGAGGTGGACGGCGCTTACGGCAACCAGACCCGCCGGGCCGTGCAGCGCTTCCAATACTATAATGGCCTGACGCAGGATGGCATAGCCGGTAAAAATACGCTGACGGTGCTCTATGAGAGCGAAAGCATCGTGTCCGCTGTTACGGCGACGCCGGAACCCTCCAGCACGCCCAGTCCCACGCTCACCAGCACGCCGGACGTAGCCACCGTCAATCCGCCGCAGGAAGAGGATGCGACGGCTACGCCCAATCCCACGGTGGTGCCTCCGTTGACATCGCCGGATGCTGCTTCCGAAGCGGATCAGGCGGCGCTGACGCTGTGGGAGGATAGCGATGTGGTCGTCAACGGCAGCGGACAGGCGCTTTCCGCCGTGGTGCCGGAGGACGGCGTCACCGTGGAAAAGGCGCTTCGGGTGTATACGGACGAAGCCGGCGAACCGCTGGTAGATGTGGCTTTCATGGCCCAGTGCTTGGAGCATTGGGCTTGGACGCCCGTGGAAGGCACGGACAACGTCTACACGCTGGACGCCGACGGATACGCGCTGGTTTTCACCCTGAAAACAGACGCGGAAGGCGGCGTTTCTACGGCGGCGCTTACGGTAGACGGGGAAGTTGTGGCGCTGGAGGATGGAGACGTTCGCCAGCTGGAGGACGGAACGGTGTTGGTCCGCGCTTCTGTGCTGGAGAAGGCCATGGCCGCCACCTATGTATGGGATTCCGAGGAAAACGCCCTGGTCATCCATTACGTGAGCAAGGAGCTTGCCGGGGCGGAGGACTAAGCGCCTGGGAATCAGCGCCGCCTGCGCAGACAGATTTTTACGCAGGGCGCCATCAAGAAGAGAAGAGCCGCCGGGGAGAAAATGCTCCGGCGGCTTTGAACGTTGGTAAAGGTTTTGTTTCGCACTTTTTTTCAAGTCCTCCCTTACGTTCTTGCAAACGCAGGAGATTTCGCGCCTACGGGCGCGACCAGGGGGCTTTCCGGTCGCCCCCTGGACCCCTTCGGCCCTCGTGCTTGTTGGATTTTTGCAAATTGGGAAGGCTGAAAACTCTAGGGAGGTATCGGAGGAGCCGGAGCCCCTCCGATTTCCATTCGTATCCGCCGGTGTAGTTTCACCCCGGCGGCTTAATTTGTTTGGAATCCTTGCATGGCGCCGAAAGCAGCGCGGCCTCCCCGGCACAATTCCTTCAGCTGTTTCCAAGCTTCCCATTGTAGGGAAAAGCTCCGGCAAGCGTGGGGGAGAGGGGTTCCCATCGGGGAGCGGGAAAGTTTAATTGCCTGGCCAGGGTTTGTGCAGGACAAAGAAGCCTGTCAGCAGGCGGGAAAGAAAAATGCCGGGTTATTTCCTGGCGAAATAACCCGACAGCCTGCCAAGCATATGAACCGGCTTTTGCAAGACAACCTCTACCGGTTGCGCCCAAGCATCACGGACGGACCTGGAACGTATAGGGATCTTCCAACGTGCCGCTTCCCGTCGCCTGGTCCAGCATGGCGCAGTCCACGTAGCACGCGGGCCGTACGCCGCCGATGCGGGTGAAACCGGACATGGAGATATGCCCGTTGTATCCCAGAATGTATTCATAGCCGCCCGCGGCGGTGTGGCGGCATGTGCGCGACCAATACCATGTGTTGCCGTTTTCGTGCACATAGGAACCGTCCTGACTTTTGGCGTACGGCGTGGGCGGACACTCCCGTTCCCATTCCACTTCCGTCAGGATGGGCCGGAAGCCGTAGGCGCTGGTCATGAATTCCTTGTTGCTCAGAATGAACAAACGTCCCAGTTCGTAAGTATCGCGCAGGCAAGCTTGCTCCTGGGGGGTGAACATTCTTTCCGCCATGGTGGTATTCATGTAGGTGTACAGGTCGTAATCGGGCCAATCCTCCTGATCCACCTTGACGGAATGAAAGGGCTGAAACTCCACCACGTACTCGTTGAGCAGGAAGGCGTAGTTGTTTTCAATGGCCAATACGCGCCAGAGGCACGGCTGCACGGCGCCGTCCTTCTCAAAAGGATAACTGCCAAAGGTGAGGTAGACATAGGTTTTGCTGTCCGCGTCATAGCCGCGCAGCAACTTTTCTCCGTCGCTTAAGGGATTCGTTTCCGTGGAAAAGCCTTCGGCGGCAGCGCAGCTGGCCAGCGCGCATAGCAGCGTGAACAGCAGGAACAATCGCAAGCATCTACCCATGTAAGACAGGCCCCTTTCCCGTTGATGTACCTATTCTAATAAGCGCGCAAATGTTTGTCAAGTTTTGCCACGTGGAAAGACGGACGATTGTTTCCCGGCTGTTTTTTCCGGAGGCCTCCTCTTGACAATCATGGGGCGAAGGGTATAATATCTTTTATCCTTAGCAAGGAGGGACGCCTATGTTCCACGAAGCCCGGCATTGCATGATGATGGAGATGTGCATGCGCATGTCTCCCGTTTCGTCCTGCATCCATGGGTAAACGCCGTGGGCGTATCGCGGGACGATCCAGCGTTCGGGTCGTCCCTTTCTTTGTAAAGGAGTGTTTCCCGTCCGGTATGCGGCCTTGTGAACCGCCTACCAGACCATTATGAACCGGAAGGAGAATGAATCCATGAAAAAGATTGCCGCGATCCTTCTTACCCTGGCGCTGCTGCTAAGCGTCGCCGCCGCCGAGAGCCTGACGCCCATCGTCATCGGCGCCACCACCTCCCCCCATGCGGAAGTGCTGGAGCTGATTCAGGATGATATGGCCGCCCTGGGCTATGATCTGCAAATCGTGGAATTCACCGATTACAACCTGCCCAACGACGCGCTGGTCAACAACGAGCTGGATGCCAACTATTTCCAGCATATGCCTTTCCTGAACGCTTACAATGCCACGGTGGCTGAAGAAGATCAGCTGGTGGCCGCCATTCCCGTCCATTATGAACCCTACGGCATCTATGCCGGCAAGACCAAGACGCTGGAAGAGCTGCCGGACGGCGCCACCATCACCATCACCAACGACCCCAGCAACGAGACCCGCGCGCTGTTCCTGCTGCAGGATGCCGGATTGATCACCCTTCCCGAGGACGCCGACGTGGAAACCAGCAGCCTGACCGTGCTGGACATCGTGGACAACCCCAAGAACCTCAACATTCTGGAGGTTGAGGCCAATACCCTGCCCGCCACCCTGGAAGACGCGGACCTGGCGGTTATCAACGGTAACTTTGCCATCGCCGCGGGCCTGTCTCCCGCCACGGACGCTATCTTCCTGGAGCCCTCCGATTCTGAATCCGGCAAGATCTTCACCAACTATGTGGTGGTTCGTCCGGAGGATGCGGAAGCCCAGTGGGTTACGGACCTTGCTTCCTGCCTGCAGAGCGAAAAGGTGAAGGAATATATGCTGAACAGCGAGAAGTACGCCGGCGGCGTCATCCCCGCGTTCTAATCCCTGCATTTCCAGTGGAAACGATTCCTTGCGGAGTCGTTTCCGCTTTTTTTTAATTCATGGAGCGTTTTGCCGCAAACGCGTCAAGCGCGGGAACCGCCTATTGCTAAACAGGCGCGCCATGGTATATAATAGGCACGGCGAGCCATCGTCAAGTCTAGCAAGAGAGAAGCGTGGTTGACGCATGAATCAGCCCCACATCCGGGATTTTCAAGGGAAACGCATCCATATGATCGGCATCGGCGGCTCCAGCATGTCCGGTCTGGCGGAAATGCTGGTAAAGGAAGGCTACCGCGTCACCGGTTCAGATCGCGTGAATGGATACGCGCTGGATAAGCTGCGCAAACTAGGCGTCGAAATCCATGTGGGCCATGCGGCGGAGAATGTCCATGGCGCCGATTTGGTGGTGTATACCGCAGCGATTCTTCCGGATAATCCCGAACGCATGGAGGTTGAACGGCTGGGGTTGCCGCAGATGGAACGGGCGGAGCTGCTGGGCCAGCTCATGGAGGGCTATCCCCAAGCCGTGGGCATTTGCGGTACCCACGGAAAAACCACCACCACCGCCATGCTCTCGCAAATCATGGTGGAATGCGGCAAGGACCCAACGGTGCATATCGGCGGGCAGCTGGACGCCATTGGCGGAAGCACCCGCATTGGGCAGGGAGACACCTTCCTGGCGGAGGCATGCGAGTTCAAGGCCAGCTTTCATCATATGCGGCCCACCATGGCTGTAGTGACCAATATCGAGGAAGATCATCTGGACTTTTACAAGGATATTGACGATATCCAGGCTTCCTTCCGGCATTTCCTGCGCCTGCTGCCGCCCACGGGCCTGGCCCTTGGCAACGGCGACGACCCGCGCGTTCGTCAGGAGCTGTCGCAGCTTGCCTGCGCGCATCAGACCTTCGGGATGGACGCGGGAAGCGATTGGTATCCCACCGCGCTGCGCTACGACGAAGAAGGCCACGGCGCGTTTGACCTGATGTTCCAGGGGCGGAAGCTGTGCCATGTACGGCTGAAAGTCCCCGGCGCGTTCAACGTGATGCATGCTCTGGCGGCTCTGGCGGCGGCATACGCCTTGCAGGTGCAGCCTGCGGAAGCCGCGAAAGCGCTGGAACGCTTTGAGGGCGCTCACCGGCGTTTTGAATGGACGGATACCATCGACGGCGTGGAGATTTTCCACGACTACGGGCACAATCCCGCGGAAATGCGCAGCGCGCTCTCCGTGGCGCGGTTACGGTGCAAGGGAAGGCTGTGGGCCGTGATGCAACCCCATACCTACAGCAGGGTCAAGCGCCTTTTTGACGAATACCTCACCTGTACCCGTGAGGCGGACTTCACGCTGGTAACGGATATTTGCGCCGCCCGCGAAAAGGACCCGGGGGACATTCATTCCGGTATGCTGGTGGAAGGCATGCGCAAAAACGGGATCGACGCCACATGGACGCCTTCCTTTGACGATACGGAGGCTTATCTGCGGGCGCATTGGCAGCCGGGAGACCTGGTCATCACCATGGGGTGCGGGGATATCAATCTGCTTAACGATCAGATCAGCCGTCACGAAAAGGAAAAGCATAGCTAATGGCAACAATTTCCTGACCTCCCGCGTTGTATGGATAGCAACAAAGGGAGGTCGTTTTTTATGAAAGGGAAAAGGTGGTTCTACGTGTTGCTGGCCATATGGCTGCTTTGCGGCTGGGCGGGCTGGGCGCTGGGGGAAGACACGCTGATGGTCGCCAACCCGAATCCGGAGGACCGGCTGCATCTGCGCGCCGCGCCGTCCACATCGGCTGCATCCTTGGGAAAGTATTACAACGGCACATGCGTCGCGGCGCTCCAGTTCCATCGCAACGGATGGGCTGAAGTGCAGGTTGGTCCCCTAAGGGGATACATGTCGATGCAGTACCTCAGCGCGGAGCTTCAGGCCAGCGCCATGCCGGCGGTGGAGGCGCCCTGGCAAGGGATACGGCTGTTTGCCCTGCCGGATGAGCAAAGTACGTCGCAGGAGCTTCCTGGCTATGCGCGGATGATGGTGATGGGTTTCAGCGGCTCGTGGTGCCACGTTTACGTGCCCGGCAGCGACGCCACCGGCTTTATCCATGTACCGCTATCCTCGCTCCTGGAAGAACATGCAACGGTAAAAAGCCTGGCCTGGGTTAGCAATCCCAACAGCGCCGACCGGCTGAACCTGCGAACGAAGCCCTCCGCCTCTGCGGCTTCTTTGGGAAAGTATTACAACGGCGTGCAGGTGGAGATCCTGGAATTGGCAAAAAACGGTTGGGTTCAGGTGCGTATCGGCGAGTTGGCTACGGGCTATATGCAAGTGAAATATTTATCCGCGTATGAGGTTGCGAATGTGGAGCCACAGGTCCGCAGCACCTGCGCAACGCAGCTCTGCCTGCAGCCGCGCACCGGCAGCAAAGCCCTTAACCCCATACTGGCGGGCGAAGAAATGACGGTGCTGGGCGTTTGTAGCGGCTGGTACCATGTGCGGATGGAAAACCTGGACGGCTACGTACCGTCTTCCTGTACCGACACGCAGCTGAGGCGGTAAATCCGGGGATGCGGAGGCGAAGCCCGAGGGAAACAAAGAATATACACCGCCAGGAACATCCATCTCTTGACAAAGCGGTTGCAGGATGCTATGATGCTTTCTGCTAAGTATTCCTTGGGAGACGGAAGGGGGGCCTAGCCATATGCGGAAACAGCTTTCAGAACCCGCTTATAAGACGTGCTTCTGTTACTGTACGCGTATAGGACTTGCGCCCGATTCGCCCTTCCGGTGATGGAAGCGGAAGATTCCCGTGCATCGGTAAAGCGCGCGGCATGCTTGTGCGTGCCGCGATACACGGCGCAAAGTCACACCCTTTTTCTGTGAAAAGGGATTTGTCTTTGCGCCGTTTTTCTATGCGGATTTTCTGAGAGGAAAAGGGGGCGGTCCGGTGGAGGAAGCGGTGTTTGGCCATCGTCTGCGCGCGTTGTTCCAATGGCTGCACAGCCATCCTGAGCTTAGCTTCCAGGAGTACGGGACCACCCAACGCGTGGCGCAGGAGCTGGAAGCCGCCGGGATCGAGGTTTGTACCTGCGGGCTGGAAACGGGGCTCATTGCGCGCATTGCCGGCGGGCAGCCGGGACCGGTTGTCGCACTCCGGTGCGATATGGACGCTTTGCCTATTCAGGAAGAAAGCGGCCTGGACTACGCCTCCTGCACGCCCGGTTCCATGCATGCCTGCGGTCACGACTTTCACACGGCCGTTATGGTGGGCGCGGCCTGGCTGCTGCAGGAAACGCGTTCCAGCATGGCAGGAACCGTAAAGGTCATTTTTCAGCCGGGGGAAGAGGTGGCCCAGGGCGCGCCCAAGGTAATTGCTTCCGGTATGCTGGAGGATGTGTCCCGCTATCTGGGGATTCACTCCTATCCGGGGTTCAACAGCGGCACGCTGGGCATTAAGGAAGGCCCCGTCATGGCGGCGGTGGACCGCTTCGCCATTACGCTGACGGGACGCGGAGCCCATGGCGCGCAGCCCCATAAAGGCATCGACCCCGTCGTCGTTCAGGCGGCGCTGGTGATGAATCTGCAAACGCTGGTCAGCCGGACGCTGGATCCCTTTACGCCAGGCGTGCTCAGCGTGACCCACGTCCAGGCCGGGAACACCTGGAACGTGATTCCCCAGCAGGCATACCTGGAGGGAACCGTGCGTACCCTTTCCCCGCAAGCGCGAACGCAGCTGGAAGCCGGACTCCGCCGCATGTCGGAAGAAACGGCGGCCGCCTATGGCGCGCAGGCACAGGTGGAGTGGTTCCACGGGCCGCCCGCCGTGATGAACGACCCGCGCCTCTGCGCGCTGGCCCGGGAAACGGCGCACGCCATGGGATTTTCCGTGGACCGCCAGGAAGATACCATGGGCGGGGAGGATTTCAGCCGCTATCTGGAAAAGGCTCCCGGCATTTTCATCCGGGTGGGCACAGGCGGCGGCTATCCGGGCCATCACCCGAAGTTTACCGTTGATCCCGCCGCGATTGAACCCGCGGCGCGCTATTTTGCGGCGCTGGCGCAGGCTTGCCTGCACGCCGGCGGCGATCAAAAACAAGGAGGAACGCAAGGATGAAAAAAGTCTTTGGAAGCACTACCCGTAGGCTGGTTGCGCTGACTCTGGCGCTGGTCATGGCCTTGAGCCTGGTGAGCGGCGCGGCGGCGGAGGAGAACAACAAGACCGTGAACATCGCCGTAACCGGCACCATCGGTTCCCTGAACCCGCTGCTCATGGGCGCCACCGAAGTCCTCAAGTACGCCAACTCCCTGGTATTCCTGCCCCTGGTAGAGCTGAACAGCGATCTGGAATTTGTGCCCCAGTTGGCTGAATCCATCACCACGGAGGATAACCTGACCTTTACGATCAAGCTGCAGGATGCGGCTACCTGGTCCGACGGCACCCCCGTTACCGCCAAGGACGTCGCCTTCACCTTGCTGTGCCTTGCCAGCCCGGAGAGCTTTAACGCAGGCATGGCCATGTACGCCATCGAAGGCACGGACGACGCAGGCATGGTGGAAAGCGGCGCGACGGAAATCAGCGGCGTCCAAATTGTGGATGACAAGACTCTGACCGTCACCACCAAGTGGCCCATTGCCCTGTACACCTTTGAAAACAATTACGGCCGGTACGTATTGACCCTGCCGGAGCACATTCTGGGACAGGTGCCCAAGGCGGAGCTGCTGACCTACGACTGGTTCAATGCCGCCGACGTTATCAGCGGCCCCTACTATGTGAAGGATTTTGACCTGAACCATTACGTTCACTACGAGGCCAATCCTGACTACTGGATGGGCGAAGCGAAAATCAAGTATCTGAACATCAATGTGCTGGAGTCCGCGCAGCTTCTCAGCGGGTTGCAGTCCGGGGAGATTGACCTGGTGCAGCAGACCATGGGCAACATCCTGCTGGAAGACTATGACAGCGTGCGCGCGCTGCCCAATGTGACTGTGTACATGGGCACGCCCATCACCAACCAGTCCATTTTCTTCAATGTGGAGCGGGTAACGGACGTGCGCATCCGTCAGGCGCTGCTGTACGGTATCGACCGTCAGACCATCCTTACGGAACTGGTGCATGGCAACGGGGAAATCGTGGACGGTTTCCTGTGCAGCGCCAGCCCCTATTATGACGCGTCCCTGGGCGTAACCGCCTACGATCCCGAAAAGGCCGCGCAGCTGATTCAGGAGGCGGTGGCCGACGGCGCGAGCAACCAGCTGGAATGGTACGTGAACAGCGGCGACGCCACCTTTGTGCAGGCTGCCAGCTTTATCGCCGCTATGTTCCAGGAGCTGGGCCTCACCATCAACATCAAGACCGTGGACCTGAATACCCTGATGGATGTGGCCAACAACGGCACCTTTGACGTGATGAGCGTTGAATATACCTACGCGCCGGTAGACCCCTATACGGACGTCAGCTGGCTGCTTTCCGCTGACGGCTGGACGCGCTATTCCAACGAGGAAGTGAACAATGCCCTCATGGAGAGCCAGTCCTTGAACGATGTGGAGGAGATTCGCGCGCGCTATCTGCTGGTGGACCAGTACATGCAGCAGGACGTGGCCATGATTTCCGCCTATATCATCAGCAGCATGGGCGCCACCAGCAACCGGTTGCTCAATGCGACGCCCAATGTCTTTGGCACGTTTATCAACGTCCATGAGTGGGATATTGCTCAATAAGCGGTATACCCGAAAAATGCGGCAGTCAGAGAGGCGCAAACCTTTCTGACTGCCCTTGCCTTGTGAATGGAGTGGACCAAGTGGAGCAGCGGACGGATGCGGCGGAACCCCTGTTGGAAGTGCGTCACCTGGATATTGCTTTTGTCAGCGGGAAGAAGCTGACTATGCGCGCCCAGAACGTGCACTTTCAGATTCGCCCGGGAGAAATTCTGAGCATTGTGGGGGAATCGGGGTGCGGGAAAAGTATCACTGCGCTTTCATTGCTTCGGCTATTGAACCGCAACGGGCGTGTGGAAAGAGGGGAGGCCCTGTACAAGGGACGGGACCTTTTTGCCATGACCGAAAAAGAGCTGGATCAAATTCGCGGCCGGGAAATCGCCATGGTTTTTCAGGACATTATGTACAGCCTGAATCCCGTCTTTACCATCGGGAACCAAATGACGGAAACGCTGCGGCGGCATATGGGGTTGACCCGGACGCAGGCGCAAAAAAAGGCGGTAGAGCTGCTGGATAAAACCGGCATTGCCCAGCCGGAAGCGGTCATGCGGAAATATCCGCATATGCTCTCGGGGGGAATGCGCCAGCGGGTAATGATCGCCATGGCGCTGACCTGCAACCCCAGCCTGCTGATTGCCGACGAACCCACCACCGCCCTGGATGTGACCATTCAGCTGCAAATTATGCAGCTGCTCAAACGCCTGCGGGACGAATACGGCATGGCGATTCTGCTCATTACCCACGATATCGGGCTTGTAACGGAAATGGCGGATCGTGTCGTGGTGATGTACGCCGGAGAATGCGTGGAGGAAGCCTCCACCCAGCAGCTGCTGGAGTCGCCGGCTCATCCCTATACCGAAGCGCTGCTGAAGGCCGTACCGGGGATTCATGACCCCAAGGACCGGCGGCTGTATTCCATTCCCGGCGCCGTGCCTGAAGAATACCAGGATTTGCCGGGCTGCCGCTTTGCGCCCCGCTGCCCTTACCGGCATTTTTGTACCGGGACTGCGGACGAATCGAAGGTGACCCCGGGCCATATGGTGAAGTGTTATCTCGCACAGGAAGGAAGGGGAGCCTATGGCGCATAATACGCCGGTTTTGTCCGCCAGGAATCTTCGCAAGGCGTTCCCTTCCGAAGGGGAGCGCACGCTTTTCCATAAGTCCATGAGCCCCGCGGTGGACGGCGTGAGCTTTGACATCTATGCGGGAGAAACCTTTGGCCTGGTGGGGGAATCAGGCTGCGGCAAGTCCACGGTGGCCAAGCTGCTGATGGGGCTGGAAAAGCTGGACGGCGGAGAAGTTTATCTGGAGGGGCAGCGCATTGATCATCTTTCGGCCAACCGTCTGCGCCCGCTGCGTCCGCGCTTTCAGATGGTTTTTCAGGATAGCGGTTCCAGCCTGAATCCACGCAAGCGGGTGGTGGATATCCTGGGAGAGCCCATGCTGTACCACCGCGTGGTCAAGCCAGATGCGGTGCAGCAGCGTATTGATGAGCTGCTTGCGCAGGTGGGGCTTCCTGCCGAGATGAAGCACCGGTATCCGCATGAATTTTCCGGCGGACAACGGCAGCGGATCTGCATTGCCCGGGCGCTGTCGCTGCAGCCGCAGGTCATTGTGCTGGACGAGCCCATCAGCGCCCTGGATGTGTCGGTGCAGGCGCAGATTCTGAACCTGCTTCGGGATTTGCAGGAACAGCTGCATTTGACCTATCTTTTTATCGGCCATGGGCTGGGCGCGGTACGCTACATCAGCCACCGCATCGGCGTCATGTATATGGGCCGACTGGTGGAGTGCGGAGACGCGGAGGAGCTTTTCGCCCAACCCGCGCACCCGTATACCCGGGCGTTGCTGGATGCGGTGCCCGTGGCGGACTATGCCCTGCGAAACCGTCCGCGCATCACCCTGGCAGGCGAGGTGGGGGAGACGCAACCCCAGGGCAGCGGATGCCCCTTTGCGCCGCGATGCCCCATGGCGACGCCGGAGTGCCTGAAGCGCGTTCCGGAACTTTTGCCGCTGGAGGACGCGCCCGGGAGATCCGTAGCCTGTCTTCACGCGGGTAAGCTACGCTGATACGGCAAGGAGAGCATGCTGCATGTGGAAATACGTGGCCAAAAAGATTTTGCTGGCGCTGCCGGTGCTGCTGGGCATTACGCTGATTGATTATCTCATTATGTGTCTGGCGGGCAGTCCGCTGGACATGATGATCAGCCCGCGGGCCACCCAGGAAGCCGTGGCGATGAAAGCGCAACAGCTGGGGCTGGATCAGCCGGTGCTGGTGCAGTATGTGACCTGGCTGGGACAGCTTTTCCAGGGAAACCTGGGATATTCCTATAAAAGCTACCAGCCGGTGGCGGAAATGATCGGCAGTCAGCTGGCGCCGACGCTGCTGCTGATGGGCGTGTCGCTGGTGCTGGGGCTGCTGATTGCCGTACCGGCAGGTATTTACAGCGCCATCCACCGTTACCAGAAGCGGGATTTCGCGGTGGTTACGGCGTCCTTTCTGGGCAGCAGCATCCCCGGGTTCTTTCTTGCGCTGATCCTGATTTATGTGTTCAATGTGCGTTTGGGCTGGCTGCCGTCCAGCGGCATGTTTACCCCCGGCACGGGAGGGGATTTCTGGGACGTGCTGCGCCATCTGATCATGCCGGCGGTGGTACTGGCGGTTTCCGTGGCGGGGAGCAACATCCGCTATATTCGCAGCGCCATGCTGGAAATTCTGGAAATGGACTATCTGCGCACGGCCAAAGCTAAAGGCCTGGGACATTTCCTGGTGGTCAACAAGCATGCCCTGCGCAACGCGCTGCTGCCCATCGTCACCGTGATCGGCATGCAGATTCCCACGCTGTTCGGCGGCGCGGTGATTATCGAACAGCTTTTTTCCTGGCCAGGGCTGGGCTTGGTAACCATGAACGCCATTACGGGACGTGATTATCCTATCATCATGGGCGTATGCCTGCTTTCCGCGGTGGTGGTTCAGGCTTCCAACCTGCTGACGGATATTGTATACGCCCTGGTAGACCCCACCATCAAGTACTGAAAGGAGGCGGAACAAAATGCGGCAGTCCTCCTTTTCCGTGGTAGCCAGGCGTTTTTGCAGGCACCGGCTGGCGGTGGTATGCCTGGCGGTGCTTTTATTGCTGATCCTGCTGGCTGTGTTCGCTCCTTTGATCGCTCCCTATGGTCCGACCAAAATCAGCGGCGGTTTTTCCAAGCCGCCGTCCCTGGAGCATTGGCTGGGTACCGATCAGATAGGCCGGGATATGTTCAGCCGACTGCTGTACGCCATGCGCGTGTCGCTGCTGGTGGGTTTCCTGGCGACGCTGATTTCCACGGCCATCGGCGTGGTGCTGGGCTTGATTTCCGGCTATTTCGGCGGCTGGGTGGATCGGGTCATCATGAGTTTTACGGACATGGTGATGTCCTTTCCCTATATCCTGCTGGTGTTGGTCGCCGCGGCAATCTTTGAGCCGGGTATGTGGACCATGATCGTCATCCTTGGCCTGGTGGACTGGCCCGGCGTTGCGCGGCTGGTGCGCGGCAACGTCCTGTCCCTGCGGGAGACCAACTTCTGCAAGAGCGACATCACCTCCGGCATGCCGGGGCGGTACATCCTGTTTTCTGAAATTTTGCCCAATACCCTGGCGCCGGTGCTGGTATACGCCACCAGCGTATTCGCCATTTCCATTCTGGATGAAGCGGCGCTGAGCTTCCTTGGCATGGGCGTGCAGCCGCCTACCGCCTCGTTGGGAAATATTCTCAACGGCGCGCAGTCCATTACCATCCTGACAGGCAAACCATGGCTATGGCTGCCAGCGGGCATTCTGATTATTTTGCTGGTGATATGTATCAATTTTGTGGGCGACGCGCTGCGGGATGCGCTGGATCCCCGGGGTTCTCTGTAAGTTGATGATATTGAAGGAGCGAGGTACGGATGAAGAATTTTCTGCTGACTCAGAGCACCGAGTATGACTGCGGACCTGTTACGCTGGTGAACGCCATTCGTTTTCTGTTTGAACGGGAGGAAATTCCGCCCGCGTTGATCCGCGCCATTTGGCTGTACGCCAACGACACCTACAACGAGCAGGGCCAAAAGGGTACCCGCGGCACGTCCAAGGCCTGCATCCGTTTCCTGGGGAATTGGTTCACCGAGTACGGCAAGAGTTGTAATTTTCCCATCCGTGCCCAATTTGTGGAAGGGGACGAAGCGGACATCGTCCCCGGAAGCCCCACGGTGCGCTGCCTGGAAACCGGGGGCGCGGCGCTTTCCCGCTGCTGGAGCGAGGGCTGCGGCCATTATGTGCTGCTCACCGGCCTCACGTCCCAGGGTATCGCCCTTTTTGATCCCTATGATGAGCCGGAGCTGGTGTATGACATGGAGCGGGATGGAAAAGCCACCGTATGCAACCAGCCTTGCGTCATGAACCGCATTGTACGTATGGAGATTCTCAATTCCCACGGGGAAGAAGACTATGCCATGGGCGACCGGGACATCCGGGAAAATTTGCTGATTTGGAACACGCGTACCGAAAAAAAGGCGTCCGGGCAGGCAGCGGCCTGCGCGCCCGTGAACGAGGAGGTTCTTGCATGAATACCATGGACCGCGCCGCCTATCTGGCGGAGATTGACCGCGTCAATCAGGAAGGACCCTATCAGCCCAACTGGGATTCCTTGGCAAAGTATACGGTGCCTGCCTGGTATGCGGACATGAAATTCGGCATTTTTCTGCACTGGGGCGTATTTTCCGTCCCGGCGTTTGGCAGCGAATGGTATTCCCGAAACATGTATATCCAGGGGTCCCCGGAATTTGAGCACCACGTACAAACCTATGGCCCGCACAAGGCATTCGGGTACAAAGACTTTATCCCCATGTTTACCATGGACAAGTTCGATCCGCAGGCGTGGGCCGCGCTGTTCCGCGAAGCGGGAGCGGAATATGTGGTGCCTGTGGCGGAGCATCACGACGGGTTCCAGATGTACGCCTCCGAGCTTTCCCAGTGGAACGCGGCGGAAATGGGTCCCCGGCGGGATGTGCTGGGGGATTTGCTGCAAGCAGCGGACGCGGCCGGCCTGGCCCGCGGCGTTTCTTCCCATCGGGTAGAGCACTGGTGGTTCATGGGGCATGGCCGGGAATTTGAAAGCGACATCCACGATCCCATGCAGCTGGGGGATTTCTACTGGCCCGCGCAGCCCGAACCGCAGCATATGGACCTGTTCAGCAAGCCCGCGCCCTCAGCGGAATTCCTTACGGACTGGCTGCTGCGCTGCTGCGAACTGGTGGACCGTTACCATCCGCGAATGGTGTATTTTGACTGGTGGATTCGCCACGAGAGCGTGCTGCCTTACCTGCAGCGGTTCGCGGCCTATTTCTACAATCGCGCCCAGGCCTGGGGCGGCGGCGTCATTTTCTACAAACACGACGCTTTTGCTTTCGGTTGCGCGGTTCCGGACGTGGAGCGCGGCCAGTTCGCCGAGCCCAAGCCTTTCCCGTGGCAGTCGGATACTGCCGTGGCCCGCAACAGCTGGTGCTACACTGAAGGGAACGACTACAAGTCCCCCCGGGAAATCCTTTGGGATCTGGTGGATATTGTCAGCAAAAATGGCCGCCTGCTGCTGAATGTAGGTCCCAAGAGCGACGGCACCATCGGGGACGAGGATGCGGCCATCCTTCGCGCCATTGGCGCCTGGCTGCGCGTGAACGGCGAGGCTGTGTATCATAGCCATGTTTGGCGCGTGGCGCAGGAGGGCCCCACCAGAATCAAGGAAGGGCAGTTCACCGACGGCGTGGCCAAGGTATATACCAAGGAAGATTTCCGTTTTACCTGCCGTGGCAAATCCATCTATGCGGTGGCCATGGTCTGCCCGGAGGATGGCGTCCTACGCATCCGGAGCCTGGCGCGCTGGGACGGCAAGACCCCGATGCCTTTCCAGGGGATGATTGACGATGTAACGGTGCTCGGCATGGAGGAGAAACCCCAATGGAGCTGGGAGGACGACGCCCTGACCGTTACTCTGGGCGCATGGCGCTCGGACATGCCCGTGGTCGTGAAGGTGTCTGTGCGGTAACGCTGCGCAGCAGAATTGCGCGATTCCGCAAAGGGTGCTATAATGATCCCAATGAGTTGGGGGAGGCATAGAAGAAGCCATGAAACGTTTAGGGTTGATCGGCGCGGGAAACATGGGCGGGGCCATTCTCTCCGGCGTACTGCGTCGGGGGTGCCTGAAAGCTGAGCAGGTCATGGTCAGCGACAAAGCGGAAACGCTTCTTGACGGGTTTGCCAAGCATTTTCCCGGCCTGGAAACAACGACGGATAACCGCCGGGTTGCATCGGAATGCCAGATGATTCTTCTGGCGGTTAAGCCCCAGTTCCTGGGCGGCGTGCTGGAGGAAATCCATGACGCGGTGCAGGGGAAAGCGGTGGTCTCCATTGCCGCCGGTTGGACGCAGGCCCAGCTGCAGCAGGCATTGGCAGGCACCGGCGCCACCGTGCTGCGCGCCATGCCCAATACGCCGGCGCTGGTGGGGGAAGGCATGACCGCGCTGTGTGCGGAGCATACTTTTTCCCAGGAAGACTATGCGTTCATCGAGCAGGTGTTTCAGGCGGTTGGCCGGGTAACGGTGCTTTCCGAGCGCCTGTTTGACGGCATGATCGCCGTATGCGGCAGCAGCCCCGCCTATTTGTACATGATGCTGGAAGCGCTGGGGGACGGCGCTGTGCGCGAAGGCATCCCGCGTAAAACAGCTTACACCTTGGCTGCCCAGGCCATGCTGGGGTGTGCGAAAATGGTGCTGGAAACCGGCGAGCATCCCGCTGCGCTCAAGGACGCGGTTTGTTCGCCCGCCGGCACCACCATCGAGGGCGTAGCCGCGCTGGAGCGCGCCGGATTCCGTAACGCCGTGCTGGAAGCCATGGCCGCCTGTGCCGAAAAATCCAGGGAAATGTCAAAGTAAGGGGGAGCCATCCATGGACAACGCCGCGCCTCGCAAACAGGTGCAGATCTTCACGGACGGCGCCTGCTCCGGCAATCCCGGCCCCGGCGGTTGGGGCGCCATTCTGGTTTTCGGCCCGTACCGCAAGGAATTGAGCGGATACATGGCCGGTACCACCAACAACCGCATGGAGCTCTTTGCAGCCATCAGCGCCCTGGGGGCGCTGAAAGAACCCTGCGACGTCAAGCTGTATTCGGATTCCACGTATTTGGTCAAGGCGTTTCAGGATCACTGGATCGAAGGCTGGAAAAAGCGGGGCTGGAAGAACTCGGCAGGGGACCCTGTGGAAAATCAGGACCTATGGTGGCTGCTCATTACGCTGACGCAAAAGCATCACGTGGAATTTTTCAAAGTGAAAGGTCACAGCGATCATCCGGAAAACAATCGCTGCGACGAGCTTGCACGGGCCGCGATTGAAGAATACCGCCGTATTAACACGCCGCACCATGTCGAGGCGTAGCGGACGGTCAAACCATCGGGGAAGGGGAAGCGCTGCTTCCCTCTTTCCATAAACCATTAACTATTCGCTAAACCATAGTTTCACGAATAGTTGAGTACCCCCTCATGAAAGGAGGCCCCTTTATGGCCGAATCGGCTTATCGTGCCGCCGTAGACGCTGAGCGAATCCAACGCATCCGACAAATCCTCAAGGATTTGCCGGCGTCCTGCGCGGATTTCATGCGCGGCATCGCCATGACGACCAGCACCTTCACACGGCTTGCCTACGCGCTGGACCTCCGCACCTTCTTTCATTATTTGTGTGCCGAGCGCGTTGCTTTTTCACAAAAACCTTTAACGCAATTCGACGACGCGGACATCGGCCGGATTTCACAAAGCGACCTGGAAGCCTATGTGGAATACCTCTCCCTGTATTACAAGGACTCCCCCGACGCCCCCGGCGAAACCGCTGCCGCCAAAGCCGTGGTGAACCATGAATTGGCGGTCAAGCGCAAGCTGTCCTCGCTGCGCTCATACTTTGATTACATGTTCCGCAGCAAGCGCCTGGCATCCAATGTAACGCAGCTGGTATCCCTTCCCAAAATTCACGAAAAGCCCATACTGCGCCTTACCCTGGATGAAATGAAAAAAATGCTAGAAATGTCTCAAACGGGCGAAAATATGACCAAAGGTCAAATGAAGTTTCATCAACTTACCGCATCGCGGGATTATGCCATGCTTTCGCTGTTTTTGGGAACGGGCATTCGTGTTTCCGAATGCGTCGGGTTGAACCTGGAAGATTTGGATTTTACGCAGAATGCGTTCCTGGTAACCCGCAAGGGCGGCAACCAGGTGGTGCTTTATTTCCCGCAGGAGGTGGCAGACGCATTGCAGGCGTACTATGACCAGCGCCTGACGATCGACGCCCTGCCGGGGCATGAAAACGCCCTGTTCCTCAGTCTCCAGCGCCGAAGGATTACCCAGCGCGCGGTACAGAATCTGGTCAAGAAATACGCTTCCTATGCAGCGCCCCTTAAGCCGCGCATCAGTCCGCACAAGCTGCGAAGCACCTTTGGCACCAATTTGTACCATGCCACAGGCGATATCTATCTGGTGGCGGACGTATTGGGCCATACCTCCGTGGATACGACGCGAAAGCACTACGCCGACATGACGGATTCCCGGCGCAGGTCGGCGGCGGAGCATGTGCATTTGTCCGGCCCGAAGGAAACCGAAGCGTTTTCCGCGGACGATGAAACGAAAAAAGAGCGTCCATGAGCCGGGTATAGACCGCTCATGGACGCAGCATGCTTTACCTGAAGCCCGTCATGGCTGCTTTGGCTGCTCGCGCAGGAATTCTTCTTCCAGCTCAATCCGGTCGATGGCAATGGCGCGATAGGCCGCATCCCCGTTGACGCACTTCATGCAGTTGTCGCATATTTTCTCCGGGTCCAGGTCGCAACGGTCGCACTCGCCGCAACCGATGCATTCGCGCTCATAGAGCACGCATCTTCTCGACTCCCCCATCTTCTGTCGCCTCCCTGTCTGCATGCGGTTATTATAGCACAGAGCGTACGGGAGCGCAATTCCTCCGAACGGCTGTTTGACTTTTTCAAGAGCCCTATGCTATACTTAGCAAAAGTATGCAAAAAGGTGGGGATAAAATGCAGCGTCCGCGCGGCGACAACCAGCAACGCATCCTGGAATATATTAAATCCGAGATACAGACCAAGGGCTATCCGCCCTCCGTGCGTGAAATTGCCAATGCCGTGGGGCTGAAATCCACTTCTACGGTGCATGGGCATTTAACGCGCCTGGAGAAAAAGGGACTGCTGCACCGGGACGCCATGAAACCCCGCGCCATGGAGGTGATCGGCGATCCCAACTTTCTGCGCAACGCCACCACGGCAATCCCGGTGGTCGGACGCGTCACGGCCGGACAGCCCATTCTGGCGGAAGAAAATATCGAAGAATATATCCCGATTCCTGATGCCATGTTAGGCGACGGCGAGCACTTTATTCTGCTGGTCAAGGGCGAGAGCATGATCCAGGCGGGCATCATGGACGGGGATTACGTAGTGGTTCGCAAGCAGCAGGAAGCCAGGAATGGCGATATTGTCGTGGCCATGATTGAAGACAGCGCCACGGTCAAACGCTTTTATAAGGAACACGGCCATTTCCGCCTGCAGCCAGAGAATCCTACCATGGCGCCCATTTATACGGATCAGGTGGTCATTCTGGGAAAAGTTGTTTCGCTCTACCGTATTTTATCTTAACGAGGTGCAGGCATGACAGATCAAAAACCTCATCGGATTTCTATCCCGAAATATTCGCTTTCAGAGGAATTGCTGAATTCCATCTCCCACGGTGTGGGCGCTATTTTCGGCATCGTCGCAACGGTGCTATGCCTTGTGAAGGCCGCAAACAGCGGCGATCCATGGAGAATTGTCTCCAGCGCGATTTTTGGGGTCACAGTGCTGCTCCTGTATCTCATGAGCTGCCTCTATCACGCCTTGAAGGTCAATAAAGCCAAGCGGGTATTCCGCGTAATCGACCACTGTACCATCTTTTTGCTGATTGCGGGAACCTACACGCCCTTCACATTGGTTACCTTGCGCGGAACCATCGGCTGGTGGCTCTTCGGGATTGTGTGGGGCATGGCCATCCTGGGCATAACGCTGAACGCGGTGAACCTGAAGAAGTTCTCCAGGGTCTCCGTGGCCTGCTACCTGGTAATGGGCTGGGCCATTCTGGCCGCTTTCCAGCCCCTGGCGGAGGCGCTTGCGCCGGGAGGGGTATCCCTGCTCATCTGGGGCGGCGTAGCCTATACGGTGGGCGCCATACTCTACGGCATCGGCGCGAAAGTGAAGTATTTCCATTCCGTGTTTCACTTTTTCTGCCTGGCGGGCACGGTCTTGCACTTTTTCGCAATCTATCTGTATGTGCTTTGAGCATGCTGAAAAATAAAAAGTAAAAAAGCGGTAATGCGCAGCATGAAATATCGTTGTTGATGCGTTGCATCAATGAAGCTGGAAATCAAAGGACGAATGAATGCCTTGCCTGGTCGCGGTCATACAGCCGGTGCGCAACGACTTCCAACGCGGCACAGCACATGAAAAGCCACGCTTTTTCATAAATGTCATCCCGGATCATCCAGCGACCAACCGCGAAGGAAAAAGGAGGAAACGACGTATGAAACAAAAAGCTCTCATCATGTTGCTGCTGATTTGCGGGCTCATGGCTTTCGCTATTGGCGCAAGCGCGGAGCGCTATGTCACAAACGGCAGCTATACGGCCTATATCGGCGATAGCGACTATACCTACCTGGAAGATCCCACAGGCGTAACCAAGGTATTGCAGACCGCCACGAAGGAACTGCTTTCCATGACGGACACGCATCTGTACTGCCTGACCATGGACGGCCGCCTTTACGATATTGATCTGGCGGCTTCCTCCACCAGCGTTATCTCCTCCGCACCAACGCAGGAGGCTATTGACGCGGTAACCGCCAAGAAGCCCTATACCCTGGAAAACGGCTCCCTATCCGTTACCGGCGGTGATGGTTTGCCCGTGGTTGTGGCCACCGGCGTTACCCTGGCAGGAGCCAATACCACCAATGTATACTTCCTGGACAATAACGGCGCTACCCTGAAATCCATGCCGCTGGATAATATTGGAGGAACCAGCCTGGTAGCCGCCACGCAGATTGGCCCCGGCTCCGCTGGCGCGCTGTCCATGTCGGTTACGGAGAACGGCGTTGTCATCGTGGCCGCGGATCATTCGCTGATTATTGTCAATCTGACGAACAACGCCTACAGCTACGAAGCCGCGCCTTCCGCGGATGTGGTTCTGGCCCAGCTGGTGGGTACCAAGCTGTATTATTATACGCAGGATGCGGACGGCGTCTATCACGTGGCCGGACGTATTGACATGACGCAGGATACCCTGGCGCTGACAACCACGGGCGCGCCCACGGCTGCGGTTACCGCCACGCCTACCCCCAAACCTACGGCCACGGCCACGCCCAAGCGCACCGCTACCCCCAAGCCCAAGGCTACTTCCTCCTCCAGCAGCTCCTCCAGCTCCAATATCCGCTATGGAAGCAGCGGTTCCAGCGTCAAGAAAATGCAGAAGCGTTTGGCTGAGCTGGGCTATCCTGTGGGTTCTGCGGACGGCGTGTTCGGAGACAACACTTTGTACGCGCTGAACCTTTTCCAGGGCGATGTGGGATATACCGAGCGCAAGTACGCCAATTCTTCCACGCAGACCAAGCTGTACAGCAAGAGCGCACCCATGTACGACCCCTTCCGGGGCCTGAAGAAAAATGACTCCGGCATCCGCGTGACCATCTTGCAGACCTACCTGAGCAACGCCGGATACAATCCGGGCGAAATCGACGGCGTTTACGGCGCAAACACGAAATCCGCCGTGGAGCGCTTCCAGCTGGCTTGCGGCATTCCCGTAACGGGTGAAGCAGACAAGACCACGCTGATTCTGCTGTATGGCGCGTCCGGTCCCGTCTATCCCGTGCCTGTGCTGCCCACGACGACACCTGTGCCCTCCTGGACGCCGGTCACCATGCCGCCCATTACCATGCCGCCTATTACGGTACCCCCGGCGTATACGCCTATTCCCACGGGCGGTACCAGCACCATTACCGACTTGACGCCCTGATGTTAAAAAAATCAACTACCCTCCAGTTTTCCAGGACCGTGGCCTTGCGCCACGGTCCTCTATTTTTCCGGTTGTCCCTTGCGTTCTTGCAGGCACAGGAGATTGCGCGCCTTCGAGCGCGACCAGGGGGCTTTCCGACCGCCCCCTTGACCCCTTCGGCCCCATATACTTGATGAAACTTTTGCAAGCTCGGAAACCCCAAATTCATTCCCGCAGCGTTCCTATAAAAAGCGACGCTTTTTTCAGCAATCTGAGGACCGTGGCCTTACGTTACAGGCCTTCATTCGTGCTTTCCTGCGCGCTTAAAATGGGCGCGCGGAAGAAAAAGCAACGTAAACTGCATTTTTTCTCTAAGACCCCTTGACGCGACGTGCATTGGGTGTATAATAAGCACTGTATTATTATACAGTTCATTGCATATTACCAACCGGATGGAGGTAGCGACGGCTGTGAAACTTTTTATCGACGGAAAGGAAGGCACCACGGGTTTACGCATTTTTCAGCGCCTGACTGCACGGGAGGATCTGGAAATCCTGCAGCTGCCGGAGGCGTGCCGAAAAGACCCACGCGCCCGGGAAGAAGCCATCAACGCCAGCGACATCGCCATGCTTTGCCTGCCGGATGAGGCGGCGCGGGAATCCGTATCCATGGTACATAACAGCAAGACGCGGATTCTGGATACCTCCACCGCGCATCGGACGCAAACAGGGTGGGCTTATGGTTTTCCGGAGCTTTCACCGGCGCACCGGTCTGCGATTGTTTCCGGACGCTATGTGGCGGTTCCCGGCTGCCATGCCAGCGGCTTTATCGCGTTGGTTGCGCCCTTGGTGGCAGCCGGGCTGATTGCTGCGGACACGCCCCTGTCCTGCCACAGCATCACCGGGTACAGCGGCGGCGGGAAGAAGATGATCGCGCAATACGAGGCTGTGCCTCCGGCGGCGGACCTGGCTGCGCCGCGGGCCTACGGGCTGACCCAGCAGCACAAGCACTTGCGCGAGATGCAGCTCATTCCCGGCCTGACGCAAGCGCCCGTATTCTCCCCCATCGTTGCGCCATATTACAGCGGCATGCTGGTGCTTGTCCCGCTGCATGGCGGGCAGGTGCGAGCCGCCAGCCCGAAAGCAGCCTTGCAGGCATGCCTGACCGCGCATTACGCCGCTTCCCCGGTCGTGCAGGTGCTCACGGAGGAGGAAACAGCCTCCTGGCAGGGCTTTATGCCTGCCCATGCCTTATCCGGCAAGGACAGCATGGCGCTTGCGGTACTGGGAAACGATCAACGGCTGCAGTTGGCGGCATGGTTTGACAACCTGGGCAAGGGCGCGTCGGGGGCGGCGGTACAATGCCTGAACCTGATGCTGGGATGTCCCGAAACAACAGGATTGGTTTTATAAGCAGCATAATAAGGAGGTATCCTTTCTATGGAGATCATTGACGGCGGCGTATGCGCGGCCCAAGGGTTCAAAGCCGGCGGAGTTCATTGCGGGATTCGGAAAAACAAGTCCAAGCGGGATTTAAGTATGATCGTAAGCGCTGTGCCGGCGCACGCGGCGGCAGTGTATACCACCAACCTGGTCAAAGGCGCGCCTTTGCTGGTAACCAAGGAGAACCTCAGCGACGGATGCGCGCAAGCGATTCTCTGCAATAGCGGAAACGCCAATACCTGCAATGCGGATGGTGTGGAAATCGCCCGCGCCATGTGCGCCATGGCGGCGGAAGTTACCGGATTGCAGGCGTCGGATATCGTTATTGCTTCCACCGGCGTTATTGGCCAGCCTCTTCCCCTGGCGCCCATTGCCGCAGGCATGGCGCCCCTGGCCGCTTCCCTGAGCGAACAGGGCAGCGCCCAGGCGGCGGAAGGCATTATGACCACTGATACGGTTCGCAAAGAGGTTGCCGTGGCCTTTCAGGCGGGGGGTAAACAGTGCCGCCTGGGCGGGATCGCCAAGGGATCGGGCATGATCGCGCCCAACATGGCCACCATGCTGGTGTTCCTTACCACCGATGCCTGCATTTCTTCCGAAATGTTGCAAAAAGCGCTCAGCGAGGACGTCAAGGATTCCTTTAATATGGTCAGCGTGGATGGCGATACCTCCACCAACGACATGGTGGTCATCCTGGCCAACGGCATGGCCGGCAACGCGGAAATCACTGCGGAAGGTCCCGATTTTACCGCCTTTCGCCAGGCTCTGGCGGCTGCCACTCAGCATCTGTGCAAAGCCATTGCCAAGGATGGCGAGGGCGCTACCCGGTTGATTACCTGCACGGTGACCGGCGCAAAAACGCAGGCGGACGCCAAGACCGCGGCAAAAGCCGTCGTCCGTTCCAGCCTGTTCAAGGCCGCTATTTTCGGCGCGGACGCCAACTGGGGCCGGGTGCTGTGCGCGCTGGGTTACAGCGGCGCGGCGCTGGATGTTTCCCAGGTGGACGTTTCCTTTGCCTCCGCCAAGGGATGCATCGCCGTGTGCCAGCAAGGAGCCGGCGTTGACTTTTCGGAGGAAAAGGCCAAGGAGATTCTGCTGGAGGATGAAATTCAGGTGTGCATCACCCTGCATGAGGGATGCGGACAGGCAACAGCCTGGGGTTGCGACCTGACCTACGACTATGTAAAGATCAACGGCGATTACCGCACCTGAAAGGAGGACGCGCCATGACAACGGGCATGACCAACGGCCAACGGGCCGAAGTACTGGTGGAGGCGCTCCCCTACATCCAGCAATACAATCAAAAAATTGTCGTAGTTAAATACGGCGGAAACGCCATGATCAACGAAGAACTCAAGCACGCCGTAATGCGGGACATGGTGCTGCTGAGCCTGATCGGCGTTAAAGTCGTGCTGGTACACGGCGGCGGCCCTGAAATCTCCCACATGCTCAAGCGGGTTGGGAAAGAATCCGTTTTTGTGGATGGCCTGCGGGTTACGGACGAGGAAACCTCCGAAATCGTGCAGATGGTGTTGGCCGGCAAAATCAATAAAGGGCTGGTCGCACAGCTGGATAATCTGGGCGGCCGCGCCATGGGCATCTGCGGCATGGACGGCGGACTGATCCAAGCGGAGATGCTGGACCCCCGGCTGGGCTATGTGGGACGCATCCGCGAGGTTCGCCCGCAGCCGCTGCTGGACCTGCTGGAAAAAGGATATATTCCCGTGGTATCCAGCATTGGCTGCGACGCTTCCGGGCATGTCTACAACATCAACGCCGACACGGCGGCGGCGGCGGTTGCGGCCAGCCTCCATGCGGAGAGTCTCATTTCCATGACGGATATTCCGGGGATTCTTCGCGACCCCAGCAACCCTTCCAGCATTATCCGTAAGGTTGACCTGACCCAGGCAAAACAGCTCATGGACGAAGGCATCATCAGCGGCGGCATGATTCCCAAGGTCAACTGCTGCATGGATGCCATTCAGGCCGGCGTAAAGAAAGTATTCATCATCGACGGACGCGTTCCGCATGCCATTCTGGTGGAAACGCTGACGGACGAAGGCATTGGCACCATGTTCGTAAAGGAGGATGTGCCATGACGGATACCCGTCAATTGGATCAGGAATATATTGCTGGAACTTACGGCCGTTTTCCTGTAACCCTGGTAAAAGGGCAGGGCGCGCTTCTCACGGATGAGAACGGGAAAAACTATATTGATATGGGCAGCGGTATCGCCGTCAATACTTTCGGCGCCTGCGACGCCCAATGGGTGGCCGCCGTCACGGCGCAGCTGCAAACGCTGGGGCATACCTCCAATCTCTACTATACGCAGCCGCAGACGCGGCTGGCGGAAATGCTGTGCCAGCGCACCGGTATGCAGAAGGTCTTCTTTAGCAATTCCGGCGCGGAAGCCAATGAATGCGCCCTCAAGGTTGCGCGGAAATGGGGCGAGGAGCATGGCGGACGTCAAGTGATTGTTACGCTGAAAAACAGCTTTCACGGCCGTACCATCGCCACCCTGGCCGCTACGGGGCAGGATGTATTTCATCAGCACTTTGGGCCTTTCCCGGAAGGCTTCCGCCATGTGACACCCGGCAATCAGGCGGAGCTGGAAGCCGCGCTCGCCCAGCCGGACGTGTGCGCGCTGCTGATGGAACCCATTCAGGGGGAAGGCGGCGTGGAACCCCTGGAAGGCGATTATATGGCGCTGGCGGAAAAGCTGTGCCGGGAGCATGATTTGCTGCTGATGCTGGATGAGGTGCAAACGGGCAACGGCCGCACAGGCAAGCTCTTTGCGTACATGCATTACGGCTTGCAGCCCGACGTGGTAACAACGGCCAAGGGATTGGCGGGGGGCTTACCCCTGGGCGCGACGCTCCTGGGCGAGCGGGTGGCGAAGGTACTTGGGAAGGGCCATCACGGCTCCACCTTTGGCGGAAATCCCATTTGCGCCGCGGGCGCGTGCAGCGTATTGGCGCGGCTGGATGACGCTTTGCTGCAGGAAGTGAGCGCAAAGTCCCGGGAAATCCGGCAAGCGCTGGAAGGATGCCCCGGAATCAAGCGCGTCAGCGGCATGGGGCTGATGCTGGGTGTCGCTACGGAACGTCCCGCCGCGGAGGTTGCGCAGCGCTGCCTGGAAAACGGCCTGCTGGTACTTACGGCCAAGGATAAGGTACGCCTGCTCCCGCCGCTGAATATTCCCTGGGAGCTTTTGCGGGAAGGAATTGCCATTTTGAAGCAGAATGTATAATTGATCCCATGGATTGCCGGAGGGCAGCCGACAGGGTCTCGGGAAGGCGTATGGCCTTTGCCGGGACCTTGCCGTATCTTCCGGGATTCCCATGAGAAAACCGAGGCGGGAGGTATCCCATTGGACGAGCTGCTGCATGGGCAATATCTGCGCTATCCCCGCTGGCAAGCGGCGGATGTGCTTAAGCTGCTGTATCAACGGCACTGCGGGTGCGGGCATTTTGCGCCGCAGCAGGATATTGCCCAGGAACGTCTGGCGCGGGAATGGCGCGACTGTCCCGCGGAGGAAACGCAACCGCTGTGGGAAGATCTGGGCGGCGGGTATGCGCGTCTCCATCTGTCTGCGGCAAAAGCCGCGGGAATCTCCATGGAGCTGGCGCTACGCCTTTTCCTCCGCTCTGCGACCGCGCCTTCTGCGGAAAGCCTCCACGCATTGGAAAGCGCCTTGCGCCGTTTGCAACCTGAGAGCCTGGGTATTGACCCGGCAGACTGGCAGCGTTGCCTTGCCCATTGGCACGCGCAGGGCTGCCCGCCTCCCGGGCATTCCGATGCTTACCGGGCCGCGTACATGCCCGCGTATCGTGTGATTTCCACGCGCTATGCCCGCTGGCTTCCCTTGCTTCAGGCGACGCATACCCGCCTGGACGCCGCGGGAAAGGTTGTTTTGGCCATAGACGGCAGAAGCGGTTCGGGAAAGAGCGATTTGGCTGCTTGTCTCCGGGAGATTTGGGGGGCGTCGGTGGCGCACATGGATGATTTTTTTCTCCCCGCTGCCAAAAAGACCCCGGAGCGTTTGGCGCAACCGGGGGGCAACGTGGATATCGAACGCTTTTGTGCCGAAGTGCTGGAATCCCTGCGGGCAGGTCAGCCCCTATGTTACCGCCCCTATTCCTGCCATCTTGGGAAATTCCAGGAGGCGGTAGCGCTTCCGGAGACGGCGCTAACGGTGGTGGAGGGCGTATACAGCCTTCATCCCGCCGGCGCATTCCCCTATGACCTGACGTTCTTTCTCAGCGTTCCGCCGCAGGTGCAGCGCGACCGCATCCTGGCCCGGAACGGCCCCGAAATGCTGAAACGCTTTACGCAGGAATGGATTCCTCTGGAGGAGCGGTACTTCGCTGCCTTCCGTATTGCCCAAAGGGCGGATGTATGCTTTGATACGCAGGCATGCCGGGTGGTTCAGCCCTGCCAGGTCTGATAATCGGCCGCATGTTTGCCCGCTTCCCGCATACGGCGCAGCACGGCGTTGTATTGTCCGTGCCTGGCAGGCGGCGCAGGCTGCTGCACGGTGCTTTCACGCAGCTCCCGGGGAAGCGACGGCGCTGCTGTAAGGTCGGTTTCCTGTAGCCCGGCGGGATGCTGGCATTGCCACCAGATCCATTGCTCCTTTTGCTCCTGCGGGCTTAATGCCGCGAAGGGCGAGACCCTGGCCGATTCTCGCATGAGAAGATCCCCTTTCCGGATAACTTTTCATCCACAATATATGCCGGCGCCGCAGGCAAGTGCGCGGCGGCACCAAAGAGGAGGCGTTGCCCGTGACCACTGGAAAAATCAAGGAAATCAACCTAGGAAACAGAACGCTGATTTTTCACAATCAGCGCTGCCGGGACTGGACGCACCCTTACCCCTACCAGGGCGAAGGCAACCTGGCCAACTCAGGATGCGGCATTTTCGCCCTTTGTCATGCGGCGCAGTGGCTTACCGGCCGTTGCCCGGACGCCGAAACGCTGGCTGATTTCTCCGTGCGCGAAGGCGGACGCGGGGATGACGGCACCGACCGACCGGCCCTGCTGCAGGCGCTGATGGACCGCGGCGAGAACATTCCCTTGGGCTTCACCTATGCCGGAGACGGGCTGCGCAACGACCTGGACGCATTGTTCGCGCATATCCGGCATGCGCGCGGCGTTGCGCTGTGCAATCTGCGGGTAGGGCACATCGTTGCCCTGGTAGCCGCCCGCGAGGTGCAGGGAGTCAAACAGCTGCTGGCCATCGACAGCTACAGCGAGAGCGCGGCGGAAAAGGTGCGGGATCATGTACTGGAAATTTTACCGGATTCGATGATCGCCTATGAAGTAAAAAACGCTTCCGGCCTGGTGGTGGGCGAAAACCAGTGCTACGGCATGTTCTGGGTAGACGCGTCGCTGCCCAGGGACTTTAACCTGTTGCATCCCATAACGTAAAGGAGGGAATGGCTATGTCAACCATGGAACGGGTTTCCTTGCGCTACGGAGGCTGCCGCGCCGAAGTGCTGCTGCGGGGCGGACAAATCTGCTCCTTTTGCGGGGCGGATGGACGAGAGGTCATCTGGCAGGCGGACCCCGCCGTATGGGCACAGCACGCGCCGCTGCTCTTTCCCGTGTGTGGTTCGGTAAAAAACGATCAGGTGCGCATTGCCGGCCAGAACTATCCCATGAAAAAGCACGGTTTTACCCGAAACGCGCCCTTTCAGGTAGCCAAGCAGGGGGACGACTTTGTGGAGCTGGTGCTGGGGCCCACGGAGGAATCGCGCGCCATGTATCCCTTTGACTTTTTGTTCCATGTAACCTACAGCCTGTTTGACAACGGTTTTACCACCACCTTTCTGGTGGAAAACCGTTCGGAGCGGGTTATGCCCTTCTGTGTGGGCGGCCATCCTGCTTTTATTTGTCCCATGGAGGACAACGCTGCTTTTGAGGATTATCAGCTGGTCTTCCCGGAAGAAGAGGACGGAAAAATCGCACTGGCTCCGGGCGGCGGATTGATCGACGGATACGAGTATCTTTCCGACCTGCGGCAGGGGCATACGCTCCCGCTTCGCTATGAGCTTTTTGACCAGCGGGATGCCCTGCTCTTTACCGGTATCCGCAGCCGAAGCGTCCTTCTGCAGCACCAGCGCACAGGAAAGGGCTTGCGCTTCGCCTTCCCCAAAATGGAGGTTCTCGCCGTTTGGACCAAACCAATGATGCATGCCAACTATCTCTGCCTGGAGCCGTGGCACGGCATGCCCGCGCAGGCGGCCGAAAGCGGCGATATGGAGACGAAGCCTTTTGTGACCTTGCTTGCGCCCGGACGCTGCTACAAGACCTGGTTTACCACAACGCTGATCAAATAAGGCATATGACGGACGACGCCCCGCGTTCCACCCTGTAAATCCGCAGGGAGGAAGCGGGGCGTTTCCTTGTTCATTGCTTTTTCGGCGTCTCCGCCTGTGCCTGCAAGGCAGACAGACGGGCAACCAGCTTCTTCAGCACCTTGACGCCCTCCACCAGCATGTCGCCTTCTGTCATGCGCGGTTCGCGCAGCAAAAGCGAAACCGGCTGGGAAGGCGTGAGCGACAAGCGCTGATCCGTGCCTATCATGGCCTGCATCAGCAGTTGCGGCTGAGGAAGATAGCGCTGGTCCAACCGCATCAGCAGTTGCCCCTTGGCGCGGTAAATCACCTGAGATACGCCCAGGCTCTGCGCCAAGGCCCGCAGCTGCGCGATGTCCAGCAGGCTGATCACCGGCGCGGGCAGATCGCCATACCGGTCGATCATCTCTTCCTCGATATCTTCCCGCTCAACGTCCGTACGCAGGGACGCAATGCGTTTGTACATTTCCATGCGCTGGCGTTCCTCGTGCACGTAGTCTCCCGGCAGGAAGGCGTCCACCTTCAGGTCCACCCGCGTGGCCAGCTCCTGCATGGTTTGCGGCTGCCCCTGTACCTCCCGCAGCGTTTCCTCCATGAGCTTGCAGTACATATCGTATCCGACCGTGGCCAGATGCCCATGCTGCTCGGGCCCCAGCAGGTTGCCCGCGCCGCGAATCTCCAAATCCCGCATGGCAATACGGAAGCCCGCGCCAAATTCCGTAAATTCCCGGATGGCGCTGAGGCGCTGCTCCGCCTCCTCGGAGAGCATTTTGTCCGGACGCACGGTAAAATAAGCGTATGCCTGGCGGTTGCTTCGTCCTACGCGCCCGCGGAGCTGGTAAAGCTGGCTCAGCCCGAAACGGTCGGCGTCAAAAACAATCAACGTATTGGCGCTGGGTACATCCAGGCCGCTTTCGATGATGGTGGTGCAAAGCAGCACGTCGTAGTTGCCCTCGTAGAAGTCCATCATCACGTCTTCCAGGCCATGCTCTTTCATCTGCCCATGGGCGATACCGATACGCGCCTCGGGTACCAGCGCCCGGAGCCGCTGATAAAACTGTTCGATGGAATGCACGCGGTTATACAGGAAATATACCTGCCCGCCACGGCCCAGCTCCCGAAGAATGGCGTCGCGGACGATAGCGTCGGAATACTCGACCACATGGGTCTGCACAGGCAAGCGTTCTTCCGGCGGTGTCTCCAATACGCTCATATCCCGAATACCCACCATGGACATATGCAGCGTGCGGGGAATGGGCGTAGCGGACAGCGTCAGTACGTCCACCTGGTTTTTCAGGTTTTTGATGATCTCCTTGTGCGCTACGCCGAAGCGCTGTTCCTCGTCCACAATCAACAGGCCCAGGTCCTTGAAATGGACGTCCTTGGCCAACAGGCGATGGGTGCCCACGAGAATATCTATCTTCCCTTCCGCCAGGCGTTTGAGTATGTCCTTCTGTTCCTTGGCGGTGCGGAAGCGGCTGAGCACGTCGCATTCCACGGGAAAACCCGCAAAACGCTTTTGTACCGTGTGATAGTGCTGCTGCGCCAGAATGGTGGTGGGCGCGAGGATGGCAACCTGCTTGCTATCCATGACCGCTTTGAAAGCCGCGCGCAGGCTTACTTCCGTCTTGCCATAGCCCACATCGCCGCATAGCAACCGGTCCATGTTCCGGTCCGATTCCATATCCTGCGTGATCTCGCGAACAGACTGCTCCTGGTCCGGGGTCAGCTCATAGGGAAACTGATCCTCGAATTGCTTTTGCCAGACGGTATCGGCGCCGAATGCGTGGCCTTTGTGCTGTTCGCGGGCGGCATAGAGTTTCACCAGGTCAAAGGCCAGTTCCTTGAGGCCGGCTTTGACCTTGCTCTTCTGCCGCTGCCATTCCCCGCCGCCCAGACGGTTCAGTTTGGGCGCGGCGTTGGGATTGCCGATATAACGCTGAATGCGGTCCAGCTGTTCCGTGGGAACATAGAGCTTATCGCTGCCCAGATACTGTATGGCCAGGTAATCCCGGTAGGTTCCCTCGCTTTGCAGTCGTACCGTCCCTTGGTAAATGCCCACGCCGTGATCCTCATGCACCACGTAGTCCCCTACCTTCAAATCGGTAAAGGCCGCGATGCGTTCGCCGCTGTTCCGGCGTGACCTGGCTTTGCGGTACCCCGCGCCGTACAGCTCCGTGTCGGAAACCACCGCCAGCTTTGCTTCGGGCCAGACAAAGCCCTTGGAAAGGGTCATGGGAAGCACCAGCACTTCCCCGAGAATCAGGTTTCCCTGGAGGTTTTCCGAAAAGGTGGCCGGCATATCCAACTCGCCCAGCGCATCAGTCAGCCGCTTTCCGCGAGCAACGCCGCCGGAAAGCAGGGCTACGGCCCAGCCTTCCCTGCGCCATTTTTCGCAGTCCTCCCTTAGCAGCCTGACCTGATTCTGGTATCCGGCTACGCCGCGGCTGCCCACGGGAATCATTACCTCGGGCTTGATGCCTCCCATGCCGCGTAAAAAATCCGAGACCGTGACCAGGCTGCGCCCCTGGAGCGTGGCCAGAGCTTCCTCGTACGTCAGCAGCAGCTTCTCCTGCGCCTGTACGGCGTCGCCGCGCTCCATGGCGCTTCGCAGGTCTTCTCCAAAGCCCAGGCGGCGTTCCTCGGCGCGCTGGCGGAGTTGATCCGGCTTCACCAGGAATACGTAAGGCGCGTCAAACCAATCGTTCAGCGAAAAGACTTCCTCTGTCAGAACCGGGAGCCATGCGCGCATTCGCTTGAAAGGTATACCGCCCTGCAGCAGATCGGCATCCGCCTGCAAACGCGCGGCATAGCGTCCCGCGTCTGCGGCGGCCTGCGCCGACTGCACCCGCGGCGTAATCTGCTCATCAAAGAAAGACGGCAGCTCCTCGTCCTCGTCAGGCAACGGCGGGAGATCGTCAAAAAGCGCTTTGGAGCTTGCGCCCTCCTGGCCCAGGGAACGCGCCGCCTGACGCAGCCGCTCTGCGGCGGCGGGCATGGCGTCCGGCTCCAATACGATTTCCGTCGCCGGAGCCAGCACGCAGGAAGCGCGCTTTTCCTGACTGCGTTGGCTGATGCAGTCGAAGGTGCGTATGGAATCTACCTCGTCGTCAAAAAACTCCAGGCGCAGGGCGACGCTTCCGCTGGGCGGGTAGCAGTCCACAATGGAACCGCGCAGCGCGCATTGTCCCTTGCCCTCCACCATTTCCACCCGTTCGTATCCCATGCCCACCAGGGCGCGAATGAGCTTGTCCGGTCCAAAGCGGTCTCCAGGCGCGAGGCGCAGCATGGACGCTTTGAAAAGATCGGGGGAAGCCATGCGCATCATCAGCGCATCCATGGACGCGCACAGCAAGCGCACCTCGCCGTTTACCACGCGCTGCAGGGTTTCCAGACGGCGCCAGTCCCCTTCGTGACTGGATGCGCCGCGCCCCAGTTCCACCTCGCCCCCGGGCAAACAAGCGCCCTGACTGCCCAGCAGCTGCTGCGCGTCATCCGCCGCCTTCCCGGCGGCGATGTCATTGGAAGCCACCAGCAGCACGCGCTTCCCCGTAAGATGCGCCGTCAGCGCCGCCAAATAGGCGGCCTGGCTTTCCGGCAGATCGTATACGGCGGCTGTGTTCCCCGCATGCAACGCTTCCAGCAGCTTTTGTACCGCAGTAGTTTTTCCGCCTGTCAGCAACCCTTGATTCATGGCGCCCTCCTGGTCGTTTATTTACGGTTGAAGCGCTGCATGGCCTCGTCGATGCCATGCTCCAGCCATGTTTCCGCGCAATCCGCCGCGTTCAAAAAGGCTTGCGCCATGGCTTCCTGCTCCTCGCGGATGGCATAGCGGCTCAGCACCCAATCGGCCAGATCCCAGCCCTCGGGCTTTGCGCCTACGCCAACGCGGACGCGCGGAAAATCCTGCCCCGGAACATGCGCCAGGATGGAGCGCATACCGTTGTGCGTGCCGGCGCTTCCCCCCTTGCGCACCCGCAGCTTGGCCAGGGGCAAATCAATATCGTCATAGATGACCAGCAGATGGTCCAGCGGGGCCTTGTACCATTGCAGCAGTTCGCCCACGCATTCCCCGCTCAGGTTCATAAAGGTCTGCGGCTGGCACAGGACGACGCGGCGCCCCTGCACGGTCACCTCGGCGACGAGGCCCTTGCAGCGAAGCTTGCGCAGCGGCGCGTCCCAGCGCCGGCTGAGTACATCCGTCACTTCAAAGCCCGCGTTATGCCGGGTATGCGCATACGTCAGGCCGGGATTTCCCAGCCCAACCACAATCCAGGTTTCCTTTTCCATGGTGTCGCTCCTCATTTCCCAAAAACGCCATTTCGCGGGGAGGAGGTCGCCCCCGCCCCGCGAAGTGTTTTCATTCGATTCAGCCCGGCTCTTTTCCTGCCGGAGTACAGAATTTTCTGTGTTTACGCCCGCTGCGAACGCAAGTGCACATAGGGGCCGACCCGGCTTCCGGGGGAGATCTCGCTGTCCTCGGCCACGGTCTGCTCCAGTACCGCCTCGTCGCCCACCACGGTGCGGGTCAGGCGGCATCCGGGATACAGTACGCACCGCTCGCCCACGCGGGTTCCGCGCTGAAGCACGCAGCCCGGATAGATGATGGTATCCCGCCCCACTTCCACGTCCTCCTCCACGAAAGTGTTGGCGGGGTCCAACAGCGTGACGCCTGCGCTCATGAGCCGCTGGCAATTCCGCTGCACAATGAACGTTGTCGCTTCCGCCAGATCCGCCCGGCTGACGATCCGGCGGCCCTCCTGCGGATAGGTAACGGCTACCGCGGCGATGCGGTGCTTCGCGCGTTCCAAACGTTCAATCTGGTCGCTGATATGGTATACCTGATGTATATCCGGCTCCATCCGTTCAAGCGCCTGACGCAGCACGCCGTAGGTGAAGCAATAAACGCCCACGTTCACATAGGAAATATCCTCTTCCGGAGGCAGCAAGCGGTCCGCATGGGCGATGCGCTTCACATCTCCATCGCCGTCGAAAATTACGCGGTCATATCCTTCTGCGCGTTCCACATCCGCATACAGCAGCGCGGCCTGATAGCGCTGCCCGTCCACGGCTTCCAGCAAACGCTTGTAGGATGACGCCGATACGCAGGGCTTGTCCCCCGCGGTAATCAGGATCTTGGCGTCCTCATCCATCAGCGGCACGGCCGCCAGCGCCGCCATGGCCGTACCGAAGCCCAGGGAGAAGTCCTGGACGCAGCTCTCGCACCATACGGGCAGCGCAGGCTGCAGCTCCTGCGCGTGATGGCCCAGGACAACGATGGTTTTTCCCGCCAAGGGTCGCAGCGTCTCCGCGGTGGTCTCCAGCAGCGACTTGCCGACGAGTTGATGAAGCTCCTTCGCCCGGGCCGAATGCATGTGGTTTTCACGGCCTGCGGCAAGGATCAGCGCAATGGTTTTCACGGATGTTCTCCTTTCCTGCGCTCAGGCATCCAGCCAGGGGGCAGGCTGCACCTTGGCCACTGGATCGTCTTCCTGAGAAATCTCCATTACCATCAGGGACTTTTCGCCCTGAACGCGCTTCTTCTGCGGTTGGGCCGTGGACATGACAAACCCCAGACCTACCACCGTCACGCTAAACTCGTGCATAAGGTCGATCATCCCCTTGGCGGTGCCGCCCGCCTTAATGAAGTCGTCGATAATCAACGCCCGCTGGCCCTCCTGAACGGCGCGCCGGGAAAGGGACATGGTTTCAATGTGCCCCGAAGAACCCGACACATAATTGATATTGACGGCCGAACCTTCATACACTTTGCTGGAACGCCGGGCAATCACCAGCGGAACGCCCAAGGCATTCGCCGTCATAAGGGCTACGGGAATCCCTTTGGTTTCCATGGTCAGCACGAAATCCGGCGCCGTTTCGTAGTATTCCGCCGCAAGAATCTCGCCCATGCGCTGCACGATCTGCGGGTTGGAAAGGATATCGGAATAGTAGAGGAAACCGCCGGGCAGCACGCGGTTTTCCCTGCTCAGCTTCTCACAAAGGGAAGCAATATATGCGCGCGAGGCTGCCCGGGAGGTCCTGGGACGGTAACGCACGCCCCCCGCCGCCCCGGTTACGGTTTCCAGCTCCCCCAACTGAAAGGTTTTCACCACATCGCGCAGAATGTCAATGTCCTCGCTCATGGTGGACTTGGCCGCGCCAAAAAGCTCGCAGAAGTAGGAAAGCGTAAAAATGTGATTGGGAGACGCGGACAGTATTTTCATCATGGCGCTCATGCGCTCGTTGCGGCGAATCTTCTCCACGCTGGTCGCTCCTTTACGTTTACGTATCGTCGGGATTATAGCACAAAACAGCGAATATTGGAAGGGGTTTTTGAAAAAAAGTTCGTATATTATGGCCTTTTTCCAGGATGGTCCCATGCGAGCCTCGGCTTCTGTACCGTTGCGCCTATTCTCCAACTTGCAAAACAAGGCGGGATGTAGTAAACTGAATGCGGAAAAACGCACGGCAAACCGCCGTGTGCGCTGATGTATAGGGAGGTGCGCATCATGAACTTCAAAAATATTTTTTCAAAGCTGAAAAAGGCATGGCTTTTATCTTCGATTCTTTCCGTTGCGCTTGGCCTGGTGCTGTTAATCTTTCCGTGGATCGCCATCCAGGTGGTTTGCTACTTATTGGGCGGACTCGCCATTATCTATGGCATCATCCGAATCGTTCGTTATGCCCGCCAAGGGGAAGCATATCCCGAGCTGTTTCGCGGGGACCTGGTGATCGGCCTATTTCTCCTGGCCATTGGCCTTTTCATTGTTTTCCGCATCGAATTTGTGGCGGGATTCATTCCCGTAATCTTCGGTATCGCGCTGTTGTCCAGCGGTATAGGGGGCGTGCTGCGAGCCATGGATTCCAAGCGCGCAGGATATGAACGTTGGTTCCTTCTGCTGGTTCTGGCGTCCCTGACCATTGTACTGGGGCTGATCCTGGCCATGAATCCCTTCGCCACCGCCCAGGTAGCGGTAGCGGTCATCGGCGCCGCGCTGGTGTATGACGGCGTCACCGATATGATTACCGTTCTGCTGGTGGGGAAGCGCATCGACGAATGGAAAAAGAATCAGCGGCTTTGATCAACGCTTATATATGCGTTGCGGGCAGCATCCTTTTCCGGACGCTGCCCGTAAGTATAAGCGCATACCTTGCCATGAAAGGGCGACGCCTGCATACCGGCGTTGCCCCGTTTTTTATGCAAGGCTGCCCTGCAGTCTTGCAAGGAACGCCGCTTCGTCCAGCACCGGGATGCCCAGGGACTGGGCCTTCGTCAGCTTGCTTCCTGCGGCCTCTCCGGCCACCACAAAGGCGGTCTTTTTGCTTACCGAGGACGAGGCTTTTCCTCCGTTTTGCCGGATAAGCGCCTCGGCCTCCTCCCTGGACAGCGAAGGCAGGGTGCCCGTTACCACTACGGTCAAGCCGGCCAGCGGACCGTCCGCCGCCCGTTGGGCAGGCTGCGGATGCACCCCTGCGGCCAATAACCGGTCGATCATGGCGCGATTCTCCGGAAAGGAAAAAAACTCCGTTACGCTCTGGGCAACGATTTCGCCCACATCCGGCATTGCCACAAGGGATGCTTCCGTGGCCTCTTCCACAGCTTCCAGCGTTCCATAGGCCTGCGCAAGGTCGCGGGCCGTCTTTCTGCCCACGTTGGGTATGCCCAAAGCAAACAGGAAAGCATCCAGGGCGCAATGCTTGCTCTTTTCCAGCGCGCGCAAAAGGTTCCCGGCTTTTTTCTCCTTGAAGCCTTCCAGGGTTAACGCCTGCTCCAGCGTCAAACCGTAGAGATCTGCCGGGTCCCGAACGTTCATCTGATCGTATACCTGACCAGCGGTTTTTTCCGAAAAGCCTTCGATGTCCATGGCGTTCCGGCTGGCGAAATGGCTCAGCCGCGCCACCGCCTGGGGACGGCAGCTGACGCGGTTCATACAGAAAAGGTGCGCGCCCCGCTCCTCCAGCGCCGCGCCGCAGGCGGGACAGCGCGACGGCTTCTCAATGGGCTTTTCCTCCGGCCCGGGTTCGCCCACCCGGCCCATAATTTCGGGAATCACGTCGTTGCTGCGGCGAATCCATACAGGCGCGCCCAGCGCAACCTTTTTACGCTGAATATCGCCCCAATTGTTCAGGGTCGCCTTTCGCACCGTTACGCCGTAAAAATCCACGGGATCCAGATGCGCCAGAGGCGTCAGCTTGCCCGTCCGGCCCAGCTCCCAGGTTACCTTCCGCAAGGTGGTAACGCTTTCCTCCGCCTCGAACTTATAAGCTACTGCCCAGCGCGGGAATTTTTCTGTAAAACCCATACGTTCCCGCAGCGCGAAATCCCCCACCTTCACAACTACGCCGTCAATGAGAAAATCCAGGGTATTTCGTATTTCCTCAATGTGACGGATACAGGCGATCAGTTCCTCGCCGTTTTGCGGTTCCCCCAGGTAAGGGCTTACGGGGAAACCGTTCTCCCGAAGAAATTGCAGCATACCTGGCTGCGTGTCATAGGGCGGGTTTTCAATGGTGCCCACCTGATAGAAAAACGCGTCCAAGCGCCGGGCCGCGGTTACGGCGGGGTCCAGGTTTCTCAGCGCGCCCGCAGCGGCGTTGCGGGCGTTTTTCAACGGCTCCTTCGCCGTCTTATTGTATTGTTCCAGTACGCTCAGACGCATAATGCACTCGCCCTGGACTTCCAACAGTCCCTGATAGGGAATGGTAAGCGGCACGGCGCGCACCGTTTTCGCCTGGGGCAGAATGGCCTCGCCTATTTCGCCGTTGCCGCGGGTGGCGGCCTGAACCAGCTGGCCGCCCTCATAGGTCAAGTTCAGCGTAAGGCCGTCGAACTTGTATTCCACGTAATACGTCAAATCCTTGCGTCCGGCCAGCTTTTCCGTGCGCTTTACCCAATCGGCCAGGGCTTCCAGGGACTGAACCTTGTCCATGCTCCACAGCCTGGTAATATGCCGGTGCTGGGCAAATTCCTTCAAAGGCTCCCCGCCCACCCGGTGGGTCGGAGAATCCGGCAGCACCGTACCGGTGGCGGATTCCAAAGCCGCAAGCTCGTCGTACAGCGCGTCCCACTGCATATCGGAAATGACGGGTTCCCCCAGCACGTAGTAGGCGTAGGCTGTTTCGTTCAACCGTTTCACCAGCGCCTGCATGCGCTCCAGTTGATCCACGGTTACTCCTCCTCAATCTTAACAATGGGCGCGATGGACAAAGAGAACTCCTTAATCCCGTAAGCGGTAAATTCAATGGAAATGCGCGCGTCGGCGCCGCTCCCTTTCAAGGCCACCACATTACCCTCTCCAAATTTCCGGTGCATTACCCGGTCTCCGGGGCGGAAAATGTTATGCAGCGCCGAAGCGTTCTGGCGGGCCTTGGAAGGCGTGAAACCCTTCTGAACCCCGGGAATCTCCAGCATGTTGCCTCCCAGCGTCAGCCGAGGCTGTCCCAACTGGCTGACCGTGGGCGCGGATTTCAACCCGTAGCCGCTGGTGTAGGATTTGGGCTGCGGCGCGGGTTCGCCATGGAAGGTCTGTTTCCGTTTGGTTTCCCACTCGTCCTCCAGAAGCCGCTGGGGAATCTCCCCCAGGAAACGGCTGGGGGGGTTGTGGTTGACCTGGTTGTACAGCATGCGCTGGCTGGCGCGGGAAAGGAACAGCCGTTCCTTGGCGCGGGTAATGCCCACGTAGCAAAGCCGGCGTTCCTCCTCCATGCGATTGTCATCCATGAGGCTGCGCCCGGAGGGAAACACGCCTTCCTCCATGCCGGTAATAAAAACGTTGGGAAATTCCAACCCTTTGGCGCTGTGCAGCGTCATTAGGGTAACGTATTGTTTCTCATCCTCCGCCTGATCCAGCTCGGTTACCAGCGCCACGTTTTCCAGGTAATCCTCCAGCGTGGCGTTTTCTGTCTGCCGGTCGAACTCCTCCACGGCGCCCAGGAATTCCTGGATGTTCTCCACGCGCGTGCGCGCCTCATCGGAGTCTTCCTTTTGATACTGCTCCAGCAGGCCCGTCTGCTCCACCAGCTGTTTCACAAATGCGCTCAAAGGCATGCTTTCCTTCATGGCCATGAGCATGGTCATCATGGTAAAGAAGTCCCCCACGCATTTGCGGGGCCGCGAGGAAAGGCTGGCCGGCAGGTCGGTCAGGGCGCTGAAAAGGGGCGTTTCCTGCTCCTGCGCATGGCGGACCAGCTCGGCGATGGTGGCGTCGCCAATGGCGCGCTTGGGCACGTTGATGATTCGCCGCAGGGACACGTCGTCCGTGGGATTGGCGATGACCCGCAGGTACGCGATGACGTCCCGGACTTCCTTGCGGTCATAGAAGCGCAGCCCGCCAAACACCTTGTACGGTATGCCGGCCCGCATAAGCATTTCTTCCAGCACGCGGCTCTGCGCATTGGCGCGGTACAGCACCGCCATGCGCCCGTAGCCCTCGCCGTGACGGTTCATTTTTTTGATACGGTCCGCCACCCAGGCGGCTTCCTCCCGTTCGTCGCCCGCACAATAGAGCTTGATGCTCTCGCCTTCGCCCGCTTCGGTCCACAAGGCCTTTTCCTTGCGCCCGGCGTTATGGGCGATGACCTGATTGGCCGCGTCCAATATATTGGCGGTAGAACGGTAATTCTGCTCCAATTTGATAACCTTCGCGTCAGGGTAGTCCTTTTCAAAATCCAGGATGTTCCGGATATCCGCGCCGCGCCAACCGTAGATGGACTGGTCGTCGTCGCCCACTACGCACAGGTTGCGGCTTTGGTCCGTAAGCAGCTTGACCAGCATATACTGGGCGTAATTGGTATCCTGGTACTCGTCCACCATGACGTAATGGAAACGGTCCCGGTAGCTCTCCAGCACGGGCGGATGATCGGCCAGAAGCTCCAGGGTTTTCAGCAGCAGATCGTCAAAATCCAACGCATTGGCGGCCTTTAGGCGCTGCTCGTACGCCACGAATACGTCGTGCAGCATCTGATTGCGGAAGTCCCGTTCCGTCTTGGCAAACCATTCGTCAGGGCCCATGAGCCGGTTTTTCGCGTCGGAGATTTTCGCCTTCACCTCCCGCAGGGGCAGGAACTTCTCATCGATGTTCAAACGCTTCAGGATTTCCTTGATAACCGTTCCCTGATCGTCGTCGTCATAGATGGTAAAAGCGCGGGTATACCCCAGCTTTTCAATATCCCGGCGCAGGATGCGCGCGCATGTGGAATGAAAGGTGGAAATCCAGGCGCTTTCCGCCTTTTCCCCCACCAATTGCATAATGCGCTCTTTCATTTCACGGGCCGCCTTGTTGGTAAAGGTCAACGCAAGAATAGACCACGGCGGAACGCCATGATCCATCAAGTTGGCAACCCGATACGTCAGCGCCCGGGTTTTTCCGCTGCCTGCGCCCGCCAGGATCAGTACGGGACCCTCCATGGTTTCCGCAGCCAGACGTTGCTCGGGGTTCAACATGCTTAAATCCATGTCAAGTTACTCCTTTTCTCCTGATCGCGCTTCCTTCGCTTTGCCCCAAAGCCGGAAACGATTAAGAAACAAGCGCGTTGCCGCGCCTGAAAATACGAAGGTATGCAGCCGGCCCCTATCGGTTACTTTTCCGTGGGAGCCTTGGGGAGCGCATGAGATTGATCCAACCGGTCCAGTACCTGATGATAGCCGTCGGCGCCGTAGGACAGCGCGCGATTCACCCGGCTGATGGTGGTGGACGACGCGCCCGTTTGTTTCACGATTTCCTGGTAGGTTACGCCCTGGCGCAGCAATACGGCTACCTCCAGGCGCTGGGCCATGCTTTTCAATTCTGCCACGGTGCAAACATCCTCAAAAAAGCGATAGGCTTCCTCCTCGCTCTCCAAGGAAAGCACCGCACGCATCAATAGATCCGTCTGCGGACTCTTCACCCTGGGTGTAAACATCAGCGCGGTATCCTCCTTGCAAATCCATACAAAAAGCGCATTGTACATCCCAAGCGGAACGAACCGCGTTGCGCTTGGGATGAAGCGGCATCTGGAAACAGTATACCACAAAAGCGCCGGGCGCGCCAGTGGGAGAAGGTGTCGAGAAAGGCGTTTTCCTCTCGGAATGCATATAAAAAAGAACGGGGAGCCTCTCTTTGAGACTCACCCGATCTGCTGTCAGCGAATTGACTCAGGCCAGCTTGTCCACGACCAGCAACGCCAGGGACAGCGCCACAAAAACGGCCGCGCTGATCTTCGTAATCAACGCCAGCTTGGCCTCGACGGTCTTGGCCTTGTTCTTACTGAAATAGCTGTCCAGCTGTCCGGTGATGGCGCCCAGTCCCCGCACATTGCCCTGCTGCAGCAGCACCGTTATGATCATAACCAGGGCGGCAATGACGATCACCACGGACAGAATAACGTACAAAACATCCATTGCGTGCAACCTCCTCGAAATCAGCGTTGTCATCATAACACATTGATGCAAAAAACACAAGCCCCCGCAGGAAATTTGTCGGCAGAATCTTCCGTCAATCTGCCCGTCTCCCTTTCTTACCCGTGAGCCTTCAAAAAGCCGCGCGATGGTCCGCCTGTTCCTTGACGAAAGCTGCCGCGTCATTTACAAAATGCTCCTTTTATGCTATACTACGTCCGATATACGGTCAGACTTTGCGTAGGAAGTTAGGGAGATATTCATGCGCCGATTTTTCGCTTTGCTTGTCTTCATGGCGTGCCTTTTCTGTGCCAGCGCCATATCGGAAAACAGTTTTACGCCCATCCCCTGGACGGAACGGACGGCGCCTATTGCGCCGCATGCCGAGTGTTTCCTGCCTGACCATAGCGGGTACCATGACGATTCCCTGGACATTCGTATCGAAACCATCCGCCGGGATGACACCACTGTTATGCTGGCGTATGTAAAAATTGTCGATCCTTCCCAGCTGCGCACGGGAACCGCCGCGCCGCAGTATCCTTCCAAGCGTACCGCGCCGGTGACAGCCCTGGCGCGTCAGTTTCAGGCCGTGCTTGCCATCAACGGGGATTATTTTAATTATCACAACGACGGCATTGTGATCCGCAACACGGTCGTTCACCGCATGAAACCCAACCAGGGACGCGATACCCTGATTATCGACGCCAATGGAGACTTTACCATTCTTTCCCCCACCACCCAGGAAGCCTTCGACGCTTTTGAAGGCGAAATCGTGCACGCGTTTTGTTTCGGGCCGGGATTGGTAATTGACGGGCAGCCGCTGGAAAGCCTCGACAGCGTTATGCTGGACAACGGCAAGGAAAAAAAGACCCAGCGTATGGCGATTGGCCAACTGGACCATCTCTCCTATTTAATCGTCACCACCGAAGGCCCGGAAAACGAAGGGTCCGTAGGCTTTGACCTGCTGCAAATGGCGTCCCTGTGCAAGGAGCTGGGCTGCGTCAACGCCTACAACCTGGACGGCGGTTCCTCCTGCTCGGTGGCGCTGGACTACGAAAAAATCAACAGCCTTTCCTCCGGAAAGGTGCGCTCGGTGGGTGATATTATCTACTTTGCAACCCTGCAGCCTTGACGCGCCATCCGACATGAACTGCGCTAATAAAATTTCCGTAAAGGCACGCTTCGCGCCTGACGGAAAGGGAAATGGAGAATGCCTATGTCACGAAAACTTCGTTGTATCTTTGCGCTGGCGCTGGCTGCGGTTTTTCTGCCGGCAGCCGCTCTGGCTCTGCCGCTGGTTCGCGCCGGCGGCAGTTTCGGCATCGCGGTGGACGTTCAGGGCGGCGTGTGGGGCTGGGGCGATAATGCCAGCGGCCAGCTGGGTACCGGCAACAACAAGCGCGCCTATATGCCTATTCCTGCCGCCGCCGGCCTGGACGGCAGCCGCATTGCGGATGTAAGCTGCGGAAACGTCAGCACCCTGTTCCTAATGGACGACGGAACCGTATATACCTGCGGATACAACAACTATGGCCAGCAGGGGTTACCGGATGGGCCGTCCCATGTATTTGAGCCCACGCAGATTCCGGGATTGGAAAACATTGTGCAGATCGCCTGCGGTTTCGGACAATGCCTCGCCCGCACTGCCACGGGGGAAGTCTACGCCTGGGGCCGCAACAGCAACGGACAGCTGGGTAACGGTGAAAAGAAAAACGCGGGCACGCCCGTAAAACTTGCGCTGGAAAATATTGTGGACATACAGTGCGGCGGCAAATACTGCATGGCCATGGATGCCGACGGAAACATCTGGGGCTGGGGCGATAACGAGTATGGCCAGCTGGTGGATGCAAGCAATTACAAGGACATTGTGACGCCCGTTCAGCTCTCCATCAGCGGCCGTTTCACGATGATCGCCTGCGGCGGAGACGTGGCTTTCGGCCTGGACGCCGAAGGCGTGCTCTGGGCCTGGGGACGCAATGACTACTGGCAGCTAGGGACGGACCAGGTCAATGGCAAAACCAATGCGCCCGTTCAGGTCATGCTGCCGGAAGGGCTTGACATCGCGCAGGTATTTGCTTATAGTTCCCATACGGCGGCGCTTACCCGGGACGGCGGGCTGTGGACCTGGGGCGGCGTATACCATGGACAGGTGGGCAACGGCAGCCGTCCCTGGCGTGACCTGCCCCGGGAGGCCTGCCCGGAATCCGGCGTAGTGGATGCCGCCGTGGGGAGCCTGCAAAGCTATATCCTTTGCTCCGACGGCACGGTGATGGGCTGCGGGTGCAACGAATATGGGCAAACCGGCGCTTTCCGGCGCATGAAATACTATGTGCCCAACTGGATGAACACCGGGCTGAATCTGCAATCCGGTACTTGGGTTGATCCTGAAAATCGTTGACGCCAAAGCGGAAACCGAAGGGAGGTAATCCCCCATGCTGCGCACGCTGCCGCGGGCATTCCTTTTATCCCTGCTGATGTTTGTACTGACGCTTGCCGCCGCGCAAGGCGAGGAGGCGCAGGACATCACCGCACAATGCGAGTTTTCCGCCGCTTACCGCTCCAAACTGTTCCGCCTGACGGACGGAAAGGTCAACGTGCCCTTTGAAGTGCCCAAGGGCTATGAAGGCTGGATTCGCGGCGACCTGCCGGAAGGGGCATCCGCCTGGGGCATGTATCTGGTATGGACCAGCGAGCCTACGCCCGCCAACGTGGAAATATGGGACGATGCGACGCAAAGTTTTGTCTATTACGCCGCCTGCGGCCACCGGAGCATGTCCCACGAGTACATCGCCCTGGATGGCGTCCATTCCTTTCGGATTGTCCCGCAAAGCGGCAACACGCTGAACCTGTGCGAGATCACGCTGCTCTCCCAGGGCGAGCTGCCGGACTGGGTGCAAGCCTGGGAACCGCCGCCCGCCAAGGCGGACATGCTCCTGGTGGTGGCGCATCCCGATGACGAGTATATCTTCTTCGGCGGATTGATCCCCTATTACGCACAGGAGCGGCAGCTGCATTTGGCGGTATGCTACATGACCTATGCCAGCGAACGCCGCCTGCATGAACTGCTGAACGGACTGTGGACGGCCGGATTGCGGGAATATCCCGTGCTGCTACCCTTTCCGGACAAATTCAGCCGGACCCTGGAGAAGGGATACGATATATGGGGCAAAGAGCAAGTGCTTGACGCCTTGACCCAGGTCCTCCAGACGCTTCAGCCCGAGGTAGTGGTAGCCCACGACCAGGAGGGAGAATATGGGCATGGCGCCCATCGGGTTGCCGGAGACGCCTGCCTTACCCTGGTGGCTTCAGAAACTTCCTCCCTGACCTGGCGGCCGAAGAAATTGTACCTGCACCTGTGGCCGGAAAACCAGCTGACCATGGACTGGGAAACGCCGTTGGCGTCGCTGGACGACAGAACGCCTTTGGAGGTGGCGCAGGAAGCCTTTGCCTGCCACAAAAGCCAGCAGGGTTTCGGCGTTACGCTGAAAAATGGAAAGGAGTACGTTTTCCGCGTGGAATCCGGCGGCCTTTTCGATTGCGCGCAGTTTGGCCTGGCCTATTCCAGCGTGGGGCCGGATCAGGCCAAGAATGATTTTATGGAAAATATTACGATCAACGGAGGTACGGATCAGTGAAAAACGGTAATTTGTTGCGGTGGTGCGTCGTGGCGCTGATGCTTTGCGCCCTGGCCCTGACAGTTTCTTCCCCGGCGCTGGCGGAAATTGAAACGCTGCCCCTGGACCAGCTTGTCCCCGGCAATCCCCCGCTGGCATCCGGCTGGACGGACGAATACACTTACGAGGACCCCTCCATCAGCGTTTCCGTGGAGTTTCAGACGGTCAACAAGGTAAAATGTTCCATCGTACGGATTCGAATTGCCAACCCAAGTCAAATTCGCACCGCCATGAGCGAGGACAGCTATGACAAAACGGCGTATGTAAAGGCCGCCGCGCTGGCCAAACACGTGAACGCGGTGGCGGCAGTAAACGGCGACTTCTTCAAATATTATGATTTCGGCTATTTGATTCGCCAGGGCGAGCTTTACCGCGACGCTCCCAATGGCAAGCGCGACGTACTGCTCATTGACGACCAGGGAGATTTTTACGCGGTGCGCAACGCCCAAAGCGAGGATATTCAAGCGTTCCTTGCCAGCGACCAGCTTGCCGGGCGCAGCATCGTCAATACGTTTACCCTGGGGCCCGTGCTGGTGGAAAACGGCGAGGTGCAGGAAATTACCACCCGTGAATTCCAGTACCGCTACAAGATGCAGCGCGTAGCCATTGTGCAGCTGGATACGCTGGAATACGCCATTGTGGAATGCGACGGCCGCGCCGACGCCTCCTCGGGCATGACCATGATGGACTTTGCCGCATATATCCAGAGCCTGTTCCCGGATTGCCGTTTGGCTTATAACCTGGATGGCGGCGGTTCTACCAACGTCATTGTCAACGGCGAGCGCATTCACAAGAATCCCGACTCCCGCCAGATTTGCGACATTCTCTATTTCGCCTCAGCGTACACGGAGGAGTAACTCATGCTATCGTTTCATGCCGGCCCCGTGACGGTTTACGCATACGGCGCGGCGGTTGCCGTGGCCGCCTGCATTAGCCTTTTCGTCGCATCCCGCGGCTTTCGGAAAGCCGATATCGCCAAGGGGACGCTCAGCTGGTTTGCGCTGTTGGCGATTCCCCTGTCGGTTCTGTGCGGACGTTTGCTGTATTGCCTGATCCGTTGGGGATGGTTCTGGCAAAAGGGCGCGTCATGGTTCTTTGCCTTTCAGGAAGGCGGCTTCGTGCTCTATGGCGCGCTGCTGGGCGGGCTGCTTGCCGCCTGGTTAACGGCGCGCATCACGAAACAGAAGGGCGTCCGCCTGCTGGACGCGCTGGCAGCGCCTGCGGCGCTTATGATCGCGCTCTGCCGCTTGGCCGAGGGCCTGGCGGACGAGGGCTACGGCTGGGATATGGAAAGCTGGTTTTCCGACGGCGGCATGAGCCTGTTCCACCTGGAAGATCCGTCGCAGTTGTTTTTCTTCCCGCTGGGGCACTTCCGCGCGGATTGGGAGACATGGTACTGGGCCGTTTATGTTGCGGAAGCCATCTTTGCCTTTGGGCTGTTTCTGTATCTGCGCCGCCGCCGTGAAGCGCGCCCGGGAGATCAGGCTGCGCTGTTCCTGCTGCTATACGCCGCAGGACAGATTCTCTTTGAAAGCATGCGGCAGGACAGCGTCCTTCGCTGGGGTTTTGTGCGTGCGTCCCAGGTATTGAGCGCGGTTGCCGTGGCCGCCGTGCTTGCGCTTTGGTCCTGCCGTGCCGCCTCCCACGGAAAAACCGTAGCGCTTAGCTGGACCGGCGTGATCGCCTGCATGCTCGTGGTCATCGCCATGGAATTCGGCGTTGAAAAGAAAATTGTTTTTCTGGAATGGCTGCCCATTGCAGCCTGCTATCTGGTAATGGCCGCTGCGTGCGCCGGCATGGCCCTCTGCGCCATGCGCGTGCGAAAGCTCCCCGCCTCCGGAGAGTCCAAATAAAGCGCAGCACAGTTGGATAATATAAAACCATGGCGCTTTCCAGACCGCAGAAGCGGAAGGAAAGCGCCATGGTTTTTTGCGCTCAGCTCAGCAGCGGGCAGACGCCGAGTCCACTTTCTTTTCCGGCTGGATTTCCCCCGCCTTGGTCAACGCAATCTTGGTGATCACCGGACCGGTCAACTCGTAGATCAGGGTGCCCGCCAGTACAACAGCGTTGATGACAGCACCGTATTCCGGCAGCGCGGTCATGGACATGCGCGCCATACCGATGGCTACGCCTGCCTGGGGAATCAACGTAAGTCCCAGGTATTTCACAATGCTGGGTTCACAGCGTTCCGTAAGCGCGCCCGCCGTAGCGCCCAGGGTTTTGCCAATGGCCCGGGCCAGCACGTAAGCCACGCCTACCAGCCCTACGGAGGGCAACACCGACAAATCCAGGTTGGCGCCGCTCAGTACAAAGAACAGCAGGAACAGCGGCGGCGTGAAACGGTCGCATTGCTCCAGCATAACGTTACTCTGCCGGCAAAGGTTGACCATGGTAGCGCCGGTCATCATGCAGCAGAGCAAACTGCTCCAATCCAACAGCGTGCACAGCCCCACACCGGCAAACACCATCATGATGGTCAGCGCCAGCTTATTTCCCCGGGAGTGGAAAAAGCGCAGCACATAGACCAGAATCAGCCCCAGCGCCACGCCGAGCCCCAGGGAACCAACAATCTGGAGCAACGGCTGAAACACCAGCGTCCAGGCCGTGAGGGCTGTTCCGCGCTCGATGGTACGGGCCAGCGCCATAAGCACCGCATAAAGGATCAGACCCAAAGCGTCGTCCATGGCCACCACCGGCAGCAGCATCTTGGTTACGGGACCGTTGGCCTTGTACTGGCGCACCACCATCAGCGTGGCGGCGGGCGCGGTAGCGGCTGCAATGGCGCTCAGCGCCAGGGTTAAGGGCATGGGCGTGCCCAGCAGCGTCAACGCCGCAAAAACTACCACCGATGCGCCGCAGCCTTCAAAAATGGTAATGATAATGGGTTTGATACCTATTTCCCGCAGATAGGACAGCTTGAACTCGCTGCCGATGGAATAGGCAATGAAGCCCAGAGCCACGTCGCTGATGACGGCCAGATCGCTATTCATTTCGGGGGTAAACACGCCAAGCACGTAGGGCCCCACCACCAGCCCCGCCAGAAGGTAGGCCGTTACGTTGGGAAGACGGACATAGCGGATGAACCGGCTGAAAAACAACCCCATGGCAAAGGCAATACTCAACGCCAGTAAAACGTTCATTTGTTTTTGTTCAGTCCTTCCACAAAGGTTGCCGGCACCGCAAAGGCAATGCCTGTGTCCGGCTTATCCAGCCCGCCGGTTTTTTCCCGGATGATTTCCCGAAGGGTATCCAGTTGATCATCTTCGATGAGGGTAAACATGGTTTTGGACGTTTTCCGTTCGGGGCTGTAAAAATGCCGGAGCAACCCCAGCATGGGCAAATCCACGTTATCGTCGCCGTCCAGCACCCGCATCATGCCCGTACTTTCCAGCACCGTGGCGCCGCTGAGCCCCTTTTTCAGCATTGCTTCCAGAATGGGCTCCAGGCACTCTTCCCGGTTCAGCACCAGGATGAACATTTGCATGGCCGCAATCTCCTTTCGTTTCCCGATGGCATCGCCGCAAAAGCGGCAGGAAAAAGGCCCGATGCACGCTTGCTCTCCCGGGCCGCTTTTATTGTAGCACTTCGGCTTCCCTTGTCAAGATTTCCGCAAGGACATTCTCAGAAAATTCTCATCCTTCTTTTCCTTTATTCTCAAGACAGAAGCGGAAAAACATGTTATGCTTATCACGTCCCAAAGAAAGCATCGCAGCTGAAAGGAGCGTCAGGTTTATGGAACATTATACCATTGAAGACATCGAACTGATTCGCCGCAAAAGCGGCATCAGCTACCAGGAGGCCGTCGCACTGTTGGATTATCATAATGGAAACGTGGCGCGGGCGCTGGTGGACCTGGAACGCAACGGACGCATCAAGCCCGAAAGCGCTCAGCGCGCCTCCGCGCAAACCCGTTCCAAAAAGAGCGCTTTCAGCAGTCTCATGACGCGGCTGTACCAGTGCCGGTTGAAAATCAAAAAAGGCAGCGTAACCATTGCGAATTTTTCGCTGCTCTTTAGCGCCGTCGCATTGATCATCAGCCCCCATATCGTTATTCTGGGCATCATCCTGTGTCTGATTCTGGGCTATCACATCAGCTTTGTGAAGCGCGACGCAGACTTTGCCACGGAAAACCTGGAGCGCATGGTGAAAAACGCTGCCCAAAATGTGAAGTCCTCCGTGGGCGATATCGCCCGTGGGTTCTCCGACGCGCTCAATCAGGACGACAGGGAACAGAAACCCTCCGAGCCTTCCCGCGACGCTTCGCAAGCCGTCAACCAGTCCAAGCGCAGCTTCTACCAGTCCAACCCTGCCGCTACCACCGCGCCGGTGGATTATACCGGCCGCGCCCCGGTGCTGCAGGTGCCCGTGCAGGTGGAAAGCCAGGACGGCAAGGTGGAATATAGCCAGGATCAGGATGGATACGGGAACGCTACCATCGAATAACGTTTTTCCGGGACCGCAGCGTGCGGCCGGTCCGCTCCTTGCTGGAACGCGGCCGGCCGTTTGCATTGCCTTTACGGTGGAAAAGGCTTTCGCGCCGGCTGTGGGCTGTGCTATACTATACCCAGTGAACGGTGGAGGTGGTTTCCCATGGTCCGCATACTGATTGTGGAAGATGAAAAGAAAATTGCGCGTTTCCTGGAACTGGAGCTGCAGCATGAGGGGTATGAAGTCCAAACCGCCGGCGACGGGCGTACGGGACTTTCCCTGGCGATGAGCTGGGAGCCGGACCTGATGATTCTGGATCTGATGCTCCCCGGGCTCAGCGGAATCGAGGTGTGCCGCCGCCTTCGCCATGAAAGCGACCTTCCCATTATTATGCTTACGGCCAAAGACGACGTAAGCGACAAGGTCATGGGCTTGGATATGGGCGCGGACGATTACATGACCAAACCTTTCGCCATTGAAGAATTACTGGCCCGCATCCGCGTCAACTTGAAAAAGCACCGTGCGGGCCGTAGCGCCGCAGCCTCCGTGCTCACGGCGGGAAAGCTCCGAGTGGAACCCGCAAGTTATAGCGCCAGCTACGACGGGACAGCCATTGCGCTCACGAAAAAGGAATTTGATCTTCTGCGTTATTTGATGGAGCATCGTGACACCGCCGTTACCCGGGATACCCTGCTTTGCGATGTATGGGGCTACGACTACGCCGGGGATACCAATATTGTGGACGTCTATATACGCTATTTGCGGCAGAAAATTGACGAGCCTTTCCACATCAAGACCATCCACACCATCCGCGCGGTGGGATACATGTTCAGCTATGAAGAAAAATAAAACGCGTCCTGAAGCGTCCGGAGAAGCGCAGCCGCGAGGGTTCAACCGCCTTTCGCAGGACCTGCACGGCGCTTTGCGCCACCTGATGAGCAATCTGCGCCTATCCCTTACTTTTCGCATCGCCATTCATTATGCCCTGCGCTTGCTGTGTACCACGCCCCTGGTTTGCCTGTTCATCACCCTGTGCTATGCGGGCGCGCAAGTACCCGGTATGCAGCAGACCATCCAACACATTGCCGGGCTCACCCCGGATGAAACGGGCGTATACGCCGCGCAGGACATCTGTCAGGAGGGGGTTACAGCCTATCTGGAGCCCGGAGAACTCTCTGACGATGGCTGGCAACGGCTGGGGGTATACATTGCTACCGTGCTCCACCGTTCTCAGCGCGCCCCCGAGCCGACGCTGACCTTCGCTTCCGGGCGCGTAGCGGGACATATTCTTTATGTTTCCTTTGCCATGAGCCGGCAGATAGCCGTTTGGCTCAGCCTGATGGGCGGCGTGCTCTTTTGCGACCTATGGCGGATGATTAGCTTCCTGCGGCACAAGGACCGTCTGGACAAAAGCGTGCTGCGCCCTATTCGGGACATCACCGATATGGCCGCCACCCTCAGCGCCAGCAACCTGAGCAATCGCATCAATATTGCCGGGACAAAGAACGAATTGAAAGACCTGGCGGTGGTTATCAATTCTATGCTGGACCGCATCGAACGAAGCTATAACAGCCAAAAGCAGTTCGTCAGCGACGCGTCCCATGAGCTGAGAACCCCCATCGCCGTGATTCAGGGATATGTGAATATGCTCAACCGTTGGGGCAAGGACGATAAAACCGTCCTGGAGGAAGGGATTACCGCCATTGCCCAGGAGACGGAGAGCATGAAGGGGTTGGTGGAGAGCCTGCTGTTCCTGGCCCGCCACGATAAGAAAACGCTGCTCATGGAAATGGAAGATTTTGATCCCTGCGAAGTGGTCAGCGAGGTGCATCGGGAAGCGGCCATGGTATCCCCCGATTATACTTTTCTGTTGCAGCCCCTGGAGCATTGCCGCATACGGGCGGACAAAGGCATGGTCAAGCAGGTCATGCGCATTCTATGCGACAACGCGGTGAAATACACGCCTGCGGGCGGTACCGTGACCCTGGGCGTGGAGGCATGGAATGGAGGCTGCACCCTGCTGTGCAGCGACAATGGCGCAGGCATCTCTCCAACAGATCTCCCCAAAATCTTTGAGCGCTTTTACCGTTCCGACAGCGCCCGCAAGGCACAAAGCAGCGGTCACGGCCTGGGCCTGAGCATCGCGCGCATTATCGTCATTGCGCACGGCGGAAAAATCCGCGTACGCAGCAAGCCGGGCGCAGGCACGACTTTTGCTATTACGCTTCCCGCGCATGGGGCGTACGCGCAGGATGCCTCCCGCAGCGAAACGTAAACAAAAAAAGGTTCGCAACGCTTGCGAACCTCAGCGTGTCGAAAAAGTGGCGGAAGCTGCTTTTTCGAGGAGGCAAATTCGGTCAATCAGAGGTCGCCCGGATTTGTAAGGGATTGATTTTGCAAGCAAAGTCAACAACTCAGCAAGGCGCTGTTTTCCATACTTGGAAAACAGCGGTCGCGATGCGACTTGGGGCTGTTGCATAATAGCCGCCCCTAAAAAAAGCACAAAAAGCCGGCCGCAGAAGAAGCCAAAACACTTCTTTTGCGGCCGGTTTTGGTTGCTGGCTGCTGCTTTTTTGCGCAGGTTGCGATGGCGTTTCCATTTTGCAACAGCCCCTGTCGAAAAAGCTCTGGTTGGCCAAAGTTGCGCCCCTGCCCTACTACAACAGCTTCGCACCCCTGCGCCGCCAGTGCAGCATCAGAACAGTGAAATCAGCGGGAAGTACGCCATGGGTACAAAAATCGCCGGCAGCAGGTTGCCCACGGCAATATGCTTGTCAAAGAGCATATTCAGTCCGATTCCCACGATCAACAGACCGCCTACGGCGCTCATTTCAGTAATAATCGCGTCGGTCAGCAGCGGTTTTAGCCAGCCTGCCATCAAGGTAATCGCGCCCTGATAAACCAGCACCGCTACCGCTGAAAACGCAACGCCCGGCCCAAGCGTACTGGCAAAGATCACCGCAGAGATACCGTCCAGGGCCGATTTGGCAATCAACGTGTCATAGTCGCCCTTCAATCCGCTATCCAGCGCCCCCATAATGGCCATAGCGCCTACGCAATACACCAGCGAGGCTGTCACAAATCCCCGGGCAAAGCCGTCCCCGCCCCGGGCAAGCTTGCGCTGCGCCAGGTTCCCCAAATTCTCCAGGCGCCTTTCAATGTTCACCGCCGCGCCCACCAGTCCGCCGATTACCACGGAAAGAATCACGCACATGGTATCCGCCGTCTCGATGGCGCCGGAAAGCCCTATGAGAATCACGCACAAGCTCAACCCCTGCATGACCGTATCCCGCAGGCGTTGCGGCAGCCCCTTGCGCAAAAGCAATCCCAATGCGGAGCCCAACAGAATCGTGCCTACGTTGACCAGTGTCCCCAGCAAAACCCTTCGCCCCCGTCCATAAAAAAACTGTCCGCCAGTGCTGACGGACAGATGCGGCTATGCAAACCTTACTGCGCGCTGGCGGCGTTCTCCACAGGATATACGCACACCTGGCGCTTGTCGCGGCCCAGACGCTCGAAACGGACAATGCCGTCCTTGAGCGCGTACAGGGTGTCATCCTTGCCCTTGCCAACATTCAGGCCGGGATGGATGTGGGTGCCGCGCTGACGGAACAGAATGTTGCCGGCCAGCGCCAGCTGACCATCGGCGCGCTTGGCGCCCAGGCGCTTGGATTCGCTGTCGCGGCCGTTACGGGTGGAACCCATACCTTTCTTATGCGCGAACAGCTGAAGATTCAGTTTCAACATGATGTTTCCCTCCGTTCTTCTATGGAAAGCATGACATACTTCGGATAGCCTTCTACCAGATCCGCAAGTCCCTGACGGAGCGCGCCCAGGAGCACTTGGCAATCATGCAACTGCGATGGCGTGAGCCCCTTGGGCAGTCGCGCGCCCAGCGTCCCGTCCGCGCCGCCGGTTACTGCCGGAGTAACGCCCGCCACGGATTCCATGGCATTGACGCAGGTGGTGGTCAGCACGGACACCGCTGCGCAGACAATATCACTGCCCGCCGCCGCATAGCCCGCATGCCCACGCACCAAAAACCCCGTATAGTTTCCAGCGCCGTCCAGGTACAGGATACAGCGCGTCATTACGCGTTGATCCCGGTGATCTCCACCTTGGTGTAGGGCTGACGATGGCCCGCACGACGGTGATAGTTCTTCTTGCTCTTATACTTGTAGATGATGATCTTCTCGCCCTTGACCTGCGCAACCACCTTGCCCTGCACCTTCGCGCCGGACACCACGGGATTGCCCACCTTCACGCCGTCGTCGCCCGCCAGCATGAGCACGTCAAAGTCGATGGTGGAATCCACATCCTGCTCGATCTTCTCCACGAAGATCACGTCACCCTGGGAAACACGGTACTGTTTGCCACCCGTAGCAATAATTGCGTACATGAGCAGCACCTCCTCTACTTACTCGCCGGGACCGAGGTTGCGCCATAGAGCGCATTTGGACAGACCCCTCCCGAGCGGCTTACCGATTGAGTTTACCACAGCCGGACCCATATGTCAAGAAAAGCCTGAAATTTTCTTGCTTTATTCTACATCCGACGCGTAAACGATGTCGTCCCGCAGACGATAAAGGGTCGCTCCCCGGGTTTTCTGGCAGAAGCACTCCGCCCACCACTGGATGGACTTTTCCTCGTTAAATTGCACAATGCCGTAGCGTATGCCGTCCACCCGCTTTCCCCGCATATTGGAGTCCATCCAATGGACGGTATCCGTTTCGGGGTCGTAGTCGGAAATCATGATGGCGCTATGGGCGCCCGTGCCGTACTCATACTTGGCGCTCATCTGGAAGAAATCGCCCTTTTTCACCTGCCGCATGAACTCCAGGGCCAATTCCATATTTTCCTCTTCGCTCAACTCCGTGTTATAGCGAAAAGAAGCCGCCTCATAGAAAGGATTGCCTTCCGAAGCGGGGATATCCTCCCAGGCCAGGCCGTAGCTGTACGGCTTGCATTCGGCGGAAGGCAGGTTGTTGGGAATCACCAAGGTGGTGTCCGGATACTCCGCCATGCGGAAATCCTCGCGGTTTTGCCGGAACAGGTACACGGTAAAGTTTTTGCAGACGTATATATCCTCCGCATAATGCGCGCGCTGCGCCCGTCCGCCTGCTTCTTCGTATTTTTCCTGTCCCAGGGCGATGATCCGGTCAATGAAATCATCCCGGGGCGTATACTCCACGGGCTCCTCCACGGCCGCGTCCTCGTCGGTGACCTCCTCCACCGGCGACGGATCGGGGATTTCCTCTCCATCCGGGGTAAGGATGACGTTTTCCACAATGCTCCAGTCCTCTTCCGCTTCCTCCGCCAACGCAATCCCTACGGAAAGAAGTATCGCCAACGCCAGGCAGAGCCATTGTTTGCCCCTCATGTGGATGACACCTCCGTTATTTCTGTGGCACAATTTCAATCCAGTAATCATCCGGGTCATGGATGAAATACACGCCCATGGCGGGATTCTCATAGCAGATACAGCCCATCTGCGCGTGAAGCGCGTGAGCGGCGTCAAAATCCTGGGCAGTCAAACACAGGTGGCTTTCGTTTTCCCCCAGTTCGTAGGGTTGCGGATGATCCCGCAGCCAGGTCAATTCCAGGCGGAAATCCGTTCGGCCATCTCCCAGGAAAAACAGCTTGAAGCTATGGTCGCTGCTTTCCTTTTCCCGTACCACCTTCAGGCCCAGGGCCTGCTCATAGAAGGCCAGGCTTCTGGCAGGGTCCGTGATGTTCAGATTGCAATGGTTAAACGTAAACATACCGATTCGCTCCCTTTGTTATTCGTAGGGAATGACCCCTGGCGAAGTGGTCAAATGCAGCTCGTTGATTTCGATAATTTGTTTGGGATCCCGCGGCGGAGCACAATAGGGGCACGGGGTCAGTTGGTCATACGGAGAATTCAGCAAATCCCCCAGGGTCAGCCCGGACAGCGGCAGGTATTGGCTGCGCACGCTGTCGCAGTTCTGGTCGCTGTGATAATAGCTGCCGCCATCGGGATTGTAATATACCGGCTGCGAGAGATCGGGCATTTCCATCTGACGCCCTGCGTAGTCCTCCCAGATCACCAGCTTGGTGCCCACCTTGATGTTGTCCCACAACCACATGTGATTGATTCCCTGCTCGTTTTTCTGGCGCTGCACACGGATGCACCCATGACTGGCACGGCTGCCCAGTTTGTATTCCGTGGAATTATAGTTTTTGGATCCGTCGGCGTTCAAAACATGAGGCACTTCATGAAGCAGGTCCCCGCTGTTGAACCGCAAAGCCTTGGCGCAAATCATGTTGTCCGACTTGAAATCGCCCACCCGGGACACCACCAGGAATTCTCCGGAGCGGGTTTCATTGTACGGCTGCCGTTCGTTGGCCAGGCCCGTGGAAACCAGCAGTGTGGAATAAAGATGGCCCTCCTTGAAAAGGTACAGCGTTTGCGTCAGTTTGTCAATCACCATGCCGTAAGTCTGATTCGGCGTAACGGTAGTCAGCCGGTCCGTTTCAATGTAACCGGTGGTAAAGGCGTTCCAATGCTTCACCGTGCTGTCATGGAAGGAGGAAGAGTACAGTTCCACCAGCGACCAGCCGTTGTCCAGGTTTTCCAGCACATGCACCGATTGACTCTCGCCCGTCAGCATGGCTACGCCTTCGGCATCCTTGTCCGGCGCAGCGCGCACAATGGCCTGTTGCTTTTGATCCATATCCAACACCGTTACCGGCGCTGTAAGCATCGCCCACACGGCTTCCTCATTGGTGATGTCCATGGGCGTGCACCAATAGCAGTTTTCATGGTTGGGATGATATTCGCTCAGATAGGCGGGCGTCATGGTTTTGCTGAGGTCTTCCACGGTCTGAGCGCCCGCCACAAGGCCCACGATAATTTCCGAACTGTTGTCGTCCAGGGTCAGCGCCAGCAGGTAATCCCCCGGTTCCAACTCCCCGGAGAGGCCGGAACCGTTCCAGGCGACTGACCCGGTCCCCGCGGCGGCGGTTGTTTCGCCTACCAGCTCCGCGCAAAGCTCCCCTGACATATCATATACCCGCAGGCTCATCACGCCGTCATGGGGTAAGGCATAAGTCACCTGCAATTCCTCGCCCGCGGTAAATTCCGCCGCCGATACTGAAATGGAAAGTTCCCCTTCTTCCCCATGGGCAAAAGGAATGCACAAGCAGAGCGTCAATAGCAGCGCCAGGAAGCGAGTGCCTTTTTTCATTTCCTTACCGTCCTTTACACTGAAATCAATACATTGCTATAGGAATACATAAATTATCAGTCTGTCGACAAACCCCAGGGAGGTGTCGGAGGGGCCGTAGCCCCTCCGACTTCCATTCGTATCCGCCGGCTTTGCCGGCTGAAGGTTGGCTTTTCGAAAGAAAAGCCAAGTCGCTTTGCGACCGCTGTTTTTCCTCAAGGAAAAACAGCGCTTTACTGGGTTGTTGATTTCGCTTGCAAAATCAATTCCTTACAAATTCGGGCGACCTCTGGTTGACCGAATTTGCTTCCTCAGAAAAGTGGCGGAAGCCACTTTTTCGACACGCTGACATAAATTATGTTAGAAGGAATTTGTCTTTCTGTCAAGGGGCGAACGAACAAAGCGCAGCAAATGTTACATCCGCGCTGCACAAAGCGCGAACATTTTGGGTATATTTTTCCTGTTTTGCGTCCAAGCTAAGGGCGTATCCCCTGAAAGGAGGTTTTCGCATTCCATGCAAAGCAAGTGCATACTTTGCGGGCACGAACATGTAACCGGACTTAACATCGCGGGATGTTTCCTGTGCTTTTCCTGTGAGCAGGCTCTCCTGCGCACATCCGCAGCGCAAAGCATCAGCCGCGCGCGCCGCCTGCGCCTGATGCATCTGTACGACCGAAAATACGCCCTGCCAGCAACAAAATGCTGAAAATGTCCCTTCCCTTTCTCCTTTTGACGGTTTATACTAAAATACGAGAGAGGGTGAACGAATGCACGGCAGCATCTCCCGGGTCATGGTGGAAATCGCCGTCCGCCAGGCGCTGAAAAACCGCTCCAAACAATCCTTCCGGCGCTCGTTGCGCATGCTTGTGGAATACGGCGAACATTTTTCCAGCGGGCCGTTCCAAAGCCGCTTTTTTGTATTCGTCCAACAGATGCTCCGGGACGATAATCACCCCTATTACCTTCTGGCAGAACGTGCCTGGGATCAGGTGGACAAGCGGTTTTTGGAGCATTTTTGTCTGAACATGGGGTACGAAAGCTGGACCCGGGGCGCTGCAACCATCCGCGCGCTGGAAGCAGAGCTGGATTGCAACATTCCCTGGTGCCTTACCATTCATCGAACCGCGCCCACCGGCGACGCGTTGCCTGAAGCATACATTTACGAGTTGATACGGCAGGGCATGGCCATGGGGATCTATGCTTACTGCCTGGTAGACTGCCAGCTGGACGCCGGTTTGCTCTGCCGCCTGGCTGCCGCCTATAGTTCCTGCGCCTTTGTCAGCTTCACCCTGGATTCCTGCCTGACCCCGCCTGTGCTGGAGCAATTGGCCGATGCGACCAATTTGATGCTTGTGCCAGTGCTGGATGGGGATACCTTTGTTTCCGCGCCGCTCATGCGCGCGCAGCGCCGCCTGTACGGCCTTTGCACCACCTATGCTTCCATGGAGGATGTCCAGCGTTTGGCGGCGGGAAAGGGACTGGCCTGTCCGGGAGATCCTGATTGCATGCTACATTTCTTCTGCCCTGCCCCCGGTTGCCCCAAGGAGGTTTGCGACGCCGTGGACGAGCAGCTGTTGCGCTTGAAGGAACGGCCCTTGACTGCGCAATTTCCTGTCGAGTTTGCCCGCGACCTGCGCCGGATTGATCAGATCATTTCCACGGACGATTGCGCGCTAACCGTTAGCGCCAGCGGGGAATTTATGTTGTCCTACCCGGATAGCCCTACGGGGTACCGCATTCAGACAGCGTCTCTGGAACAGGTCGTTCGCGCTTGCTTGCAAAAAGCATAAAACTTGAGGGCGTGTTGCAGAAAGCAATTTCTGCGGCACGCCCCTTTTGCAAACAAATCAAG
>CAZINY010000006.1:0-67456 GCA_964540735.1 uncultured Oscillospiraceae bacterium
GTTTCTCCAAGGGCGTGCGGGACGGCATCGACGCCACGAAGATCGACCCGAACTAGCAGACACCGCCCGCGTTCGCGCGGCATATGCTTGAAACGGGAAGATACTGAATAATTACGGGAGGGAATCGCCATGAAAACAAGTACGCGTCCCGGCGACGGCTGGCGCCGGGGGCGGAACTGTCATCCCCTGGATTGTCAGTGCGATCGCTGCCGCGCCATGCGCTGTCCCTGCGATGCGCCTGCGCCTGACGCCCCTTGCGCGCCCTGCGCGCCTTGCTGTCCGCCTCCGCCGCAGGGGCATCCCGACGGCTGTTGCTGCTGTCAGTGCTGTCCCAGGCCCGATCAACCCTGCGAAAAACCCCATCGTCCCTTTTCGCCCAAAGGTTTCCTGCTCCCGCGCATCGTCGCCAGCGGGCGGGAGTGGCTGCGGCGGGCCTGCCTGACGCTGGAAGTAAACGATCTGCCTGGCTGCGCCACGCCGCCCTTTACCCTGGTGCAAGTGCGGCAAAGCTGCCGGGAACCCAGCTGGGAGATTTTACCCGCATCCGGGCAGCGTCAGCTTTGCCTGCGCCTGTGCATTCCCGTGGATTGCCAAATCCGCGACGCCGACTGCTGTATGCACACGGGACGCGCCACGGTGGAAACGGAGGTTTCCCTGCGCCTGGGGTTCCCCGCCTGCGAATGCTGGCGCAACGCCCTGATGGTCCTCCCCTGCGTTCGGCTGATCCAACCCAGCGCTCCATGCTGCGACCCATGCTTCCAGGTCGAGCTGGAAATACTGGCCGAGCTCTACATGATCCGCTGGGAACCCTGCATGGTCGGCGTTCCCAAGCCCGTTTGCCCGGACCTGCCCCTCTACCCGCAACCTCGCATCCCCGAATAACCCACCGGCGCTACCTTCTTCACCCGCAAGAAGGAAAACGCCGTTTTTTTGTATGCATGTTATTTTTCACGCAAAATGTGATACAATAGTTCCATCCTCTATTTCTGAAAGGAGACTGCTTATGCCCGCGCCACGTTATCCGGAGGATTACGAGCTGCCTCTCAAGCCCCATGAAATATTTGACCGCGGACTGGATACCCAGCTGGAACCCGAAAGCGAGGAAGAATTCTCCCCCGCCTATCACGACGGGAACGACTGCCACGAGTGCTGGAATAAGGGCGACAACTGAAGCGAAGTCCCTCCATATCCAAAAGAAAACCAAAGAAAAGCAACGGTTGATTGCCTGCTCCCTTGTTTCATGCCGCGGAATGTGCTATATTAAGTAGTCTACTTTTCGCGGAATGTCTGCGGAACAAGAGGGGAAGGTATGTTTGCATGATCGAAGTTTTTCCCGTCACGCTGCCGCGTTTGAGCGGTAAAAAAAGCCGGCGGGTTTACGTTTATCTGCCTGACGCCCTGGAACAGGAGCCCGACGCCCGTTATCCCGTATTGTACATGTTCGACGGGCACAACGTTTTTTTTGACGAAGACGCCACCTATGGCAAAAGCTGGGGCATGAAGCGGTATATGGACGAAACGGGCACGCCGCTGATCATCGTCGCGGTGGAATGCAGCCATGCGCCCCATAACGGCCGGCTTTCCGAATATTCCCCTTTCACCTTCCGGGAAGAAAAGTTGGGGCGCGTTCATGGCCGGGGCAAGCTCACCATGGAATGGCTTACCCAGGAGCTCAAGCCCATGATCGACGCCAACTATCCCACCCTTCCCCAACGCGAGGCGACCTTTATTGCAGGGAGCTCCATGGGCGGCCTCATGAGCCTGTATGCCCTGATCGCCTATAATCACGTATTTTCCCGGGCGGCGGCGCTCTCGCCCTCCATATGGATCGCCGCGCCCCGCCTCACCGCCATGGTGCGACAGGCTGAGCTTTCCCCGGATACCCTGCTGTATATGGATTACGGCTCCCGGGAGCTTGCCAACCATCCCGGCATCCTGCACAGTTTCAGCCTGCTGACTTCCCGGCTGATGGATAAGGGCGTTTGGGTCAACAGCCGCATCGTCCCCAATGGGGACCATTGCGAGGCCTGCTGGGAGGAACAGATCCCCTTCTTTATGCAAACGTTGCTCTACGAGCGGGAATAACGGAGGATGCTTCATGGAAACACAGTACTTCAAGCAATACAGCCCGGCAATGGGGCGGGACATGGAATGCAAGGTATACGGCCACGCGGGACGGCCGGTATTGTTCATCCCCTGCCAGGACGGCCGCTTTTTTGACTTTGAAAATTTCCACATGACCGACGCCTGGGCGCCATTTATCGACGCAGGCCAGGCAATGGTGTTTTCCATTGATACCGTCGACAGCGAAACATGGTCCAACAAAGGGGGCGATCCGTACTGGCGCATCCGCCGCTACGAGCAGTGGATGCAATTTATCACGGAGGAAATGGCGCCTTTCATGCGCGCCATGGTCAACGAGCGCAACGGTTGGACGGGTTATTCGGGCATTATCGCTTTCGGATGCAGCCTCGGGGCTACCCATGCGGCAAACCTGTTTTTCCGCTTCCCCGCGCTGTTTGACGGCATGCTGGCCCTGAGCGGCATTTATACTGCCTCCTATGGTTTCGACGGCTACATGGACGAGCTGGTTTACCGCAATTCTCCGGTGGATTATCTCAGCGGCATGAGCCCGGATCATCCCTATATCGACGCCTACCGCCGCCATCGCGGCATCATCTGCGTGGGCCAGGGGCCCTGGGAAATTCCCGATACCACCCGGCGTATCGCCCAGCTGAACGCGGAAAAAAATCTGGGCCTGTGGGTGGATTTCTGGGGCTATGACTGCTCCCACGATTGGGACTGGTGGTACAAACAGGTAGCTTACTTCGTTCCCCATCTATTAGGTTAACACATCAAAAGCAAAGGCGGCGGATCATCCATGAAAAACTTCGTTTTCATCTCTCCCAACTTCCCCACCAATTACTGGCAGTTCTGCCGGGAACTGAAAAACAACGGGCTCAACGTGCTGGGCATCGGCGACCAACCCTACGACGAATTGTCTCCCGAACTCAAATCCAGCCTGAACGAATACTATAAAGTCGGCAGCCTGGAGAGCTACGACGAGGTGTACCGTGCCGTAGCGTTTTTCATCAGCAAGTACGGCCGTATCGACTGGCTGGAATCCAACAACGAATACTGGCTGGAGCGGGACGCCATGCTCCGCACGGACTTCCACATCCTCAGCGGCTTCCAGAGCGAGGATATGCCCCGCATCAAGTACAAGTCCCACATGAAGGAATACTACCGCAAGGCCGGCATCCCCGTGGCGCGTTACCACATCGTGGACCATTTTGAGGGCTGCCGCGCCTTCATTGACGAGGTTGGCTATCCCGTGGTGGTAAAGCCTGATAACGGCGTGGGCGCTTCCCACACCTATAAGCTGGAAAGCGACCAGGACCTGGGCGAATTCCTCGCGCAGAAGGAACCGGACGTCAGCTATATCATGGAAGAGTTCATCCATGCGGAAGTGAACTCCTACGACGCCATTATCAACGCGGAGGGCGAACCCATTTTTGAAACGGGCAACGTAACTCCCTGGTCCATTATGGACATCGTCAATGATAACGACAATTCCATCTACTACATCCTCAAGGATCTTCCCGAGGATACCCGCCGTGCCGGACGCGCCACGGTCAAGAGCTTTGGCGTCAAGAGCCGTTTCGTACACTTTGAGTTCTTCCGTCTGACCCAGGACCAGCCCGGTATGGGCCAGAAGGGAGATATCGTCGCGCTGGAGGTGAACATGCGTCCCTGCGGCGGATTCACCCCTGACATGATGAATTACGCCCATTCCACGGACGTGTACAAAATCTGGGCCGACATGATCGCCTTCAATAGCTCCACCAAATCCGAGGGACCGCATTCCTTCTGCGCCTTTGCCGGTCGCCGGGACGGAAAGCCCTTCGCCCTTTCCGACGATGAGCTCATCGGGAAATACGCCCCGCAAATGCGCATGGTGACCCGCATTCCCGACGCCCTCAGCGGCGCCATGGGAAATCGCATGTTCCTGGCCGTTTTCCCCAGCAAGGAAGCCATGGACGCATTCTACTATGACGCCCTGCGCTGTGAGTGACGCCGCCTTTGTTCTCGACCCGGAGCCGGAAAGCCCTTCCGCTCCGGGCGTTTTGCTTTTGGGCGCGTTCATGGGTAGCCCGTTTGCGGTTGCCGCTTGCGCCAGGCTATCCGAATCTCCGGAAGAACGTCAAACGGCGCGGTCCGCAGGAACCGCGCCGCAGCGTGTTGAAAAAGTGGCGGCGACGCCTTGGGGGAAGCGCCTTCGGCCAACCAGGGGTCGTCCGAAGGCGTAAGGAATTGCGTTTGCAAGCAAAATCAACGACCCGCCCCACCGGCAAAACCGGCTTCAAAGCGTTGACAAAGGTTTTGACTTCTTTTTTGCAAGTTGTCCCTTGCTTTCTTGCAAGCGCAGAAGGTTTCGCGCCTGCGGGCGCGACCAGGGGGCTTTCCGATCGCCCCCTGGACTCCTTCGGGCCCCATACTTGTGAAGCTTCTGCAAGTTCGGGGACCGAAAATTCCTTTTCTCAGCGTTCCTATGAAAAAAACCGCTTTTTCAGCAGACTGCAACCGGCAAAACCAGAGGGCACGAAAAAATCGGAGGAACTGCAATCCCTCCGATGGCTCATCAATTTTTTGAGCGCCTGCGGCTTTCTCTTGGAGCGCGTTATACACCGTCAGGCACTGGCGAAAATTCCACCAGCCGTGGCGTAGGCGTAACCTCCTCGTCTGGAATGGGCGAAGGCGTAGGCGTAGGTTCGAAAGTGGGCTGCGCCGTGGGCGTACCGGTAAACGGGAAAATCAGCACGGCTTGCAGCCAATTCTGATTGTCCGCATATTCATTCGGCCGGTAAGCGTAGTAAACCCGCAACGTATCGCCCTGGTACCAGTCCGTTTCCCCCATGACATCCTCGAAGGAATTGCCTGGAGCCTGCTGCGCAGGTAGAATTTTGTTTGCGACCTCCGTCACAGCGTCCTCCAGGGTGCGAGCGGGGTCCGCCGCCTGAATGCAGCTGCCTGCTAGATACGCAAAGGTATCCGCGTAAATGCTGCGCACCGTCAGGGACGCCATGCCATCGTTTTGGATGGAAAAGGTCAGCTCCGCGCCTTCCGGCGTATCCGCATTATCCTGAGCGGTGACGCCAAAGGTCATAATGACGGGATAGCACTCGAACAGGCTGTTGACGTTGGCCGCGCCCAAGGACGTCAGGTTGGCGTTCACCTGGTTCATGTACGCCTGCACCGCCTGCTGCCCAGGCGTTTCCATAACCGGCCAATCAATGGCCGCTTGGGCAACCGGCGCCAACAGCAGCAGGCAGCATAGAAGCGCTATAAGCCGGCGGATCATTTCTTCTCCCGGCGGAACTTCTCCTGAAGCTCCACAAAATGAATGATGGTTTCCACCGCGCCGTCTACGCCCACCGCGCCGGTATCCACGCACAGATCGTAATTCTCCACCGCGCCCCAGGTGGCGGTAGCGTAGTAGTTATAGTAGCTGGCGCGCTGCTTGTCAGCCTTGCGAATAACATCCTCAGCCTTGGCGCTGTCCACGTTGTAATACTTTACGGCGCGGGCCTTGCGCTCCTCCATATCCGCCTTGATGAACACGCTGACCACGTTTTTCTGGTCCCGCAGCACATAGTCCGCGCAGCGGCCCACAATCACGCAGGGGCCTTTGGCCGCCACATTGCGAATGGTATCAAACTGGGCCAGGAAAATCTTGTGGTTCAACGGCATGTCCATATAAACGCTGCCGGCGTCGCCGCGCATCTGCATGCCCGTCACCAGGGAAAACAGAAGCGAGCGGGTAGGCTTTTCATCGTGATCCTCAAACATTTCCTCGCAAATGCCGCTTTCCTTGGCCGCAAGGGTCAGCAGCTCCTTGTCATAATAAGGAATGCCAAGACGCTCCGCCAGCATTCTCGCCACAAAGCGTCCGCCGGAACCATATTGCCGTCCTACGGTAATCACGGTATCGATCATCTTCTATTCCTCGCTTTCCGTGTAGAATTTTTAGGGTATATTTATTATAGCACAACTCTTCAGCATTTGGCTACTTTTCTTTTTGCGCCTTTTTTGTACGGGGCGCGTCAACGCGCAGCCATCCAGGCCACATACCATGCGCCGGGAAGAAAGCCGAGCTTTTCCGCCATATGCGCCGATACGCCGTTGGCCGCGTCCCAGGCCACCGTAAGCCGGCGTTCCCGCGCCGCTTCCAGCAGCCGCGCCGCGGCCGCCAGCCCCAGCCCCTGCCGCTGAAGATCCTCCCGGGTTTGCAGCTGCACCTCCAGCCCCCCGGGCCAGGATACATACGCGCTGGCGCCCGCCGCCGGACGTCCATCCCCGTCCCGAATCAAAACGCCCAGCCCGCGCTCCACGAACTTTTCCGCCGTGCCATGCTCCCGGACAAAGTCCCGGGACCATGCCGCTTCCAGGCACTCCCGCGCGTCCGCTGCGTCCATGATCCCAATGGTATATCCGGAGGGGAGCGCTTTGGCGCAAGGCGATTCCCTCCGGCATCCCGGCTGAAGCGGCTGAAATCCGCGCCGCTTTACCGGCTGAAACCCGCCCCTTCGGTTCAGGCCCTTCAGCCATGGCCCCGGCGCATAAATCAACCAATCCCTCGGCTGGGACAACAAGGTTGCTTCCAGCGCTTCGTGCCCCTCCCTGCCGGGGTCGCCGCCGCAAATCAGAAAATCCCCCACCGCTATGACCGCGCCGTTGCGCAACGGCATCACGCGGCCATGCCAACCGGAAAGCGCCGCCTGGACCAGGCCGTGCATTCCCGGCAGCTCCGCAAAATATGCGCGGACTTCATCCCGGATCATTTTTTCTCCTCCTGCACGGTGACGTTCTCTCCGCCAAAGGATTCCTTCAGCTCCGCCAGCAGCGTCTGCTCCGCCGCCTCCGCGTCGGGGGAAGCCTCCGCAGGCTCAGGGCTGGCCTGGAAAATTGTTTCCATTCCCATGGCCTGGCTCAGAGCGGCGGCAATGGCGTCGCGCTTGGTAGGCGCATTCAGCGCTCCCACATAGAAATCCTGTCCCGGCTTGGCGTACCAGCGGAAGGTATTGCCATCGCACCCGGCAAAGCGTCCCTGGGTCAAAAAGCTGTACGTGGCCGGATCGCTTCGTTTCAAGATATCCATCATGGCCTTCCATGCTTCCCCCGGCGTTTTTCCCGTGGGCGAAAGCGGCGCGGGAGCGGCGGGCTGCTCCGCCTGCGGCGCGGGCGCGGGTTTGGGCGCGGCGTTCCGGGCCGGTTTGGGCGGAACATAGCTGCCGTTTTTCAGCTGCTCCTGCAAAGCGGCAAGCTGCTTTTCCAACTCCCCGATGCGCTCAGTCAGGGCGGCCGCATCCGCGTCCTTGGTTTTTAGGCATGCCTTCATGGCAGCGGCCTCCAGGGCAATGCGCGGCGAAGAAGCCCACCGCATTTCCGTTTCCACGCCCATGAAAAGCTCCAGCATCCGCAGCAGGCGCTCCCCGCTGAATCCCCGGGCCTGACGGACATACTCCGCCGCATCCTCGGGGGTAAGCTCCATAAGGCCGGCCAGTTCCTCCCCGCAGCTCTGCGCCATGAGCAGCGCTCGCAAATGCTGGGAAACATCCTTGGAAAAGACCACCGGCTCCCGTCCCCCGCGCATCAGCTCGTCAATCATGCGCATGACGGCCTTCACGTCGCTGGCCTGCAGCGCCTCTCCAAAGCGGAACAGAAACGCACGGTCCGTAGTGCCCAGCACATCCCGTACCAGCGCTTCCGTCACCTCGCTCTGGTAGCCCAGGCACATGTCCAGAATCGACAGCGCGTCGCGCATGCCGCCCTCCGCCGCCCGGGCAATCATGTGCAGCGCCTGCTCCGTAGCCGTGCCCCCCGCTCCCTGCACCGCCTGCTCCAGGCGGCCCACAATCTGCCGGACGGGAATGCGCCCGAAATCAAAGCGCTGGCAGCGGGACAAAATCGTGGCGGGCAAGCGCTGCGGCTCGGTGGTCGCCAGGATAAACACCGCATGCGCAGGCGGTTCCTCCAGGGTTTTCAGCAGCGCGTTAAAGGCCGAAGCGGAAAGCATATGTACTTCGTCGATGATATAGACCTTATACCGGCCGTACTGCGGCGGATATTTCACGGATTCCCGCAGGTCGCGTATCTCGTCCACGCCGTTGTTGCTTGCGGCGTCAATCTCCAGCACATCCAGGCTGTTTTCCCCCGCAAGGCGCAGGCAGCTTTCGCACTGGCCGCAGGGGTCGCCCTGCTGAGGCGACTGGCAATTGATGGCCCGCGCCATGATTTTGGCCGTGGAGGTTTTGCCCGTTCCCCTGGACCCGCAGAACAGGTACGCGTGCGCAATGCGCCCCGCCATGATCTGGTTGCGCAGGGTAGCGACAACCGCCTCCTGACCCACCATCTCGCTGAAGGTCTGCGGCCGCCACTGGCGGTATAGGGCTTGATAGGCCATGCGGGTTCCTCCTTATTCACTCAAAACAAATCAGGCTGCGCAGCGCCTCCAGGCGCTTCTCGCCAATACCGGGCACCACCAGCAAATCCTCCGGGAAATAAAAACAGCCGATTTCTTCCCGCGTATCGATAATCCGCTGCGCAATGACCTCGCCCACGCCCGGCAACGTCATCAGCGTCTCCAAATCGGCGGTGTTGACATTCACGTTTCCCGGCGCCGCGGTGGGAAGCGGCGTCCCTGTGCGCCCGGAGGCATAAAACACATCCGGCTCCCAAACTTCCCTGGGCGCAGTTACCACGGGCCAGAGTACCAGCAGGACCGCCAGGCAGAGGCACAGAGCGCCTGCTGCCTGGCGTGCGCGTTCCCAGCGTGACGTCCCTGCGCGGCCCACAGGAAATCACACGCTCCGACGGACCTTCTGGCCCTGGGGCGTGTCCTCCAGCACATAGCCGGCCGCTTTGATCGCGTCGCGGAGTTCGTCGCTGCGCTTCCAATTTTTCTCCTTGCGGGCTTGGGCGCGCTCGTCCACCATCTGCTGGATTTCGGCGGGAAGCCCGTCCTCCTTTTTCTGCATCAACCCCAGAATATCGCACAGGCTGGTGAGCCGCTCCAGGGTGGTTTGAACCGTAGCCCGGCCGCTGCCGGCGTTCAGGGTCACGTTTGTGTCCTTGACCAGCTCAAAAATGGCGCCAATGGCGTCCGCCGTGTTCAGGTCGTCGTCCATGGCGGCGTCAAAGCGCTGCTCATAGCCGGTCAGGCGCTCCAGCAGCGTGCTTTCCTCCGGCGAAGCGGGCTTGTCCTGCGCGTTCTTGAGCAGGAAGCTCAGCTGGTCGCGGGCGGTGTACAGGCGGGTCAGGGATGCGTTGGCCGCCTCGATCTGTTCCCGGCTGAAGTTAATGGGGCTGCGGTAGTGGGCGGAAAGCATGAAAAGCCGCACCGCTTCCAGGCTGTATTCCTTGGCAATGTCCCGCACGGTAAAGAAGTTGCCTTTGGACTTGCTCATCTTCTCGTTATCCACGTTGATGAAGCCATTGTGCATCCAGTAGCGTACATAGGGCTTGCCCGTCGCGCCCTCGGACTGGGCAATCTCGTTTTCGTGGTGCGGGAACAGCAGGTCCTTGCCGCCGCAGTGAATATCAAAGGTTTCTCCCAGATAGGCCATGGACATGGCGGAGCACTCGATATGCCAGCCGGGCCGTCCCATTCCCCAGGGGCTTTCCCAGGCAGGTTCGCCGGGCTTTTGCGCCTTCCACAGGGCAAAATCCGCCGGGCTCTCCTTGTCGGTTTCCACGTCCAGGCGCTCGGAAGCGCCCATTTCGCGATCTTCCACGCTCTGACCCGACAATTTCCCATATCCCGGGAAGGAGGACACCCGGTAGTACACATCGCCGTTCACCGCGTATGCGTGGCCGTTGTCAATCAGGCGCTGCACCAGGGCGATGATTTGTGGAATATGCTCCGTTGCCTTGGGATGTACCGTTGCCGGGCGGATGCCCAGCGCCTGGGCATCCTTGAAATACTCGCCAATGAAGCGTTCCCCCAGTTCCTTAACGGTGATGCCCTCCTCATTGGCCCGCTTGATCATCTTGTCGTCGATGTCGGTAAAGTTCTGCACAAAGGTCACGTCGTAGCCTTTATGCTCCAGGTAACGCCGGAGCACGTCAAAGGTAATGAACGGGCGGGCGTTGCCGATGTGAAAGTAATTGTATACCGTGGGGCCGCAGGCGTAAATGCCCACCTTTCCCTCATGAAGCGGGACAAGCGTTTCTTTGCGCCGGGATTGGCTGTTGTAAATCTGCATAACATCATTCCTCCGTCTCTTCCTGTTTACGGTGTAAATCTTCTTCCAGGGCGCATTTGCCGCCGTCGCAGCCCTCGCAGCCAAGCTCCTTTGCCCGCTGGGACAGGCAGCGCTCCAGATGCGTCATGCGCGTGTACAGATCCTGCATTTTTTCCAGCATGGGGTCCGGTAAATGAATCTGATCCAGGTCCACGCCGTCGGGGGGCAAGGGCTGCTTCTTTTTCACCACACGGCCGGGATTTCCCACTACGGTACATCCGGGCGGCACATCCTTGAGCACGATACTGCCAGCGCCCACCTTGCTGCCGTCCCCAATGGTGATGGGGCCCAGTACTTTCGCCCCCGAACCAATGGTGACGCCGTTACCGATGGTGGGGTGGCGCTTGCCCGTTTCTTTTCCTGTACCGCCCAGGGTTACCCCCTGGTAAATGGTCACATTATCGCCGATTACGGTGGTTTCGCCGATTACCACGCCGTCTCCATGGTCGATGAAAAATCCCTTTCCGATCACCGCCCCCGGGTGTATTTCAATGCCCGTGCGGTGCCTGGAACGCTGCGAAATCCAGCGCGCCAGCACCACATGCCCCTTTTCATATAACCGGTGCGCCCTTCGGTGCGCCCGGATAGCCCGCAATCCCGGATAGCAAAGCAGCACCTCCAGCTTGGATGTTGCCGCAGGGTCACGGGCCAGAATAGCCGCCATATCTTCCTTGAGCTGTTTGAACATCATTGAACGGGAAGCGCGTCAGGCTTCCCTGCCTCCTCCACATTGTTTACAATTCATACTATGCGGCGGTGGTCGAATCCACCCCGCTTTTTCTTTTGCGTCCGCCGCATCCCCGCGGCTGGAAGCGTCCGGGGCGAAACCGCAGCGCCATAACAGCGCAAAGCGCCAGCGTAGCCGCAATCCATGCGCAATCAGTGGCGGTCAGGGCAATCTCCGGCGTCAGGCGCAACATCCACGGCGCATCCTGCGCGGACAAGCGAAAAAGCGCGCACACGTCCTGCCGGCCCTCTGTCCCGCTTTGCGTCCAGGCGCTGACGGAACCCTCCGCCTCCGTGTCAAAGTCCTCCGGCAGCGTCCAGCAACATCGGAAAACCATGCTTTCACCGGGCAGCAGCGTTTCTCCCGCGGGCTGCTCCAAAGCGCCGTCATCGCACGGCGTCCACCCGCCGGTATCCAGCCATTCCCCGGTGATCAGCTTTCCCCGGGAGGTCCGCACCGCATCCATTCGCAAGCTGATTCCAGTCAGTTCGCCCGTCCCTGTATTCGTAAGCGTCACGCAGTTTTCATAAGTCGCGCCGGGAACGGCGTCCGCATAGGAGGTTTTCTCCAGCGCAAGGGACAGCACGCCGCCTCCCGCTGTTGCCTCCGCGTCCTGCGCAGGCGGCAGGTCCGCCGCCGTAGCCGCCGGCAGCAGCGCCACCGCCTGGTCCGCGCTGGAAAGCAGCACATACTGTTTTCCAGTAGCGTCCGTATATAAGGCGGACAGGGCGCAATGAGTCTGTACCTCGGCCGCGGTATAATCTTGGGGAAGGGGGCCCTCATAGCGCAGGGAAACGGTCTGACCGGGCGCAAGGCTCAGGATGGTGGCGGTACCGTTTTGATTCAGGAGCACATCGGCGCCGGAGAAATGCACAAACGCGCCCACGGGCAGCGCCATGCCGCCCATGGCGCCGCTTTCCTCCACAAAAATACGTTCCAGGGCTTGCTCGCCCAGGTTCTGTATGGTAAGGGTATAAGCGTAAGCCCCTGCGGGCGCGTCGGCCACGGCATGCTTCTCCGCCACCAGCTGCGGCAGCGCGGACTGCGCCATGGCATGCATGGGCAGCAACAGCAAGAGCAACAATCCCAGAAACGCGCGCCGCATGGTTCTCCTCCCCCTTGCCCGTTTTGCAAGATTATACCATGGGGGCGGGCTGAAATCAATCACCGCGCGCGTTTCCTGAGGAATGCCAGGCTTGACAGGAAAAGCCTCCGCGCGCATAATTGAGCACGGAATGGATAGAAAGGAGGGTGAACAGCATGGTTCACTTTCGCGCGGCCACATCTGACGATGCCGGCCTGATCAGCCATATTTATGCTTCCAGCTGGCGAAAAAGCTATCGGGGATTGATCAACCAGGACTATCTGGACCGCCTCCCGGACGACTACTGGGTACCTTCCGTCAGTTCCTGGCTCGCCAGCGGACGGCTGGAAGCCTTGATGATTTATGAGGACAAGCAGCCCATCGGCTGCGCGTGCTACGGACGCGGACGTGACGAGGATCATGGCGATTGGGGAGAAATCGTCGCCATTTACCTGGCCCCCGACTGGATGGGGCGCGGCTATGGCGGGCTGCTGCTGGAGGAAACCCTGAGCAGGCTTCGGGCGCAGGGCTATGAGCGCTTTTATTTATGGATGCTCCAAGGAAACCAGCGCGCCGCCGGCTTTTATGTCCGCCACGGCTTCAAGGTCACCTCGGACACCGTCGCCTATAAAATCGGCGGACAGGAAATCCAGGATATCCGCTATGTGCGCGTGGAGAAATAATCCGCCTGTGAAAGGAGTTTTTTGCATGTTCCAACCCACGGACATTCTGCCGGAAGAAACCGGAACCCGGTACGCGTTTTTGCAGGCGCAGCTGGCCGCCCTTTTCCAGGGCGTTTCCTCGCCGCTTTCCAATATGGCCAATATGGCCGCGCTGCTTTATCAGTCCTTGCCGGATCTGAACTGGGCCGGTTTCTACCTTTGCAAAGGCGGCACGCTGCTGCTGGGGCCTTTCCAGGGGAAGCCCGCCTGCGTTTCCATCCCCTTGGGCAAGGGCGTATGCGGCACGGCGGCGGCCGCCCGCCAGGCGCAGCTGGTGCCGGACGTACATGCATTCCCCGGGCATATCGCCTGCGATAGCGCATCGGCTTCGGAACTGGTTATCCCGCTTTTGCTCGACGGCGCGCTCTATGGCGTGCTGGACCTGGACAGCCCCGTTCCAGGGCGCTTCACCCCGCAGGACCAGCAGGAGCTTACCCTGGCCTGCCAGCTGCTGATGTCATCCAGCGCCTGGAAAGGAGGGCTGTTATGACGACTCCCCTCCCCAAACTGGTTCTAGCCACTGGCAATCCCAGCAAGCTCCGCTTGCTGCAGGCGCTGATCGTTGGCCTGGCGCAGGGCGTGCTTCCGGAGGAGCTTGCCGCGCGCCCCACGGTTCAGGAAAGCGGCCGCACGGTCCAAGAAAACGCCGTTTTGAAAGCCAAGGCGTATTACGACTGCACAGGCCTTCCCGCCCTTTCGGGAGACTCCGGCCTGCTTCTCATGGACCTTCCGCCGGATTCGCCCGAGCAGCCCGGCACCCAGATTCGCCGCGTCGTGCACGGGGAAAATACCACCGATGAAGAAATGCTGGACTATTATATGAACCTGGCTCACCGCCATGGCGGGCGCTTGCGCGCAGCCTATCAAAACGCCCACTGCCTGTATGCCGGGCCTGGGCGCGTGTGGCTCCGCACGGAAACGCCGGAGGAATGCGCCCGTAGCGCGTTTTACCTGGCAGACCGCCCCTGCGCGTACAGGCATCCCGGATGGCCGCTGGACAGCCTGGCCGTTCGCATGGATACCGGCGCGTACTTCATGGAGGAAGGCGCGGCCATCCAAAGGGAGGAGATCGACGCCGCAAGCCTGGCGCAACCCTACCGGCCCTGGTTTGAAGCGTCGCTCCAGGCCCTGCTGGAAATGCAGCGCAAGGAAAGGAGCGTGCCAACATGACCCTGGTGGCCATTACCGCCCTGGGCGTAGGCGGCGCTACCGTACTGGGCGCGTTGCTGGGCTTCCTGATTAAAAATATCCCCCACCGCTATAACGACGCGCTGCTGGGCTTTGCCTCCGGCGTCATGCTTGCAGCCAGTTTTTCCGGCCTAATCGCTCCGTCGCTGGAGCTGGGGAGCGTATACCTTACCGTGCCCGGCATTTTTCTGGGCGCGATCTGCCTCCACCTGTTGGACCGTTTTACCCCTCACCTGCACAAGCTCTCCGGCGTGGAGCAGGAAAAGCACGCGGACAGTCAGGTAGCCCGGGTCATGCTGTTCGTGATGGCCATTGCCATCCATAACCTGCCGGAAGGCATCGCCGCAGGCGTAGGCTTTGGTTCCGGAGATCACAGCACGGCGCTGACCGTAGCCGTAGGCATCGCGTTGCAAAACGTTCCCGAAGGCATGGTGATCATCGCGCCGCTGTTGCTGGCCGGCGTGTCCCCCCGCCGGACCTTTCTACTGGCGCTGGGTACAGGGCTGATCGAAGTGTTCGGCACATTCCTGGGGTATTTCGCCGTATCCGTTTCCCAGGCCGTGCTGCCCTTCGCCCTGGCTTTTGCGGGAGGCACCATGCTTTACGTGATCAGCGATGAAATGATTCCGGAGACCCATGCCCATGGGTTTGAACGCCTGGCGACCTATTCCCTGCTGGCGGGCGTATGCGTGATGCTCGTGATGGATACGCTTCTGGGGTAAACCGCGCTTCCGGCGGCTTGGACCCGCTCCGCCTGGGCGGCGCTTTGCCGGAGGGGCCTCATCGCGCCCCTGTCATAACCGCCGCACAATGAAATTCACAGGCGCCATACGCCAAACCGGCCCCCGAACGAAGTCAAAACGGCTTCCTCCGGGGGCCGGTTTTTGTGGTTGCTTCTTGTGATCATGGCCATTGCATGCTCGCCGCAAGCGGTCAGCCGGGAAAACGCAGTCGCTCCGGCTTACCTCATTGTTTGATGCGCGCCAGCCTTGCAACGCTCTTTCCGGGCTGCGGGCTTCGCTCAATCGTCCCTGGAGCAGCGCTTCAACAGGAAAGCGCCCGCCTGAAAATCCCCGTCCAGCGCGTCGCCATAGCGCTCCTCCACGGCATACCCCGCCGCCAGGGACTGCCAGGGCGGATTTGCCCCGCCGGCAAAGGTGTGCACCACCAGCAGCGCACGGTCGCCCAGCGTCCTCCTCACACCCTGCCAGCCTGCAGGCCGGTTATAGCTGCGCGCCGTGCAGATGATCCGGTCCGTATACCCGTCCCGAATCACGTCCTTTACCTGCGCGTAAAAAGCAATCCCCTGGCGGACCTCCTCCCATTGCTTCTCGTTCAAATCGAAGATGTCGCCGCTGAGGCACATGCGGCCCAGATAGGTCGCAACCAGGAGGTAATGCAGCCTGCGCATGGTGTCATGGCCGTGGAGCACCGCCCAGATCTGGCTCTGCTCCGGGCGAATGACCCGATGCAGATTGGCCGCAATCAAGGGAATGCTCAGGCATTCATGAGCGTCCGAGAAACTGGCCTGGGATACCAGCTCCATCATGGAGGGTTCCAACCGGTGCCCGCCGCTGGAACAGTTCTCGATCACCAGTTCCGGCAGTTCCCGGGCCATCTCGCGGAAGAACGCCTGACTGGCTTCCACCCGCTGGCGCAGGCCTTCGCCCAGGCTCTCCGCGCCGTCGCACCCTACGCCAATATTTTCGTTATAGTCGATTTTGACATAGCCGAACCCCTGATCCCGCAGCAGGCCGATAACGCGCTGTTTGAGATAATCCCGCACCCAGGGGTCGGCCATATCCCAGAAGCGCCTGTTTCCCACCGTCAGCGGATGGCCGTCCCGCTTAAGCAAATGTTCCGTCCGCGCAAAAGCCTCCGCCTCCTGCGCCACATTCTCCATTTCAAACCATAGTCCCGGAATCATCCCGCGCTCCCGGATCAGCTGCACCGCCTCTCCGATGCCATGAGGAAAGAGTTCCGCACTGGGTTGCCAATCCCCAATGGTCGCTCCCCAGTCCTTGCCAGGAACCTTGTACCAGCCCGCGTCAATCACCAGATACCGCACGCCGGAACCTTCCAGCCGCCGGGCAATGCGCTCCAGATGCTCCAGGGTTGGGTTGCCCCAGGTGGTGCAGTATTCATTGAAAACCACCGGCAAATCGCGATCCACCGGCGCAATGCGCGGTTGCTGCGCCTTTACCAGGCGGTCGCAAACCTCCTCCAGGGAACGTCCCGTGGCAATCATGGCCCGGGGCGTACGGAAGCGTTCGCCCGGCATCACCGTTTTGCGCCAGTGGCCGAAGTCGTAATCCGCCAATCCGCCGCAGATCTCCAGCGGGTCGTCCCGGCAGATCACCTCCATCTGCCAGCTGGAGGCACAGTACAGTTGCGCGCCCAGAAACTCGCCGGTCTGGGTATTCTCCACCGCCAGGAAAGGAAACCACTTGCGCACCGGCATGGAACCCACCTGGCCAAACTTCTCCACGCGCACGCCATGCCTGCTCCAGGAAGGCTCCATATTCAGGTCCGTCAAATGCTGGCTCAACAGCCTCCCTTCGGCGCTCCAGAAGGATGTCAGGCGGTGGATTCGGTCGCCCGTTATGCCCGCCAGGGCAAAGGAAGCCAGCATCTCCAGCGTGACGGGCTCGCTGCCGGTATTCTCAAACTCCGTATAGCACGCCACGGCGCCGTTGGGTTGCGGCACGTGCCAGCAGGTTACGCAATCTCCCCGGGGCGTCGTATAGGTATCGCATTCCGCGCCGGAAGAAAGCGGCTGAAGCCCCCGCACCGACGAGCCGCCCATAAGCGTCAAGCCATTGCTGAAACCGTCGTTGAACGCATCGCCGCATATTCTGAGCTGCGCCTTGTAGGTAAAATCCATAGCGTTCCTCCTTTTTGTTCGCACAAACAGCAGAGGGACGCATCCCCGATGGAATACGTCCCTCACAGCTTTTCTATACTCAGATTTCAATGACGCCCTCAAAGTCGCGGGTAGCGTCGCCGGTGAGCCACACCAGGCCGTTCTGCTCGTAACGCACCACCAGTTCACCGCCGGGCAGACGAACAGAAATGTCCGTATCCCGGTCGCACAGGCCGTTTTCCACCGCGGCTACCGCCACCGCACAAGCGCCGGTACCGCAGGCCACCGTCTCCCCAATGCCACGCTCCCATACGCGCATTTTGACAATGTTGCGCTCCAGCACCGTGGCAAAGGAAACGTTCACCCGCTCCGGGAACAAGGGATCGGTTTCCATGGCAGGCCCCACATGGTCCAGGGCAATGCGCGCCACGTCGTCCACAAACTGCACCACATGGGGATTGCCCATGGACAGGCAGCTGATGCGGCGGTTTTCCCCGGCCAGGAATACCTCCCGGTTCATCACGCGCTCGCCGTCCAGCTTCACCGGCACCTGCGCCGGCGCAAAGGCCGGCTTGCCCATATCCACCAGCACCGAGAATACCGTGCTTTCACGAATGAACAGCTGCAGGTCCTTGTTGCCCGCACCGGTCTCGATGGTCATGCGCTCCTTGCGCACGCGGCCGCTCTCATACAGGTATTTGCCCACGCACCGGGTGGGATTGCCCGCCGCCGGGCTTTCGCTGCCGTCGGCGTTGAATACGCGCATCCGCGCATCGCAGGTCTCGCTGGGCAGAATCAGCACGATGCCGTCGCTACCCACGCCCGTGCGCCGGTTGGACAGCCGCACCGCCAGGGACTCGGGGCTTTCCACCGTCTGGTCAAAGCAATCGAAGTAGAGATAATCGTTGCCTGTGCCGCGCATTTTCACAAAGCGCAGCTTTTCCCGCTGGGTGCGCATGTCGTTGATGTCCACCAGCTCCACATTGCTCAAGGAGTAACGGGAGGTAAGCGCATTGGCCAGGGCATTGGCGGTATCCATGCTGGTAAACAGCGGAATACCGCGCTCCACCGCCTTGCGGCGCATGCGCACATCCTCCAGCTGCGGCTGGCGGCCATGGCTGGAAGTGGAAATGACATACTGTACCTGGCCCATTTCCAGCATTTTTTCCATCATGTCATGGCGTACGGTAGCGGCGTACAACCCGTGCGCCAGCAACGCCTTGGCGGTACCGGGCGTAGCAAACAGATTGAAGCCCAGCTCCGCAAATTTCCGCGCCGTGTCCACGGCCTCCTGCTTGTCCTGGTCGCGCACGGTCACCAACAAACCGCCGGTATGCTTCATCTTGTAGCCCGCGGCCACCATGCCCTTGTACATGGCTTCCTGCAAGTTAGTGCCGATGCCCAGCACCTCGCCGGTGGACTTCATTTCGGGGCCCAAGTGCGTGTCCACGTCCGCCAGCTTTTCAAAGCTGAAGCAGGGAACCTTGACCGCATAATAGGGGCTTTGCCGGTACAGCCCCGTACCATAGCCCATGTCCTTGATTTTCTCGCCCAGCATGGCGCGCACGGCCAGATCCACCATGGGAACGCCCGTCACCTTGCTGATATAGGGCACCGTGCGGCTGGCCCGCGGGTTTGCCTCAATGACGTAGACTTCGTTATGATAAATCACATACTGGATGTTGATGAGGCCCACGGTATTCAGTTCCAGCGCAATGGCCCGGGTAGTATCAATCAGGCGCTGATACAGCGTGCCGTTCAGGTTCCAGGCCGGATAGACAGCCATGGAGTCCCCAGAGTGGACGCCCGCCCGCTCGATGTGCTCCATGATGCCGGGAATCAGCACGTCTTCCCCGTCGCAAATGGCGTCGGCTTCCGCCTCCACCCCTTGCAGGTACTGGTCAATCAGGATGGGGTTCTCAATCCCCTGGGCCAGGATGATCTTCATGTATTCGGTGATATCCGCATCCTGGTAGGCGATAATCATGTTCTGCCCGCCCAGCACGTAGGAAGGACGCACCAGCACCGGGTATCCCAGTCGGTTGGCGGCTTCCAGGGCTTCCTCGCAGGTCATGACGGTGCAGCCCTGGGGGCGCTTGATATGGTGCTTTTCCATGGCCGCGTCAAACCGTTCCCGGTCCTCCGCCAGGTCGATGGCGTCGGCGCTGGTGCCCAGGATACGCACGCCCGCCTGCTGCAGGGATTTGGTCAGCTTGATGGCCGTCTGCCCGCCAAAGGCCGCCACAACGCCCACGGGCTGCTCCGTGGCAATTACGCCCAGTACATCCTCCGGGGTCAGGGGCTCAAAATACAGCCGGTCGGCGGTATCAAAGTCCGTGGAGACGGTCTCAGGATTGTTGTTGATCATAACGACATCGTAACCCGCCTGCTTGAGCATCCACACGCAGTGTACGGAGGCGTAGTCGAACTCGATGCCCTGGCCGATGCGAATGGGGCCGGAACCCAGCACCACCACGCAGGGTTTCTTTTCCTGCTTTTGCTCCAGGAATTCCTTGGCCTCGTTTTCCTCGTCGTAGGTGGCATAGAAATAGGGGGTTTGCGCCTCAAACTCCGCGGCGCAGGTGTCCACCATCTTGTACACGGGGTCCCGGTGCACGGGCGGGTTCTCGCCGCTCAGGCGGCGAATGGCGCTGTCCGGATAGCCCATGGTCTTGGCCCGCAGGTAGGTTTCCTCGTCCACGTTGCCTTCCGTCAGGCGCTTTTCCATGGCGTAAAGGTTGGCAAACTTGTGCAGGAAGAACATGTCGATTTTGGTCAGCGCATGGAGTTCCTCCAGAGAAACGCCCCGGGAAATGGCTTCGTACAGCGCGTACATCCGCTCGTCGGTGCATTTGCCGATAAGCTCCATCAGCTCCTGGTCGGACAGCTCGCCCAGCTTTTTCATCCGCAGGGTGTCGCAGCCGATTTCCGCGCCGCGCACGGCTTTCATCAGGGCCTGCTCCACGCTCACGCCGATGGCCATGACCTCGCCCGTGGCCTTCATCTGCGTGCCCAGGGTGCGCTTGCCGTACACAAACTTGTCAAAGGGCCACTTGGGCAGCTTGGCCACGATGTAGTCCAGCGCAGGCTCGAAGCAGGCGCAGGTTTTCCCGGTGATTGCGTTGCGCATCTCGTCCAGGGTATACCCGATGGCAATCTGCGCCGCGCATTTGGCGATGGGATAGCCCGTCGCCTTGGAAGCCAAGGCCGAGGAGCGGCTTACCCGGGGGTTGACCTCGATCACCGCGTACTCAAAGCTGTCAGGATTCAGGGCGAACTGGCAGTTGCAACCGCCCTCCACTTTCAACGCCGTGATGATGTCCAGCGCCGCCCGGCGCAGCATCTGATATTCCTTGTCCGCCAGGGTCAGGGCGGGGGCCACCACAATGGAGTCGCCGGTATGCACGCCCACGGGGTCGATGTTCTCCATGGAGCACACGGCCACCACGTTGCCCAGGCTGTCCCGCATGACCTCAAACTCGATTTCCTTCCAGCCGGAAATGCAGCGCTCCACCAGAATCTGCGTAATCGGCGACAGGCGCAGGCCGTTCTCGGCAATCTCCTCCAACTCCGCGCGGTTCTGGCAAATGCCGCCGCCGCTGCCGCCCAGAGTATACGCCGGGCGCACGATCACGGGATAACCAATTTTCTCCGCGAAAGCCAGCGCGTCGGGAACGTTTTCCACCACCTCGCTGGGAATGCAGGGCTGCCCGATGGATTCCATGGTCTCCTTGAATTTGAGCCGGTCCTCGGCCTTCTCAATGGTTTCGCAGGTAGCGCCCAGGAGCTTTACGCCGTGGGCGTCCAGGAAGCCTTCCTTGGCCAGCTGCATGGAAAGCGTAAGCCCGTTCTGTCCGCCCAGGGTGGACAGCAGGCTGTCGGGCTTTTCCTTGAGGATGATGCGCCGGATAGTTTCCAGGTCCAGGGGTTCAATATAGATTTTATCCGCGGAGGCCCGGTCCGTCATAATGGTGGCCGGGTTCGGATTCACCAGGATCACTTCCAGCCCCGCCTGCTTCAGCGCGCGGCAGGCCTGGGAACCGGCATAGTCAAATTCGGCCGCCTGGCCGATAACGATGGGACCGGAGCCGATAATCATTACCCGATGCAGTTCAGGATTCAGCGGCATTGGTCATTCCCTCCCATCATTTGCATAAAGCGGTCAAACAAGAAGCGCGTATCCAACGGCCCGCCGCAGGCTTCCGGATGGAACTGCACGGAAAAAGCGGGCATGTCCTTATAGTCCAGTCCTTCGCAGGTGCCGTCATTCCCGTTGATAAAGCGCAGCGTCGCGTTGGCGGGCAAGGTTTCCGTGTCCACGGCGAAGCCATGGTTCTGGCTGGTCATGTAGCTGCGCCCAGTCATCAGGTCCTTGGCCGGCTGGTTAGCGCCGCGGTGTCCGTATTTCAGTTTGCGGGTCTTGGCGCCCTGGGACAGCGCCAGCAGCTGATGCCCCAGGCAGATGCCGAAAGTAGGAATTCTATGCAGCTCCAGCAGGGAAAGCTGCTCAATGATACTGGTGTTGTCCGCCGGGTCGCCGGGGCCGTTAGAGAGCATGACCCCGTCGGGTTGCAGGGCGAGAATGGCTTCGGCGGTGGTATCCGCCGGCACGCAGGTCACGCGACAGCCCCGCTCCTCCAGGCAGCGCTGAATGCTGCCCTTGGCGCCAAAGTCCCACAGCACCACATGATACTTGCCCTCGGTCCGGCCCTGGGTGATTTCCTTGCAGCTCACATCCTGCACCGCGGGATGGAAGGGCAGGGCGCGGAGCTTGGCCAGCACCGCGTCAATATTCTCCGGCTTTTCCATAAGCAGCGCGGCGTTCATAACGCCTGCGCTGCGGATGCGCCGGGTCAGCCGGCGGGTATCCACCCCGCACAGGCCGGGAATACCTTCCCGGCGCAGGAAATCGTCCAGCGTGCCCTGGGAGCGGAAGTTGCTGGGCGCGTCGCAGCATTCCCGAACCACATAAGCGCTCAAGCCCGGCCGGACGCTCTCGAAATCCTCCGGAATCACTCCATAATTGCCGATGGTCGGAAAGGTCTGGATCACGATCTGCCCTTCATAGCTTGGGTCCGTGATGGTTTCCAGGTAACCGGTCATAGCCGTGGTGAACACCAGCTCCGCGTAAACGTCCTTTTCCGCGCCGAACCTGGTTCCCTCCAGCAGTTGGCCATCGGCCAGCAGCAGGTATCCTTTGTCTTGCATGTTGCCCTCTACCTCACTTCATTACGGTTACAAGCACGGCCTTCTGCGCGTGCAGCCGGTTCTCCGCTTCGTCAAAGATTTCCCCGGCGTGCGCCTCAAACACATCCTCGGTAATTTCTTCGCCCCGATGCGCCGGCAGGCAATGCTGCACCATGCAACCCGGACGCGCCGCCGCCAGCAGCCCGGCGTTGACCTGGTACCCGGCAAAAGCCTGCTCCCGCTCGGCTTTCTCCGCTTCCTGTCCCATGGAAGCCCATACGTCGGTAAAAATCACATCCGCGTCCTTGGCCGCTTCCATCGGCGAATCGGTGCACAGGAACATGCCGGGATAGTCCTGCGTAAAAGCCAGTACCTGCGGGTCCGGGCGGTAATTGTTGGGGCAGGCCACGGATACATGCATACCGGTTTTCAGGCCGCCCACGATCAGGGAATTGGCCATATTGTTCCCGTCGCCGATATAGCACATATTCAGTCCGGCCAACTTGCCCTTGTGTTCCCGAATGGTCATCAGGTCCGCCAGCACCTGGCAGGGATGGCAAAAATCCGTCAACCCATTGACAATCGGGATGGAGCCATACTTGGCCAGATCCTCCACTTCCTGCTGGGCAAAGGTGCGGATCATAATGCCGTCCAGGTAGCGGCTGAGCACCCGGGCGGTATCCTGCACCGGCTCGCCCCGGCCGATTTGCAAATCCCTGGACGAAAGGAACAGCGCATGGCCGCCCAGCTGGTACATCCCCGTCTCAAAGCTGACGCGGGTACGGGTGGAGGACTTTTCAAAAATCATACCCAAGGTTTTTCCCGCCAGCAAAGGGTGCGCTATGCCGGCTTTGCGCTCCGCCTTGAGCCGGTCCGCCAGGTCCAGTATGCCGAGAATTTCCTCCGGGGTGCAATCCATGAGTTTCAGCAAATGTTTCACGGTCTCATCCTCCGCCTTTCATTGTCCTTCGGCTTATTGTACACGCTTCACGCGCTTTTGTGAAGCCCCTTTCACACCATTTCCGCCTTGCGCATAAAATGGGGGCGAGGATTGATGAAAGGAGCGCGAACCATGCAGCAATCATCCGCTACATCCAATCAGGTGGTCTGCCCCCGGGGCGCCACCGCCTATACCTGGAAGGAAGGCGACACCCTGGAGAGCGTCGCCCTCGACCGGGGCATCACCGCCCAATCCATGACCCTGGCCAATCCGGACACGGACTTCAACACCCTGGCACCGGGCAGCACCGTCTGCATCCCGCCCCGTATTTTCAGCTGCCTGAGCGGCGAACTGTACCAGGTGAAAGCGGGAGACACCTTCCAGAAAATTGCCGAAGCCTATGGCATCAGCACCCTGGAGCTGGCCGAGCGCAACCCCGGCGTCAAGGAGAACGAGCTGCAATTCGGCCAGGTCATCTGCGTACCCAAGGCAGAGTCCGGCAATAACGGCAACAGTGGCAGCAACGGCAACCAGCAAGGCGGTTCCACTTCCACCTGGAGCTGCCCCGTGGGCTATGCCGCGCGCACCGTCCGTGAAGGCCAGAGCTACGCCGACCTGCTCATCGAGAACAACGTCTCCTACCGCGCCATGCGAACCACCAATCCCCAGCTGGTGCCCGGCCGGTTGATCACAGGCATGCGCTACTGCGCGCCGCCTGCAGGCACCCGGCAACTGTGCGGCACAGGCACGCAAACCTACACCGTACAACCCGACGAAACCCTGGCCATGGTCGCGGAACGCTTCCGCACCACACCGGGAAGGCTCATGCAGCTCAATCCCACGCTGCTGCCCACGGACTTTTCCTCGGGTACCATCATCTGCGTGCCCTGACGCCCGAAAAAAAGGATCGGCAAAAGCCGGTCCTTTTTTCAGGCCTGATCCCGTTGCGCCAGATATTCCGCCTGTCCCTGCACAAAAGCGTCGCCGCCCCGGGCGTCCACCGCCACCACCAGCGGCAGCTCCCGCAGGGTTAACCGCTTGATGGACTCCGGGCCCAGATCATCGTAGGCAATGACTTCGCAGGCAGTCACGCAGCTGGCCATCAGCGCCGCCGCGCCGCCAATGGCGGCAAAATATACCGCCGGATGCGCCTGCATGACCTCCACCACCGACGGGGTGCGCTTGCCCTTGCCGATCATCCCACGCAGCCCCTTTTCCAACAGCGCGGGCGTATAGGCGTCCATGCGGATGGATGTGGTGGGGCCAATGGAACCAATAGCGCGCCCCTGGGGGGTGGGCGTAGGGCCCGCATAATAGATTACCTGGCCTTCCAGCTGCAGCGGCAGCTCCTCCCCTTTTTCGAGCGCCTGCACCAGGCGCAGGTGCGCGGCGTCCCGAGCCGTATACACCACGCCGGAAAGCAATACCTGATCCCCCGCCTTCAAGGACAGCACGTCCTCCTGAGACAGGGGCGTGGTCAGCTTGCGAATCATGGCTTTTCCTCCTTTACAGGGTCACGCTTTGGTGCCGGGTCACATGGCAGCTCACATTCACGGCCACCGGCAGGCCCGCAATGTGCGTAGGCGCGGTGAGAATATGCAGTCCCAGGGCGGTGGTTTCGCCGCCCAGGCCCTGGGGCCCAATGCCCGTGCGGTTGATCTCCGCCAGCAATTCTTCCTCCAGCGCCGCATAGTACGGGTCCGGATTGCGCCGGTCCAGAGGAAGCAGCAGCGCCTCCTTGGCCAGCTGGGCCACACGCTCAAAATCCCCGCCGATACCGACGCCCAATACCATGGGCGGGCAAGGATTCGCGCCCGCGTCGCGCACGGTTTGCAGCACCATGCGCTTAACCCCCGCCAAGCCGTCGGCCGGGGTAAGCATTTTCAGCTGGCTCATGTTCTCGCTGCCGAAGCCCTTGGGGGCTACGGTGAGCTTGAGCCGGTCCCCCGGCGTCAAACGCACATGCAAAATGGCCGGGGTATTGTCGCCCGTATTCACCCGCCGCAGCGGGTCGCCCACCACGGACTTGCGCAGCAGCCCCTCCGTATAGCCCTGCCGGACGCCGGCGTCCACCGCCGCCTGGAAATCCCCGGCGATATGCACGTCCTGCCCCACTTCGGCAAACACCACCGCCATCCCCGTATCCTGGCAAATGGGCATATGCTCCCGCCGGGCAATGCCTTCATTCTCACAAAGAATATGGAGGATTTCCCGCGCCGGGGCAAAGGGTTCCCGCCGTTCCGCAGCGCATAGGGCGCAACGCACATCCTCCGCCAGGAAACAATTGGCCTCCACGCACAGCGTCGCGATCGCTTTGGTTATCTGGGACGCGTCAATCTCTCTCATGCATGCTCCTCCCCCTGCATCAGTTTCTTTAGCCGGAGCGCCGCGGCCTTCACCGCGTTTTTCTTTTCCCCCGCTTCCGTCAGGGTCGCCTGCGCCTGACGCAGTTCCTCTCCCTGGAGCATAAGCTCCACCAGGCGCGCCTCCAGGCTGATCTCCGCCGCGGGCGCGGGTGCGCTGGGCAGCGCCGCCCCATGGAAATCCAGCACCAGGCAATATTCGCCCTTCTCCGTCTTTGGGTTGGCCCGCAGCGCCGCCAGAACCTCCGCCGCGCTTCCACGCAGGGTCAGTTCATGGAGCTTGGTCAGGTCGCAGCTGACAGAAGCCATGGTTCCCGGCAGGGTTTCCGCCACGGTTTCCATCAGGTCGGTCACGCGAAAGGGCGACTCATGCACCACGGCCACGGGTACGCCCGCCGCCATGGCCAGCAATTTTTCCCGCAGGGCTTTCTTTTCCCTGGGCAAAAAGCCATAGAAAGCAAATTCCCGGGTATCCATGCCGCTGACGGACAGGGCGCACACCGCCGCGCAGCATCCCGGTACCGCCACCACGGGAATACCCCGCTTCACCGCCGCCTGCACCAGTCCATAGCCCGGGTCTGAGATGCAGGGCGTTCCCGCGTCAGTGGTCAGCGCCAGGTCGATGCCTTCCTCCAGCATTCGCTGGGCCAGGGTCTCGCCCTTGTCCGCCTCGTTGTGCTGGTGGCAGCTGGTGAGCGGCGTATCAATGCCGAAATGGTTGGTGAGCTTCCGGGTGACCCGCGTATCCTCGGCGGCAATCAGCGCCACGCTCCGCAGCACCTCCACAGCCCGGGGCGTCATGTCCCCCAGGTTGCCGATGGGCGTTCCCACCACATACAGCGTAGGCATAGGCTCCTCCTCCGGTGGTTCCGTTTACAGCTTTTCCGCCACGCGCAGTTTGGCGCTGCGTGCACGGGGGTTGCGGGCAATCTCCTCCGCCGTGGGCGGCACAGCGCCCCGGGCCAGAATGCGCACCTTGGGCTTGCGGCCACAGGTGCATACAGGCGCTTTGGGCGGACAGACGCACGGGTTTTGCAGCCGCTGGAAGCAGCGCTTGGTCAGCCGGTCCTCCAGGGAATGGAAGGTGATGACCAGCAGCCTGCCGCCGGGCTTCAGGCAGTCCACGAAGTCCTCCAGGGCCCGGTCCAGCGGGTCCAGCTCGTCATTGACCGCAATGCGCACCGCCTGGAAAGTACGCCTCGCCGGATGCCCGTCATCCTTGCGGCGGACGGCCTTGGGGATGGCAGCGTCCACCACGCGCACCAGATCCTGGGTGGTGCGCAGGGGCTGCGTTTGCCGCCGCTCCACCACAAAGTGGGCAATGCGGGCCGCCCATTTTTCCTCGCCGTATTCCCGGAGGATGCGGGTCAGTTCCCCTTCGCTGACCTCCGCCAGCAGGTCCGCCGCCGTCATGCCCTGGGAACGGTCCATACGCATATCCAGGGGCGCGTCCTCATGATAGGAAAATCCCCGCTCCGCCTGGTCCAGCTGGGGCGAGGATACGCCCAGGTCCAGCAGCGCCCCGTCCAGGGGCGGCGCGCCAGCCTGGGACAACAGCGCCTTTGCATCGTGGAAATTGCCATGGATCGCATGGAAGCCGGGATACTGCTCCAGCCGCGCCGTAGCGGCGGCAATGGCGTTCTCGTCCCGGTCAATGCCATAGAGGGTTGCCGTGCCGCCCGAGGCTTCCAGCATCGCCCCGCTATGTCCGCCGCCGCCCAGGGTTCCGTCTGCGTAAACGCCGTTTTCCCGGACGTTCATCCACTGGAGCACTTCCGCCAGCAGCACCGGTTCGTGGACGAATGCCATGGCACGCCCTCCTTCTTTTCATAAAAGGGCCTTCGGGCCGGAAAGGCTCGAAGGTTTTTTCCAGTATAGCACATTTTTACCGCCAGGGCAATCCCAATTCCGTGCGCGCAGCTCCGGCCAGATACAGCGATCCGGCCACGATCACCACGCCATCCTCCCCCGCGCTTGCCCGCGCCCGGGGCAGCGCACAGGCAAGGTCCGGCACGCTTTGCGCCTGATGGCCCGCCGCGCGGAACAGCCCGGCTAGCTGTTCACCGTTCATGGCCCTGGGGCTTTCCGGCGTTACCGTAACAATACTTTCCCCCAAGGAGCCCAGTATCTCCAGCATTTCCGGGCGCAGATGATCCTCCAGCACGCCGGTGACCAGCACCCGGCGTTTATCCCTTAGAAAGGTATCCACATAGGTTTTCAGGGCACCGAGCCCCTGGGCATTGTGTCCTCCATCCAGCAGGATGTTTTCGTGCCATTCCAGCCGCGCAGGCCAGCGGGTGGCAGCGATGCCCTCCGCCACAGTTTCCCGGGAAACCCGGATGCCTGCCTGGCGCAGAGCGAATATGGCATTGGCCGCCGTGAGCGCGTTGGTCAGCTGGTGCGCCCCGGGCAGATTCATCCGCAGGGGCAGCGGCGCGCCATCCCAGAGGATTTCCGCCGTGGAGCCGTACATGTCACAGGCGGGATGGAGCAGCTGTTCTGCCCGCAGCTGGGTGAGCGGCGCGTTCAGCTCCGCTGCCCGATGCGCAAACACAGCTTCCACCGTCTTTACAGCGGGGTGGCATACCACCGGGACCCCCGGCTTGATGATGCCCGCCTTTTCCCCGGCGATTTGCTCGACGGTATCCCCCAGCAGCTGCATGTGATCCAGGCCAATGGCCGTGATGACGCTCACCAGGGGCGTGATTACATTGGTGGGGTCCAGGCGTCCGCCCAAGCCCACCTCAATCACCATCAATTCCACTTGCTGCGCCTGAAAAATCAGCAGCGCCAGGGCGGTGCCCAGCTCAAAGGCCGTGGGCTGAATGCCCTGGCCGTGCAGCTTTTCCGCCGCATCCAACACCTGATTGCCATACTGTTCCAGCAGCGCGTCGGAAACAGGCGCGCCGTCCAGGCGTATGCGTTCGTTGTACGCCTGCAGAAAGGGAGAAGTATACAGCCCCGTGCGATACCCGGCCTGGCGCAGTACCCGCTCCACCATGGCGCAGACGCTGCCCTTGCCGTTGGTCCCCGCCACGTGGATGGCGGGGACGCGGCAGTTCAGGCCCAGGGCGTCCAGCAGCGCACGGGTGTTTTGCAGCCCTACCTTGTGCCCGGTATAGCGGGCGCCATGTATGGCCGCAATCACTTCCTGGGCATTTCTCATAGGCTTTGCTTCAGCTCCGCAATCCGCTCGTTCAGGGAAACAGCCTTCTTCTCGTTGGCTTCCAGCTTTTCCTTTTCCGCTTCCACCAGCTGGGCAGGGGCCTTGCTCAGGAAGCCTTGGTTGGAGAGCTTGCCCTTGGCCCGCTCAATCTCCTTCTCCACGGTGGCCAGTTCCTTGTTCAGGCGGGCAATTTCCTTTTCAAAGTCCACCAGGTCGCCCAGGGGAATAAACAGCTCGCCTGCCAGGCACACAGCGCTGACGGTCTTTTCCGTCACCGCGTCGCGGCTTTCGATGAGCTGGCTCTCGGAGGCGCCAGCCAGGCGCTTGAAGTACGGTTCCCCCTCCGCCAGGGCCTGTTGCCAGCCTTCACCGGGCAGAAGCATCAGCCGGGTGCGCCGGGAAGCCGCCACGTTCATCTCCGCCCGCAGGTTACGGATGGTGCGGATGACCTCCATGATGCCTTCCATCTCCCGCTCCTGGGCCGGGAAGTCATACTCCGGCTTGCATTCCGGCCAGGGCGCCAGCATCAGGAAGCCTTCCGTGCCGGGGAGATACTTGTACACCTGCTCGGTGAGGAAGGGCATGAAGGGATGCAGCAGCTTCAGCAGGCCCTCCAGCACGTAGAGCAGCACAGCCTGCACGCTATGCTTGGCCGCTTCGTCCTCGCCGGTGAGGCGGGACTTGGCCAGTTCGATGTACCAGTCGCAGAACTCGCTCCAGGCAAAGTCATAGATGCGGGTGGCGGACAGGCCGAAGTCGCCCTCTTCGTTGTGGGCGGTGATGTCCCGCACGGCATCCTGGAAGCGGGTCAGAATCCACTGATCCGCCAGGGTCAGCTGGTTCAGGTCCACCGGGCGGCGGGTATCCACGTTCATCAGCACGAAGCGGGAGGCGTTCCACACCTTGTTGGCAAAGTTCCGGGCGGACTCCACCTTCTCCTTGGAGAAGCGGGTGTCGTTGCCGGGGCTCACGCCCATGGACAGGGAGAAGCGCAGGGCGTCCGCGCCGTACTCGTCGATGATCTCCAGGGGATCCACGCCGTTGCCCAGGGACTTGGACATCTTCCGTCCCAGCTCATCCCGCACCAAGCCATGGATGAGCACGGTCTTGAAGGGCGTCTCTCCCATTTCCTCCACGCCGCAGGTGATCATCCGGGAGACCCAGAAGGTGATGATGTCATAGCCCGTCACCAGCACGTCGGTGGGATAGAAATACTTCAGGTCCTCGGTGTTGTCCGGCCAGCCCAAGGTGGAGAAGGGCCACAGCGCGGAGGAGAACCAGGTGTCCAGCACGTCCTCATCCTGATGGATATGGGCGCTGCCGCACTTGGAACACACCGTGGGGTCCTCCCGGCGCACCATCATTTCGCCGCAGTCGTCGCAGTACCACACAGGAATGCGATGTCCCCACCAGAGCTGGCGGCTCACGCACCAGTCTCGGATGTTCTCCATCCAGTTCATATAGTTCTTGGTGAAGCGCGCAGGCACAAACTGGGTCTTGCCGCTGGTCACCGCCTCAATGGCCGGCTTGGCCAGGGGCTTCATGTCCACAAACCACTGCTTGGATACCATGGGTTCAATGGTGGTATGGCAGCGGTAGCAGGTGCCCACCTCATGCTTGAGGGGTTCCACGGCCTTGAGCAGTCCCAAAGCCTCCAGGTCCGCCACAATGGCCTTGCGGGCCTGGGCGGTGGTCATGCCGGCATACTTGCCGCAGTCCAGCACATGGGGCTCGTTCACCGTGGCTTTGCCGGAAGCGAACAGCTCGTCGGAGGCCGCCTTCTCCGCTGCACCGGTCATGTGGCCGTTGTAGGGCAGCACCCGGACCATGGGCAGGTCGTGGCGCTTGCCCACCTCGAAGTCGTTGGGATCGTGGGCAGGGGTGATCTTCACCACGCCGGTACCCTTGGTCATGTCCGCGTGCTCGTCCAGCACAATGGGGATCTCGCGGTTCACCAGAGGCAGCATCACATGGCAGCCATGCAGGTGCTTGTAGCGCTCGTCCTCGGGATTGATGGCCACAGCGGTATCGCCCAGCATGGTTTCGGGACGGGTGGTGGCCAACTCCAGCATCTCGCCGGTTTCCTTCACGGGGTACAGCAGATGCCAGAAGTGGCCGTCCTGCTCCTTGTACTCCACCTCGGCGTCGGAGATGGAGGTCTGGCAGCAGGGGCACCAGTTCACCAGGCGGTTGCCCCGGTACATCAGGCCCTTTTCATACAGCCGGCAGAAGGTTTCCCGCACCGCCCGGGAGCAGCCCTCGTCCATGGTGAAGCGTTCCCGGCTCCAGTCGCAGCTCACGCCCATGCGCCGCTGCTGGTGCACAATGCGTCCGCCGTACTCGTCCTTCCACTTCCAAGCCCGCTCCAGGAAGGCTTCCCGGCCGATGCTGTCCTTGGTCAGGCCTTCCTTGGCCATGGCCTCCACAATCTTTACTTCCGTGGCGATGGCCGCGTGGTCCGTGCCCGGCAGCCACAGGGTCGGGTCGCCCTTCATGCGATGGTAGCGAATGGCCGCGTCCTGCAGGGTGCAGTCCATGGCGTGACCCATGTGCAGCTGGCCGGTGATGTTGGGCGGAGGCATCACAATGGTAAAGGGTTTCTTGCCCGGCACCCGATGCGCCGTAAAAGCCCCGCTCGTCTCCCATGCCTGATAAATGTCGTTCTCAATGGCCTGCGGATTGAATTTTGTTTCCATTTCCGCGCCGTTTTTCTGCGTTTCCATGCGCACAATTCTCCTTCCTTAGCCGATGATGTCCAGTAGCAGCAGCGCGCCCACCAGAGCAACCGCGCATCCCGCCGCCTTTACCGCAATGTTTGCCTTGTCCCCCTTTTCCGGGAACAGCCGGCCGCTGATGGGACCGGAGGTATATACAAGGACCGCGCCCAGGATCAACAGCGCCAGCCCGGGCACGTTTAACCGGGACAGCACTTTCTCACCGTAGGACATGGGATCACCTCCTCCTGCGCGCCGCATATGCAAAAAGCAGCCCCGTCCAAAGGACGGAGCTGCTTTTCCGTGGTACCACCTTCATTCGCGGACGACAAAGTCGCCGCCTCATGGGCGCGATAACGGGCGCACCCGCATCCGGCTAAGGAGATTTTCTCCCTCACCGGACGCTCTCCAAAGCGACCTTCCCAAGCGTGCCTCCCACGCGGTCTTTCAGCCGATGAACCGCGCTCTCTACCGGCGCGCCGCCCGGTACTCCTCTTTGTCCGCGAGCTGTATGACGGCAATTAGGCCTGCTTCTTATCCTCGTCCATCTTGACGACCTGAACGCCGTTGTAGTAGCCGCAGTGCTTGCACACACGGTGCGCCAGCTTCATCTGATGGCACTGGGGGCATTCCACAATGCCGGGCAGGCTCAGCTTCCAGTTCGCCTGACGGCTGTGCTTGCGAGCCTTGGAGATTTTTCCCTTGGGAGTGGCCATAGTTACACCTCCTCATCCTTTGTCAGCAATTGCTGCAATGCCGCAAAAGGATGCTCTTTCTGCAATTCCTTCTGGCGAGCGGTAGTTTCAATGTCCCCGCCGTACTGCTTAAGCAGGCCCTGGCAGTCTTCCTTGCACAGGAAGCGCATGGGTAGATTCAGCACCGCAAGAGACATGGCCAGCTTTTCAAACCCGATGGCGGAACCGGAGTAGGCGTACTGCTCGTCATCCTCCGGATCGGCGTCCCTCAGGAAAGTTTCCCGAAAGGGCACCCGGACCTCCGCCTGCGCGGGTGCGAGACAGTTCGCGCACATCGCGTGAGCCACTGTCCTCAGCTCGCCTTCCACCGTTACCTGCTCTTCTTCGGTGCTGTAGGTTCCCTCCAGCACGGCGGGGTCAAAGGTAATCGTTTCGCCGCCAATCTCCTGGGGCGCGATCTCCTGCTCCACACGGAAAGCATACGGCTCTCCGGGATGCTTCAGCGCGATGGAAACGTCCAAAAACATACGCTCACCTCAAACGTGACCTTTGCTATTATAGAGGTATCCCGCAAAATTGTCAACAGCAATTTGCGAAAGAAATTACGCTTTTTCCACCAGTTCAAGGGTATCCCGGGCAATCATGATCTCCTCATTGGTGGGAATGACGATCACCTTGACCGTGCTATCGGGCGTGGAAATGATGGTCTCTTTCACATTGGGAGCCGTGCAAGCCTCGTTCTTTGCCTCGTCCAGCTTGATACCCATGTAACCGAAGCCCTCGATCACACGCTGGCGCAGATGCACATTGTTCTCGCCGATGCCTGCGGTGAAGATAATGGCGTCCGCGCCCTGCAGCGCAGCCATGTAAGAGCCAATGTACTTCTGGATGCCATAGATCAGCATGTCCCGGGCCAGGATGGCGTCCTTGTCCCCGGCGTCAGCCGCGGCGTCGATGTCCCGCATGTCGCTCTTGCCGCCAATGCCCAGCAGGCCGGACTGCTTGTTCATCATGGTCAGCACTTCGTCCACGGACTTCTTGTCGTTGTTGGCGATAAACTGCACCACGGCCGGATCGCAGCTGCCGCAGCGGGTACCCATGAGCAGGCCTTCCAGAGGCGTCAGGCCCATGGAGGTGTCCTGGCACTTGCCGTCCTTCACCGCGGAAAGGCTGGAGCCATTGCCCAGGTGGCAGATGATGAACTTCTTGCCCATGGGGTCCACACCCAGGAACTCGCACACCCGCTTGCTCACATAGCGGTGGCTGGTGCCGTGGAACCCATAGCGGCGCACGCCGATGGTCTCCTCGTACTTCTTGGGCACGCCGTACATGTACGCCTTGGGGGGCATGGTCTGATGGAAAGCGGTATCGAACACGGCCACCTGGGGCGTGGTGGGCATGACCTTCTCGCAGGCCTCGATGCCCATGAGGTTGGCGGGGTTATGCAGCGGTCCCAGCGGGATGCAGCGGCGAATGGCGTCCTTCACCTGCTGGTTGATGATGACGGACTCGGAGAATTCCTTGCCGCCATGCAGCACGCGGTGTCCCACCGCGCCGACTTCGTCCACGCTCTTGATGACACCCTTCTCGGGGTCCTGCAGCGCAGAGAGCATCATCTCCGTGGCTTCCACGTGGTCCTTGACAAACTTGGTGATCTCCACCACCTTTTTGTCGGCGGAGGTCTGCTTCAGGTGGCCGCCCTCAATGGCGATGCGCTCCACCTGTCCCTTGGCGATGACCTTTTCTCCCTCCATGTCAATCAGCTGATACTTCAAGGAGGAAGAACCGGCATTGACAACCAGAATTTTCATGGGCTTTGTCTCCTTACACGTATGTATTTATAAAGACACTATGGTGAACAGGTCGGCCGCATGCGCCGTGTTCATTTTCCATACAAAAAAGAACAGGCCTATCCGGTGAAGTCTGTCAGTACTCCGCCGGATAGGAAGCAGGCATGCGTTTATTTACTTGACAATCTCGCCCATGGTGTCCCGGCCGCAGCAGGCAGCGTTGGACTCATCGGTGTCGATATGCATGGCCAGCGCAAACTTGTCGCTCACACGCACCACCACATCTCCGAAGGTCAGGGCACGCTCGGGGGTGTTCAGCTTCACGCTGACCACGTCCTTGTCCTTCACGCCCATTTCTTCGGCATCCGCGGGCGTCATATGGATGTGACGCTTGGCCGCGATAACGCCCTCGCTGATTTCCACTTCGCCCTTGGGGCCCACCAGCTTGCACGCGCCGCTGCCAGCGATGTCGCCAGACTCGCGGATGGGAGCGGCCACGCCAATGGAACGGGCGTCGGTCAGGGAAATCTCCACCTGGGTGGCACTGCGCACCGGGCCCAGAATGCTCACGCCGGAGAGGGTCTTCTTGGGGCCAACCACATCAACGCGCTCTTCGCTGGCGTACTGGCCGGGCTGGGAAAGCATTTTCTTGATATGCAGCTCATAGCCCGCGCCGAACAGCGTCTCCAGATCCTGCTGGGTCACATGCACATGGCGGGCGGAGGTCTCAACGATAAACGGTTTCATCGTACATCCATCCTTTCTGTTGTGTCAACCAATATTATATCATCTTTCCGGCGTTTGTAAAGTTCCATTTCCGCCTATTTCCTGGGATTTCCCGCCCTTGTACCCAATCGGCCGGGCATGGTATAATAGGCCATCTTCAAGGCAGGGAGGCGTGCGTTCATGCGCACAGTGGGCGTCATCGCGGAATATGATCCCTTTCACCTGGGGCATGCTTATCATTTGCAGCAGGCGAGGCAACGCACGCAGGCCGATTGGGTGCTGTGCGTGATGTCCGGCTGCTTTACCCAGCGCGGGCAGGGTGCGCTGCTTTCCCCTGCGCAAAGGGCCCGCATGGCTTTGGAAAGCGGTGCGGACGTGGTGCTGGAGCTCCCGGTTCCCTGGGCCGTTCGGGAGGCGGAGCATTTTGCCCTGGGCGGCATCAGCATTTTGCACAGGTTGGGATGTATCACCCATGTGGCCTTTGGCGCGGAGACCGACGATCTTCCCGCCCTTTCCCGTTGCGCGGCGCTGCTGGAGCAGCCCTCGCCCAGCCTGGGCGCAGCGGTGCGGGAGCGGCTTGCCCAGGGCGTTTCCCATCCTGCGGCCCTGGGCGGCGCGCTGGAAGCGCTTTTTCCCGGTCTGGGGCTATCCAAACCCAACAACGTCCTTGGGCTATGTTATCTGCGGGCCTTATTACGGCTGCATTCGTCCATACAGCCAGTGCTGGTTCCCCGCGCCGGTGATTACCATGCCACGGACTGGAGCGGAGGTTTCCCTTCCGCCACTGCCGTTCGTGGCGCCATATCCCGCGGTGACTGGCTCCGCGTTTCCCAGTCCCTGCCGCAGCGGTCCTATGCTCTCCTGCGTGCCGCAGTGCAGCGTGGCGAGCTGTTTCACCCCCAGGTGCTGGACACCCTGCTGCTGTATTTGCTCCGCACCACCGGGCCGGAGGCCTTGCGCCAGCTGCCCGGTTGCACGGAAGGCATGGAAAACCGGCTGATCTCCGCCGCGCGGACGGCCACAAGCCGCCGGGAGCTCCTTGCGGCAGCCAAAACCCGCCGCTATCCCTATGCACGGCTCTCCCGGCTCTGCGCGCATCTGCTGCTGGGCCTGCGCGCCCAGGAAGTTCGGCCAGGACTTCTTCCCCCCTATGCGCGGCTGCTGGGCTTCCGCCGGGAGGCCCGGCCACTTTTGCGCTCCATCAAGGCAAGCGGCTTTCCCCTGCTGGAGAAAGCCGCTGATGCGCCCCGGGACAACGTGATTTTCCAGTCGGACATGCGTGCCTATGACCTGTGGTGTCTGGGCGCGGGCCTGCGCCCGGGCCTTGGATACCGGCAAGGCGTCGTCCTGGTGGACTAGGCTCAAGTATTCCGGGTGCGGATGCTCTGGATGTTCGCATACTCGGAAAGATGGTTCACAATGTCCTTATAGGTGGTTTTCCCCTGCATATCCAGGGTGTAGAGGTTGGTATACAGGTTGTACTTCCCCTTGTTCTCCACATGGAAGTCAATATCCAGCACCTTGATGCCCGCCTGTTCGAAATAGCTGTTGATATAGGCCAGGGTATCCACGCGATGGATGAATTTAACTTCCACATTTTTCACGCTGTTGACCCGCACCAGCTTTTGCAGCAGCGCCAGGGTAATCATAACGATGGCACACCCGGCCACCGCCAAACCATAGTAGCCCATGCCAGCCGCCAGGCCAAGGCAGGCGGCATTCCACAGGGAAGCCGCCGTAGTCAGGCCGGCGATTTTCTTTTGGCTGATGAAGATGGTTCCCGCGCCCAGGAAGCCGATACCGCTGACCACCTGCGCGCTGATGCGCCCCATACTCACGGCAATGCCGCTATTGGGATTATTTAGATTCAGGGTAATGGTATCGGCGATCATATACGTTTCCAACATGGCAATCGTGGCCGCGCCTACGCACACCAGCACATGGGTGCGCATCCCCGCGGGGCGGTTCTTCCGCTCCCGTTCAATGCCGATGACACACCCCACCAGAACCGCCAGCAACAGCCGCAAGCCCGCTTCCCACCAGACCATATGCATTGCCTCGCTTTATTCGCAAGGGAGCGCGCGTCCTTGCGCCTCCCGCCACGCGTAATTTGTATAGAAATATTACCATAATTTCCGGCGCAATTCAAGGTCTGTTTTGTGAAACGGATACAATAAGCAAAGGAGTAGAATGCTTCTGCCCCTCAAACTGTTGGCAAAGTTTTTGCCTCATCATCATTTTTGCAAATCTTATATTGGATTCTTGCATGCACAGAAGATTTCGCGCCTACGGGCGCGACCAGGGGGCTTTCCGATCGCCCCCTGGACTCCTTCGGCCCCCTACATGATGAAATTTTTGCAAGGGAAGAAACCGAAACTTTATTTTCGCAGCATTCCTATGAGAAGCGACTGAAAAACAACGCTTCTTCAGCAGTCTGAAGTAGCTTCCGACGCTTTCCCGAGAAAGCGACTTTGGACAACCAGAGATCGTCCAAAGCTGGAAGGGATTGATTTTGCAAGCAAAATCAACAACCCGCCCCGCCGGTAAAGCCGGCGGTCACGAATGGCAGTCGGAGGGGCTGCGGCCCCTCCGGCGCCTCCAGGGGGTATTCGACAGCCTGAAAGGGCTGTTGCAAAATAGCCAACCCGAAAAATAACGCACAAAAAGCCGGCCGCAGAAGAAGCCAAACACTTCTTTTGCGGCCGGTCTTGGTTGTTGGCTGCCGCTTTTTTGTGCAGGTTGCGATGGCGTTTCCATTTTGCAACAGCCCCCTCAGCGTGTCGAAAAAGCGGCTTCCGCCGCTTTTCCAGCGCCCAGCAAGACGCAAGCCTGAACCGCTTTGCTTTTTCTCCTCACCTGCTCCCCGCACGCTCCCTGCTGAAAAGCCGCAACAGCCCACGAAGAAACCTCGGCGCTCTCACGCAGACCAGCCGAATGCTCACCCCGCTCACCTCCCCGCTCTTCCCAGGCGAAGCAGCACCAGTCCGGCACAGATCAGCACAAAGCCCAGCAGCGCCACCCAAGCCCAGCCTGGAATGCACAGAAAGAGCAGCACCACGCCCACCCCCACCAGCACAATTCCAGCCAGCACCAGCGCCTGATTCCCCGGCTGCTTATAGCAGCGCGTATAGCCATTGCCCGTCTGCCGTTTTTTCTGCATATGCCTCCCCCGTTTCCCTTTCAATGTATGCGCGGGCGTCCCAAAAAGAACGGCGGGAGCGCAGACGATCCGCGCGCTCCCGTCATGCAGGCCATATGCTACTTCAACGTTTGTTTTGTTTGCGCGGCCTTCAGGGATACGCTTGCCCTGCGTTTGTTCCGCGCATTGGGCCTCCATCCGCAATGCCGTAAACGGCGCAGGCGTTCCGATATGTGTAGGCAGCTACTTCCTCAAAGGTTTCCCCCCGCAAGGCCGCGATCTTTTCCGCCACATAGCGCACGTTGGCCGGTTCGTTCCGGCGGCCCCGTACGGGTTCAGGCGCAAGATAGGGGCTGTCCGTTTCAATGAGCAGCCGGTCCCGGGGCACATTCATGGCCGTTTGCTGCAAATGCGGCGCTTTTTTGAAAGTCACCGGGCCGGCAAAAGAAATATAGAACCCCATGTCCAGATATTCCCTGGCGGATTCCCAGCTGCCGGAATAGCAATGAATAATTCCCTGGGGCAGCCGCCCGCGGCGGGACCGGAACATCTCCAGCATGTCCCCATGGGCGTCCCGGATGTGAAACACCGCAGGCGCGCCCAGGGTATACGCCAATTCCATCTGCTTTTCGCACACCTCCCGCTGCGTCTGGCGGGGGCTGAAATCATAGTAGTAGTCCAGGCCGATCTCCCCGATGGCCTTGGCCTGCCCGGAGGTATACCAGTCCGCCAGGCGCTGCAAATCCTCCTCCCGGAAGCTCTTGGCCTCGTGGGGATGAATCCCCACCACCGCCACGCAGCCCGGATGCGCCGCGGCAAAGTCCACCCCATGGGCGGAGGTGGCGATATCCGAACCCACCACCGCCATGCGGGTCACGCCGTTTTCCGCCATGCGCTGAAGCACCGCGTCCCGGTCCTGGTCAAATTTTTCCTCGTCCACATGACAGTGGGAATCGAACAGCGCCGTCATCCGATGATGGCGCCATCCTCTACGCCTTCCTGCACGGAAACCAGCTTCAGGCGGTCCTCCGCATCCACTGCGGAAAGTATCATGCCCTGGCTCTCAATGCCCGCCAGCTTCGCGGGTTTCAGGTTGGAAATCAGCACCACCTGACGGCCAACCAGTTCCTCAGGGGTATAATACTGCGCAATCCCGCTGACCACCGTGCGGGTTCCGTCTTTGCCCAGGGAAAGCTGGAACTTCAGCAGCTTCTTGCTCTTTTCCACCTTTTCGCAGGACAATACCCGCGCCACCTGCAGCTTGCACTTGAAGAAATCGTCGATCTCGATTTCCGCGGGATATTCGGGTTCGGCATGTTTTTTCTTTTCCGGCTGCTTTTCGGCCTTGGGCGCTTCGGCCTTGGGCGCGTCGCGCTCCAGCTCCTTCTGGATATCCAGGCGCGGGAACAGCGCCTCGCCCTTGCGCACCTGCAAGCCCGCAGGCAGCACGCCGAAGGGCTTCTGCAGGGAATCCCAGTCCGTCAGCGCGGCGTCGGTCACGCCCAACTGCGCATAAATGCGGGCGGGGGTGCGGGGCATTACAAACCCGATGAGCGCCGCTACCCGGCGGACGCACTCCGCCAGGGTATACAGCACGGTGCGCAAGCGGGGCTTGCCTGCTTCCTCCCGGCCCAGCACCCAGGGCTGGGTTACGTCGATGTACTTGTTGCATTCGCCGATGAGCTTCCAGATTTCCTGGAGCGCCACGGAGAACTGCAATCCGTCCATCTGCTTTTCCACCTTGGCGGGAAGTTCTTCCGCCAGCTGCCAGAGGGCGCGGTCCACATCCTCCACAACGTCCACCTCGGGAATCCGGCCATCAAAATACTTTTCAATCATGGCCACCGTGCGGCTCACCAGATTGCCCAGGTCGTTGGCCAAATCCGCATTGATGCGGGTCAGCATGGCCTTCAAGGTGAATTCTCCGTCGCTGCCAAAGGGCATCTCCCGCATGAGGAAATACCGCACCGCGTCGGAGGAATACCGGTTGCACAGCACCACCGGGTCCACCACGTTGCCCACAGACTTACCCATCTTCTTGCCATCGATGACCAGCCAGCCGTGGCCGAACACCTGCTTGGGCAGAGGCAGCCCCAGGGCATGGAGCATGATGGGCCAGATGATGGTATGGAAGCGCACGATTTCCTTGCCCACCATATGCACATCCGCAGGCCAGAACTTGCGGTACAGCTCGTCGTGATCCGTGCCATAGCCCAGGGCGCTGATATAGTTGCTCAGCGCATCCAGCCACACATACACCGTGTGCTTGGGGTCAAAGGTCACGGGGATCCCCCATTGGATGGAGGTACGGCTGACGCACAGATCTTCCAGGCCGGGCTTGAGGAAGTTGTTCATCATCTCATTGGCCCGGGAAGCCGGCTGAATGAAATCAGGGTGCTCCTCGATATACCGAATCAGCCAATCCTGATACTTGCTGAGCTTGAAGAAGTAACTTTCCTCCCGGGTTTTCTCCACGGGGCGGCCGCAGTCAGGGCACTTGCCGTCCTTGAGCTGCAGTTCGGTCCAGAAGGATTCGCAGGGCGTGCAGTACCAGCCTTCGTACTCGCTCTTATAGATGTCGCCCTGATCGTACAGCTGCTTGAACAGCTTCTGCACGCATTCCACATGCCGCTGATCCGTGGTGCGGATGAAATCATCGTACTGAATGTCCATCAGCTTCCACAGGTCTTTGATCCCGGCCACGATGTTGTCCACATACGCCTGGGGGGACACGCCCTTTTCCTTGGCTTTGCGCTCGATCTTCTGGCCGTGCTCGTCGGTACCGGTCAGGAAATAGGTGTCATAGCCCGTCATTTTCTTGAAACGGGCCATGGTATCCACTGCCGTGGAGCAGTAGGCGTGGCCGATGTGTAGATTATCGCTGGGATAATAAATCGGCGTGGTGATGTAAAAGGTTTTCTTCTGGCAGTCCTGGCACATGTCGCACATCCTCCTCAACATGAAAAAAAGCCGCCCCGACGAGGGGCGGGCTTGTGTACCCGCGTTGCCACCCTGATTTGTTGCTTCTCCTGCGTGTAACGGCGCGACCCGGCGCAGCTTGGGCCAAATGCCTGGGCCGCGCGGCTCCGGAGCCATGTTCCCGCGCGTTCCCCGGCCGCCTCTCACCTGCCGCGGCTCTCTTGACGCTTCCCGCACGGTACTCTTTCCATCATTGCCGATGAAGGCATTATAAGGGATAGGACGCCGGTTTGTCAATGCGGAAAAACGCGTCCTTCCCACGCCTTGACAAAGGGCGTCCATTGGGGTATGATGGCCGCAACACAGTGCAAAGGAGTTTCTTGCCCATGAACCGTCCCACCTGAGCACATACAGAACGCTTGCTGAGGTTGCCGCCCAGGCATCCGTATTTTGTTGTGCGCAGAAAGGACCATTTCTTTTATGAAACGTAATATTTTGCTGATGTACGCCATTGGCCTGACCCAAGGCATGGTGTTCTATGGCCCCGTCGCCACGCTGTACCGACAGGCGCAGGGCGTATCCGTCTTTGAGATCACGCTGATCGAGAGTATTTCCATGCTGCTGTGCATTCTATTGGAAATTCCCTGGGGTATGCTGGCCGACCGGATTGGCTACAAAAAGACCATGGTGTTATCCAATTTGCTTTATTTTTTGTCAAAGCTGATTTTCTGGCAGGCAACCTGCTTCGCCGGTTTTCTTGCCGAACGCATCCTGCTGAGCTTCGCCATCTCCGGCCTGTCCGGCGTGGACGTCAACCTGCTCTATCTCTCTGCTCCCGAACAAAGCCGTCAGCGCGTGCTGGGTATTTATAACAGCCTGGGCATGGCCGGATTGCTGATTGCTTCCGTTACCTATACCCTGCTGCCGCCCCTGCAATACCGGTTGCTGGGCGGATTAACCGCGGCAAGCTACGGCGTCGCCGCGCTTCTTTCCCTGGGCCTTGCGGAAACCGCCGCGCCAGCCAGCCGCCGGATTACGCTGCGCCGCCTGATTCGCCTGCTGGGCGAAACGCTGCGCAACCGGTCCCTGCTTTGCTTTTTGCTGGCAGTGGCGCTGCTGAGCGAAACGCACCAGACCATCACCGTATTTCTCAATCAACTGCAATACACGCGCAGCGGCATGACAGACGCCGGTATCGGCCTGGCCTACATCGCCGCCACAGCGCTGGGGCTTGCCGGGGCGTACTCCGCTCATTTCACCCGTTGGGCGGGCAGAAAGCGCGCAGGCGTCTGTCTGTTTTCCGCGCCTCTGCTCGCTTGTCTGACCTTGGCCTGCCTGCCGTTTCCGCTGGCGTCGGTGGCGGGCGTGCTGACCCTGCGGCTGTGCGACAGTCTGTTTCAGCCTTTCCAGACCAAAATCCAAAATGAGATGCTCCGCACCCCTTACCGCGCCACCGCCCTAAGCCTGAACGCCATGCTGACCGACGGCGTCGCCATCGGGACCAACCTTGCCTATGGGGCGCTGGCCCAGCGCAGCCTGTCCCTTGCTTTCTGCTTTGGCGCGCTGCTATGCGCTTTGGGGCTGGCGCTTTTTCTGGCGTGGTACCGGCGGGCTCCGGCTGTTCCCGCCGCATAAGCCATGCGCGTTGACGTTTTCGCTCCATGAACGGAATTCTCTCCGCACCACCCCTCCGCCGGCGCATATCCTGCTTGTGAAGGCTCCCCTCCAGGGAAGCCAAAACAAGGAGGCGTGTAAGGATGAGCTTTTACTCCTACTTATGTGTTTTTGCCGCAAAAAGCGGAGGCGGACGGTTACCCCGCCTCCGCTCCCCCGCTATGCCGCCGCATTTTCCAAAAAAACGGTTGCCGGAAAGTTGCCGGCATCCTTTTCATGGTTGCGCGTTCGCCTGGCCCATGGCTGGCGAACGCTTTTTTCATGGGACCGCGCAATCCGCCTCAAACGCCGGCGCGCGCCTTCAATAGGGACGCACGTCCTCCATCCGCAAGGGAAACACGCTGGTTTCCCCATGCGCGTCCCGGCGCACCTGATAAAATCCAATCAGATTGCCCGGGCGCGTATGCTGGTACACATCCCGCACCGCGCCGGCATCCGGCAGTTCAAAGCGCACGGACAGGCCGCACCCCAGGGCCACGTCCCGAGGGGTGGTTACAATACTGGCGGGTACGCCCATCCGGCGAAGGGCGGATTCCATTTGAAGCACCTGCTGCCTGGACCGAAAGGACGCGATACCGAAAATTTCTTCCCGCAAGGCAATTCCTCCTCCTTTCTTCCATAAGATATACCGCCACGGCCCCAGCGGTGCGCCGTTCCCTTGATTTTCGCCAAAGGAGCGTAGAACATGATTTATTTTGACAATGCCGCCACCACGTTTCCCAAGCCGCCGCAGGTCATCCGCGCCATGTCCGGCACGCTGGAAAAGCTCGGCGCCAATCCCGGGCGAAGCGGGCACCGGTTGTCCTTGTGCGCAGGCAGGGTAGTACAGGCATGCCGGGAAGAAGCGGCGGAGTTTTTCGGCGCAGCCTCCTACGAGCAGGTCATCTTTACCGCCAGCTGCACCGAAGCGCTGAACCTGGCCATTCTGGGCACGCTGCATCAAGGCGACGAGGTGGTGTGCTCCCACGGAGAGCACAATGCAGTCATGCGTCCGCTGTACCACCTGGCATCCACCGGCCAAATCACGCTTCGGGTCCTGACGCCGGACGCCATGGGTATTCTCCAGCCCCATACCCTTCAAAGCGCCATTGGTCCCCGGACGGCGTTGGCCGTGCTTTGCCATGCCAGCAACGTTACCGGCGTGGTGCAGCCCATCAGCCGACTTGGCGCCGTGTGCCATGAAAACGGCGTCCCCCTGCTGGTGGACGCCGCGCAAACGGCCGGGGTGTTGGACGTGAGCCTGCATGCCTTGAACGCCGACATGATTGCCATGCCCGGGCACAAAGGGCTCCTGGGGCCCCACGGCGTAGGATTGCTGGTGCTGCGGGAGGGCATGCGCCCCGAACCGCTGGTCCGCGGCGGAACGGGCTCGGTTTCCGAAAGCATGGAACAGCCAGAGAGCCTTCCCGACCGTTACGAAAGCGGTACCCTTCCCTTGCCCAATATCGCCGGCTTGCTGCAGGGGCTTCGTTTCGCCCGCAAACATTTGGCGGAGATTCGCGAATACGAGGCTTTCCTGAACCGGCGCTTGCGCGCCGGCCTGGAAGCCATACGAACCATACGATGCCTTGGGCATCCGGACGCTCCCTGCGTGGGCATCACGTCCTTCGTCCCCAGGCGCATGGACGCCGGGGAACTGACGGATTGCCTGGATCAGGCCGGTTTTGCCCTTCGCGGCGGCCTGCACTGCGCCCCGGCCATGCATACCTGGCTGGGAACGCTTCGCTCCGGAGCGTTACGCGCCTCCGTGGGCATCTACAACACGGAGGAAGAGGTGGACGCGCTGGTGGCGCTGGTGGAGCGCTTCTTGCAGGACGAACGGCACGGCTAAAGGGTTTCCGTGCGGTGCGGCAAATACCGGCAAAGCACGCCCAGCAAAACGCACAGCGCTCCGGGAATCAGGTACCACCGCCCGCCGATGGTAAAGCCCATCACGGCCAACCCCGTGCCGTACAGCACATAGCGCCTGGCTTTCTCCCGCCGCAGCATGCGCTCCAGCAGCGCGCTCAGGGGAAAGCCTTTTTTCTTTCGCTTGCCCAGAGCTACCAGCTGTTCGTCGGTGGCAGGCCACGCCTGTCCGGCCAAAGCCAGCAGCTCTTCACGCTCCATCAGGCGCAAAGGGAAAAGGTTTTCCTCCGCGTATTTTCGGGCGGCAGCGGAACATTTGCCGGTAACGCACAGCACGCCCCGATCCGCATGATGGCGCCGGCATGCGCGCTGCATGGCCAGCAGCTGCGCCGGAGATACCGGTTCCTCGGGCGGCAGGGCCAGGCACGCTACCAGCAGCGTTTCCGAGCCATAACGGCATAGCATGCCGTCATCCGTCACCCGTTGGAGCACCACGGGCCATTTGGCGCTGACCAGCAGCGCCACCTGAAAATGCGCCTTTTTGGCGGGAGCCAGGAGCAAATCCTCCAGGGCAAGCTCTCCGCCGATCCTGCGGCGGAGGGCTTGTTCCTTGCGCTCCACCCGCCGTTTTCTCAAAAGCCGCAGGGCCAGGTACAGCATAGCCGCCAGGGCCGCGCCCGCCAGCATCGCCGGTACGCCCACGCCCCAAAGCAGGAAAAACCACAGTTCGCATCCCGCCAGAATAGCCACGCGCAGCCCCAGCGCGTCCAACCATCCGGCCTGCGGTGAACGGGAAAGGTAGCGTTCCATTTTCTCGCCCCTTTTTGGATTTTGCCCTTTATTTGTGCATCAAAATCGCTTATAATAGAAACATACAGAAGGAGGTTCGCGCCCCGTGGCTAAGGAACGCATCGGTATTATGGGCGGCACGTTTAACCCCGTGCATCAGGGACACATTGACATGGCGCGGGCGGCCGCAGCCCAGGCTGGTCTGGATAAGGTTCTCTTTCTTCCCACGGGGAATCCGCCCCACAAACGTGAGGGCGTGGCTGACGCGGAGGACCGCTATCGCATGGTCGCTTCCGCCATTGCCCAGGAACCGCTGATGGTCCCCTCCCGGCTGGAATTGGAGCGGCCCGGCGTTATCTACACGGTGGATACGCTGACCATCCTCAAGGAGAAGTATCCCAAAGCGCAGCTTTTTTATGTGATCGGCGCGGATACGCTCATGGAGCTGAAGCACTGGCGGAATTACGAAAAAGTGCTCACCCTGTGCTCGTTCCTGATTTGTCCCCGAATGGGCAGCGCTTCCCCCGCGGAACTTGAAAACGAGCGGAAACGGCTGACGGATCTGGGGGGCAGCCTCAGTTATGTGCGCATGGCGCCGGTGGATACAGCGTCCACGCAGATTCGCGAGGCCTTGACGGCCGGGCAGGAGCCCCCGCTTCTGCCGCCCACCGTTTTGGAGTATGCGCGCGCCTGCGGGCTGTATGGCATGGAAAGCCGCCTGTATCTGGGGCGCGCATGGCTTTCCCAGCTGTGGGAAGCGCTATCCCTGAAACGTTTTGCGCATACCCTGGGGGTGGCGTTCACCGCCCGGCGCCTGGCCCTGCTGCACGGGTTGGATCCCGTGCAGGCGGAGACGGCTGGGCTGCTGCACGACTGCGCCAAATGCCTCCCGCTCCCGGAAATGCAGCGCATCTGCCAGGAACACGCGCTGACGCAGGACCCGGCGCTGCTGGAAAGCGGGAACCTGTTGCATTCGGTCGCCGGCGCGTTTCTGGCGGCCAGCAGCTATCATGTGACCGACCCGGACGTGCTGCGCGCCATCTCCTGCCATACCACGGGGAAGGTGGGCATGAGCCCGCTGGACATGGCCGTCTATCTGGCCGACAAGATTGAGCCGGGCCGCGCCCCGTATCCGGCGCTGGATCAGATTCGCGCCGCCGCAGCCCTTTCCTTGCCCAGGGCCATGCTGCTGTCCCTGGAGGGAACGGCCAAATATGTCAAAAAAGGCGGAAAGCCTCTCCATCCCACTACCCAGGCTGTGGTGGACTGGCTTCGCGCCACACAGAAAGCGGAAATTTAAGCCGTTATCACGGCAGGCAAGCGCCGGCAGCGGCAGCATCCATACAGCATGTTTTTGTCCTTTGGTTTTCGGCAAAGCCCGAAAGCGTTTGATGCTGCGTCCCGGCTTGCAGCGGCCAAAGCCGTCTGAGCCGGCGACGGGCCGCTACCTCATCCCAGACGGCGGGGCCGCATAGCGCCGTCGAAGGCGGCTGCGCCCGCATGTTCCCCGCCGCGCCTTGGAAAAGAATCGGAAGGCTGCATCCGCAGCCTGACCTTGAAACGTTTGTTTTGGAAACAGGTTCAACCGGAAAGGAGAATATCTTCATGACCGAAAGCGCCCTGGTTCAGTCCATCGCCACCTGGTTGTACGACAAAAAGGCCCAGGACATCATTGCCTTGAAAGTTGCCCACCTCACCGTCATCACCGATTACATGGTGATCGCCTCCGGCAGGAACGCCACGCAGGTAAAGGCGCTGGCCGATGAAGTGGATGAGAAAATGGCGGAGGCAGGCTGGATTCTGCGCCGCAGCGAAGGCGGGACGGAAGGCCGCTGGATCGTGATGGACTATGGCAGCATTCTGGTGCACATTTTCCACCAGGAAGAACGCGCCTATTACAACCTGGAGCGTTTGTGGGAGGACGGCAGCAACCGTTTGCCCCTTCCTTTCGATCAAACCGTTGAGGATTAAACCATGGATGCCTGCGTGCTGGACTCGCCCGTAGGGCGTCTGGCGATTCACGCCCAGGGGGACGCCATCACTTTGCTGGAACGCACAACGCTGCCGCTGCTTCCGCCATCCTCCCCCTTGCTGCGCGAAGCCGCATCCGCATTGGCGCGTTATTTTTCGGGGGAGCTGCGCTGCTTCTCCCTTCCTTTGCGCGCCAAAGGAACGCCCTTTCAGCAGGCCGTGTGGTCGCTGCTATTGGAAATTCCCTACGGCGAGACGCGCACCTACGGCGATCTGGCCCGGGCTTTGGGAAAGCCGGGCGCTTCCCGCGCGGTGGGGATGGCGAACCATCGCAACCCGATCTCCATTCTGATTCCCTGTCATCGGGTCATCGGCGCGGACGGAAGCTTGACCGGCTATGGCGGCGGCCTGGATATGAAGCGTTTTCTTCTCACCCTGGAGGGCGCGCATTTCAAAGGCTAAGGCTTTCCCCCTGGGCCTTGCGCAGACACCACTCCACCGCAGGCGGATTCAGTCTGCTTGCAAAGGTTTTTGCTTCATAACCTTCGCAAGCTATCAGCGCATTGAAAAAGCGGGAAACGTCGAAGTTGTAAGAAATGGTTTTTGCAGGCAAAATCAACGGCCCGCGAAGCCGGCTTACACGAATGAAAGTCAGAGGGGCTGCGGCCCCTCTGACGCCTACCGGGAGTTTTTCGACAGTCTGCGGCAGATTTCTGCCGTTTTTTGTTGCGCATACCGCAACGCGCTTCTCGCCTCGAACGTTTCCGTGCTGCGCGCATACGATAAAAGCGGAGGCAGAACGCCTCCGCCATAAGGAGGAGACACGCAGTGCGTCACGCCACGTATTATCAACGTTATGTTTCTCATCCCTGCGCCAGCCAGTTCGGAGTATCCGCCTGCTGGGCGCTGCCTTCCGCCGCAGAGCAAACCGCCGCCGTACAGGCGACCGTCACAAACGCCGCCGCCGCAATTTGGACTTGCACATCCTCCGACTGCGCATGCGGAAAAGTCAATTGCCATCCCGTGCAACCGTCGCAACCTTGCTGCTGTTGCTGCCACCGATGCTGAAAAGCCGGGCCAACGCCGCCTCTACGCCGTTGGCCCGGTTTTTGCTAGTTTCCCTCCCGTGGGCTATCCGCCAGCGCCTTTTCCTCCAGATATGCTTCCAAACGGACGCCCACGTTTTCCTGGATATTCCTGTAAAAGAACTGGTAATCATAGAGATGGTACACGCCCTCTTCAAACAAAGAAAGCACGGGCGGATACGCTTCCGGGGACACGTCCGGCACTTTCAGCGCGCCGCGCTCCGCGTCAATATAAGCGCCGGTCAGCTGCGGAATTTCCTGGAGAATCTCACCGGCGTAATCGGTGAAACACGCGCCCAGGTTCTCTTCCTTTCCCGCCGGGACGCCGTCGGTCCGCCAATTCAACGGGTTGATGCACAGCGTGCGCGTTCCCGCGGGAATCATCAGCGAATCCTTAACTTCCGGCGCTTCGCTATTAAAAGCGATAATAACCCCCGTGTCCTTTTCCCCGGCGGCGAAACGCAGGTGCGGGTAAGCCGCAAGCTCATCCTCCGTAATTCGCCAACCGATGGCGTAGCACGCCACCAGCTGATCCTGCATCCCGGCATCGGCGAAGTATTCCTTCATCAAGCGAATGCACAGGTCCGCCCCTTGGGAAAATCCTGCCAGCAGCATCGGCCGCCCGCGATTCTCATGTTCCAGATAATAATCAAAGGCCGCTTTTACGTCCGCATACGCCCGGACGAGATACGCTTCCCTTTCCTCCGCGGGAAGTTCATAGGCCCAAAGTCCGGCCTGGCGGTAGTAGGGCGCGTAGAAATTTGCGTAAGGGTCGTACAATCCCTTTTCCATATTGGTAGCGCCTAAAAAGCTCTCCCTGGCGTCTTCGTCCTCCAGGGGCATGTTGGGGCTGTCATCCGCGCCTGCGTACACCGTAGGGCAAATAAAAAACACATCGGCAGGCTTGGAAGCGTCCGTCTCTTGATACGCCCAGCATGCCGCTTGCGCATAGTCCGCCGCTTGTCCATCTTCCCCCAGGCCTGCCGGCATCCAAAGCCAAACCGACAGGCAAACCCATACCATCAAAAGCGCCCCGCGGCGCGCCATGCTTCCGTACCGCATACTGCCCCTCCCCCGCTATGCCCGCGGTTGCCGCATTGCGGAACCGCGCAAAATCATGGCCATTATACACGCGCGGCAGACGCATGACAAGTTTTTCTTTGCGCAGCGTCAGGCGCAAATGCTCCAGCGCGTCCAGGGGGCTTTTCCATCGCGCTCCGGCCTCCTTCGGGGCTCGTACTTGTCATAGTTTTTTTCAAGTCAAGGAGCAGAAAAATCCATTTTCCTGCATCAACATGAAAAAGCATGCTTTTTGCAACAATCTGACGCTGCCGGCGTTACTGCGGGTTCAGCCTGGCAATGGCAAAATTCAATGCCGCCGCAAAAGCCAGCCAGGCCAAATATGGAACCATCAGCCATCCCGCCCACTTGCTGCTTTTGAAAAAGCGCACGCAGGCGACCAACGCCAGCGCAAACACCAGCAGCAGCCATACAAAGGACAGCCCCCACGCTTTTTGCAGAAAAAACAGCAGCGGCCAAACCACATTGGCAATCAGCTGCGCGCCATACAGCAGCAGCGCAGGCAGCGCGCTTGCCGGATCAGCTTTGATCGCCAGCCAGGCCGCCACCGCCATGGCCGGGTACAGCATGCTCCACGCCACAGGAAAGGCCCAGCCCGGAGGAGCAAAGGATGGACGGGTCACGGTCTGATACACATCCATGCTGTTGCGGGTAAGGAACCCGAAAAGGCCAGCCAGCCCCAACGTAACGACCAACAGGACAATCAGGGATTTCCAGGTATATTTGGATTGTTCGGCAGCCGGTTGCATTGCGCATCCCTCCTCATGGGCAGTGTACGCCGCCGGGGCAAAAATATACATAAAAAACCCGCCCGGAAGAAGGAGAGCGTTCCGGACGGAATACGATCGGCGGCGTTCCCCCAAACCGCCGTTATCCTGTCGCCGCGGGGGAATCTTGATGGTGATATCATAGCGTTCATGGATGAACCTACCATGAAGCGCCTATGAAAGTTTCATGAACATATGGCGTTCTTTCCATACAGGCAAAAGCGCTACCGCAGGGTAACATAATCGGCTTTCACATAGCCATAGTCCGATTGTGTCCGTACAAAATACCAATGATCGCTGGTTTCTCCCAGCACGGTCATGCTTTCGCCCCTGGCAAGCGTCCCCAGGAGTTTTTCCTGAAGGCCGGGCGCTGCGCGAAGATTCACCGAAGAACTGTGAACAACCGCGGAAGGCTGCCTGGACGTAACGCTCCCGCCGCTCTGTCCCCGTAGGTATTTCCCCTGGATATAGCCCTTCATGCACCCAACCTCCACCAGTACCCATGTATCGGACAGGGAGGACAGGCAGTTCACCTCCGTACCCGTAAAGAACAGCCCCAGGGAAGCGGAAACGGCGGAGGCTTCCGAACGGAGATGCACCCGATCCGCGGTAACGCCGTCAATGCGCGCCAGACCATAGGACATCCGGCCGCCGGAATGATCTGCCTTGCCTATGCTTAGCCACGCCGAAGGCAGGTAACCCAGCACCGCGCTGCCGTAGACCGGGCTGACCGCCACATAACACCAATGGTTCCAGGTTTCGCCCAACACCAGCACGCTCTCGGCGCCCTGGATGGAATAAATTGCCTGGCTTGCGGCGGAAGGCTTTTGATAAACAACCGTACCGTACGCGGCATACGCCCGGGGCGCGTCCTGCTGAATGGTCCAGGTATAATATCCTCCATAAAGGTATCGGGCCATCATATAGCCGGTCTGTTCCCCGATGGTTACATAGACCCAGCTCCCGCGGGGATCGGAGCGGCATTCCACCTGCGTGCCGCTATAGTACAATCCCAAGGAAGCGGAACTCGCGCTGGGCTCCGCCCGTAGATGCACCCGGTCGGATGTCACGCCCTCCACCAGCGCGCTTCCATAAAAGCCGTTCCCTGCCTGCGCCTGTGTCCAGACACAGGAACACAGCGCCAACAGCAGCGCCAGCCACCGCTTTTTCCCGCGCATTTTGATGCCTCCCTTTCGGATGCGGCCGTCAAAGAAACGTTTTCCCTCTGCCTATAAGACGGCCCACCGGAAAGCCGGCATCCCTGCGCGCTACGGTAAAACCATTCTTTTTTCTGTGATAGGCCCGCGCCCCGTGCGCCGCGTTCATTCAAGCTTTCAGGCGCATCCCCATACGCAGGAGGCGGAACATCCGCCGCGCCGCGTTGCGGTAAAGCGTTTCCGCCTGTTCCATGGCTTCCTGCACGGACATGACGCCATTCACCGTAGTCACCGCGCTGCGCCAGGGCGCGGCTTTGATAAACGCTTCCGCACTGGCGTCCATACCGCCGGCCACAGCGCACACGGGCACGCCCTTACGCTCCGCGCGCTGCACGATACCCGCCACAACCTTGCCATAGGCGACGGATTGTTCATCCATGCGCCCTTCTCCGGTCACCACAAGGTCCGCGTCCTCCAGCATGCTGTCAAAGCCCACCGCGTCCATCACGGCCTCGATACCCTTGCACAGCCGGGCGCCCAGCACGCCGCCCAACGCGGCGCCCATGCCGCCAGCCGCGCCGTATCCGGGCCGGAGGTTCATCTCCCGCCCGGTTGCCCGGGACAGCGTCCGGGCATATTGCGCCATGCCGCTTTCCAGCACAGGCAAAAGCTCCGGCGTTACCCCTTTCTGCGGGCCGTACACTGCCGTGGCTCCCTGAGGGCCCAGCAGCGGATTGGATACGTCGCAAATCACCGTGATGGACGCCTCCAACGCCTGGGGCAGCATGCCAGACAAATCCACCTCCCGCACGCGCGCCAGGGAAGCGCCGCATCCCTGCAGCGTATTTCCTTCCCCGTCCAGGAAACGTGCTCCCAACGCCTCCAGCATACCCATGCCGCCGTCATTGGTGGCGCTGCCGCCGATGCCCAGCAGGATTTCCCGTATGCCGCTGCCAAGCGCGTGAGCCAGCATTTCCCCCGTACCCCAGGAGGTTGCCCGGAGCGGATCCCTTTCCCGGCAAAGCGTCAATCCGGATGCCTGGGCCATTTCCATCACCGCCAGGCCGCCGGGGGTGACGCCGTAAACCGCCTGTACCGTTCCGCCCAGCGGCCCGCTTACCTCCACCTGCCGCCGCTCGCCGCCCAGGGCCAGCAGCAGCGCCTCCACCGTGCCTTCGCCTCCGTCCGCCACCGGCGCGCACACCGTTTCAACCCCGGGAAAGCACGCTTCCGCTTCTTCCCGCAGCAGCTGCGTAATGCTCACCGCGCTCAGACTGCCCTTGAATGAATCAGATGCCAGGACAAATTTCATATTTCCCCCACCATTGCGGCGCTACGGCCGCTAACAGCGTTGTTCCTTATCCCAAATTTCAGCAAGGAGCGCTTTGATGCCCGCCGGCGGATACCCCGGCCGCTTTTCTTGCATGGGTTGCGCCCGTCAATCCTGTGACAGCGAGACGCCGGTTTGCGCCTCATAATACTTGACCAATGCGCTGTGATCCAGCTTGCCGTCGCCCTGCGCCGCCAGGGAACGCAAAAAATCCTGCACCATGCGGGTCAACGGCAAAGGCGCCCGGCTTATCTCTCCTGTTTGCAGCGCATTGTTCAAGTCTTTGATGTGCAGGTCAATCCGGAAGCCCGGCTCAAAGTTGCCTGCCAGCATCATGGGCGCCTTGGCTTCCATCACCGCCGACCCTGCCAAGCCCCCGCGGATGCCTTCCAAAACCTTCGCAGGGTCCGCGCCCGCCATTTGCGCCAGCATCAATCCCTCGCCCAAGGCTGCAATATTCACCGCCACCATAATCTGATTGGCCAGCTTGCAGATGTTTCCGCTGCCCAATTCGCCAATTCTGGTCACGGAGGATCCCAGGGTACGAAGCAGCGGGAGTGCCCGCTGGTAATCCTCCGGCGATCCCCCCGCCATAATGGCCAGGGTGCCGTCCACCGCCTTGGGTTCGCCGCCGGAGACCGGGGCGTCCAGCATACCCACGCCGCGCTGCGCCAGCGCCGCCCCCAGCTCCCGGCTCACGTCCGGCGCAATGGAACTCATGTCGATCAGCAGGCTTCCGGCTTCCGCGCTTTCCAGCACGCCGCCCGGCTCCATCACCACGCTGCGCACCTCCGGCCCGTTGGGCAGCATCGTAATGATCTCCCGGCAATGCCGGCATACCTCCGCCACACACGCGCAGGGAACGGCCCCCAGCGCTTCCACCGCCTTGATTTTTTCCGTATCCACGTCGTACGCATATACTTCATGGCCCGCGCGAAGCAAATTGCTGGCCATGGGTTTGCCCATGATGCCCAAACCGATAAATCCAACCCGCATATGGCCGCCTCTCCCTCTTCCGTGCCGCTGCGCGCCTTTCTCCCGCGCGCAACCCTTGCCCGGTATTCAAAATATGCTGTGGTATTCGTTGCCTTCGCGCGCAATTCCTTCCGAACGCAACTTTTTCCCATCTGTGGAAAAACCACAAACCTATAAAAAGCGTTGAGAGCTTCAGGAGCATTCGACGCCCCGCCGGCTCGCCTTCGCATCCGCCTGCAAACCGGCGGGGCAAAGCGTTGATTTCGCTTGCAAAATCAATTCCATACGGCTCCATGCGGCCTCTGGTTGCGCGAGGTTTTCTCCTCCTCCAAGCCGCAAAAGCCGTTTGTTCTACCAACAGGCGCCATACATTTCTTTACATTTTTTTGCCAAAAGCCCTTGACAAGATATGGGTGCATAGGCTACACTAATCCCGCCGTGTTTATGGCAGAAATTTGAAGAAAGGAGGCCGCATGCATGCGTAAGTTGACCGTTCATACCTGGGGATTCAACGCCTATCCCGCGCGCGCGGAGTCTGTTTTCATGCGCATTTTGCGGCCTTTTGCGTCCAAGGCAGGGAAGGGAGCTTAACCTTCCTGCGTTCGCCTTGAGCTGATGGCGCCGGCTGCAACCAGATGCGGCCGGCGATTTTTTTGTTTTCCCCCGCGGGACATTGTCCGCTTTGCAATTTTCCTTTGCTATCTTTTATTGAAGGAGGTCCCTATCCTATGCAACCTAACCGGAAAAAGCCGGCAGCCTGCATGCTGGAGCTGATCGGTCAAAACATCTGGTGCTTTCTGGGGGCTATGCTGGGCACCATGATGATGGTGCTCATCAGCTTTGCCACGCCGGTACTGTTGGCAGAGACGGTGGACAGCGTGCTGGGCACAGCGCCGTCTACGCTGCCGGACTGGCTGCTTTCCCCCATCCGCGCCATGGGCGGACGCCAGTTCCTCCGGGAAAACCTATGGATTATGGGCGCAATCCTCGTGGGCATCAACCTGCTCAACGGCGTATTTACCTTCTTTAAGGGGCGTTTGAGCGCGGTTGCCAGCGAAAACATTGCGCTGACCCTGCGGCAGCAGCTGTACAGTCATTTACAGCGGCTCCCCTTCTCCTACCACGTGCGCGCCTCCACCGGCGACCTGATTCAGCGCTGCACCAGCGACGTGGAAACCATCCGCCGTTTCCTCTCGGTACAGATAATGGAGGTTGTAAACACGCTGCTGCTGGTCACCCTTTCCCTCATGATCCTGCTGGGGAAGAACGTGGCCATTACCTTGTACTCCATGGTACTGGTCCCTGCGCTGTTCCTTTTCGCCATGTGGTTCTTCCGAAAGGTCCATACGGGTTTCCGGGTCATGGACGAGGCGGAAGGCAAGATGAGCGCCGTACTGCAGGAAAACCTCTCCGGCGTGCGGGTAGTCCGCGCCTTTGGGCAGCAGCAGCGGGAAGTGGAGAAATTCGACGCAGCCAACGGGGACTTCCGGAAAAAGGCCAAGCACCTCAACGACCTACTGGCCGTATACTGGGGCGGCGGCGACGCGCTGAGCATGCTGCAATCCATGGTGACCCTGCTCATCTGTGTGGTATATGCCAGCCGCGGCGAAATCACGGTGGGTACCCTGATTATCTTCACCACCTACGTGGGGCAGCTGCTTTTCCCCATCCGTCAGCTGGGCCGAACGCTATCCGACGCGGGCAAGAGCCTCATCTCCATGGAGCGCATTCAGGAGATTCTTGCCACCCCTGCGGAACCGGAGGAGCCGGACGCCCTGAAACCTGACCTGCGCGGCGATATCGTGTTCGACCACGTCACCTTCGCCTACGACCAGGACGCACCGGTGCTGCGGGACGTGAGCTTCACCATTCCCGCAGGAAAAACCGTGGCGGTATTGGGCGGCACGGGTAGCGGCAAGAGCACGCTGATGTACCTGCTTCAGCGCCTGTACGAACCTACGGGAGGCTCCATTTCCATCGGCGGCGTTCCCCTGTCCCGCATTGACCGGGAATATCTGCGCAGCCATGTGGGGCTGATTCTCCAGGAACCCTTCCTCTACAGCAAAACCATCCGGGATAACGTGGGCATCGCTCTGCGGGAGCCTGCGCAGGAGCGCATTGTGGACGCGGCGCGGGTCGCCTGCGCGGAAGGATTCATTACGCAAAGCGACCAGGGCTGGGATACGCTGGTGGGCGAGCGCGGCGTAACCCTTTCCGGCGGACAGAAGCAGCGCGTCGCCATCGCCAGGACATTGCTGAAGGACAATCACATCCTGATCTTTGACGATTCCCTTTCCGCCGTGGATACGGAAACCGACGCGCAGATCCGCGCCGCGCTGAAACAGCGGCAGCAGGGCATGACCACCCTGATTATCAGCCACCGGATCACCACCCTGTCCCAGGCGGACCTGATCCTGGTGCTGGAGGACGGCCGGGTCGTGGACCAGGGTACCCACGCGGAGCTGTGCGCGCGCCCCGGCCTCTACCAACGGATCAACAACATTCAAAATGTGCTGGAGGAGGAGCTGAACCGCGACGCTCTCCACCGTGAAAGCGAGGTGACCGACTGATGCAGGCCTTTCAGGAAGAGGACTACACCAAACGGTTTGATCTTACCCTTTGGAAAAAGCTGCTGCATATTGCCAAGCCCTTCCATAAAAACCTCTATATCGTGGGCTTCTTCATGGCCTTGAGCGCCGTGCTGGACGTCATCTTTCCGTTGATGACTTCCTATGCCATCGATCATTTTATCGCCGACCACACCACCGCAGGTATCCCGCTTTTTGTCGCCGTATATCTGGGGCTGCTGGCCATACAGGTGGTGAGCATTTTCGTCTTTCTGCGCCAGAGCGGCTATGTGGAAACGGGAACCTGTTACACCATTCGCCGCCTGGGCTTTCAGAAGCTCCAGGAGCTGCCCTTCTCCTACTATGACCGTATGCCCGTAGGCTACCTCATGAGCCGCCTGACCAATGATACCCAGCGCCTGGCGGATACCATTGGATGGTCGCTGCTGGATCTATGCTGGGGCGCGGTTTTCCTGGTATGCTGCTCCGTGCAGATGTTCGTGTTGAACTGGAAGCTGGCGCTGGTCGTCATCCTGGTGCTTCCTCCCCTGGCGGTAATCTCCTGGAAGTTCCAGAAAAGCATTCTCGCCTCCTACCGGCAGGTGCGCAAAACCAACAGCCAGATTACCGCCGGCTTCAACGAGGGAATCAACGGCGCAAAAACCACCAAAACCCTGGTACGGGAAGAAATGAACATTCAGGAATTCGACCAGGTTGCGCACGACATGCGTTCCTCCTCCATCCGGGCGGCCACGCTGTCGGCGCTATTCCTGCCCATTGTGGTGTCCCTGGGTTCCCTGGCCACCGCTTATGCCCTGTGGAAAGGCGGGCAGGATGTGCTGCTTGGCGCCATGACCCTTGGCACGGTAAACGTGTTTGTCAGCTACACGGTGCAGTTTTTCCAGCCCGTGCGCGACATCGCCCGTATCTTTGCGGAGCTTCAGTCCTCCCAGGCGGCGGCGGAGCGCGTGCTCTCCCTGCTGGAAACGGAACCCGATATCGTGGATTCGCCGGAGGTTACAGCCGTCTTTGGGGACAATTTTCACCCCAAGCGCGAGAACTGGCCCGTGCTGCGCGGGGACGTCTCCTTCCGCGACGTATCCTTCCGCTATAAGGACGGGGAGCAGGTGCTGTCCCACTTCAACCTGGAAGTAAAAGCAGGTCAGACCATTGCCCTGGTGGGCGAAACGGGCAGCGGCAAGAGCACCATTGTCAACCTGGTATGCCGCTTCTATGAACCCACGGAGGGCAGCGTATGCATCGACGGCGTGGACTACCGCAAGCGCAGTCAGCTCTGGTTGCAGAGCAACCTGGGCTACGTGCTGCAAAGCCCGCACCTGTTCAGCGGCACCGTGGCGGACAACATCCGTTACGGACGACCAGAGGCCACCGACGAGCAGGTCCGTCACGCGGCGCAAATGGTAAACGCAGAGGGCTTCATCCTGAAAATGGAGAACGGCTATGATTCCCAGGTGGGCGAAGGCGGCAACCGGCTTTCCACCGGACAAAAGCAGCTGATTTCCTTCGCCCGGGCCATACTTTGCGATCCGGCGCTGTTCGTGCTTGACGAGGCCACCTCTTCCGTGGATACGGAAACCGAGCAGATCATCCAACACGCCATCCAGACGGTATTGGCCGGCCGCACCAGCTTTATCATCGCCCATCGCCTTTCCACCGTCCGCTCCGCAGACCGTATCCTGGTCATTCAGAACGGCAAAATTACGGAAGACGGCACGCACCATGAGCTGATTGCCAAGCGCGGCTACTACTACCAGCTGTATACCAATCAGTTTCAGGAGGAGCGCGGTCTGGACATTCTGGCAGGCAACGCCTAAGCGGCCGCCTCTCCTGCTCCGGGTGCATAGCGCCCGGAGCTTTTTCTTGGATTGTCTTGCAATTCATACCCAGTTCATCTGGCCCGTATAGTATGAAACAGGGAGTTTCTAGGAAATTGAAGGAGGCTTATTTCTATGCTGAAATCCCGCAAGCGCCGCAAGTGGGCGCTGATCCTGCTGGTTATCCTGGTAGCGGCGATCCTGTGCGCCTTTGCCCTGAACCGCCGTCAAGGCAGCCAGTACGATGAGGAAATTGCGAAAACCCAGGATATTGTTACGTATTATACTTTTTCCGGCAATCTGGAACCCGGGGACGCCAAAGTGGTCGCCGCCACGGGACGCGGCACGGTGAAGGAGCTGCTCAAGGAGGAGGGCGACACCGTAGAGGATGAGGAAGCCGTGATTCAGCCCAAGAGCGGCGCAAAAATCGAATCCCCCATGGCCGGAACCATTTCTGATATCTACGTGAAGGTTGACGACGCCTACAACCCCGGCGACCAGCTTTTCCGGGTAGCGGATTACGCCCATCCCCTGCTAACAATCAAAGTGGACGAATATGATATTGCCGCCCTGTCCAAGGGCATGGCTGTGGATGTGACCGTACACGCCACCGGCGCGCGCCTGCGCGGAGAAATCACCCGCATTGCCCAGGAAGCCACCGTGGAAAACGACGTGGCGTATTACGCCGTGGAGGTATCCGTACCGCAGGACGGTTCCCTGGCCATGGGGCTGACCTGCGAGGTTTCCGTTCTCCGGGAAAGCGCGCTGGATGTGACCACGGTTTCCATGGACGCCATTCAATATGACGAAAACAACAAGCCCTACGTCTACTGCTATCTGAACGGGGACGAAGTCACGCGCCAGTCCGTGCTGCTGGGCATTAACAACGGCGTCATTGTGGAAATCAAGGACGGCGTGCAAAGCGGCGAAACCGTTCTGATTCCCAAGACCCTGAATTTCCCCATGATGAACATGGGCGCCAGCACGAGGTAACGCCCATGGAGGAAAAAATTCTGCTCATGCACGGAATCACCAAGGTCTACAACGTAGGCGGTGAAAAGCAAACCGTGCTCAAGGGCATCCATTTGGAAGTATCCAAGGGTGAGTTTGTCGCGGTACTGGGGCCTTCCGGCTCGGGAAAATCCACGCTGATGAATATTATCGGCTGCCTGGATACGCCCACCTCCGGCAGCTACACGCTCCACGGCCGGGACATCAGCGGCCTGGACGAGGACGCCCTGGCAGGCGTCCGCAGCAAGGAAATCGGCTTCATTTTTCAGTCCTTTCAGCTTCTGCCCCGGCTGGACGCCCTGGCCAATGTGGAGCTGCCGCTGATTTACGGCGGTATTCCCCCGCGCCAACGGTCTGAGCTGGCGGAAAAGATGCTGGTACGCGTAGGCCTGCAGGACAAGCTGCACCATTACCCCAATCAATTGTCCGGCGGACAGCAGCAGCGGGTAGCCATTGCCCGGGCGCTGTGCAACCACCCCGCGATCCTCCTGGCGGACGAGCCTACCGGCGCGCTGGACCAGCAAACAGGCAAGCAGGTTATGTCCCTTTTCCATGACCTGAACGAAGAGGGCAACACCATCCTCATGATTACCCACGACCGAAACATTGCCGGCCACGCCAAGCGCATTGTACGGCTGTTGGATGGCGTACTCACCGAGGGAGGAATCGAGGATGCTTAAAGAAAGCCTGCGCATGTCCTGGCAGAACATACGCGCCAATAAAATGCGCTCCTTTCTGACGATTCTGGGCATCGTGATCGGCGTAACCGCCATTATTGCCCTGATTACCACCGTAGAGAGCGCCACCAACGAAATGACCCGGCAATTCTCGGAACTGGGCGCGGGCAAGGTTTCCGTGTCCATCTCCGGTACCGCGCTCAAAAAGGGCCTGAGCGAAACGGACCTGGAACGGCTTGCGGCGGTGGATAACGTGGAAAGCCTGGACCCCACCGTATCCTTCACCCGTCATGTTTCCGCCCAGAAGCGTCTAGCGGAAGACGTGACCATTGAAGGGCGTTACGCGGTCTACTTCCAGCGCTCGGAAGATCTGATTGGCGCAGGGCGCGGGCTGACCCCCATGGATATGGACCGCAACAGCCACGTCTGCGTCATTGACGCCACCCTGCGCACCGCGTTGTTTCCCGGTGAAGATCCCCTGGGGCAGACGCTGATTGTAGGCGGACAGAGCTTCCGCATTGTGGGCCTACTCAGCGACGACAACAGCGACGTCATGAGCGCCATGTTCTCCTCCGGGGATGGCGGCAAGGTGATCCTGCCCTTCCCCGCCGCGCAACGCATGATTCGCTCCAACCGCGTGACGTCCCTGGGCGTTTATATCCGCGACACGGACCGTACCGACGAAACCATCGACGAGATTGAAAGCGTCCTGAACGCCGCCTTCAACTACAAGGACGACGCCTACCAGATTATCAACCTGGAGTCCCTCCTGGACGCCATGGATACCGTGCTGGGCATGATGACCACCATGCTGGCGGGCATTGCCTCCATTGCGCTGCTGGTGGGCGGTATCGGCATTATGAACATGATGCTGGTTTCCGTCTCCGAGCGCACCACGGAAATCGGCCTGCGCAAAGCCCTGGGCGCTCGCCCCCGGGCCATTCAGACGCAGTTTTTGCTGGAGGCGGTGATGCTCAGCCTGCTGGGCGGCGTCATTGGCATCATCCTGGGAAATCTGCTTTCCCTGCTGTTTGCGGCATGGCTGGACGTGGCCTTTGCCGTGTCCGCCGGAGCGGTGCTGTTGGCTTTCCTGTTCTCCGCCAGCGTTGGGATTCTCTTTGGTTGGGCGCCCGCCCGCAAAGCCTCCCGCCTAAACCCCATTGATGCCCTTCGCAGCATGTGATACAATAGAAGAAAGGACGTGCCTGCGTTTGGAGTATGTCAAAAAAGCGGCTTACCCCTTCTTGCCGAAGCGGCAAATCCGGCCAGATTGGCGCCATCCTGATGGGTTAGAAATGGATCTTGCACCCAAGACCAATTTCTCATCCGGCCGGTAAGAAGCCTGCGGATACCGGTGAAGGGCGCAAAGGCCGCAACGTCCCCGACACCCCGGCGTTTTTGACCGCACGGGCCAAACATGCGCCTATGACCCCTTTTACAGAGAGGATGACCGGAATGTTCACGATTCTTGTAGTGGAGGATGACCTGCACCTGCGCAAGCTAATGACCGCCTACCTGCATATGAACGGGTACCGGGTTCTGCAGGCCTCCAATGGACAAGAAGCGTTGACGGAAATGGAACGCACGCTGCCCGACCTGGTAATCGCGGATATCATGATGCCTGTGATGGACGGCTATACCCTCACGGAGCAGATCCGGCAAAGCTATCCGCTTCTACCCGTGCTTATGGTTACCGCCCGTGAAACCCTGGAAGACAAGCGGCAAGGCTTTGCCCTGGGCGTAGACGACTATATGGTCAAGCCCGTGGACCTGGATGAACTGCTCATGCGCGTAGGCGCGCTGTTGAGGCGCGCGCAGGCCGTCACAAGCCACCGGTTGCAGGTGGGCGAAACCGTGCTGAACTACGATACTCTGACCGTTTCCCGCGGAAGTACGGAGTTGCAGCTCCCCAAAAAGGAATTCTACCTGCTTTACAAGCTGCTGAGCTATCCCAAGCAAATCTTCACCCGCAGGCAGCTCATGGACGAAATCTGGGGCATGGACGCCGAAAGCGACGAGCGCACCGTGGATGTGCATATTCGACGCCTGCGTGAAAAATGCGAGATCTTTCCCGATTTTACCCTGGTGACCGTCCGCGGCCTGGGCTATAAGGCCGAAAAAGTCGCATGAAGAATCTGGCTGATACGCTCACTTTCCGTCACAAGGTTGCGCGCTCCTTCTTCCTATGCGTAACCATCGCGGCGGTGTTGGCTTTTATTGCTTCCTATGTAGTAAGCAACCGCAATGTTCTGGACGAGCTGGAAGCCAACGAACAGTATGTGGGCGCTTACCTGCTGGGCCTGGAGGAGAAAACCGACCTGTCCATGGAAGAAATTGCCGCCTTGGCCGCCAACAGTTCCCTGAATATCCACCTGGTTTCCCACACGGAAGCGCGCCTCACCCAGGATGAAGCCGCCGCGCTGGAAAGCGATGAGATGGTCACACGCGAAGGCAGTCTGACCGCTTTGCCCGTCACCTACGTGCAGATTGGCGACACCCTGGCGCGAATATCTCCCAAAGCCACTTATAATTTGCTGCACATGTCCATTCTGCGCTTTTTCTTCTCCATTCTCTTTTTCCTCATGGCGCTGATGATGCTGGGGATGGCCTTTGCCACGCGGGTCGCCAGTCCCATCGCCCGGCTGCGGAAGGCTACGCAACAGGTGGCGCACGGCGATTTTACCGTGCGGCTGGCCGCTTCCGGCCGTGACGAGCTCAGCTGCCTGATGAAGAACTTCAACGACATGGTGGAGGCCCTGGCGCGGCATGAATATCTGCAGAAGGATTTTATTTCCAACGTAAGTCACGAGCTCAAGACGCCCATTGCCTCCATTCAGGGATTTGCACGGTTGCTGCAATCCGGCAATCTGGACGAAGAAACGCAGCGGGAATATGTGAACATCATCGCCGATGAATCCCAGCGGCTAAGCCATTTATCGCAAAATCTCCTGCGCCTGAGCAGTCTGGACCGGCTGCCTGTGACCGAGGCCAAGCCGTACGCCCTGGACGAGCAACTTCGCCGTACGGTGGTCCAGCTGGAACCTACCTGGGAAGGGAAAGCCATCAACTGGGAGCTGGATCTTCCCCCCACCGATCTGGTGGCGCACGAAGAATTATTAGCGGAGGTTTGGATTAACCTATTATCCAACGCCATCAAATTTTCTCCCGCCGGGGCGACCATCCAGATCCGTTGCCGCACGGATGAACGGGTTTATGTGGAAATTACCGACCATGGCTGCGGCATGGACAGCGAAACCGTAGCGCGTATCTTTGAACGATTCTATCAGGGCGATTCTTCGCATTCCCGGGAAGGCTCCGGTCTGGGGCTGTGTATCGTCAAGAAAATCGTCGCGCAATCCGGCGGGGAAATTCAGGTCCGCTCCACGCCGGGCGAGGGATCCACTTTCCAGGTTTCCTTGCCCGTTTCCCCCGCTCCCGCTTCACTGGTGCCGCAGGAGGTGACGTGATTCATGGCTACCTTTGAAAAATCGGCCGCCCAGCAGTTAACCGATCCATTCCAGGCGATGGTGGACGATTTCTTCGCGGTACAATGCCGCTACGACGCCGCCATCCGCCAGGTCAAGACCAAGCTGGAAAATCTGGACGCCGAATTTCAGATGCGCCACCGGCGCAATCCCATTCACCATATGCAAACCCGTCTCAAATCACTGCAAAGCATTGTGGAGAAGCTGCAGCGGAAGGGCCTCCCCCTGACCATGGACGCCGCCGTAACAAACCTGACAGATATTGCCGGCGTCCGGGTAATCTGCTCCTACCTGGATGATATTTATGCCGTCGCGCGCTTGCTGCTTCAGCAGGACGACGTGCAGCTGCTCCGTACCCGGGACTATATTCACCAGCCCAAGGATAACGGGTACCGGAGCCTGCATTTGATTATTCAGGTGCCAGTATATCTCTCCGCAGGCAAGCTGCTTGTTCCGGTGGAGGTGCAGATCCGAACCATCGCCATGGACTTCTGGGCCACCCTGGAGCATCAGCTGCGGTATAAAGCCATCCCCTCCATTCCCGCCAGCATCTCCGATGAGCTGGTACAGACGGCAACCGATATTGCGCTGCTGGATCAACGCATGCAGCGTATTCATGACCAGGTGGATGAACTCAACCGCGACACATCGCCTTTGCCCCGTCCATGAAACCAGGCCTGGCCGCCTTCCGAGAAAAAAGCCTATTTTTACAGCAGCGGACGCTTTCTCCCAGGAGAGAAAACGTCCGCTGCTGCGCGTCGAGAGCGTTGCTTTTTCCAATGAGCATTGCAAAAATGCAGGTTCTGCTTTTTCCTTTGGAAAATTTCTTCTACCTGTATGGGACGGAAAGAGACCAGGGAGCTTTGCGGCTTAGCCTTTCGCAAAAAAGGTCATCCTCCCCCCTGCGCTTGCACGCATCCAATGGACAGCTTGCAAAAGCAGAAAAAGGCTTTGCCGACGGTCTACGTCTATGTTTTTTTGATAAACTGACGGACGCTTCCTCCGTATAGGGGGAAGCGTCCGCTTTGCATCAATTGTTAGAGGTCTCCGTCGTCCTTCTGGAAATCGACGTTATTGCTTCTGTTCGCTCTGCGCACGGGCTGTCCGTTGGCTGCGCTTCTGCGCTGGGAACCGTACGCGGCCGCGCCCGTAGGCTTTGGCTGCGTCTGTCCAGCCGTCGGGTCTGCCGCAGGTTTGGCGCCGGTTGCGCCCGCAGAGCTCGCGGTCGCGGCAGTGGGCGGCGTTTCAGGCTTGGCGCCCGTTTCTACCTGTTGCCCATAGAGACCGGCTCCACCGGCCGGAGTCACCCGCGGGGCCGTTCCCGCTGCGGTTGACGCGCCGGGCGTGCCCGACGCCCGCGTACCATAGCTGCTTGCTCCGGTTCTTCCGGAAAGGGACGCTCCATAGGGGTTCGCGGAAGCCGGCGTAGTCGCGCCGGTGTTCTGCTTCGTCGCGGAGGTTCCATTGAGCGTGCCGGCAGCGCCAGCGTTCTGCTTCGTCACAGAGGTTCCATTGGGCGTGCCGGCAGCGCCGGTTCCGTAGCTTCCGGAGGTTCCGCTACCGGTAACGCCGCCGGGCCTCGTGGTCTGCGCGCCGCTATACCCGCCCGCACCTGTGGTGGGACGCTGGAAATTAGCATAGTTCGACGCGCCTGAGGCGCCGCTTTCGTTTCCGCTACCATACGGCCGACGCGCCTGATTGGCCGCGCCATAGGTGCCCGCCGCCGCTGCGCCGGCCGCTGTGCCTGATGCCGTGCGCTGTGTAGGCGTGGCTGTACCGCTGGCGTTATAGGTTCCCGTGCGCGGCTGCGTCGCGCCGCCAGTGCGGGCATAAGGCCGGTTGGCGCTATCCGTAGCGCTGCCGGCGCTTCCGCTGCGCTGGGCTGCCGCACGACGCTGCGCAGCGCGTTGCGCCGCTCTGCGCTGGTTCTGCTTGTGAAGCATGTAGGCGTATCCGCCACCGCCGCCACCCAGCAGCACCATTGCCGCCGCAATCACCCACCCCACGACAGAGCCGCCTTCGCCGCTCTCCGTCTCCTGGGTAGGATATTCCACGGGCAAGGTTTCCAGGGGTTCCAGGGTCGTTGCTTCTGCGCTGGGCGATGCAGAGGCGGAAGGCGACTCCGTAGCCAAAGGCGCAGGGGTAGCAAAGGGATCAAAGGGTTCATAGCTGACATTGATACCGCTATTGGGGTTGGTCCACTCCTGTACAGTCTGATCCTCGGCGCTGGGGAGATTGGAAGTACCGCCAGTCGTACCAGAGGTACCGCCGGAGGTCGAGGAATTGTTTGCAATCCCCTGCTTGTACTCATCGCTGGTCAGGAATTTTTGCAATTCCGCAATGGTCAGCTGCTTGAAGTAATCCCCCTGGATATACCCCACCGTGCCGCCATAGTTCACCCGATACCAGGTAGTGCCATTGACTTCCGTGGTACCCAGTACCAGGCAGAAGGCGTACTGGCGGAGGGTGGCCAGCCGCGTGGAAGACGTGCTTGCGGACTGGCGGAAATTCACCGTGGAGGAGGATACATAGCCGTAGCTGGAAAGATTGTTTTCGTCATAGGGTTGCGGCGTCGTAACCAGCGTGGGAGAAGGCGTCTTCAAGCTATCGAGATATTGCTGCTCCTCCCAGGGCTCCAGCATCCGCATCAGGTCAGCGCGGATATAGCCCCACTGACTGTCGTACTGCACCACATGCCAGATTTCATAGGCGCCATTGTTCAGCACATATTGTTGCCCCGTTACATAGGCAACCGCTCCGGCGGAAAGCACATGGCTGATACCGCTGAGCTCGCTGGGCAGGGTACGCATGTAAACATTGTCGCCGCGGGCCACAGCGTATCCGCTCTGCTGCGGGGGCTCCTGGGTGGGCGACGGCGTGGGCGTGGCGTTATCCTTGAGGAATTGCGTCGCCTCGGCGTCGCTGATGCGGTTCAGCGCGGAATCCGGGATCATGCCGCTGATGGGGTTAGCGTCCATGGTGGAACAGTAGCTCCACAGCTTGCCTTCGCTGTCCGTGGTTTGCAGCTGTACCTTCACCAGGGTACGCTCCGAAAGCATGGTCAGAATAGAGGTATCCTGGTTATCCATACCGTTACGCAGGGCGACGGTCTGATTCGTCAGCGCATAGCCCACGTAAGGCGAAGGCGTCGGCGTGGGAGACGGCGTAGGCGTCGGCGTGGGAGAAGCCGTCGGCGTCGGTGAAGCCGTCGGCGTGGGAGACGGCGTAGGCGTCGGCGTAGGCGTCTCCGTAGGAACAGGCGTGAAGTTATTGGTCATTTCGTAGTATTCGCTTTCCGCCTGCGACAGACAAACCAGGTATTCGGACATGATATATCCTTCCTGGCCGTTATGGAGCACCTTGGTCCATTTTTCACCCGCGTCGTTGACTTCCTCGCGGATCAGCCAGACATAGGTGTTCTGGCTCAGCTTCTGGAGCACGCGTCCGCTTGTGCTGGGCTTATCGCGCCAGTTGATCGTTCCGTCCTTGGCTGTGGTATAGCCCCAGCGCTGGATCAGCGCGCCCGTGGGAATCTCTGTTTCCGTCGCCTTCTGCTGGTACACAAAGACGACTTCCGTTACATCCGCCACGCCGTTTGCGTCCACGGTAACAGACACAGCGTCCGCTTTCAGCGCCAAATATCCCTCAGGCACCTTTGAGGCATCCGGGCCAATGGCGTATACGTTATTGGCATCCAGCAGGCGCTTTTCCGGGGTAACGATGTCATTGTTCTTGGTATCCGTATAGCGGATGGTAATTTCCGCCTGCGCCGCGGGCTTGGGTTCTTCCTCTTTCACGTAGTAGAAGGTCACGGCGCTGGGATTTGCGTTACCCTGAGCATCCACCGTAACATCCTGACTGTCCGCGCCATCCAGCGTATACCCGCTCTCCAGATTCTGAGGCGCGGCAACCACCGGCGTAACGCCCTCGTTCAGGGTCACGGCCCCCTCCGCAGCTACCGGATGATTATCCTCGCGGGCCAGATAGTATACCTTTACTGTCGCTGTAGCTGGGTTTTCCTCATGGGTGGGATCGTCCTCGGGCTTGCTGTAAATGAACGTAACCGTGCTGGGGTCTGCAACGCCATCGTCGCTTACCTCCACCGTCGCGTTCTGTTCACTCACAATGGAATACCCTTCCGGCAGATCCGCCGGTTCGGCCGTTACCGTATGCCGCCCCGCGGGCAGTTGCTTAGTCGTGCCGGTGGCCACGGTCTTCCCGGCCTCATCCACATAGAAAATCTGAACGGTGGCATACACCGGTTCCGTATTGGCTTTTTCGTAAATAAAGGTTACGGGATTGGGGGATGCTGTACCATTGACCACCTGGACTTGTACCTCGCCCGAGCTGCTCAAGGTCAACCCTGACGCCAGGCTGCTGGCAGGCGTAACGACGTCCCCGTTGTTCACCGTTTGCGTTTGCTGGTCGATGATGTCGCCGTCCTCATACTTGTACACCACCGTAACTTCCGCTGTCGTTACGGGCTTGGCATAGATGAACTCCACGGGATTCGGGCTGGCCACGCCGTCCACTACCTGCACGGATACCTCGCCCGCGCTCACCGGCGTCATACCGGTCACCAGGCCGCTGGTGGGTACGATTACGTCCCCGTTGTTCACCGTCTGCGTTTGCTGGTCGATGATGTCGCCGTCCTCATACTTGTACACCACCGTAACTT
>CAZINY010000006.1:67556-72020 GCA_964540735.1 uncultured Oscillospiraceae bacterium
GCATAGATGAACTCCACGGGATTCGGGCTGGCCACGCCGTCCACTACCTGCACGGCCACCTGCCCCGCGCTCACCGGCGTCATACCGGCCACCAGACCGCTGGTGGGCACGATTACATCCCCGTTGCTCACGGGCTGCGTCTGCTGGTCGATGATGCTCCCGTCCTCATACTTGTACACCACCGTGACCGCCACGGGCGTGGTGAGGCTGGGATCCTGAGGCATCATTTGCGTAGACACATACAAGGTATACGTATCCGCAAAGGTTTCGTTGGCCATGGCCGTGATGGGAATGGCTGTCAACATATCCATAACCGCCCCGGAATCCACAACATTCAGGAGCGTACTTCCGTTCGCCGGATCAAACACATACTCAGGATGATTGGGGTGGCTGATGGTTATCACCAGTTGATCCAGCGGCGCGGCTACATCCACCTGCGCCCAGAAGGCTTGCTCCGTGCCATAAGGGACGGGGGCAGCCATGGCAAAGCCAGGATTTCCCAATGCATCCGTCCAGCTCAGGGTAATGGAGAGCAAAGACCAATCCTCCAATGCCTGAGCAGGGATGAATGTCATTTGAAGGCACAGGATACACGCTGCAAGAAAAGCCAAAACCCTTGAAACGCGCTTCCCGCCACGGGCTTTTTTCATAAACAAATTCCCTCCTCCGAGTTCGTTTGGGACGTTATCATTTTAGCCTGTCCTTGAAAGATTGTCAATGAACACTCCTTGGGGAAAACGGTCGAAATCCCCAGGCAGGCAGGACTTTCCCCTTCCCCTGTCGAATGGAGCAACAATGCTTCTTAGGGAGGTAGAATTACCATGGATGACAAGGCGTTGCGTGAAGAAGTCCTGAGCCGCGAAACGGTTTATCCCGGCGTAATCATTCGTCTCGAACACTGGCAGGTACGCCTGCCCAACGGGGAAACCGCCTTGCGGGAAGTTGCCTGCCACCCCGGCGCCTCGGCCGTGGTAGCGGTGGACGAGCACAAACAGGTCATTCTGGTGCGCCAGCACCGGGTAGCGGTGGACCGCGTTACCATGGAGATCCCCGCCGGCAAGCTGGACTCCCCTACCGAGGACCCTTTTCTTTGCGCGCAGCGCGAGCTTTCCGAAGAAACGGGTTTGACCGCCGAACACTGGCAAAAGCTGACTTGCCTGGAAACCACCCCCGGTTTCTGCAACGAGCGGATACATCTCTACCTGGCCACCGGATTGCGCCAGGGAAACAGCCACCCCGACCAGGACGAATTTGTGGACGTGGTGCGCATGCCCTTGACGCAGGCCCTGGAAAAAGTGATGAGCGGCGTCTTTCGCGATGGAAAAACGGCGCTGGGCCTGCTGATGGCCGCCAGGCTAATCAACTGACCGCTTCGTTGATAGTAACGATTCGATCATACCGTATCTTCCCGATTTTGCTTTTTACCCATGGTTTTTGCAGGAGGTGTCTTTCTTGCCGTCCCCAAAAAACCGCGCGTTTTGCATTTTTATTCTCTGCCTGACGCTGATCGCCCTGTTGGGCGTCGCCCTGCTGGTTTACGGCAGCGCAACCTGGCAGCCCGCCGTCGACACTGGCGCGCCGCTTCTTTCCAGCCGATGGGAGGCCTGCTGTCGTGCATGACGCCTTGTTCCAACGCTTGTGGGGCGAACTGCGTCCCAAGGAGTACGAAGGCGATTCCTCCTGGTATTATCGGGATATTTTTTCCCGTCTGCCGGTACTGGAAACAACGCGACTGCTCCTGCGGCCCCTGAAAATGAGCGACAGCCAGGACGTATTCGCCTATTCCAAAGATCCGGAGGTTGCCCGGCACGTGCTCTGGGACGCGCATCAAACCATCGGCCAAACGCGGGCCTATCTGCGCTATATTCTGCGCCAATACCGCAATGGCGAGCCAGGTTCCTACGGCATCGTGCTGAAGGATACCGGCCGCGTGATTGGCACCATCGGCTTTATGTGGGTCAACACGGAAAACCAAAGCGCCGAAGTAGGCTACAGCCTGGCCAGGGAATACTGGAACCACGGCATCATGACCGAGGCGCTGCGCGCGGTGCTGGACCTGGCCTTTGAAACGTTGAAGCTCCACCGGGTGGAAGCGCAGCATGAAACAGACAATCCCGCCAGCGGCCGGGTAATGGTCAAGGCCGGTATGCGCCATGAAGGCACCATGCGCGGACGGTTATTCAACAAGGGCCGTTTTGTGGATGTGGACATATACGCCATCCTTCGAAACGACTGGAAACCTTCCCATTCCCCACGTTGAGATGAAGGCGGCAAGGCGCGGGAAAACATTCGCATCCGGAATAAGAAGCTGTTCCCAAGCCCTGACGCCGTCCGCAGGAAGCGCGCGCCGCTTCCCCCATCGGATTTCATGAATCGTTTGAAAACGCCATGCACAGGAATTTCCCCCTGCGCATGGCGTTTTTGATTTCTACCGATAGCTATTTACGCGTCCACCCGCGGCAGGGCAATGCCCAGCTCCTGCGCTGCTTCCTCCAGCCGATCCAATGCCTGTACGATCTGCTGGGGTTGATGCGCGGCCGTTACGCAGAAGCGCAAACGCGCCTGGTCCTTGGGCACCGCCGGATACACTGCCGGCGGCACGAACACACCCTTTCCCCGCAAACTGTTGGAGAGCGCCCAGGCGTCCGCATCCGGCCCCACCAGCACGGGAAGAATGGCCGTTTTCCCTGCCAAGCCAATATCCAACCTGCGCTTGCGCGCTTCCTCGGCAAAGCACGCCACGTTGCGCCGCATGTTGGCCATGATGCTGGGGTCGGTCTGCATCAGCTGCACGGCGCGCAGAGCGGCGGCGGCCAGCGCCGGAGAGATGCCCACGGAAAACACGAATCCCGGTAGGCTATACCGCAGGTATTCAATGAGATTGGCCGAGCCTGCCAAGTATCCGCCGCAGGCCCCGAGGCCCTTGGACAAGGTCCCCATTTTGATGTCAATATCCTCCGACGCCAGGTTGAAATACTCGTCCACGCCGCCGCCTGTTTCCCCGATAACGCAGGTGGAGTGCGCTTCATCCACCATCAGGAAGCAACCGAATTTCTTCTTGATGCGGACAAATTCCGGTACCGGCGAAATATCGCCGTCCATGGAGTATACGCCTTCCACGCAGATGAGGACCTTCTGGAATTTATCCCTGCGCCGTTCCAGAATGCGCTCCAAAGCCGCCCAATCGTTATGCGGGAAAGGCCGGGCCGTGGCGTGCGCCAGGCGGCATCCCTCCGCTACGGAATTGTGAATCAGCGCGTCGTAGAGAATCAGGTCGCCGTCATGGCAAAAATTTCCCACAAAGGTTACGTTGGTGGAATGTCCCCCCACCAGCACCAGCGCGTCCTCCGCGCGCTTCCACCGGGCAATCGCCTGCTCCAGCTCCCGGTCCAGCGTTTTCTCTCCTGCCAACAGGCGACTGCCCGACGCAGAGGTTCCGTAGCGCCGGATGGCTTCTATGGCCGCGTCGGACACTTCCTGACGGCCGGACATGCCCGCATAGTTGTAGCTGCCGAAGTTGAGCACCCACTGTCCGTCCATGAAGCTCCTATCCGTCAATGGCGAATCATGCGCGATGAAGTAGGGATTCCCCGTATCGGAAAGCAATGCCTGCTTTCGCGCCACGAAGTGCTGGTACTCCGGCGTTTCCTCAAACTTGGTGATCCTTTGAACCTGTTGGGCTGGTACTTCCATGTTGTCTCCATGCTCCTTTCCTTCTGCGTCCCAAGCGCCGGAAGGCATTGGCGGGCATGCCGCAGGTACGATAATGGCGGGAATGAAAAATGGAAATCCCCTGCTCGTTTTACCCAATCCGCCGTCTCCGACGATCAAGCGCGTGTACCGTCCAGAGAGCGGCAACCTTCCACTCTCCGACAAGCCGTTTGCAAACGGCCTTTTTCACCATACCATGAAGGCGCAAAAAAAGCCAGAAAAATTTCTCTATCGCGTCGGAGCGACGTCAAGGTGCCTGTTCAACGCAGCGACGTCCCACCTACCAGGGAACGCCGGCGATTCAATGTTTCCTGTCTGCACCTTGAGCCCGACGATATGCGCGCTTGGGGCAAGCAGCCAAAGCCCGCCCGGAAAAACCGGACGGGCTCAGGCTGCTGAAAAAAGCGTTGTTTTTCATTGAAGCGCTGCGAGAATGAATTTTACGGTTCCCTGGCTTGCAAAAGTTTCATCAAGCATGGGACCGAAGGGGTCCAGGGGGCGATCGGAAAGCCCCCTGGTCGCGCTCGCAAGCGCGAAATCCTCCGTGCTTGCAAGAAAGTAATGGACAACTTGCAAAAAATGAAGCAAAAGCCGTTCTCAACAACCTGAGCCCGCCCGAAAAAACCGAGCAGGCTCAGGCTGCTGAAAAAAGCGTTGTTTTTCATCGGAACGCTGCGAGAATGAATTTTCGATTTCCTAGCTTGCAAGAGTTTCATCAAGCATGGGGCCGAAGGGGTCCAGGGGGCGATCGGA
>CAZINY010000007.1:0-68310 GCA_964540735.1 uncultured Oscillospiraceae bacterium
GCATATCAAAGGGCAGCTTTCTCCCGGCGTAGTGTTTGACCAGCCATTCCACGTTCTCCCGGTTGATGACGTACAGTTCCGCCTTGCGGGACAGCGCGGCGACGCGCTCCTTGGGCGTACCGAGAATGCGTTCCATCCGCAGCTCCTTCAGGTGCTCCCACTTGGATAACTCGCCGATCCAGGTATCCCGCGCCACACGCAATGGAGCGATAATTAAAACACGGCTCACCTCGTAGCTGTCATACAGCAGATGCGAGATGGCCGTGAGCGTGATGATGGTTTTTCCGAGGCCGCAGTCCAGAAATAACGCGCACTGCGGCTTCTCCTCCAGAAAGTCTACGCAGAACTTCTGGTAGGGATGCAGATCCTTTTCATCCGGCAAAATGAACCTCCTTCCTGCGTCGGACAATGCGCCGGCGACTGATAACGTATAGAACTACTGAGCAGATACCTTATGCGGCAGCAAACTCTGGCGTTCGCATTCCACACTTTGCATCCTCATGAGGTATCCATTGACATCAAGATGCATTTCATCGAACAGTCCGTACATGCGTCTTGCAAAAATGGCAAAAGAAAAGCTGACACCCTGAAAAGTGTCAGCCTCTTTTCCCAGCAATGTGTTTCCCTCGCACGCGTATAGCGCGTATTACGCTACAGCTCTTTTTTATCCCTTTTATCTTCCAATCATCGTCCTTATAGAATGATGGAAACAATGGCAACTGGACGGATTTCTTCCTTTTATATGGGGATGTATCCATCCGCCTGTTGCCGCTCTGTTGCCATTCGGCTGGCAACGCCTGTTTTTGATGCCAGCATTATTGGCAACATCCGGACAACTCGCTGTTTACGGCGTTGAGTTTGCAGCCTCGCCGCCCGATTCCGTTGTGCGGTCAAAGCATCTCTGCGGCCCGTAGAGCGGAAGGCGGCGCGTTCCCTTGCTGTTGATTTCAGATTTTTTCCAGCCGATCCGCGCCAGCATAGAGAAGATGTCGTTGCTGTCGCTGCGGCGAATGGCACTGCTGTCTCGACCGAAGCACTCGCACCAGATTTCCAGTGCGCAAACGGTATTTCGTCGGACGGTACCTATGCGATTGCCTCCGGTGAATGCATCCCCGCGCAGGAAGCCTCGACGCTCCGACAGATCCATCGTTTCCCAGTCCGCAGGCAGCAGCTTATCGAGGTATTCCCGCACCAGCCCTTCGCGCTCGTCCGTTTCCATGGCTTCGCGCTGTTCTTCCTTCGCCAGCGCATCCATTTCGCTATCCAGATGGATTTTCTCTCCCTGCTGAACATAAAAGAGCGCCTCCGCCCAGATCTGATCGATTTCCCGCTGCGTCAGCTGCCAGGAATGCTTATAGCCTGTGCCCGGCGTTTTCACCGGCCAGAAACGGCGGTTGCCCGTGGTATCCCGCAGATAGCCCGACTCTTCATTGGTTGTACCGAAGAACACGCACTGCCGCAGATGCGGCGTGGCGCGCTTGCCGAAGGACGCGCGATAGATATCGTTCTGCCGTGACAGGAACGAGCGCAGCGTCTCCACCTCCGCCTTGCGCAGTCCCGCCAGTTCGCCGATTTCCATGATCCAGAATCCCTGCAGCTTCTCCGCCGCCGTCTTATCCTTGGTATCGTTCAGCGAGAGGCTGTCGTTGAACCATTCGCCGCCCAGCTTCGCGATAAGCGTGGATTTGCCCACGCCCTGAGGCCCGTTCAGCACTAACATGGTATCGAATTTGATTCCCGGCTGAAGCACCCGTTTTACTGCGGCACACAGCGTTTTGCGCGTCACTGCGCGGACGTAGCGGTTATCCGGCGCGCCCAGATAGTCGATGAGCAGCGTCTCGATGCGCGGCGTGCGATCCCATTCGGGGAGCGAAGAGAGGTAGTCCCGAATCGGGTGATAGGAGCGGTCATCCGTGACCTTGCCAATGGCAACGTCGTAGTTGCGGTTGCTGAATGCGCCGTAGCGGGTCTCGATATAGCTGATGATCTGCTTATCGTCTGCGTCACGCCAGAATTTGGAGGGGTGCTTCCACGGAACCGGGGCGACGTCGTCCCGGATCTCCATGCCGTCCGACAGCTGATTGAACACCACGCCCTTCAGCTGAGGATCATTCTGCATAATGAGCAGCAGATTGGTCAGCGTATTTTTGATATTGCCCATTTTGTCGTAGATCAGCTTTGATTGCCAGGTAGGAGGAGCAGCAGTCGTGGTGTCTGACGCAGCGGGTGTAGAAGTGTTCTCCGGCGTAGTATCCGAGGCAGTAGGTGCGTTGTCAGAGGCGGTAGTAGCATCAGACGCGGTATCGGAAGCCGCGGATGCAACAGAAACGGCGGGCATGGAAGGCTCTTCCGAAAAGTCCTTTTCTGCCTGCCGCAGGCGCTCTTCCGTCAGCTGAACGCACGTGGCCTCGTCGGCTGCGGCATAGGCGCGCATGGCGCTGACGGAATCTGCTTCATCACCCACCAGCGAGCCGTCCGGCGCGGTACCGCCCGGTGTGAACAGGTGCAGACGTACAAGGTCAAAGGCGTTACACAGCTTGCCGCCGGCGGGGTCGGTGGCGTGATGGGAATAGGCGTACTTGTCGTCGTAGACTACCAGCCCTCCCGTGGTGCTGCCGCCGATGAAGGTGTAGCGATCCTCCTGCTCGGTAGGCGTGTAGCGGTCGGAGAGGACGTGTTCCAGCACATCGGTGATGCTGTGCGCACGGCAGAACGCGCCGATGACGCCCTTCTTCTCCAGCGGATCCTCCTGCTTGCCGATCTTCGCACGGGTGCGCTCTTCCAGCGGGCGGGTGGTCGGCCAGAGGGAAGCGTCCGTCCAGTCGGGATAGGTCGCCAGTACCGCGTCCGGGTCGAGGAAGGGTGCGTCGTTATAGCGGAACACGAACTCGCCGTCCTCGGGCGTGCTAGGCCAGTACATGAGCCGTGCGGGCTCGAAGGTGGTGGGATCGAAGCGGGTCAGCGTCAGCTCGTCCGCAATGCGCCGGGAAACAGCCGCGTATTCGTCCGGCGTGACCGTTCGAGAGAGCGGAATGATGAGCCGCAGGCGCATCTTCTCCGGCGTGTGGCTGTGGGTGGAATAGAGCGCATAGGCGTTGATGAAGGTCAGGTCGAGGTCGTCCAAAAGCCCCTCGTCGGCGTAGTCCGCGTCCAGACAGACCAGGCAGCGGTTGACCACGGAAGCATTGTTGCGCTTGCCGTTTTTGAGATATCCGCCGACGAAGCCTCCTACGTCCTTGATGTTGTCGCGCTCACCCTTGGGCAGCGCGGCGTACTCCGCCGCCGTTTCCCGGGTGCGGGTGGCCTGAGAAAGTTTGTCCAGCAATTCACTCCATTGAAGTTCCCTGTTCTGCCATTGGGCTGACTTGCGGCTCCTGCCAATGGCGATCAGGAGCTTGCGGTCGTACTTTACCTGCATGAATTTTTCCTCCTTCGGTAGATTGACATTTTTTATAAGATAAGTGTACAATGTGAGCAATTCTTCAATTGAGTAAAAAGTGGTCTGCGCCCCAAATGCAGGCACAGACCTCAAAACGGATATGGTGAGCGTTCACTCCTGTACTGCGGGAGCGGATCGCTTTTTCTTTTACTTCTTCCCCCCAAAAGGCATAGATGGCCTCGCAGCCGTCGCTGACTGCTTTTCCAGTTTACATGCTTACGTTTTTCGGTAAAAGCTAAGATCATCCTCGCCGTCCGCCCGCAGGGGCAGTCCTTCCGCCCAGTCCGGCGCAATGGCCATAAGACGGCAGGCTTCCTCCAGAGAGCCTTGACCGATAGGCATTTCGATGACGGCTTCGTCGTGGATGTGGAACACCACGGGATAACCGTGCGCTTCCAGCATCATCAGGGCATTGGCGAGGATATCTCGTGCAATCGCCTGCGTCGCATTCTCTGCCAATTTTCCTCCAAACGTCTCCTGTACTACCATCTGTCCCGATGCGCTGGATGCGTAATAGCCGATGGCGTCGCTGCCGAAACGGTTTGTAGTGAAATGCGATGACTGATAGCATAGATTTCTGCCTGAAGGAAGCCGCATGAACATCTTATCGTCCTGCCAGTACAGTGTGACCTTACCAACTCGGACGGAGGTTTTCTTGTGGATAACCGTTCTCGCCGCACGATCCAGTGCACTCCAGAAGGCCACAATATTGGGGTTGGCGGCGCGCCATGCGTCCACCAGCGGCTGCATTTCCTCCTCGGGCATCTTTGCGCCCATGGCCTTCAATGCGCCGACTCCGCCGCCGTAGCCACAGTTGTGGACAAGCCGCCCCGATACGGTAAAACGATGATGTGGGCCGGCATTTCGTATGTCATAAAGTCGAGCCGTGCGTCGATGAGCTTCCAGTTCTTTCGCTTCATGCGCACCGCCTCCCGCGCTGATTCGATGATTTCTTCCCGTGTTTTCCCAGAAGACAGCATCCTGGTGACCACATTTCGAGAATAAGGCCAGTATTCCTGATCCCATTCCGATAATACCGTCACGCGCCGGTTGCCCAGATTCTTTTCTCTGGGAACAAATCGGATGTTCCCCGGCGCATAGTGACCGTTGTTGTCGATGCGATCCATCTCGTACTCCCGTCGTACATTCGGAACATTTTTCAGAATCCAGATTTCCGCCTGAATGACGGACGGAAAGCAGAATCTGACGCCGCGGCCGCCATATAAATGATACTGCCTGTCGTTGGGGTTTTCGCAGCGTCCTTTTGCAGCGGTCAGCCGCTGCTCCAGCCACATTGGAATCGGCTTGGGCCTCTGAGAGCAGTTTTGACACCCTTTGGATATTCCCCGAGTCAGATTGGAAAGATATGTCCATTGAATATTGTGGCAGGAAACGCATTCCGTCAGTACGTAACACCGGCTCCATTGCTCGTTCCACCGTTTTTCCGGGCTGATTATCTTCACCCATCCGTATCGTCTGCCCACAATACTCTGTGCGCATGAGATGTGCGCCGCTGGCGGCGGCGAATCCAAAGTATACCGGCCGCGCTTGCCCCTCGATCCAGACGAGGTGGTCTGCGGTCGCTGTAAGTCCGTCATAGGTTATGACCTCCCTCTGTCCCTGATAAACAACCCCTTCATGGGACACCCAGTTTTCGCCATCCCAGAGTCTGTGATATTGTTTCACATTCTCAATCCGTATCAGTCCATGATCCGTAAGCACCAGCTGTCCTTCTGCAATGCAGCTGAGCGTAGCCTGCTTGCCTTTCTGCCGATACTCATAATTGGGATGACCCTTGACGATGGTCTCCTGCGGAATGTGAAACATGCGGCTGGCGGTCGCTTCGTAGATTTTGCCCTTGCCGCGAAATTCGTCCAGTACCCATTCTTCGTTCGCAAGCCACGCCAGCACCCGCGCCTCGATGGCGGAAAAGTCGGCCACGATAAAGCGGCATCCATCCTTCGGGATGAACGCCGTGCGGATAAGTTCGGAGAGCGTATTGGGCACGGAACCGAAGAGTGTTTCTATCAGCTGCTCGTCGCCGGTTTTGACCATTTCCCGCGCCAAATTCAAATCAGGCAAATGATTTTGCGGGAGGTTCTGCGCCTGCACCAGACGCCCAGCCCATCTCCCGGTGCGGCTGGCGCCGTAAAACTGAAGAAGACCGTGGACGCGCCCATCTCTGCACACGCAGCGCGCCATGGCCTCGTACTTTTTGACGCTGGTCTTGCTCAGCTCCAGCCGCAGGTTCAACAGTTCCGCTACAATACCATCCGCCTGCGCCGCCTTCTCCTGCACGATCTTCCTGGCGAGACTCTCCATAGGCATATCCTGATCCGCCAGCCATGCCTTCAACTGGTTCACACTGCCGGGGTTTTCCAGCCCCGTCAGTTCCTTAGCCCGCTGATAGGCTGCTTGCGCAAATACCGCATCGACCGCGATGGCGTTTTTCACGAGCTTCTTATCCACGCGCACGCCCCGGTCGTTGATCTGCTGATCCAGCGCGTACAGTTCCCACTCCTGCTCGGGCAGGGGAAACTTTTCCAGTGCTTTTCGAATGGCGCGCTCGGTTTCCACGTCCTGGGCATTGTACTGCCTGTACACCGCCCACTTTTCAGGCGCGTCGGTGGGCAGATTGCGCGTTCTGCCGCCGTTGGTTTTGGTGGGCTTGCAGGGGGCGGAGAAGTACCGGATGAGGTCTTTGCCTTCTTCCATTTTCTTCTCCGTTGTGCCCAGGGCGACGGCTGCGTCCGCCAACCTTCCGGGCAGCGTCAGATACGCCGCCATAACCATGGTGCAGCGCCACTGATGCGGATCCAGCCAGTGACCCAGATAGCGCGATAAGCATACGCGCTCAAACTGCGCATTGTAGGCGACCTTGATGATGGCGGGATCTTCCAGCGCAGAAATGACTTCCTGCGGAAGTACATCACCGCTGGCGAGGTCAATGGTCTGTACAGGCTCATCGTCGAAGGCATAGGAGAACAGAAGAATCTCGAAATCCGGCGCGTCGCAGTAGCGATACACGCCGCACCTGGGCAGCGGCGCCGAGCTGTATGTCTCTAAGTCCAAGCCCATGAGAACGGGCATATGAATCACTCCCATCAGAAAGGCGCACCCTTTCGGATGCGCCGCAGTTTATTCACATCGGAGCCGGGGCGGAATTACATTTCGCTCCATGGTTGTTGGATCGATTACGATGATTTCCTTATTGCGCTGGTAGGCGTATTTCACGGTATAAGCCGTGCCGCCGGTCGGCGAACCGTTATAGAGCGCCAGCACGCTGTCCGTGTGGTCGACCAGATAACGATTCCGGGCGTGATAGCACCCGCTGCTGTAATGCATTTCCAGTGTGACAACATCGGAAGAATACTCCAGTATGCGGAAGTACCGCTCTCGCCATGCCTCCGTCCAGCTATTCGCCTGTCCTTCGTGGGGAACGACGGTAATCAGCCGGATGTCGGGATACTCCAGCCCCTTGACAAAAAGCACCTGCTCCGCAAAGAGAATGTCCCCACCGCGTGCTCCGCCTGCCAGAAAAGTATCGTATCCCTGCGCCGCGCACCGCATGATCTCATCCGCCAGCATTGCTTTTACACGGATCGCCGAAGCCGACAGCTCGTTTTCACCAAAGGGCAGTGATTCTGGCCGGTGGCCGGTAAATGCTAATCTCATTGTATAACGCACTCCTTTGTATGGGATATATCCCAATTATACCATAAAATTTCCGATTTTGGGATATGTCCCACACGATATATCCCACATTTCTTTATCATAGACATGTGGGGAGGGGTGTGTCATGAACGCAAAACAGGCTGTTGCAGTTCGCATTCAGGAACTTTGCAAAGAGCGGAGCATCACGGTGAACACGCTTGCCAACATGGCCGGTACTTCGCCGTCAACGATTTACAGTATGCTTAACGAGAAAAGCAACAATCCGGGTATCGTTACCATTCATCAGGTATGCGACGGGCTGGAAATCTCCCTTCGGGAATTTTTCGACAGTCCTATCTTCGATGAACTGGAACAGGAGATCCAATAGCCGCGCACCATCATTGATGCGCGGCGTTCTTATAGCGTCAATCGAGGAAATCGTCCGCGTCGTCGTCCAGCGCGTCGAATTCATCCTCTGCGCGAACGCGGCCGTTCAGCGGCTCGCCGTCCTCCCAGAACTGGATATTGGACAGTCCCGCCGCAATGCCGCGGTTGCCGTTGGCGTTGAAGGGATAAATGTTGATGGATGCCCGGATATAGCAGCCGGAGTAGATCGCCAGCGGATCGGTGATCTTCACGCGCCTGCGGTCGACCACGCCCGGCTGTTCCTGACTGGTGGCGTTGATGAAATAGCTGTCCGCGTAGGCAGGATCCTCCGGACGATCCACATCGCCGTCGCGCAGGGGCAGCTTCAGATTGGGCGGAATCTTGCCGCCCCACTTGGGCACGCCTTCCTGCTTGGCATGCTCAATGGCTTCCCTGATTTTCCCGATGGTCACGGTATCGCTCTTGGGGATGATGAGGGAGCAGCTGTACTTGGGCTCGCTGCCGTTGATGCTCTGGGGTTCGAAAACGTGAACGAAGGACGCGCGGACCTTGCCGGTGATGACTTTGATAGACATGTTTGTTTTCCTTTCCGCCTTTTCGGCTATCGTAGGGGTTAGTTGATAAAATCGCCTGCCGCGTCGGAATACGGCTTGCGGGGATCGGTTTCGGGAACGAGCGTCGGCGCGCCCTGGGGCTTGACGATATACCTGCCCAGCACCTCGCTGAACTTCTTCCTGCCCAGCCGCTTTTCCAGATCGCCCACGCCCAGCAGCGTGGTTTTGTAGATGTCGGTGTAGCCCGCCTCGGTTGCGGCCTTAATGACCTCGGACTCGCTGGTGTACTTGCGCACCGTGCGCCCGGCCACCAGCTTATAGCCCGGCCAGCGTTTTCCGTCCACCGCTTCCTGAGTCGCATAGGCCATGAGGTCCTGTACCCAGCTGTTCAGGCTTTCCGCCACGGGCAGGATATCGGCGATCTCCTCGTCCGAGAGCAGGTCGGGCTGTTTAAAATCCCGTTCAGCCAGGCGCATGTGATACTCGCTGCGTTTCCGGCAGGTATAGCGCGCCTTGCAGAAGCGGCACCATTCGCCGGCGCAGAATTCACCCTTGCCTTCATAGGCTAGGAGCGCTTTGGGACGTACCTCCATCTCTGCCCAGCGGAGCAGCTTGTCCGCCTCCATTTCGTAGGAGGACAGATTGTTCAGCCGGGGCTGCACGATGGTCATGCGCACATGGTGAATGTCGTAAAGCGGGTCAAATTCCAGCAGCGCGCCCAGTGCGTAGAGCATGAGCTGGCTATTCCGATTGGCGTCCACTCTTACGCCGCGGCCGCCCTTGAAATCGATTACCTCGATCACGCCGTCCGCCACGATGACCAGATCGCCGGTGCCGAAACCCTCAGGCACGTACTCGCTGTAATCCAGCCGGTGCTCCACCATGATCAGCGGATCAGGGCAGGAAGAGCGGACCGCCTCGATGGTTTCAATGCAGAAATTGACGTATTCATCCGTGACGCTTTCGGCCTCGTCCGAGTAAAACTCGCTGTCCCGATGCTCCGCATACTGCGCTTCCACGGCTTCGCTGGTCATGTCGCCCAGATAGCGGTGCAGCTTCAGCTCGCACAATTCATGGAGAAAAGTACCCTCTTCCGCATAGGTCGAAGGCTTATCCTCGAACTGCTCGGAGAGCTTGACCGAGGGCGGGCACATCATCCAGCGATGGGATGAGGAGGCGTTGAGCCGGGCATGGGCGCGGCTGGTGTGCTGAATTTCGCTCACAGCGCCGCCACCTCATTCTTCACGGCTTCATACTGATTTTCCGGAAGCTCGGTGAGTTTCTTCACGCCGTACTTCGTGAGGATCGCCTTGATTTTTGGGCGGTTCTCCGGGGTAGAACGCGCCGCCACAAAGGCGCGCAGTTCTACAATGGTCAGCTTCGGCGCGGGCGAGGACGCGGCGACAGGCACCGCTGCAGAAGCCTTGCTTCCCGGTGTCTCATCGAAAGGAGTAGGACCTTCATAGGGTGTAAAGCCCTCCTTGCTGCTGGCGGATGCGTTCTGCGCACTTTCCTTCTTGAACGGCTCGTTCATAATGGATTCTTCGCTTTCGCCGGCGGCCTTGCGTTTGGCCAGCTGTTCGGCGCAGTCGTCCACAATGGCCTGCATGGCGTCCGCCATTGCGCGGGCATGGGCAGCGATGTCCTGAAGCATCTGAATGTGAATAGTCATTTTGACTCCTTTCTCACTGCCGGACGCTGTGCTTCAGCGCCGCGGACAGCAGCTCGTACTTGCGATTGGTTTCTTCCCAGGGAAGCTCAAGCTCCGTGCGCCCGAAATGCCCGGAACAGGCCAGTCTGGAATAGATGGGACTGTTCAGCTTCAGGTCACGGATAATTCCTGCGGGCGTGAGATCAAAGACCGCTTTTACTGCCGCTTCAATGCGGCTGTCAGAAATCACACCGGTACCGAAGGTATTCACTGCTACGCTGACGGGTTCGCTCCTTCCGATGGCGTAGGCGATCTGCACCTCGCAGCGCTTCGCCATGCCTGCCGCCACGATGTTCTTCGCCACCCAGCGGGCGGCATATGCGCCGGAGCGGTCTACCTTCGTCGGGTCTTTGCCCGAAAGCGCGCCGCCGCCGATATGCGCGGCCGGGCCATACTGATCCACCGCCAGCTTTCGTCCGGTCAGGCCGGTGTCCGCAGCAGGGCCGCCCAGCGCGAATTTCCCGGAAGGATTGACGAGGATGCGGGCATCCTCCTTCAGTAGTTCTCGGGGCAGCACCTTGCCCAGCACTTCCTTACCGATGAAACGGCGGATGCTCTTATGGTCGATCTCCGCGTCATGCTGCAGTGAAACGACTACGGCGGTTATGGCAACGGGCACGTCGTTCTCATAGGCGACAGTGACCTGCGCCTTGCCGTCCGCACCCAGCCACGGGGTTTGAGGTTTCAGCTCGTCCAGCCGTTTGCAGATGCGATGCGCCAGCACAACGGGCAGGGGAAGGTATTCCTCGGTTTCATTGGTAGCATAGCCCACCACAATGCCCTGATCGCCTGCGCCGAGATCATCTGCGCCTACGGCGGCAGAGATGTCGGGAGACTGATCATGGATGCGGATCTCCAGTTCCAGCGGATCACGGGAATCCTCGCAGAGGTCGCCCATGGTGTAACCAATGCGATCGATGGCATCTGCAACGATTCTGCCGCAGTCCACCTCTGCCTTAGAGGTGACCTCGCCGCCGATGAGCATCTTGCCCGCCGTAGCGAATACCTCTACGGCGACTCGGGCGTTGGGATCCTGCCGGAGATGTGCGTCCAGAATGGCGTCGGCAACCTGGTCGCAGAACTTGTCGGGGTGACCGGCACGGACGGATTCCGCTGTGACCAGCCGGATGTTCTTCTCGTTCATGATGATCTTTCTCCTTTTTGTCAGTCGTAGTGGACGACCTGCGTCCGGGGATGGCGCTTCTTCTTACCCTTCGGTTCGTTCACGGTCTTCTTTTTCTTCTTCGGACTGGTGGCCTTCATGGCATTGCGGAGGGCGAAGAACGCCGTGGGGTCGGAGTAACCTTCAGTATTGCGGTAACGCATCGGCTCGTCGCCGTTCAGGATGGGACACCGGGCGCGCTTTTCTTCGTCGTATTGGCGCGTACAGTAGGCGATTCTGGCGCAGTCGGCACAACAGGACTTCATACGACTCTCACCATCCTCTGCGTCAGCGAGCGCCAGCCGGTCAGGACGTGCGCCAGAACGAGATTTACGCCGCGCCTGATCTGCTTCCAGAAGAACACCGGCTCGTAGGCGACGGCTTCTTCTGCAACGAAGACGTCCGTGATGTACCACACGCCCTGCATCCTGCGCAGCAGCAGGTACACGCCGTCTTCGTAGCGAACCTCCAGGCAGCCCTCGTCCAGAGGAGCGCCTGCGTCTTCGTGGGCCGCCAGGTACACGCCCAGCTCGTACCGAAGGACGAAGCCCCGGATGAACCGTGCGTCCAGGCTGCGGTTGAGCTTCATATACTGACGCCAGCCAGATCGGGTGAAATCCACACGCGCCGTTCTCAGACTGTTCTGCGCCTGCCCTGCGATTCCGTGTTCGCTGCTCTTAAACATAAAGATGACCTCCCTCTCCATCTCGAAACGGCAACGAACTGCGCAGACCGCTGGGGCTGCTGACGGGCAAACCTGTGGCATAGAGCGGCGAGAAGATGCTTTCGAATGGCATCCCTGCTCCCGAATTCACCATAGCCTCCGTCGTGTGTTACCGTGTTCCTGATTTCGTGGGTGGCCACCTCACGGGTATTATGATAGCGGAGCGCCGCTCAAAAGAACAGGACAGCAGCTGTCACCCTGTTTTGCAGGAATAATTGCAGAATTTTCGTTCGTTTTTGTCTAAGCGGTGAATCAATGGGCTTTTCTTTGCTGATTCTGCATTTTACGTCTCTTCAATATGCAAATCAGGCGAAAAAAGCCCGTTTTAGGGTGACAGCAGCTGTCTCCCCCCTGCAAAAATATTTTTGTGTTTTTCAGGCGGTCGCACGCTCGTCCACTCCGGACAACCTGAAAACACCCTGACCGAGCCGCAATCATCGCCTTTTTTCGTCTTTATTTCCCTGCTTGCCGCCGCATTTTCGTGCTTTTGCTCTCAGATGGATGTCTGCATCTCTTTGGGGAGAAGCTGAACAGAGAGGGTTTTTACTCCGAACCGCTTTCCGTGGGGTGACAGCAGCTGTCACCCTGTTTGTTTCCGTCCTTGTCCGGAGAACGTTGCTCATTCTCCAAAAACAAAAAAAGCGGCCGGCGACGTCTCCGTTTGGAAACGTCTCCGGCCGCTTCGCTGAAAGATGTATTTGCTGTTTCACTGTTGTTGAGGCCAAAGCCTGATCCTCGGATAATTGATTTCGTTCAGATACGCCCTGACCTGCATGACGGGCGTCGTGTGCAGCCCCATCAGCACGGCCTTGAGCGTCAGGTCTTCCGGCGTATCGCGCAAATGGATGCCTGCCTTTTCCATAATCGCGAAGCTTAGAATCGGATCCAGACCCAGACCCAGGCAGAGAATCGCTACCGTATCTGCCGAGAAGCTGTCCTGCTCCCGATTGCGGTATCGGGTGATGCTGCGCTCCGACAGCATGGTTTCCTCCGCCAGCTTTTCTACCGTAATCCCCTTCGCGTCCATAAGCATGGCAAATGCCTCATGAAAGCTTCCGGGCAGTGACTGGATGAGCTGGGCTCTTGCAATCGCCTGCTCGTACAGGCGCGGAGCCATCTCCGACGCCGACATGGACAGACTGCGCCCATTATATTCCTCGTCGCTGTTGAGCTGACCAAACACATAGTGCGTTTTCCTGTCCCGATGGTAGGTGCGAACAAACCGCAGGCAGCACTGATCCACGTGCTGATTGGCCCAGGGGGTCAGGAGGAGCTTGCCATTCGATAAAACAACGTATTCCGGGTCGTTGATGCAGATGTGCCCGTCCACATAAATATAGTGACCGGTATCGATGAGCCTGCGGAAGGCTTCGTTTCGGACGTACTCCGCGATCATCTCATTCGGTGTGATCACGAAGGTCTGTCCGCCGTGGCACTTGCTCAAATCAAAGGCAAACGGCTGAATATAACCGTCCCCCACGTAATTCAGCGCGCCCCGGGCGGCAGAGTACCCTACATGAATCATTCGGTTGCGCAGCCGGTAATTCCATACATCGAATTCCCTCGCCAGCCGTTTTCCAATGATCTGAAGACGATACCCCATGTGAAGGCGGATATTCTTCATATCGTTCAGGGCTTCATTGACGCACTTACGCAGCAGCGCCTGCGGTACCTGCAGACACTGGCTGCCTACGTTCGCCTGCCATTCGATCCACTCGATGGGACTGCGCCTGCCCTCCTTCAGTGTAACCGGTCTCCATCTGCCGATGGCGGCGATATCGTTGTTGTGGAGCTGCTGGAGCTTGAAAAAGAGCCGATGCTCTACATAGTGAAAGCACTCATGGAAAATCGCGTCCTTTTCCCTGCCGGAAAGATGGCTGTTCAGCACGATGGTATTTGCTTCAACAGCCATAGAAACCGACGGCGAGTCCGCGCTCGAGCCCGTTAGCACATCTCCCGGGCCGAAGAACAGAATACTGGCCGTCTTCGGACGCTTATACAACGGGAGCGATAAGATTTTCAGCCCCAGACGCTCCGCAAACGGATACGGGCGCAGCCGCGATGGATCGCTCAGTCCCTCCGGCACAAGATCCGCAATGATGCGCTCCGCTTCCTCCTCTATGTCCTCCCAGTGAAAGACAGGCACCAGATACTCGTCCAGCTTGACGCCGGACGCTTCACTGCGATAGCGATGAAGCGCGATTTGGCAGATCTCGCCGTTCATATCTCCTTCCATGTCGAACCATATATCCACGTCATAGCGCTGCGGTACGGTTTTTCCGAGGAATCTCCATCGGATTTCGACCTGCGCCTCCACCGTCAGCCGCGCCTCCACGCAGCATTCCGAAACGCGGTAATAGCTCGCAAACACGATCTTTACCTCTTTCGGCTGTAGGGTGGCGTAGCGGGTCTTCTCGTCCGCGAAGCGCGGATCGTCAAAGTCTTTCGGGATTATGTCCTCCGAACCCGGCAGCGACACTTCCTCGCCGTAGTCCTCGGAACCCGTCCAGGGAAGATCCTGATAGTATTTGCCGTCTGACACGACGCACAGCTCCTCCCAGCGAAGCCGCCATGCCAGTTTCTTCATGATTTCCTGCTCATAATGCCGACGGATGTACTCCGTCATGTCCTGTATCTCCGGAAGGACAAGCTTCTCTCCCGCATTATCCATTTCCAGCGGCGAGGGGATGTTCTCATCCAGGAGGTCGCATATGCCGTATTCCGCTTCCGCCGCCTCACCCAAGACGCCGTACTCTGCTTCCGTCATTTCACCCAAGCTATCGTTCTCTGCTTCCGTCATCTCAATCATGCTACTACGTTCTTCCCTGTCCGTGTCGTGATACACTCGCTCCGCCTCTCCTTCTGTTGTGGAATAACAAGAAACTGTACTGCGATTATATCATATCAGAACATATGTTCGCATTATGCTTGTAAGGAAAACGGCAACTTTTACTGTGTGTTCGTTTAACCGCGACCGTGGCACATCTCGAAAAACCACAGCGGTCTGACGCAGACGGCACGAAGAACCCGTGCCGTATTCTCATCCTACTGCCTATGCGCCAGGTTGATCTGCTTCCGCTTGCCCAATAGCACCCGCACGCCCCACCGCACAGGCAGGAAAACGCCGAAAACAGGGAGCCACAGTCTGCTCTTTGCCCATGGCTCGTTTTGCCGAAGGTACTTTTTGAGATACTCTGTTACGATTAATTCAGTACGGAGTAACGTTACTACCCGAACACAGTGTTCGCTATTGCTGAGGGGGGTGCAAATTGGGGCCAGAAACGGCATTTTGAGTAGTCTAACGCTCTTTGGGAGCGATTGGGAAGGGTGGACCATTTTTTCTGCTTGCAAGCAAAAAGCAGGCGCTTGCAGATTTACACCGCGTTGAGGGTTATATCTCGCTTGTTTAGTACAATAATGCAATGTGGAAGCAGAATAAATGCAAAAACAAGGACTCAGACATTGTATCAATATCTGAGTCCTTTGGTGGTACGCCCGGCAGGATTCGAACCTGTGACCTTCAGAGTCGGAGTCTGACACGCTATCCAACTGCGCTACGGGCGCACAACTACCGTTTTCATCGGCTCAACTATTCTATTACTTTTTTGCGCGTTTGTCAACTGCTCATTTCCAAAAAGATTCTGCGGGGAGGCTTCCCTACTCCATGGGCAGGAATGCCTCCCCGCAGCAAAGCTCAGTTCTGATGCAATACGCACCGAGCTTTGAGCCCATCCCGGGTGCTGACATGCAGAGTAATCTCATCCGCGCGGACGCCTGCCCGCAGGTAGACAATAGCCCGGCCGCCCTTGGTCCAGCGGCGGCGGGAAGCATACGGCGTCAAATCGTCCGGAGCGCCGTTTTCAATGCCCAAAATCTCCGCGTCGCCGGTAAGTTGATACGTTATCTCCGTATCGTGGGCCGCAGCTAACCGGCCCTCCGCGTCCAGCAGGCTGACCTCCACCTGCGCTACGTCCGTTCCATTCGCCGCCAGGACGGTCACGTCCGGATGCAGCGCCAGCGTAGCGCCAGGCCCGGTAGAACACAGGCTGTCCTCCCCGCCGGGAATCACCGCGCGCAATGTTCCCGGCGCATACGGCACCGTCCAGACAGCGCGGCACCCCTCCGCATCCGTCAGGGTTTTCACGCCCAGAGAAACGCCGTTGAGGAAAAGCTCCACCTGCTCCGCATTGGTATAGCAGCTGACCGTGCGAAGCTCTCCGGGTTCTCCCGACCAGCAGAAGGCTTCCTGATCCGGATATTCCGCGCCATCCGGCCCCGAAGCAATGCGCACATAAGGCGCCTGCGTCCATAGCGCTTTGCGCTGCGCATACTGCGGCTTCTCAAATCCGGCCAGGTCCAGCAGTCCGGCCTGGGAAATCCGCACAGGCCATCCATGGCACTCGCCCAGGAAATCCACGCCCGTCCACAGAAATTGCCCGCAGATGTAGTCGTTGTCCCTCACCGCATACCATGCTTCGGGAGACTTGCCGTTCTCACTGCCATAGATCACCCGCCCGGGATACTTGGCATGATCCTCCGCGTAAAACATTTCCTTATAGTTGTAGCCAACCACATCCAGTACATCCGCAAAGCCCGTTCGATTGCTCAGCTCCGGGAACGACAGGGCGCTGGTCACCGGCCTGGAGGTATCCAGCCCATGAACAATATCCGTCAATTCCCTGGTAATAACCGCCAGGCGTCCCGCATCCGGTTTTCGGGGATCATACTGCCGTTCGGCCGCGGGCTTGTTGGCATCGTTGTTTCCCAGCACCTCCTGGAACAGCGGCGTCACATAAGGATCATTGGGATAGTCGATTTCGTTGCCAATGCTCCAGATGATGATGCAGGGATGGTTTCTGTCTCGACGGATCATATCCTCCAGGTCGATTCGGTGCCATTGTGGAAAATCTTCCGCATAGCCGTACCGCTTGGGGGGATAAACGTTGTGACCCTGCCACCACTTATTTTTCGCGCCTTCCCACTCGTCGAAGGCCTCGTCCATGACCAGGAAACCCATCTCATCACACAAGTCAAGCAAATGGGAGTCCGGCGGATTGTGGGCCGTACGCAGGGCATTGCAGCCCATTTCCTTGAGCTTCTGCAACCGTCTCCGCCACACAGCTTTCGGGACAGCTGCGCCCAGCGCGCCCGCATCGTGATGCACGCATACGCCGCGCAGCTTGACGCTCTCTCCGTTCAGGAAAAAGCCGTGATCCGCATCAAATCGCAGGGTGCGGATGCCCACCGGCATGGTCACCTCATCTACGACCGCATGGCTGCACAGCACTTGTGCCGTCAGGGTATACAGCGTCGGATGCTCAGGGCTCCACAGACTTGCCGCAGGAACGCGCAGCTCTGCTTCCCCCATAGCCCCCTGCGCCGTTGCGGCGGCCGCCCGGGTTCCCTGTCCATCGGCAAGCGCAAAGGATAAGGCGTCTGCGCCGTCCGTCTCGTACCGCAAGCGCAAAGTAGCCGTTCCATCCTCCGCCACCGATTCGGTGGTAATAAAAATACCGTCCGCCCGGAACCCACGAGGATCGCTGATCTCCAGGGTCACATCCCGATAAATGCCGCTGCCGGTAAACCAGCGGGAATCCGCCACCTCCTCATGCTCCACCCGCACGGAAATCACATTCTCACCCGGACGCACAAAGGCTGTTACGTCATAGCCGAAGGAAGCGTATCCGTAGGCGCGCTGGCCCAGATAATTGCTGTTAACCCACACCCTGGCATGTTTATACACGCCGCCAAAGCAAACGCGCACACGCTTCCCCTTCACCGTCTCCGGCAGTGTAAAATGCTTCCTGTACCAGGCGGTGCCGCCGGGCAAATAGCCCGTGCCGCTGGCATTCCGCTTGTCAAAAGGATAGGCTACGGACCAGTCGTGGGGAAGCGTTACCGGCTGCCAGGCGCGGTCGTCATGGCCCATATAATCCGCGCCAGCTTCATCTCCCAAGTGAAACAGCCAGTTGCTGTTCAGGCTCTGTATCTCGCGCATAGGTTCCTCCATCCATAAAAAGAGGGAACCGTCCCTCCGGGAATACGTCTGGCGTTACCGCCATGGAGCGCGCTCCCTTCCGGCCGGTTCCCATTTTCGTTGGGTCAGTCTCGCTTACTCAGCGCCATAAACGGCATCCAGCTGATTCTGAACCTCGGTCATCACGGTCTCGATGCCGGCGTTCTGCAGCTGGGTGCGGAACTCAGCCACATAAGCTTCCGGATCGTCCATCAGGCCGAAGCAGATACGAGGCATATAGGTGTTGTACACGTTGGAGATGTTGTCCAGGTACACCTGGATGTTGGTCAGATCGAATACAACCTGGCCATAGGGGTAGTCGATGGCAATCTCGTCGTAACGAGCATACAGCTCATCGATGGTCGCCCAGTCGCGATCAGCGTCGCGCAGGCCCAGGTCATCGTTCCGGCCCCACCACCAGTTGAAGGTCACGCCATCGGTGGTGCTGTCGAAATCATCAGGACGAACAAGATAGCCATTCTCGTCGATGGAGTACATTTCGCCTTCGATACCGTACATCATCAGACGATAGATTTCAGGATCGTTGCGCAGCAGGTCGTAAACCATCAGCGCACGCTCGGGGTTCTTGCTGGTCTGAGCGATAGCCATGGCGCCGTGGGTGATGTTCAGGGCCACCAGGTTGTTCTGCTCCTCGCCAAAGAAGAAGAAGCCAAGGTCGGAACCAGGCTGAGCCTCTTCCATATCAGTACGGAAACCAGTCCAGGTCTCGGTGTGGTGCTGACGAGCGCCGGAGGTGCCTTCCTTCATCAGGGCATCCTGCTGGCCGGAATAGTTCAGCACGTCGGTACGCCAGTAGCCGGCATCCGCCCATTCCTTCATGGTCTTGGCGAAGTTCACCAGCTCGTCGCCTTCCAGATAGTAGCGGCTCAGGGTGTAGGGATCATCCTTGGACTCGCCATAGAACAGACCTACCGGGAAGCCTTCGATGGCGATGTTGCCGGTATGAGAGGTCTGCCAGCCGCCGGACATCTGGGGGCTGTAGGAAGAGCCGTTGCCGTCAGCATCCCAGGGATACACGCCTTCCTTGTTGTCCTTGATCCACTGGAAGTACACGCCCAGGTCTTCCCAGGAATGCACGCCGTTTTCCAGACCGGCTTCCTTGGCCCAGTCGCCACGATACATAAAGCCGTGGTTGGTCCACTGCGCATAGTTGTCTTCGGGGATCATGTAGATCTCGCCGTTGTACTTGCACAGCTCCCAGTGATCAGCAGAAACGCTCTCCCAGGTCTGGGGCGCATAGGTCTTCAGCATATCCTCGCTCAGGGGCAGGAAAGCGCCCTTCTGGCTGTTGGGCCACGCATCCAGCCAGTCGGTAGCGGTACCGATCAGATCGATATCGCCGGACTGGGTCGCCAGAGCCAGATTGTAGTTGGTCTGCCAGTTGGTCCACTCAATCCAGCGGATCTCCAACTCGGCATTCACCTTTTCGGTCAGGATCGCGTTGATCTGAGCCAGCACTTCATCGGTACGGTCCGTGGGCACGTCGCCGGTCACCAGATAGGTGATCACAACATGCTCGGAGGTATCGATTGCGCTCTCCGCCATTACCGGCAGCGCAGTGACGAGCATAAGCATCGCCACAAGCAGGGCAATCAACTTTTTCATGGGATTCATTCCTCCTTTTCTATTCTAACGGCTTACGCCGCGAGAATCAAACGCAGGGACTTAGCCCTTCACCGCGCCTACGGTCAGGCCGGCCACGAAGTACTTCTGCACGAAGGGGTACAGCAAGATAATGGGGCCGGTAGCCATCACGGCGGTAGCCATCTTCAGGGTCTCGCTGGGCAGGTCGGTGGTCAGCACCACGTTGGAACCGGCCACGGAGTTTTTCAGGCTGGCCACCTTGTTGATAACGTTGTATAGGTGGAACTGCAGGGGACGGTACTCCACCTTGGAGGTCAGGAACAGGGAAGAGTAGTACCACTCGTTCCAGTACCCCAGCGCCAGGAACAGTCCAATGGTGGCCAAAGCCGGTTTCAGAGATGGCAGGATCAGCGCGTAGAAGATGCGGAAATCGCCAGCGCCGTCAATCTTGCCGGATTCGGTAATTTCATGGGGAATCGCCTTCACGAAGTTCTTCATCAGCACAATCAGCCACGGACTCATCAGCAGCGGCAGCAGGATCGCCCAGTAACTGTCGCGCAGGTTCAGGGTCTGCACGATCAGCAGATAGAAGGGAACCAGGCCGGCGGAGAACAGCGAAGTGAAGTAGATGTAGAACATGATGCCGTTGCGGAAGGGGAAGTCCCGGCGCTGCAGGGCATAGCCCGTCATGGAGATGACGAACAGGCCGATGGCCGTACCAACCACCGCCAGGCAAATGGTGACGATGTACGCGCCAACCATCTGATCCGGCGACTTCAGCAGCAGCTCATAGGAATACGCGGAAAATTCGTGAGGCCAGAGCGTGAAACCGGAAAGCCGAATGGACGACTCACTGGCGAAGGAGGATGCGACGATCATCCAGAAGGGGATGATGCACATCAGGCTGAACAAGGAAACGATTACGTACGTAAACCCTCGGATAATTTTATCAGAAACGTCTAGCTTCACATGGGTCGGGCGATCGTGAAGCTCGGGAGATACTTTCGTCTGTGCCATTGCTAGTCAACGCTCCTTTCTTATACAGCGATCAGAACAGCGCGTAGTCCGGATCCAGACGCTTCACGAAAGCGTTGGCGCCGATAACGATGAAGAAACCGACTACGCTCTGGAACAGACCCACCGCACTGGACTGGGAGAAGTTGAAGCTGTTCATCATGGAGCGGTACACATAGGTTTCAATGATGTCTGTAGTCTGGAACAGCATGGAGTTGTTGCCGACCAGGTTGTAGAACAGACCGAAGTTGCCCTTCAAAATACCGCCGATAGCGAACAGGAACAGAATGACCACCGTGGGCTTCAGGGTAGGCAACGTGATGTAGCGGATTCGCTGGAAGCCGTTGGCGCCGTCGATCTGCGCCGCCTCCATCATGGAGGAGTCCATACCGGTGATGGCGGCAAAGTAGACGACCGTACCATAGCCGGTACCCTTCCAAAGGTTTACCAACACGATGATGAAGGGCCAGGCATTGGGCATCTGATAGACCTTGGCCATTTCGCCGCCCATGGAACGAACCAGGTTGGAGATGAAGCCGTAGTCGTAGTTCAGCAGGTTGTATACCAACAGGGACACAAGCACGTCCGAAATGAAGTAGGGCAGGAACATCATGGACTGGGTAGTCTTCTTGTATCGCTTGGACTGCACTTCGTTCAGCAGAATGGCAAAGAGGAGCTGCAGGAAGTTGCCCAGCACGATGAACGCCACATTGTACAGGATCGTGTTGCGCAGCAGCAGCGTCAGCTGTCCGGAAGTAAACAGGAACTTGAAGTTCTGCAACCCCACGAAGGGACTAGCCCAGATGCCCTTGTTATACTGGAAGTTGGTGAAGGCGATGTACGCGCCGGGCATAGGCATGTACGAGAAAACGAAAAAGAAGACGACCGCCGGTAAGCACATCAGCAGGAGCGTCTTGTTCTGGACTACCAGCCGGAAGAAGCTGGGTTTTTTGTACCCTGGGTTAATGACAGCTTTTTGGGTTTGGGCCATGGTCTCCTCCACCTTTCTGAATCCAACGCCTTCATATGGACCCTTTTGAAGTGCGCTTTCATGGTGAAGAAACCGGTTTCAAGCAAGAACTCCGAAAAAAGAGAAGAAAATGCTGAATGTACAAATCGACCACTTGAAACCCGTTTCATATATTCAATATAGCACAAGCATCAAAGAGTGTCAAGCAATTTTTTACGAATTTATAGGTGTCACTGGGGAACTTGGACGCTTCTGCCAGCGTCTTAAAGATATAAAAAGCAGAAAAAGCGCCTGTTCTCATTGAAAAATGCGCAAGCCGTCGAATCAATCCCAGGAGATGCGGGAGGGCCGCACCCCCTCCGACTTTAGTTTGCGTAAGCCGGCTTTGTCGGCTTCGCGGGTCGTTGATTTTGCAAACAAAATCTATTTCTTACGGCTTCGGACGACCGCTGGTTGGCCAGCACCGCCTCCTCAAAAGTAGCGAAATCCACTTTTTCGACACGCTAAAACGGAAAGGCGTCACAGCCTTTCCGTCAAAAATTCTCTTTGCGCCCTATCCCCGCAACAGCCGCGCGCAGGAACTGCGCACGGAAAGCGTGGGGGCGACATAACGGTTCACGGGCAGCTTCTTTTCTTCCATGGCATCAAGGGCAGTTTCGATCAGCATCTGCGCATACTTCCCATAGTCGTAGCGCACCGCCGTCAGCTGCGGCGCCGTCAGCGTGGTAATGTAGGTACCGTCAAAGCTCAGCAGGGAATAGTCCTCCGGCACATGCAGGCCGCGCGCCAGCAAGGTTTGCAGCATGCCCGCCGTCACCATATCGTTGATGCCTAGCAAAGCCGTAGGCTGCCTACGCAGCGTAAGCAGCCGATCGATCCCTTCCCGGCCGGAGCCGCTATCGTACCCCGGCACCTGGATCAGCCATTCTTCACGCACCGGCAGTCCGTACGCCGCCATTTCCTTGCGGAAGCTGTCCAGCTTCTCCTGGGTGCCATAGTACTGGACGCCTGTATAAATAAAGCCGATATCCCGATGCCCCAGCTTCGCCAGATACTCCACCGCCAGATTCATGGACGCCTCGTGATCCACGGAAATGCCATAGATCCGCTCATAGCGGCTCTTGGAGCCCAGAATAATATGGGTAGTTTCCCGGATGGACAGCAGCAACCGGGTAAACGACAGGTCAGGTTCGATCAGATCAATGCGCCCGCCGCACACCACAATGGCGTCCGCGCGCTGCTCCGCCAGCTTCGTCAGGGCTGCAACTTCCATCTTCGGGCGCGACTGGGTGTTCAGCAGCATGGGGATGTATCCGCGCTTGTACGCCTCGTCGCAGCAGGCCGAATATACGCTGCTGTAATACGGGTTGCCCGTATCCGCCATCACCATGCCGATCATCTTTGTACGCGTCTCCGACAGCGCCCGAGCCACGGCGCTGGGATGAAAGTTGTATTTCCGGATCAGCTCGCTGACCCGCCCGACTTTCTCCTCGCTTACCATGGAGCCGCCCTTCAGAATCCGCGAAACCGTCGCCGGGGACACCCCGGCTTCCCGGGCAATATCATAGATGGTCACCTTGTTTCGGGCCATGTCAACGTGCCGCTCCTTTCGCATCTGAAATTGATTATAAAGCATGCGTATTGCTTTGTCAAACCGGCCGGACCGCCCTGTTCCACCGGGCGAAGGCCCTGATGCGCCGCGTGGGCCGCGCGTTTTTTGTCGAGTTTTCCAACGTCAAGATATATATTATATATTTTTAAGATATATTTTATGCCTAATTGACTTTGCGAAAGAAGTTTGATATGATAAATACAATTATTTTGCTGAAAAAGACGCGCTACTTCGCCGGTACATCGCAGCTTTGTGAGGAAAAACGTGCGGAAGAACATTAGGAGGCGCCGCAAATGCAAAAGCGTGAAACGCTGAGTCAACAGGTCTATCACCGCATCAAGGAAGACATACGCAACGGCGTTTATGCGGACGGTAAGCTGCCGCCGGAATCCGAGCTGGCCAAGGCGCTTTTCGTCAGCCGTATCACCACCAAGAGCGCCATGAAGCGCCTGGTGGACGAAGGGCTCATTGTGCGTATACGCGGCAAAGGCTCCTTCGTGGCCTCCGCCGCCTCCCAGATCTGCGCCGCCCCGCCGCCCAGGCAGGGCGCCTTCATCGCCCTGGTCATGGGCGGCTACACCTCCGCCTTTGGGCTGGACATTCTCAACGGCGCGCTGCTGGAGGCGCAGGAACACCGCCTGCATCTGGTGGTTTGCTCCACCAGCAACGACCAGGCGCGGGAGGCTGAAATCCTGCAATCCCTGATGGACGCCGGCGTGCAGGGCATCATCATCCAGCCGGTACACGGAGAAGTGTACAGCCGTCAGCTCATCGAGGCGGTTTACGCCGATTTTCCCATCGTTATGCTGGACCGGCGGATGCAGGGCATCAACGCGCCCTTCGTCGGCGTGGACAGCCGCACCCTTAGCAAGTTTGCCGTGCAGAAGCTCCTGGCCGCCGGTCATCGGGATGTGGCGCTGCTGGCGCTCACCGACGAGCGCAGCAGCACCATTGAGGAACGGATGGCCGGCTTTGTGGACGCCTATATGGAAAATCATCTGGCCGTGAACAAGGACCTCTGGCTCATCAACATGAGCGACGTGTTCGACCGGCCCTCCGATACCCTCAATGCCTCGGAAACCCATGAGCGCTACGTGTCCATGATTCAGGATCACTTGCGGGCCCATCCCGAGATCACCGCCATTTTCGGCACGGAATACCGCATCTCCAAAGCGGCCTGGGACGCGCTGAGGCACATGGGCAGGCGGGTGCCCCAGGAGGTTTCCTTGGTCAGCTTCGATATGGACACCAGTTATGTGGGCAGCCATACCATGAGCTACATCAAGCAGCCCCAGCAGGACATGGGCAAACGTTCCGTACAGCTGCTCACGGACATTCTGGCGCAGAAGCCCATTGCGGAACGCTGCTGTCTGCTGGAAGGCAACTGGGTGGACGGCGGCACCATCGCTCCCCCGCCGGAAGAGCCCGGCTGAATCCTGTCAACCATTGCAAAAGAAAGCGAGGTACGACCCTTATGGATCTCATCGCCCAGGTGGAACGCTATCTGGAACCCGTGCGCGACGTATTGTCCCCCGTAGAGGGCCTGGGCGAAATGTTCGCCCGTTGTTTCATGAATACCCTGGAAACCACCAGTCAGACGCTGGAAAACGGCGACGTATTCGTCATTACCGGGGACATTCAGGCCATGTGGCTGCGGGACTCCACCGAACAGGTGCTGCATTATCTGCGCTTCGCGCCCCGCTGTCCCGCATTGCTGGACTGGATCGCCGCAGTGCTGCGCAAACAGACGGAACTTGTGCTGCGCGACCCCTACGCCAACGCTTTCAACCTGGGCCCCAATGGCCGCCACGGCTTTGCGGACGAACCCCCCGCCGGCCCCTGGGTATGGGAACGCAAGTACGAGCTAGATTCCTTGTGCCATGTGATCCTGCTGGCCTGGCGCTTTTACCGCGCCACCGGACGCCGGGATTTTATGACGGGCAGCTTTTTCCACGCCATGGAAACCATTGTGGATACCATCGCCGCGGAGCAGCGCCACGAGGCGTTAAGCCCGTACAGCTTCCGGCGCTTTGACTGTCCCCCCAGCGACACCCTGCCCTTTGACGGGAAGGGCGCGCCCGTGGGATATACGGGCATGTCCTGGTCCGGCTTTCGCCCCAGCGACGACGCCTGCCGCTACGGCTACCTGATCCCGGCAAACCTCTTTGCCGCCGCCATGCTGGAGCGCCTCTCCGCCATGGCTTCCGCCTCCGGACGGGACGCGCTGGGCGGACGCGCCAGCGCCCTGGCCGGGGAAATACGCGATGGCGTGCGGCGGTTTGGTTTGGCTCGCACCGAAGCCTTCGGGGAAATCTATGCCTACGAGGCCGACGGCCTGGGCGCGCAGCTGCTCATGGACGACGCCAACATTCCCAGCCTGCTTTCCCTGCCTTATCTGGAGGTATGCCCTGCGGACGACCCGCTGTACCTGCGCACACGGAAATTTATCCTCAGCGAAGCCAATCCCTGCTTCTGGAGCGGCCAGGCCGCCCGGGGCGTGGGCAGCCCCCACACCCCCGACGGCTTCATCTGGCCCATCGCCCTGTGCGTCCAGGGGCTGACCGCCCTGGAACCCCGGGAGCGCGCGGACATGCTGCGCCTGCTGCTAACCACCCATGCCGGCACGGAACGCATGCATGAGAGCTTCGACCGTGATGAGCCTTCCCGCTTCACCCGCAGCTGGTTCGCCTGGGCTAATTCCATGTTCGGCGAGCTGGTCTACCGTATGTATGAGCAGGGCGAGCTTCCTTCCGCCATGGATTTCTTGAAAGAAAATAATATAAAAAGCATAAAATATATGGTTTGATTGACATAAAAAGTTCTTTCCTGTATGATTTGTACATAAGAGAAAATGAACTGCTAAAAAGCTCAACGAACGAGGTAAGCGCATCCCCGGCCACAATCCGGAAGAGCGCCGCCAGAAAGGATGATTGCGATGGCCTCCGGAAAGAAAAAGCGCTATACCTTTTTTACCGATATCCGCCGCAACCCGTTATCCTATGGTATGCTGATTCCCGCGGCTCTGTATACGATTCTGTTCGGTTACCTGACCATCCCGTTTATGTTCACCGCCTTCCAGAAATTCAATTACCGCAAGGGGCTGTTCGGCAGCGAATGGGCAGGGCTTTCCAACTTCGAGTTCTTCTTCAAGTCCAACGCTGCGCCCCGGGTCATCGGAAATACGGTATTCTTGAACCTGATGTTCATCATCTTCACCCTGATTGTTTCGGTGACGGTGGCCATTTTGCTCAATGAACTGCGTCGGGAAAAGCTCAAAAAGTTCATGCAGTCCACCTACCTGTTTCCGTATTTTCTCTCCTGGATTGTTATCAACTATGTAGTCTACACGCTGACTTCCAATAAATACGGTATTATCAATCAACTGCTGGCGCTGTTCGGGCAAGAACCCATCAACTTCTACACGGACGGTTCCTACTGGCCCACCATTCTGGTCATTGCCAAGGTGTGGAAGGACATGGGCATGAATATCGTCATTTACCTGGCGGTGATCACCGGCTTCGACCCGCAGATTTATGAAGCGGCCATGATTGACGGCGCGGGGCGCTTCCGCGCATGCATCAGCATCACGCTGCGGTTGATGATGCCCACGGTATGCATGCTGACCATCATGGCGGTGGGGAAAATCTTCTACGGCGACTTTGGTATGATCTATGCCTTGGTGGGCGATAACGGCCTGTTGCAGAAAACCACCGACGTCATTGATACTTATGTATTCCGTACCCTGCGCACCACGGGAAACCCGTCCCAGGCCATGGCAGTGGGGCTGTTCCAGTCGGTGCTGGGCTTCCTGACCGTATGCGGCGCGAACTGGGTGGCGCGGCGTTACTTCAACGAAGGCGCGCTGTTTTAAGGAGGTGACGCGGCCATGAAAGCAAAAAACCGTAAATGGCAGGCGTTGATCGCCTTCTTCCTGATTCTGCTCAGCCTGAGCTGCATCATCCCCCTGTGGCTGGTAGCCTCCATCTCATTTACAGACGAGGCCGCCATTGTGAAAAACGGCTACGGCCTGATTCCCTCGCAGTTTTCCACCGACGCCTACGCCACCATCTTCTCGGGGGGCAAGCAGGTGTGGCGAAGCTATGGTATCTCCGTTTTCATTACCATCGTGGGCACCATGGCCCATGTGGCGGTGACGGGCATGGCGGGATATTCCCTGGCTAACCCCTCCGTGCGCTACCGCAACGGCCTGGCCATGTTCTTCTTCATCACCATGGTATTCAACGGCGGCATGGTGCCCTGGTACATGATCTGCAAGACCTTCGGCTTCATGGAAAACATCTGGGCGCTGCTGATTCCCAACCTGGTTTTCAGCCCCTTTAACCTATTCCTGGTGCGGAATTACATGCGCGATATTCCCCACGCGCTCATCGAGTGCGCGCGGCTGGACGGCGCCAACGACGCGTACATCGCCCTGCGCATCTACTTCCCGCTGAGCAAGCCCATTCTGGCCACGGTGGCGCTTTTCGCCGCCATTGGCTATTGGAACGACTGGTGGAACTCCATCATGCTGGTATCCGACGTGAACCTCTACCCGGTACAGTATCTGCTGATGAAGCTCAAGAGCGACATCAACATGATGAAGAACCTGCAAAGCTCCGGCTTCGCCGGCGCGGCCACCATGAAGCCCGCGGAATCCCTGCAAATGGCCACCGTGGTCATTACCGTGGCGCCGATCCTGTTGTTCTACCCCTTCCTGCAAAAGTACATCGTCAAGGGGCTGGTTATCGGCTCCGTAAAGGGTTAAGGGCGCAAGGAGCGTCGCTCCTAAAAATAGGAAAATTAAAAAAGGAGGTACCCCCATGAAAAAACTGTTGCAGCTTCTTTCCCTGGCGCTGTGCCTGACGTTGGTTCTGTCCTGCGTCCCGGCCATAGCCGAAGAAGCCGAACCCGTCACCATCACCTACGTTCGTCCCGGCAACCGTCCCGACAACTATGACGCCATGATCGCCAACGTGAACGAGAAGCTGGCCGAGGATGGCATGAACCTGAAGCTGGAAATCAACTACATTGCCAGCGACGTATTCCAGGACAAGCTGTCCATGATGATCTCCACCGGCGACGCGTTTGACCTGCTGTGCCTCATGGAGGATCAGAAGTCCTTCACCTCCTATGTGGCCATGGGCGCGCTGCTGCCCATCGACGAGTACATGGAAGGCATGGAAGCGCTGAACACCAAGATTCCCGAATCCATGTGGAGCAGCGCCACGGTGGACGGCAAGACGTACACCATCCCCGCCTTCTGGACCGACCTGGCGGATCAGGCCTGCTGTATCACCCTGGACCTGGCCAACCTGAAGAAGTACGGCCTGGAAGTCCCCGCCACCCGTGAAGATCTGCTTGCCATGTGCGAAGCCTACACCGCCAACTGGGAAGGCACCGATACGCCTTACGTCATTCCCATGTACAGCGAGCCCTTTACCTGGCTGTTCCGCACGCTGGATACCTATCCCTTCACGGTGCTCAGCGATCTGATCTTCGTGGATCAGGAAGGCAACGTCAAGAACTGGATTGAAACCGAAGAATTCAAAATCTGCGCGGACTTCTTCGCCACCCTCTACGACGGCGGCTACATCTCCCCCGACATTCTGTCCACCTCCTGGTCCTCCTGGAACCAGCTGTGCTCCGGCAACTTCATCTGGTGCGACGGCTGCCAGATGTGGGGCACCGAGGAATATTTCCAGGGCCTGATTCCCGGCTGTGAGCTGGACAGCATCTACCTCAACCCCGAAGCCACCTCTTTCCGTCCCTCCGCTTTCCGCAACTCCACCGGCGTGTCCGCCACCTCCGAGCATCCCGCCGAAGCCGTGCAGTTCATGAACTGGCTGTACAGCGAGCAGGACAACTATGACGCGGTGGTCTACGGCATTGAGGGCGTGGACTGGAAGGACGAGGGCGACCGCCAGTATACCAAGCTCAACGCCACCGGCGAAGCCTTCAACGATGACTGGATGATCGGCAACCTGTCCCTGCTGCGCACGGAAGTGGGCACCTATCCCACCTTCATCGATATCATGTACACCGAGAAGGCGGACGCCGTAAACAGCATTGTGATGAACTTCACCTTTGATCCTACCCCCGTTTCCACCGAGTACGCCAACTGCCTGGCCCTGGTGACCAGCGACGTGTATCCCATCAAGCTGGGTATCGTCAAGTATGACGAAGGCGGGCAGGCTGCCATTGACCAGCTCAAGGCCGCCGGCATCGACAAGGTCATCGAGGAATATCAGAATCAGCTGAACGCTTATCTGGGCAAGTAACGCTTGACCGGCTCTGGGGAGGACGCAGCCGCGTCCTCCCTTTTGCACACAAGGGAGGATTTTGATGGAACTGAATCTGGACGGCCTGTGGCGTCTGAAGTCCTGGGAACCCGGCGCGCCGCTGGACCCGGTGTTCGCCCCCGCCTTTCTGCCGGAGGGCTGGCTGGAAGCTCCCGTCCCCGGGGACGTGCGCACCGCGCTCTCGTCCCGCGGACTGATCGACGGTTATTATCTGGGCAAAGCGCTGGACAGGGAGCGCTGGATTGACGAGAGCGACTGGGTATACTACCGCCGCTTCACGCCGCCCCAGGATGCGCAGGGCAAGCCCTTTCTATGTTTTCAGGGCGTGGATACCCTGGCGGAAGTATGGCTGAACGGGCGCCTGCTGGGAAAATGCGACAACATGTTCCTTCCCTGGCGTTTTCCGGTGGAGGGGCGCTTGCAAGCGGGCAAAAACGTCCTGGCGGTGCGCATTCTTTCCACGGTGCGCGCGCTGGCGGGACGCGACCGCACGGGGCTGTATCCCGAGGACGATACGGACCGGCTGATGCTTCGCAAATCCCAGATGAATTTCGGCTGGGATTTCTGCGGACACTGCCTGACCCACGGGCTTTGGAAAGGCGTAGCGCTGCGCTATGTGCAGGATGCCCTTCTGGACGCCCCTTACCTGCGCACCGAATCCCTGGAGGATGGCGACGCCCTGCTCGCCCTGGACGCGGACCTGGCGTTCCCCAACCCGGATGCGGACCCGCACGGGCTGGAAATACGCCTGACGCTGCGGGAAGGCGGCGCTTGCCGCCTGGAGGAGACCTGGCCCGCCGCAAGCGGAAGCACCTGGCGTTTCCGTCTCCCCCACCCTCGGCTGTGGTGGCCCCGGCCCTATGGGGAGCCTTTCCTCTATGACGCGGAAATCACGCTGCTGCGCGGCGGGCAATGCGTGGACGCACGCCGCTTCCGCTTTGGCGTGCGCACCATCGAGCTATTGCAAACGCCCCTGCCCCAGGGCGGACGCCGCTTCACTTTCCGGGTTAACGGCCGGGAACTGTTCATCCGCGGCGCCAACTGGGTGCCGCTGCACGCGGTGTACGCGCAGATTGATCCGGAGCAGGAACAGTTTTTCCTGCGCAAGGCAGTGGAGTCCAACCTTTCCATGCTGCGCATCTGGGGCGGCGGTATTTATGAAAGCGAATCCTTCTTTGATTTCTGCGACGCCCACGGCCTGCTGATTATGCAGGATTTCATGCTGGCCTGCGGCGTATTGCCCCAGGACGAAGCTTTTCTGGCGCAGGTGCGGCGGGAGGTTGCCTGGGCCGTGCGGCACTACCGGCAGCGCGCTTGCCTGGCCATCTGGTCTGCGGATAACGAACTGGACGAAGCCTACCGCTGGTACGACATGCTGGAGCAATTCCCCACCAACAAGGTAAACCGCGTGGCCGTGCGGACCGCCGTGGAACAGGAAGACCCGTACCGCCCCTTCCTGGTCAGCTCCCCGTGCAGTCCCTTCCCGGAGGAGGAAGGCGGCGACGACCCCAACTCCCCCCTGCAAGGCGATATGCACGTCTACCTGACCCGTTTCTCCGCCGACAGCCCCTATTATTATAAGAAGCTACTGGAATTTATTCCCCGGTTCATGAGCGAGTACGGCTTCAGCAGCCTGCCCTGCCGGGACAGCTACGAGAAATTCAATTTCTTCCACAAGCCCCTGGACATGACCGCCAACCCATGGCTGGGCGAACTCCCGGGCTTCCAGCGGATGTGCGACGAAGGCCGCGACGAGGACATGATCTACTTTACCCAATACACCCACGCCCGCGGCCTGCAGTACTGGATTGAATACATGCGTAGCCACAAGGGGGTATGCGGCGGCACCCTGTATTGGAAATTCAACGACCCTGTGGCCCCCAACCGGGAAAACATGCTTTTCCCCTCCCTGATGTCCGTCATTGATTTTTACGGCATGCCCAAGCTGGCCTATGACTACGCCCGCCGCGCCTATGCGGATGTGATCCTGGCCTTCCGCGAGGAAAACGGGGAGCTGTTGCTCTACGGCTGCAACGAAACCACGCAGCGCTATGCGGGCGAAGCCTCCCTGTACTGGATGGACAGCCAGGGAATGAAGCGGCTTTTAGTCAGCGCTCAGGGCAGCCTGGAAGCCGACAGCGCCTCGCTCCTGCTGCGCTGGAAGCCCGAATCCGGCGCGCAACCAGGGACAGGCTACTACAAGGCGGAGTTTTCCGGCGCGCTTGCCCTGAGCAACCGGTTTTTCCCCGGGGATATTGCGGACTATGTGGGCGTGCGCCCGCCCCAGGCCCGGCTGCAGGGGCGCATTGTGTCCCGCTGCGGCGCCACGGTGGAAGTGGAAATCGCCACGGACCGCTTCGCCCAGGATGTTTGCCTGTGCGCTCTTGACAAAAATGTCCGGTACAGCGACAATGCTTTTGACATGGATGCGGGAGAAGTCCGGCGCGTGCGCGTGGAGATGCCCGCCCGTATGCCTTTGCGCCTGAGCGCCTGCAACGCGGCCGCCCTTCTTCTGGAATGACTGATTAAGGAGTGATGACGCCATGGATTGGAACCAAGCCTGCGAACGCCTCCGTCACCGCATGTTTACCCTGGCCCGCTGTCCCTGGGACGGCAACCTTGCCTGCACCCAAGGCCCGGTGCTTTCCGCCAGCCTCGAGGGCGACACCCTGACCATTCAGGCCCCTGACCTGAGCGGCGCAGCACGGGGCATGTTCCTGTGCGCCTGCGCCCTGCGCGACCATCGCCCCATCCCCGCCCTGGGGCAAACGCGGCACATCGCCTCCTGCGGCATGATGGTGGATATGTCCCGCGGCGGCGTCATGACCGTAGCGGGCGTCAAGGAACTCATTGACGCCCACGCGGCGCTGGGCCTGAATATGATGATGCTCTATACCGAGGACACCTATACCGTGCCCGAATATCCTTACCTGGGGTATCTTCGCGGACGCTATACCGCAGACGAGCTGCGGGAGCTGGACGATTACGCCTGGGAAAGCGGCATTGAATTGATTCCCTGCATCCAGACGCTTGCGCATCTGGAGCAGTTTCTGCAATGGGACGACAGCAGCGAAATGAAGGATAACGACACCTGCCTGCTGGTGGACGACCCGCGGGTATACGATTTCATCGCCGCGGAGCTTCGCGCCGTGAAAAATGTTTTCCGCAGCAACCGGATTCACATCGGCATGGACGAGGCCCACGGCATCGGACTGGGGCGCTACTTCGAGCTGCACGGGCTGACGGATCGCTTCGCTCTGTTGACCCGGCACTTGAACCGCGTGGTCGCCCTGTGCCAGGAGCTGGAACTGAAGCCCATTATGTGGAGCGACATGTTCTACCGTCTGGGTTCCAAACGCAACGACTATTACGATACCGAGGCCGTGGTGCCCCAGCGGGTGGTGGCGGAGATTCCCCAGGTGGCCCTGTGCTATTGGGACTATTACCACCAGGACGAAGCCTTCTACGAAGACATGCTTCGGGGGCACGCCGCCATGGGCAAGGAAGTTGTTTTTGCCGGCGGTATCTGGACATGGTCGGGGTTGCTGCCGCAGGTAAAGCGCACCAACGCCACCGCCTACCCGGCCCTGCGCGCCTGTCTGAAGGCAGGGGTAGGGACGGTGCTGGCCACCTGCTGGGGGGACGACGGTTCCGAAACAGACTACCGTCTGGCGCTGCATCAGCTGCCCATTTATTCCGAGCACTGCTGGCTGGGGGAGGCCTGCACAAAGGAGGAAGCCGACCGCCTGGGCGACGAGCTCACGGGGCTTTCCACCGCCGCTTATGAGGCCATGGGCGCTTTCTATCCCGACGCGGAGGACCGCCGTCCCGGCAAGGGACTTTTCTACGCAGACCCGCTGTATCCGCTGCTCCACTGCTTGTGGGATCTCTCGGGCTATGGGGAAGGTCTGGACCAGGCGCTGGCAACCCTGGAACCCCTGCGGGAAGACCCCCGCTGCGCCTATGCCTGGACGCTGTTGGCCATCGCGCGGAAGAAGCTGGACTGGACCGCCAACCTTCGCCCCGCCTACCTGCGCGGCGACCGCGCCCTGGTGGAACGCATGGTCATGGAAGACCTGCCGCAGCTGAAATCTCTGTACCAGCGCTTCTTTACCCTGTGGCGCAACCAATGGGAAAGCTGCCGCAAGCGCAACGGCTGGGAAACGCCCTGCGCGCGCATGGGCGCGCTGCTGACGCGCCTGGAGGACGCGGAACACACCCTCCGCCGCTGGTTGCAAGGCGATATCGCCGTGGTGGAGGAGCTGGAGGAAGCGCCGCTGTGCGCCCGCCGACGCTACGGGCGCGAAGATTACCATACCTTCACTTTCCCCCAGTTCCGTTGAGCTTTGGGTCCGTCTTACGCGCCGCCAGCCGCCTCCGGCAGAAACTGGCGGCGCATTTTTTGTCACTTTTCGCCCGCCTGCTCTTGACATTGTACCTCTTTTGTTCTATTCTTGTATACAAAGTGCATACACTGTACATTCCCCGTGCGCTTTTAACTTTTTCCATCCCACCCATTGAAGGAGTTGCATGATCATGTCCACGCTTCGTTTCCAGCCCATGATGGAGAGCCGGCCTATCCGCGAAATCGCCTATGAAGTGCTCAAACACGCGATTGTCACCGGGGAGATTCCCGCCGGCGAACGCATTGTGGAAACCGACTACGCCGAGCGCCTTCACATCAGCCGCACCCCCCTGCGCGAAGCGTTGCGCAAGCTGGAGCGGGACGGGCTGGTGGAGTATGTGCTGCGCCGGGGCGTTGTGGTGCGCGCCTTCACCATCGAGGACGTGGACGAAATTTACACCATTCGCAACGCCCTGGAAATCCTGACGCTTCCGGCCATTATCGAACGCGCCACGCCGGAGCATATCGCCTCCCTGCGGGCAAAGCTCCATGAAATGGACAAGGTGATGGCCACGGACGATATCGAAAAGCTCTCCCCCATGGCCCGGGCCTTCCACAGCGAAATGACCCGCATTTCCGGGAAGAACCGGATTCTCCGCGTCATCGAGAGCCAGGACGAGTTCATCAACCGCTTCTCCGCCATGGCCATTCGCCAGGAGGACCGGCGGGTGCAAGCCCATGAGGAACACTACAAGCTGGTGGAATATATCGAAAAACGGGATTTGGAGCATTTGGAGGCCCTCACCCGCAAGCATATTGAGCGCAGCAAGGAAAACTGCCTGGCCGCCCTCGAATTGCAGCGCCACCGGGAATAACCGACGGGCCGACCGGCCGAATGGATGCGGAAGCAGGCAAAGGCCGGAGCAGCCGCGGCCCCTCCGACGTTTCCCCAAGGTTTTCATTCCGTAACCGGCGCATGCGTGCCGGTTACAATTTCGATAAGGAAGTGCCGTTGAACCTTGAAATGCAATTATCATACCCATACCATGCGCTGCTGCCATGCCGTAGGCGAGGACGAGGCCTACGTCCAGGCCGCCATTGCCGCGGGCTTTGACGAGCTGGGCTTTGCGGATCACGCCCCCTGGCCCTACGCCAGCCAATATGTCAGCAACATCCGCATGCCCATGAAGGATTTTCCCGAGTACCTGCGTTCCCTGCGCCGCCTGCGCAAAAAATACAGCGGGCAGATTCGGCTTCGCATCGGGCTGGAAAGCGAATACTTTCCCACCTACGCGGATCACCTGCGCCGCTTGGCCGAATCCGGGGAGGTGGATTACCTGATACTGGGCGCGCATTACACCGACAGCGATGAATTCACGCCCTACGTGGCCCCCCTCTGCCAGCAGGACGACGGCGTAAAGCGCTATGCGGAAAACTGCATCCAGGCCATGGAAACCGGCCTGTTCCGCTATATCGCCCACCCTGACTTGTTTATGCGCAAGCGCCCGGAGGAAGACTTCAACGCCGCCTGCCAGGACGCGGCCCGGGACATTTGCCAGTGCGCCAAGGCGCAAGGCATGCCCATTGAGTTCAACCTGTTGGGGCTGCTTTCCCAGCTCAACGGCGAAGGCCGGGGATATCCCTCCCCCGCCTTCTGGAACTACGTCAAACCTTACGTAGGCGACGTTATCATCGGCGTGGACGCCCACGACCCCGCGCAACTGTCCTACGCGCCCCTCTGGGAAGAAGGGCAGCGCCGCCTGCGCGCGTTGGGATATACGCCGCTGGATCATCTGACCTGGAACAAATAAGGAGGAATTGCACCATGGCCTGGGATTGGGATTTGTCTTATCTGTATCGCGGCTTTGACGATCCGGCTTTTGCCGCCGATCTGGCAAAGCTGCCGGAACTGAACGCCGCCATGGAACGGGCTGCGCAGGCGGAGCTTCCGCCCCGGGAAAAACTGGAAGGCCTGCTGGCCGCCGACGACGCCCTGAGCGCCACGCTGGACCGTCTGGGCAGCTTCTGCCAGCTGACCCTCTCCGTGGACGCCACCAGTGAAACCGCCGCCCAGTATCTGGACAAGGTCATGCTGGCATACAACGATTACTCCCTGCTGGAAAGCGCGCTGATCCGCTATGTGGGCAGCCTGGAGCAGCTGGAAAGCGTCATCGCCTCCTCCCCCAAGCTCACGGAGGTAGCCTTCCCGCTGCGCTGGATGGCGCGCATGTCCCGGCATATGATGGACGAAGCCATCGAACCCTGGATGCTGAAGATGCAGCTAAGCGGCGGCAGCGCCTTCTCCCAGCTGCGTGACAAGCTGGACGGCACGCATCAGGTGGACTACCGTGGCCAGGCGCTGCCCCTGGCCGCCGTGCGGGGCATGGCCTACGACCCTGATCCCGCCGTGCGCAAGGACGCCTACGAAGCGGAGCTGGCTTCCTACAAGAAGATCGAACTGCCCATGTCCTTCTGCCTGAACAGCATCAAGATGGAGGCCCGGACCCTTGCCGAGGCCCAGGGGTACGCCAGCGTCCTGGATATGACCCTGGAGGAAAGCCGTATGGATCGGGCTACCCTGGACGCCATGTGGACGGCCATCCGGGAATATCTCCCCCACTTCCGCCGCTACCTGCGCGCCAAAGGCGCCTATCTGGGGCATGCGGACGGTCTGCCCTTCTACGATCTGTTCGCGCCTGTGGGGAAAGCCGGCAAAACCTATACCGTTGAGGAAGCCCGCGAAAAGCTGGTCTCCGAAATGCGCAGGTTCACCCCGGCCATGGGCGAATTTATCGACCAGGCTTTCGCCAACCACTGGATTGATATGTTCCCCAAGGCTGGCAAAACTGGCGGCGCCTTCTGCTCCAGCTACCATCCCGCCGATCGTTCCAGCATTCTCACCAATTTCCAGGGCAGTTTCTCCGACGTAAGCACCCTGGCACATGAACTGGGCCATGCCTGGCATTCCCGGCAGATGGCCGGACTGCCCCTGATGCTCACGCACGAGCCCATGCCCTTGGCGGAAACCGCCTCCATCTTCAACGAGACGCTGCTCAGTCATCTGGTGCTGGAACAGGCCAGCGATGCCGAGCGCTTCTCCCTGCTGGAAAGCAGCCTGATGGAAGCCACGCAGACGGTGGTAGACATCTACAGCCGCTTCCTGTTTGAAAGCGAAGTGGTGGACACCCGCGCCGACCACAGCATGTCCGTGGAGGAACTGAAGGATGCCATGCTTCGCGCGCAGGACGCCTCCTATGGGGACGGGCTGGACCGGCAGTATCGCCATCCCTACATGTGGGCCTGCAAGAGCCATTATTACTCTTCCGGGCTGAATTTCTACAATTTCCCCTATGCCTTTGGCCTGCTTTTCGGCAAGGGTGTATTTGCCCAGTACCTGCAAAAGGGCGAAGCCTTTGTGCCCGTATACAACCAGCTGCTGCGCTCCTGCGGCAGCGATACGGTGGCCAACGTCGCCGCCAGCGTGGGCATTGACGTGCATAGCGTGGATTTCTGGCGCAGTTCCCTGGAGGTCATCAAACAGGATATTGACACCTTCTGCGCCCTGTGCCAGCAAATGTGACCTGCCCTACCGGCCGTCTCGATCACGAGACGGCCGGTATGCGTCTTTTCTACGGCGCTTGCAAAAGAAAAATCATGAAAACGCCGCTTAGCCCTTGACAAATTCCGGAATATTCTATATAATGTCATCCGTTGCCTGACGATTTGCGACCGTGGCGGAATTGGCATACGCGCACGTTTGAGGGGCGTGTCCAGCAATGGGTACGGGTTCAAGTCCCGTCGGTCGCACATTTTTCAAAGCCGCGAGAAATCGCGGCTTTTCTCATTTCCCCAGGAATTTCAAGGCTTTCCGGCGTTTCATTTCCTCTCATATTTTTCTGTTGCTTTATCGTTTTTCGAAAAAATGTGACACGAAATGTGACATTGCAGCCCTGCGCCAAGGGGCCGGTTGTACGAACGCCAAGGAGGATACGCAACCGCAACGCGCCAGCTGCATCGCTCCGACATTTTGCTACCGTCCATGGAAAACCTTGTAAACCACGCCCCCGCATGCCTCCACGCTTATGGAAAGTTTATTCCCGGTGCTGTCCTTGCACGGATACTGTGCAAGAGAAAACAAGAAATTTGCGCTTTCTCCCTTGACAATCCGACCGGTTTGCCCTATGCTCAAGGAGTGTGGCGCTAACGCGCCTGAACGGCCATTTTTCCGGCGGAATCCGCCGAATGCATTAGGAGGAAATACAATGAAGAAGCCCGTAGTTCTTGTAGTCATGGACGGCGTAGGCGACAGCGCGTCCCAGCTGGGCAACATGGTGCAGCAAGCCACCACCCCCACTTTGGACGAGTTGAAAGCCACCAGTCCTTATCTTTCCATCAAGGCGCACGGCACGGCGGTGGGTTTGCCCTCCGACGATGACATGGGCAACAGCGAGGTAGGCCACAACGCGCTGGGCTGCGGCCAGGTCTACTCCCAGGGCGCAAAGCTGGTGAATGAATCCATTGAAAGCGGCAAGATCTACGCCTCCGACGCCTGGAAAGAACTGGTAGGCGGGGTCAAGGCCAACCAGGGTACCCTGCACTTCCTGGGCCTGCTCTCCGACGGCAATGTACACAGCAACATCCATCACCTCATCGCCATGCTGCAACAGGCCAAGGCGGAAGGCGTACGCCGGGTACGGTGCCATATCCTGCTGGACGGCCGCGACGTGCCCGCCACCTCTGCCCTGGAGTATGTGCGGCAGCTGGAAGACGCGCTGGCCGTGCTGAACGACAGCTCCTTTGACGGCTGCATCGCTTCCGGCGGCGGACGCATGAAAGTAACCATGGACCGCTACCAGGCCAACTGGGGCATGGTGGAGCTGGGCTGGAATACCCACGTGCATGGCCAGGGCCGCCAGTTCGCCTCCGCGGAGGAAGCGGTGGAAACCTACCGCGCGGAGCTGGGCGTCATTGACCAGGATCTGCCCCCCTTCGTCATCGCCAAGGACGGCGAGCCCGTAGGCAAGGTACAGAACGGCGATAGCCTGATTCTGTTCAACTTCCGCGGCGACCGTGCCCTGGAAATTTCCATGGCCTTTGACGACGAGGAATTCCCCTACTTTGATCGCGGCGTGATGCCTCAGGTGAAATATGCGGGTATGCTGCAATATGACGGCGACCTGTGCATCCCCAAGCGTTTCCTGGTCAATCCGCCGGAGATCCGTCACACGCTCACGGAGCTGCTGGTGGAAGCCGGCATCAAGGAATACGCCTGCTCCGAAACGCAGAAATACGGCCATGTCACCTATTTCTGGAACGGCAACCGTTCGGAAAAGTTCTCCGAGGAGCTGGAAACCTGGGAGGAAGTGCCTTCCGACGTGCGCTCCTTTGACGAGTGCCCCTGGATGAAGGCCACCCAGATCACCGACCTGGTGATCAAAGCCATGGAAAGCGGCGAATACGGCTTCATCCGCTGCAACTTCCCCAATGGCGACATGGTGGGCCATACCGGTAATTTGCTGGCCACGGAAATTGCCGTGGAGAGCGTGGACCTTTGCCTGGCCCGGCTGAAGAAGGCCGCGGATGAACTGGGCTTTATCCTGGTCATCACCGCCGATCACGGCAATGCGGATCAAATGCTGGAAAAGGACAAGAAGGGCAATGTTTCTCCCCGTACTGCTCACAGCCTGAACCCCGTCCCCTTTATCGTTTACGACAAGGATGCCCGGCATGAGCTCAAAAACGGCGCTTTCGGGTTGAGCAACGTAGCTCCCACCGTCGCCGGCCTGCTGGAAATCAAGCCCTATGATTGCTGGGACGAGAGCATGCTGCAATAAACAAATCGAAAAGGGACAAAAGCTGTTTTTGCGACACACTGCGGAGGGGGCATCGCCCCTCCGCTTTCTTGCAAACCGGCGTTCTCAACAGTCTGCCCGCCGCAGGATGCTTCTGCGGCGGGCAGACTGTTGAGAACGTTTTTGTTTTTCCGCTTGCCCGCTGTATTCCGGCAGGCGCTGGGGATTTCGCGCCTCCAGGCGCGACCAAAGAGCTTTCCGATCGCCCTTTGAAAGCCTTCGGGCCCCGCACTTGTCGTAGCTTTTGCACATTAACGAACAGAACGTTTCATTTCCAGTATCCGCATGAAAGACGTGCTTATTGCAACAGTCCGAGCCGTCTCGGACGGCCATGTCCGCCTTTTCCTCTGGAAACGCCCTGCACCATAACCGTCGAAACCGGCGTTGCTCACCCGTTTCCGTTATTGGACGGATCAAACACGTACAGTATCTCCCCCGTGGCCGCGTCCAGCATGACATCATAATCGGAAATGTATGCTAGGTCCGTTTCCGGCATACGGAAGCTGATGCGCCACACGTCCACAGGCAATATGGAACCGTTCCACATGCTGCCCGCATACTGGATACCCGTATACGCGATCAGGAAGCCTGCCACTGTCTCTTCGCTGAAACCATAGCGCTGGACAATGGCTTGCCGCGCCAGGACAATGGCGTCTTCCTTGGCCAGCTGATCTGGGGAAGGCATTCCCTGCTCCGCAGCATTCTGCACGGTTCGCTTTACATAATCCACAAAAAGCAGCACCTCGCCGTTCCGGGCGTCGATCTCCACTTCGTAGCAGGTTGCGCCGCTGACGCTGTAGGTTACCTCCCACAAAGGGCCATCCGGCCGCTCCTCGTTGAGCCTGGAATTGCTGCTCATGATCTCCGTATCGCCGTCGGCGCGATTCACCCTATCCTGAGCGATGGCCCGCGCCTGCGCCATGGTAATCAATCCGGTAGGCGCCGGGGAGCTGTACGCCTGCTCCTCCGCCGTCCCTTCCAGGCTGCTCACGCGGATCAATGCTTGATCCTCCGAGCCCAACAGCGAAAAAGACACCACCCGCACCACGGGGTCCAGTTGAATCACAAAACGATATGCGCGCTTGCAATGGGAATGCCCGCCTTCGCACACCGCAAAGCTCCCGCTGCTGCCGCTTTGCTCCTCAATCATCGCCATCTGATCAATGCTCACATCGGGTAAACATGTCTTGATAAAGGCGCGCAGGTATTCGTACAGCGTCTCCTGTCCTTTGATATCAATGCCTGAGCTCACTTGCTTGAGCGTTGCCTCCAGGGGCGCTGCATTGCGAAACGCGGTAATAACGCCTTCCCCGTTGAAAGTGGCGCTGAATCCTCCGGCCTCGCACGTCCATTTGCCGTTCTGCTGCTCCACGGTCACCGCCGCGCTTTGCTCCGCCTGGATAAAGTCGCTTTGCGTCAGCTGCCTGAACCACTGTTCCGCAGCCTCCTGGTTCTCAATGAGCCGACGCTGCACCCGTTCCTCGGGCTGTACCACGGCCGACATGACCGTAAAGGCCGCTTCTACGGAAGGACTGTATTCCATTTCTCCCGTAAAGAAAGCAAAGCCGGTAAACGCTACCGCCAGCGCCGCAAACGCCGCCGTTCCCCGACGGGTATGCTCCTGCCCCTGCAACAGGCGCTGCCGCAGCGCCACGCGCCCGGCTTTCATGGACATACCGCTGGCCTGCACGCCCAATTCGGGTACGCTATGCTTTCCTACAGCCGCGTCCATGCGCCGGACGTACGTCTCTTTTTCGGCGGGCGACAGTTCCGCCACCGTCAGGGCGTCGCAGGCAATTTCCCCATCCAGGCGCGAAAGCGAAGCTCCGATCCACACCAAAGGATTAAACCAATGCACCACGCAGCAAACGCAGCGCAGCAGGTTCCACCACCCGTCCCGCAGCCGGAGGTGCGCCAGCTCATGCCGCAGCGCCAGTCCATAGGATTCCGGTTGTATATGCGCCGGCAACGCCACAAAAGGGTGCAGCCACCCGGCCACGCAGGAAGCCGTCAACTCCTCCACCCGCCATACCGGCAACCGCCGGATATGCCATCGCGCGCACAGCGCAGCAAAATCCCCCAGCTGTTCCTCCGGGATCATCTCCACCCGCGCCTTTCGTATCCGCCTGCGAAAGCGCAGGTTGCGCGCAAGCAATACGCCCATGGTCGTTAAGGCGCCTCCGCAATATACCACCAGCAGCATGCTGCCCAGCAAGCCCTTTTCCAGCGACACGCCCAGCTGATACAACCGGTTGGTGTTCAGCTCCGTTACGTCGTTACCCGCTAGCGCCATGGAAGCGTCGTACGCCGCGTCAATGGTGCGAACCCGGATCTGGTCGGCAATGGGACGCGCGGCGTAGTTATCCGACAGCCTGGGCCGCAGCTCGTTCATCAAGGGGTTGGGAAAGCTCAACGGAAGCAGCAGCCGCAGCGCCACCAGCAGCCATGCGGCGTATAGCGCCGTGCGCTTCACTCGTTTCCCTAAGGTGGCTCGGGCCAGCATTAACAGCAGTATCAACAGACTGCCGGTCAACGTCGCCTCCAGCAGATAATTGTAAAACGTTACGCTCCGCATGACTCCTTCTCCCTTGCATCTTTCGGCCGCCGGAAAAGCGCGCCGAAAACCGTTCCTCTTTTGTAAAACTGTGCGGCCCCACGCGCCCATTCCCTGCCACCGGCGGCCTCGTGTCCGAACGTTGCACATATTTTTTTGAAGTTATCCTCTTTTCTCCGCTCCCCAGCGGGGATGCCTGCTCCCTGTTATACTACCTTCCCTTTTGCAGCTTTGTCAATGTAACATTGTTAAAATTTACAAAAACGGGACGGGATGCCGGTTCCCGCCCGGGAAAACGCCGGCTCCCCGTCCCGCGTCCCTTAGTTTTCCCCCCTGAGTCCCTTAGCCAGCACGTTTACCAGCTCCTCCTGCTGTTCCTCCAAGGTACGCGCCGTATCAAAGGCAATGGGTTTCGCCACCTGAAACACGTGCTTTTTATAATCCACATGAACGGGATAGAAGAGCAGCGCCCGGCCCGTGGCGCGGTAGTACATGGTGGCGATGTTCAGGAATCCCGTGTTGATCCAGCTGTGATGGGACTGAAACCCTGACGGCTGTTCAGGAAAGATCACCAGATGCTCTCCCGCCTTGAGCCAGCGCAGGCTCTGCCGCATGGTGGTCATGACCCGCCCATCATGGTATACAGGCACCGTAGGAGCCAGGCGCAGAATCGGCGGCAAAATCGCCGCGGCAATATACGGCAACGTCGCATTGAAGAGCGGCTCGAAAAAAGAACCCGGACGCCACCAATAATCCTGCCGTACATAGGCAGGCACCTGCTTGGGATCGAGCATCTGCGCGTTCATCCACGTATGGCAACGCTCCCGCAGCGGAAATTTTGCGCACATGTCAATGGGCCCAAACGCGCCCGCATGGTTGCACACAAACACCGAGGGCTGCTCCAGAAACGGTTCCTTCCATTGGGTTTCCATGGCCGGCGTCACCGCCCTTACAAAGGAACACAACCGTTGATATGCTTTGGACATCCTTGCTCCCCCGCCTTTTGTGTTTCACAGCTTTCTTTTCCATCATACATGGTCGCGCCCGCTTCGTCAAGGCGATTGTTTCCCGCATGGGCGCGTGGCTGATCAGCCATGCTACATCTGACCGAATTTGCACTGGGAGGCGAATCAAAATGGGAGCTTTTGGACTGGGCGCGGCCGGGTATCCCCTTCTGGAAATATGCTGGCGCGGGCGGACGCATCCTGCCATGGCGCTGGCCGGAGGCATTGCCTGCTGGTCCTTGGACCGTCTCCGCCCGCTGCGCCTTCCCCGCTGGCAGAAGGCGCTGCTGGGGGGCAGCCTGATTACCGGCGTGAAGGCCGCCATTGGTTTCGCCTGCAACCGCCGGTATCAAATCTGGGATTACCGCCGCATGCCCGGCAACTGGCGCGGCCAGATCTGCGTCCCCTACACCCTGCTCTGGTGCGCTCTCAGCTGGGGAACCCTGGCCGTACTGGACGCCGGATCGTCTTCGCCCCATGCGAAGGAATTTTGTTAGCACTCAGAGCCATTGAGTGCTAAAAAGTGCTTGCATTTGTCTTCCGCCGGTGCTACAATAGGCAAAGAAAGGCAGGCATGCAGTCCGGCTTTTCCAATCCGGTTTGTACCGCAACAAGGAGGTTTCATCCCATGGCCATGGAAAAGGGCAGCGTATCCATTGAAGCGCAAAATATTATGCCGGTGATCAAGCGCTGGCTTTACTCTGACAAGGATATTTTCCTGCGTGAAGTTGTTTCCAACGGCTGCGACGCCATCACCAAATACCGCATGCTGCATCTGGGCACGGAGGAAGACATGCGCGTCACCGTCACCGTGGACAAGGAGAAGGGCGAAATCCGCATTACGGACACGGGCATCGGCATGACGGACGAGGAGGTTCGCCGCTATATCAACCAGGTGGCCTTCTCCAGCGCGGAAGAGTTCATGAAAAACTACCAGGGTGAGAAGGGCGAAGAAAAAGCCGACATTATCGGCCACTTCGGCTTAGGCTTCTACTCGGTCTTTATGGTTTCCGACCGGGTGGAGATCGACACCCTGAGCTATCAGTCCGACGCGACGCCTGTCCATTGGGAAAGCGCCGACGGCATGAACTTTGAGATGAGCGAAGGCGTCCGCGCCGCCCATGGCTCCACCATCACCCTGCATATTACTGAAGAAGACAAGGAATTCCTGGAGCTGTACCGGGTCCGCGAGGTCCTCAACCGCTACTGCGGCTATATGAACGCCCCCATCTATCTTGAGGACGCCAACGCCAAGCCCGTGGAGCGCGAGGTTCCCGTGGACGGGGAGAAGAACGAGGACGGCTCCCCGAAGATGGAAAAGGTCACGGAGGCTCCCAAGCCTTCCCTGATTAACGAAACCGCGCCCCTGTGGCTGAAGAAGCCCAGCGACTGCACCGAAGAAGAATACAAGAACTTCTATCACCGGATGTTCACGGACTTTGACGATCCGCTGTTCTGGATTCACCTGAATGTGGATTATCCCTTCAACCTCAAGGGTATTCTGTACTTCCCCAAGCTGCGTCAGGACTTCGGCACCCATGAAGGACAAATCAAGCTGTTCAGCGGCCAGGTTTTCGTGGCGGACAACATCAAGGAGGTCATCCCCGAGTTCCTGCTGCTGCTCAAGGGCGTCATTGACTGCCCCGACCTGCCCCTGAACGTCAGCCGTTCCTTCCTGCAAAACGACGGCTATGTGCGCAAAATTTCCGCCTATATCACCAAGAAGGTGGCGGATAAGCTCACGGAGCTTTTCGCAAGCCAGCGGGAAACCTATCAAGGTTACTGGAACGACATTGCGCCCTTCATTAAATATGGCTGCATGAAGGATCAGAAGTTCTTCGACAGCGTGAAAAAGGTGCTCCTGCTGAAAACGACCGGGGATACCTACCTCACTTTTGAGGAATACAAGACCCGCAACGAAGCCAAAGCTGCCAAGAAGGTATTTTACACCAACGACCCCAAGCGTCAAGCCGCTTCCGTAGCCATGTACACCCAGCAGGGCATCGACGTGGCGGTGATGGACAGCCTGATCGACGTGAACTTCATGTCCTTTATGGAGTACTCCGGCGGCGAGGACAGCGTCACCTTTGCCCGGGTGGACGCGGATGTCAGCGGCCTGACCGCGGAAAGCGACGAAGGGAAGGACCTCAACGCCGAGGAGCTGGAAAAGCTGTTCCGCGCCGCGCTGGGTAAGGACGACCTGGGCGTCAAGCTGGAATCCCTGGCCGACGCCGATATGATCGCCATGGTCACCGAGGATGAGCAAAGCCGCCGTTTCAAGGAAATGAGCCGCCTGTACGGGGAGAAGTTCCCCATGCCTGACCGTTTCACCCTGGTGCTCAACCGTCGGAACCCCACTGTGCGCACCCTGGCTGCCCGGGAGGACGGCGAGGTAACGCAACTCCTGTGCAAGCAGATTTACGATCTTGCGCGCATGTCCGCTCAGCCGCTGGAATCGGAAGAAATCACCGAATTTATCGCCCGTTCCCAGAAGCTGGTCGCCATGGTGGCCAACGAAAAGTAAATCCCCGCCATTTCCGCAAAGCGCCGGACGGGCCGCAGCCCGTCCGGCGCTCCTGCTTCCGGCCCATTCCTTTGATCTTTCGCGGAATCCAAACGCCTTGGCGCTGTCTCCCGCCCGGTCTTTCCCGGGAGGGGAAGCCTTTTCTGCTTGCCTTTCCTAGGGAAATTCCCTATAATGGTACAAGACGAAAGATTCGGGAGGTCCTGTCCATGGCCACGATTCACGAACGGAAACTGTCCAACGGCCTGCAAATGCTCTGTTGCCCATTGCCTCACCTGCACTCCGTTGAATTCGGGGTCTATCTTCGCGGCGGCACGCTGTATGAAAACCGGCAGAACCAGGGCGTTTGCCATTTGCTGGAGCACCTGTGCTTCCGCAACCTGGGCGGCATGCGCGGCGAGGCGCTCACCCATGCCCTGGAACGCATGGGAACCTCGCTGGACGGTTCCACCTACCCCGAGGCCGTGGTATTCCGTTTGCGGGTGCTTCCCCGCTTTTTTGACGACGCGCTGGCGCTGCTCCTTCGCCTTTTTTCCGATATTCCCTGGACGGAAGAAGCCATTGGGGAGGAAAAGCGGGTGGTGTTCCGTCAAATAGAGCAGGAGGATGCGGACTTTGACGAGGAGGTTGCCCGGCGCTACCGCCGCACCGCCGCCGGCGCTTTCCCGCTCATGGGCACCAAGGAAAGCGTTGCCGCGCTCTCCCCTGCGCTGATCCGCCGCTGGCAACGGATGCTGTTTCAGCCGCAAAACGCCTGCCTGTGCATCAGCGGCAACTTCTCCGCCGCCATGGAAAGCGCCGCCGCCGAAGCTTTTGCCGAACTGAGTAACCATACGCCCGAACCGCCCTTCGTCCAACCCACGCCGCTGGGCTTTTGCATGCGGGATACCCGCAGCGATTTTGTTTCCGACGCGGAGGGCGGGCAGGCCAAGGTGCGCATCGCCTTCGACATGGACGAGGACCGGGTTTATCCTTTGGTAGGCGAGGTGCTCAGCGCCATCACCGGAGAAAATGATTCCTCCCTGCTGTTCCAGACCCTGCGGGAAGAAATGGCCATGGTCGCGGAAATCGACTCAACCATTGAGGAAATGGGGCTGTTCCGCCGCCTGGTCATCTCCTACGATGTGGAACAGGAGCTGCTGGCCGATTCCCTCACGCAGGTATTCCAGCTGCTGCGCCGCCTGACGCAATATGTCCGGCCCGTGCGCCTGGATCAATGCCGAATGCTTTTTACCGAAAACCTGACGCTTTATCAGGATGACGCCGCCGCCATGAACGAGCTTATGGGCTGGAGCTGCCTGGCTGACGACTTGTCCCGCGCCGACCTGGACGCCAAAGCCCAGATGTACGAGGACCTCACCTGCGAGGATCTGCTGAATGCAGCACAGAGCGTTTTCCGTCCGGAAAACCTGTGCATCAGCATTCAGCGCGACCCTGCCCGCACGCCCAGAAACCTGAAGCCTCTGCTGCAGCGCCTCCGGGAGATATTGGCCTGACGGCCGTCCCCACGCTTTCCATCTTTTCCTGGGAAAGGAGCTTTTTGTGCCCAGCGATATTTATGAAATTATTTCCTTGGCCGCCCGGTATTGGTTTACGTTTCTGGGCGTGCTGATCGTATGGCGGTCCTTTCGCTGGCTACGCAAGGATCGCCGCGCCAAGCACCGGCGGCTAAAGCAGCTGCCTGACGCGGGCATGGTGGGCGAACTGGTGGTGCTTTCCGGCACGCGGGCTCTCCCCGCCGGCGTGGCGCTGCCCCTGCCCCGGGAGGGCGTGCTCGGCAGCCTGCGCACCTGCGACGTTACCGTTCCCGCCAGCGGCGTAGCGCCGCGGCATTTGGACTTTACCTTTGAGGACGGATGGGGCCTGCTGATTTTCCCCCGCAACCGCTGCACCGTTCAGGTGGACGGCGAGGAACTGACCGCTTCCAGCCGTCACAAGGACTTTCCCATGCACCACGGTTCCCGGCTGGTGGTCGGCGACGCGGTGCTGCGCCTTCGCCTGTTCGTAGGGTTGGAGACGGCGCAGCTGGTAGCCGTAACGCAGCCGGAGGAACCGCCGGAAGCGCCCGCGGAGGAAGCGCCGCAAGCCGCCGCTCTGGATTGGCAGGAAATGCCTTATATTTATCATCAGGTGCCTGCCGCCTGGGTGGATCAGACGGGACAATACCAGCCGGTGCAGGTAACGGGCGCCGGGATTGATCCACACACGGGCCTGCCCTGGGCGCATCCCCTGCCCCCCGTATCCCAGGACGCGCCGCTGGAGATTGATCCTGTCACCGGATATGCGTACCCCGCCGCTTTTTCCGCCCCGGACGGTGCGGATGACGGCAGCGCGTTTCCGGAAAACGCCCCGCCAACTCCCTGGATGCCGGCGGCGCCTGATGTAGCGCCCGCCCCGGAAGCGGAGGAGGAATTTGCCCACGCCTCCGCGCGGGATCACCGGAAACTCTTTGCGAGAAGGAGAACCCATGGCAAGAAATCATAAGGATCCGGGCAAGCTGCTTTCCAGCGCCGTAATGCTGTTTTATTTCAGCGCTTTCCTGCTGATCGCCTGCAAGGATTTTGCCTGGCAGGGGTTTATGCTGGCGGTGGCGGTACCCGCCATGATCTGGATTGGCACAAATCTGCTGCCCCGGCTATTCCCCTCGGACCGGCTGTTGCTCTCCTTGACCAATTTTCTATGCGCCCTGGGCGTGCTGGTGCTTTATTCTACCGAGCCGGAATACGCCTACAATCAGGCAATGTACTATGGCATCGGTATTGGCGCCATGATCGTCTGCGTGTGGATTGTGCGGCTGGTACGCTCCTGGCGGATTCCTGTTCGGTTGCTGATTCCCATTTCGCTTACGCTTCTGGTGCTCCCGCTTCTCATCGGCAAAGAAACCAACGGCGCGCAAAACTGGTTCTATGTGGGCGGCATTTCCGTGCAGCCCAGTGAAATTGTCAAGCTGAGCCTGCTGCTGATTATCAGCTATTACATGAGCCGCCACCGTATGCTTCCCTGGCTGCTCTTTTCCGTGTGCTGCCTGGGTATTCTCATGCTGCAGAAGGATCTCGGCACGGCGCTGATGTACTACGGGGCAACGCTGCTGCTGTATTACGCGTCCTCCAGCAACCTGCTGCTTACCGGCGTGGGACTGGCCGGAGGCGCGGGCGCGGCGGTTCTGGGCTATAATATGTTCGCCCACGTCAAAAAGCGCGTGGCCATTTGGCTGAATCCCTGGAGCGATTATGAAAACTCCGGCTTCCAGATTGTGCAGGGGCTCATGGCCATCGCCAGCGGCGGGCTGTTCGGCGTGGGACTTGGCCTGGGCTCGCCCAAGACCATCCCCGTATATTACACGGACTTTATTTTTGCGGTTATCTGCGAGCAGTTTGGCGTAATCTTCGGATTGTGCGTGCTGCTGATGTACGTTGCGCTAATCTGGCGCGGAGCCACCACCGCCATGGCCGCCCGGCGCAGCTTCCACGGCCTGCTTGCCATGGGATGCACGCTGATGCTCGGCCTTCAGACTTTCGTCATCATCGGCGGCGTTATCAAAATGATTCCCCTGACAGGCGTCACCATGCCCTTTGTGAGCTATGGCGGCACTTCCCTGGTTTCCAGCCTCTGCCTGGTAGGTCTGCTCCAGGGCGTGGCCAGCCTGAACGAGGACGACCTGGAGGAGGATACCCGCCTGGCGCTCCTGGGCAGCGCCGAGGACGAGGAGGTTGAGGCATGAAGCAGCAACGATTGAAATTCAAGCTGCTGGCGCTGATTCTTTTCGGCATGTTTGCCTTGCTGGCCATATACGGCGGATACAGCATCACCACCTATGGAAACCGCTGGTTCGCCTCCAACAAAAATCCCCGGGTGCGCACCCAGAAGGACAACGTCATCGCCGGAAACGTGCTGGATGTCAACGGCGTCATACTGGCCACCACCGTGGACGGGGAGCGCTACTACCAGGAGGACGAGGCGGCGCGGCGCGCCATCGTCCATCTGCTGGGCGATAGCCAGGGCCAGATATCCAACGGCGTGGAAACCTTTCAAACCAGCTATCTCTACGGTTTCCGCACCTCCCTACCGGAATTGATTCTCAGCCTGTTCCGAGGCGAGGAACGCCGGGGCGACGACGTAACCCTCACCGTGGACAGCAAGCTGTGTACGGAAATCGCAGCGGCCTTTGAGGCGCATGAGAAATCTTCCGGCAAGCGCGGCGCGGCCGTGGTCATGAATTACCGCACCGGCGCCGTGGTGGCCATGGTCAGCCTGCCCAACTTTGATCCCATGGACATCACGGACGAAACCCTGGTGGACCCCGGGCAACCTTTCTGGAATCGCGCAACCCAAAGCGTTTATCCGCCGGGGAGCACCTTCAAAATTATCACCACCACCTCTGCCCTGGAGAACATCCCGGATATTCGCACCACCTCGATTCAATGTACCGGCGGACTGGAGGTGGACGGGCAGGCCATCCGGGATTACGGCAACGCCATTCACGGAGCGCTGACCCTGAAGCGCGCTTTCACCCTGAGCTGCAACAACGCCTTTGCCCTTATTGCCTTGGACCTGGGGGACGCAGCCCTGCGAAAGACCGCCGAGAGCTTCGGGTTCAACGATAACTTCCTTTTCCGGGACTTTGTGGTGGAAAACAGCAGCTATCCCACCACCAACCGCACGCAGTTTGAAATTGCCTGGAGCGGCGCGGGGCAGTCCGCCATTACCGCTTCTCCCATGCATATGTGCATGGTAGCTACCGCCATTGCCAACGGCGGGGTGATGATGGAACCCCGGCTCCTCCAGGATGTGACCAGCGCCAGCGGCGTAAACCGGTTGAAGTTTTCCTCCAACGCCTACCGCACGGCCCTTTCCGCCAGCCTGGCCGAGGAAATCAAGGGCTACATGGCCGCGGTGGTACAGAGCGGCACCGCCAAGCAGGCGGCTGTTACCGGGCTGACCGTCTGCGGAAAAACCGGTTCCGCCGAAAGCAACGAGGATGGCCGTCCCGTAACGCACGCCTGGTTCGTGGGGTTTATTGACGATGAGGATTACCCGTATGCCGTCGCCGTGCTGGTGGAGGACGTCAACGACGGCGATGGCGGCGGCAGCGTGGCCGCGCCCATTGCCCATGATATTTTTTCCTATCTCAAGGAAAGCAGCCAAATTGGCGTATCCCAGGATATGACTGATTAAACGTCCTCCGCTCGCTTCCGCGCGCGTTGGCCCCGGCGGCTTCCTTCCCGGCCATGTCGCACAAGTGGCTTCCGTCACTTATGCGAGAAACAACTTCGGTAAAACCGGAAGCCGCCCGAAGTTGTAAGGGAATGGATTTTACAAGCAAAATCAACAGCCTATGAAGCTGGCTCATACAAATGAAAGTCGGGTGGCTGCGGCTCCTCCCACACCTTCCTATATTTTTTGACAGGCTGAGCGCCAGGGTATGCCGTAGGCAAACCCTGGCGCTTTTGCAAAATAAGAAAACAGACGAACGATTTCTGAAAAAGCGCTCGTCTAATCAGTGAAAGCGCAAGAGGGGAGGCGGCGTGAATGCGGCAGATTTCGGACAGCGCAGACCTTGAAAGCCAACTGACGGCGCTGATGTCCGCGCACCGCACCTCCCTGGTGCGCCTGGCCTACCTCTACCTGGGGGATGCCGCCCTGGCTGAGGACGCGGTGCAGGAAACCTTTCTGAAAGCCTGGCGGCATTGGGAAAGCTTCCGTGAGGAAAGCGCCGAAAAAACCTGGCTGACCCGCATCGCCATCAACACCTGCAAGGACATCCGCCGGACCGCCTGGTTCCGCCGGGCGCGCCAGTCCCTAAGCCTGGATGCCGCCAAAACATACGGCAGGCCCGACCCTTACCGGGACGATACGGTCATTCAGGCCGTCCGCCGCCTGTCGGACCGGGACAGGGAAGCGCTTCTGCTGCGGTACTACCAGCAGCTGTCCGTGCGTGAAACGGCGCAGGTGCTTGGCGTCAGCGAAAGCAGCGCGGCTTCCCGCATCAACCGTGCCAAGGGACACCTGCGGGAACTGCTGAAAGGATGGTGGTTCGACGATGAAGACTAGTCTCCGGGACTACCTGGATCAGCGCCTGGCGCCTCTGGACTGGCACGGGGAAGACGAAGTGTTGCGCCGCTTGCATCCCACGCGCCGCCTGTCTCCACGGGCCGTCGCCGCACTGTGCATCGCATTGCTGCTGCTAAGCTCCACCGCCCTGGCAATGACGTTGACTTTCTCCCGCAGGACCGCCGTGCTGCAGCGGGCGCGGGAAGCCGTCTGTACCGAATACGGCCTGACCGGCGAGCAGCTGGATCTCTTCTCCGCGCAAGTGGAAAGCGTGGACGGCGGCTGGCGCGTCATGTTTTCCTCTTCCTCCCTGGCGCCAGACGCTTTGGGCATTTATACGGTGCTGCTGCTGGGGGACCAGACGCAGGTAACCTGGAGCCACGACGGCGAAACGCCGGACCCGGGCAGCGGCCTGGACGCATCCGCCTGGGGTCCGGAACAGATTCAGCTGGCCATGCGCCTCCGCTCCGCCAACCTGGCCGACTGGGTTTCCGCGGAACAGGATGCGGACGTCGCGCTCTCCCTGGAGGAGCGCGCCGCGCTGGACGCGCCGCTGTTGGCGTATCCCCAAGCCGCCAGCGTGGTTCACGTATCCCCGCGGGAACAGGACCTGTCGCCGCAAACGGCCCGGGAACTGGCGCAGCAAGCGGTAACCCGGAAATATGGCGCGGCTTCCGCCTCGCTGACGGCCGTTCTTGAATCGCTGGTCCTGTACACGGATACGGAGCAGCGGGTTTATACCCTGCAGGTAAGCGGCGGCGGCGCGTCTTACCGCGTTCGTCTGGACGCGGTCACCGGACAGACGCTCGCCTGCGCCTACGCCGGCGGGACGGAAGATTTCCAGCTGCCCGAAGGCGACTTGAGCGCATATCCCGAGGCCGCCGGGGAATTTGTGGAAAGCGGCGCTTTCGACCTGCTCCCGCCGGTTGAAAAAGCCGCCGCTGCCCGGCGCTATGCGGAGGCGGGGCTTTCCGCCCTGCTGCCGCAATCCAGCTATGCCGCGCCCGGCGCCGGGGACATACCCGAAGCGGATGCGATTGCCGCGGCCAAAGCCGCGCTGGCGGATACCTTCGGCATGACGGAGGAGGGTATCGGCTTCTATACCCTGCGCACATCCCTGCTGTGGCTGGACGGCGTTCGCGTCTGGGAAGTGCGGCTGCTGCCTGCGCCGCTGCGGGACTGGCACTGGGAAGCAGCCTACGGCGGGTTGCTGGGAGATTACACGGTGACCCTGGACGCAAGCTCCGCCCAGGTGATGCGCTGCATCTGGTCCCTTCAGGACACGGCGGGGAAGGAAACCTATACCGCGAGCAGCTTTGGCGCCGCGCCCGCCTACACGGCGGCCATGCTCCCATGGGTGCGCGCCCTGCTCGACGACCTGGAAAGCCTGCTGGAACGGTATGATCCCCTGGCCAACCTGGAGGATATGACGCTGGCAGACCGCGCCGCCTATGACCAGCGCATGCGGCAAGCGGGTTACCCGATCCGGCTGCATGGCAACATCCTTCCGGCGGAAGGAGAACTCACCCAGGGCGAGGCGCTCCGCCTGGCGGAGGATGCTATCGTCTCGCTCTACGGACTGGATAGAACGCAACTCGGTCAATGCAGCGTGTGCATAAGCTGCGTCCTGCGCGATGATCTGCGTCCAGAGGTCGTGAAATGCTGGTCCGTCGCCTTCCAGCAAGCCGCTTCCGGCGATATCTACACGCTGCTCCTGCAGGCGGCGGACGGAACCATTGAAGGATACTGGCACGAAAGCGCCGCTTCCGGAAACGGATAAAATACGGACACAACCGCATACGAAAGGGAGGAAAAAAGCATGAAGAAGTTCATGGCTGTGTTTGCTGTCGCCTTGTTTGCCCTGGCCGCGCCGCTGACGCAGTGGGCCCGGGCCGATTCCGCACCGCTCCAGGCCTTCGACGGCATTGCGCGGCAATGCGCGTTGCTGGGGGAAGACGCCGCCTACGTGCTGGACCGCGACGGCCTCCTGTGGCGCTGGTCCTACGACGATACGGAACCCGCCGTCTACGCGCGCCTTCCCAGCGCTTCCAGCGCCGCAGGGAGCGTCCCCTACGCGGAACTGCCGGAAGCGGACCGCGCCGCCCTGGACAAGAGCGTGCAGTTGCTGGCCCCCGGTCCGTCGGGGCGGCTGTACGCGCTGAATATCTATGCGGGGCGCATCGGCCTGGTCACGCCCCAGGGGTTGACGTGGACGGACGCCGCTTTTGACTCCTCGCCGCTGTTTTCCGCCGAAGGATGGCCGCTTCCCCTGCTGGCCGCTCCGATGCTGGCGGAGGACGGGTCCCTGTCGATCTGTGTCCAATGCTGGGACCGCATGGACAGTACCCACGATTACTACGCCCAACTATTACTCGTGGATCCGTCCACCGGGCGCACGCGCCTGCTGGACGCGCCGGATACTGCCGCCGCATGCATGTATCAGGAGAAGCTTCTGCTATTGCGCTCCACCCTGGACGAAGCCATGATGCAGCACAACAGCCTGGCCCTCCTGGACCCGGAAAGCGGCGTTCTTACGCCTCTTGCGGCGCCATTGCCGGACGGTTCCGCCGGCGGGCTTGCCTGGGACGGCCGCGAAACCATCGCCCTGGCCGTGGACATGGGCGTCTATCTCCTGGAGGGCCCGGGCGACGCGCATCTGGCGGCCAACACGCCCGGCTTGTACGCCCGTGAGGGCTCCTATGGCAGGTTGCTCCCGGACGGACGCTACGCTTACCTGGACGAGGCGCTTACGCTGCTTCCCTTGCGCAAGGATGGGCAGCAAACCCTGACCCTCCAGTGGTCTGCCGCGGACCCGCAGCTTCTCTCCGCCTTCCAGTCCACGCACCCGGAGGCGTTGATTCAGGTGCGAGCGGAAACCCTAAGCTCCGCGCAGGTTGCCCAACGCATCCGCAGCGGCGACAGCGACACGGATGTTTTCTGCGTAACCGTGGACGCGGGCTTTGGGTCGTTGGTGGATAAAGGCTTTGCCGCGCCCCTGGACGATGAACCGCGCATCGCGGAGAGCGTAGCGGACATGTATGCGCCCCTGCGCCAGGTGTTCCTGGACGCATCCGGATGCGTGGCCGCCTACCCCGTATCCCTGAACGTCAGCCTGTGGAGCGTCAACCGGGAATTGTGGGACAGGTACTTCGGAAGCGCCGCGCTTCCCACCACCTGGGAAGAGATGCTGACAGCAATGCTGGATTTTGAAGCAATGGACAACCAGGAGGGCGATCTGTTCCTGAACGTATGGGACTACGAAGACATGGTACAACGGATTCTCTGGGCCTTTCTTCAGCAAGCCGACGGCGATACAGCCGACCTGCAGGACCCGGCGCTGGCCCGATGCCTGAACTTGCTCGCCCAGGCACGCGAAGCGCTGGGCGTGGACCATTATTCCAGCGAAACCATGTATCCGGAAAGCGAGCAAGGCGGTGCGGAACATGCCCTGCTGGGCATCGAGCAGGCATCCTATGACACGCATCTATCCTCCCTGGATGTCAGCGCGCGTGATGCCTTGCTTCCCCTGACCTTTCACGGGGAAAGCCCATGTCTCCCCGCCACGCTGCAGGTGCTGGTGGTGAATCCCCTTTCGCCCCGGCAGGCGCTTGCCAAAGCGTTTGTCGCCTCGACCGCTGCGCCGGAAAACGGCCTGCTCCGCTATTACATGCTGCACGCCTCGGCCACCGAACCAGTTTACCGTACTTCGGCGCTTACCGGGGAAACCTACGCGGTCATTTCCCCGGAAGGGCTAACAGCCTGGCGGCAGGCGGTTCCGTTCCTGCGTTTCTATGAGCGCTCCCCCCTGGTGCGGGACGACGTGCAAACCGTCCTCCAGGACTGCGCGGAGCTGTATGCCCACGGGCGGCTTGACTTGCAGGGCCTATTGGCGGAAGCGGAACGCAAAATCGCCATGGTGCAGCTGGAAAGCCGCTAAGCGGCTCTCACGCATGCAAAGGCCCCGGAACCTCGCAGGTTCCGGGGCCAGGTTTGCGCCATCGCTCCGTTTAGCCGATCCGTTCCAGCACAGGAATGACTTCCAGCGGCGCGGGAACCGTTACGTATCCGCCGCCTTGAAGTTCCTCGCCGGTATCCACGTTGCGCCACACGCCCGCAGGCAAGTACACCTTCCGGCTGCGCGCGCCCATTTCCATCACGGGAGCAACCAGATACTTGCCGCCGAACATGTATTGATCCTGCAACAGCGCGCATTCTGCATCCTCGGGGAATTCGTAGAACATCCCCCGCAGCAGCGGCGTGCCGGCCTCGTGCGCCTCCTTCATCAGGGCGCGCACATAGTCCCGCAGTTCTTCCCGGCGGCGCATGTATTTCACCAGAATGGGGTACGCTTCCTCGCCAAAGCTCCACACCTCGTTGTCGCTGCCGGAATTTAGCACCTGCGTGCCATCCTTGCGGTAAACCGGCTGGGCTGGTTGGCGGTCGCCATGCAGGCGCATTACCGGGCAATAGCAGCCCCACTGGAACCAACGCACCAGCAGCTCGCGGAATTCGGGATTTTGGGGATTTCCCGCATGGAAGCCGCCGATATCCGTAGTCCACCAGGGGATTCCCGCCACGCCCATGCTCACGCCCGCGCAAACCTGGCGGCGGAAATAGCTCCAATCGCTCATGATATCTCCGGACCATACCAGCGCGCCATAGCGCTGGCTGCCCGCCCAGGCGCAGCGAACCAGGTTCACGGGATTCTCCTGACCGGCCTCCACCATGCCTTCATAGAAGGTGCGGGAATAATACTGGGGATACACGTTTCCCACCTGCTGGTTGGAACCGATATGATAGCGGTAGGCCTTAAAATCGTAGGTGCCGTATTCAGGTTCCGCCTCGTCCAGCCAGAACACACGGATGCCGTAGTCATAGTAGTTCTTTTTGCACTTCTCCCACACGTACTTGCGCGCCCGGGGATTGGTGGCGTCAAAGAACATGCTGTCCTCCACGAAGCGCATGCCAATCTGTTCGCCGTACTCGGCCCGAACCAGCAACCCCTGCTGCAGCATTTCCTCGTAGTTCTCCGAGTTCAGGGAAACCTGGGGCCAAACGCTCACCATCAGTTCAATGCCCATCTCCTTGAGTTCTTTGACCATGGCGGCAGGGTCCGGGAAAAATTCCGGGTCGAAGCGGTAGTCGCCCATGCGCGGCCAATGGAAAAAGTCGCACACTATCACATCAATGGGCAATCCACGGCGCTTGTATTCCCGGGCAACCTCCAGCAGCTGCTCCTGATTCCAATAGCGCAGTTTGCACTGCCAGAACCCCAGGCCGTACTCGGGCATCATGGGCGCAAAACCCGTGGCCTGGGCATAGTGCAGGCTGATTTCCGCGGGCTTGTCCCCTGCGGTGATCCAATAATCCAGCTGCTTGGTGGTGTCCGCGTGCCAGGAGGTCCTGTTACGTCCAAAGGACACCCAGCCCACAGCAGGATTATGCCACAGGAAACCGTATCCGCGGCTGGACATGATGAAGGGCACGCTGGCCTGAGAATTCCGGTGGGCAAGCTCCAGGGTGCAGCCCTTCCAATCCAGATATTCCTCCTGATACTGCCCCATACCGTAAATATGTTCGCCGTCCACGCCTTGGAAAGTCGCCGTCAACGCGTAATCTCCGCCAATGATCGGCTCGAACTTCCGCGCCTGAAGCACCAGGGCATTCTCGCCCTCCGTTTCCTGAAGCAGCACTTCCCCCTTCTGGTTCAGGAAAGTAATCCGCGCCCGGCGGTGCCAGCCCAGCACTTCCAGCCGGGCTGTAATCTTGCCGCAGCGCAGGGAAGCCTGGTTATCCTCCACGGTAATTTCCACGTCATCGCACGGCATGGGGTCCAGAAGCGCAAAGCGGTCGTCCCGCACATCGCCCATGAGCACGGAGCGCACCCGCAGGCTGTCCTGCCCCCAGGGCTCCACCACCAATGTTTCTCCGCGGTTGCGCCAGATCACCTGCTGGCCCTGTTGTTCAAAGTATTGCATGCATGATACCCCTTTCCCTATGCGTACTCTGCGGAACGGCGCAAACCCATGCGGCAAAGTACCCATTCTCTCTTTCCTAGTCGAACGCTAAATTTTCCCATGCGGTTGCCCTGGCCCGGGGGCCTCCATATGCATCCCCCGGTCCAGTGCTTGCGCCCCAAGTATTGAAATGATTCGACAGCAGCAACCTATCTCCTTTTCCGTGAGGCCTGCCGCAAAAGGAAATTCCGCCAGCTGCTCCGCCAGATTTCCTCCACCCCTATGCAAAAAGCCTCGGAACAAACTGTTCCGAGGCCTGCAACCATACAAATTTTAGCGCTTGCTGTTCTCAAACCCTCTTTTTCTGCCTTTTTGTGGCCTGTTGTAGCGCGTTGTAATTTGTTTATCCTGTTTCAGAATCCCCCGAAAATGACCGTTTTTAGAGCTTGCTCTATCTTCCTGTATCTTCCCGTTTCCCTGTCGTAGATTATTCTATTTTTGCCTGTTGATTTACTGTTGATTTTCGATCATGACCAAATCAACACGCGCTTTCCCATCCTATCTGCAAGTGAAAAAGTACAGCTATTATAGCGTTTTTCCAGTACCATTAGTACCATTTGAAAATGATACCCTATTATTGTTGTGTATCATGGCGTTTCCTGTTGTATCTTTGTCAAATCGTGGTACTATGCCTTAGCACCATAACAGTACCAATAGTACCGCCATTAGTACCGCGCATGGCGATTCGGAAGCCTGGGTATACCCCTGGGGGAAGGGGCTACCTGAAAAAATGGCGGGGGGGAGTGTAACGAGTAGCCGAAAATCAGAAAAGGGCTAAAAGGATTTTGATAGCAACCACAATATATTGTGATCCGCTCCAAATCTTTTTACAAAATATTGTGACATTCCCTATTGACAAAAGGATTGTCATAGTCTATAATAGCCGCGAAAAGTGAATATCGGTCTTTGCTAATCACGGTCTATGTAATGTGGCGAAAGACAAGCCAATACATACCCTACTTAGATAGGCAAGCTGGAAAGCCCCTCGCATTGTGCGACAATTCTAAGACATAGCCGATTAGAGTTAGTAAAGATAATTGATACCCTTATGTGTGTGGTACGTAAGCGCGTATTGATTGACAACCGCTGTTGCGGGTTTGTTGGTCGATATGCGCTTTTTATTATGTCAAAAGGAGGAAAGTCAATGCCAAAGGAATTGACAGAGGAGCAGAAAGAAGCCGTTAGGAAAGCAAAACGCGAGTACAAACGGAAGTGGCGCGAGAAGAACCCCGGAAAAGATGCCGAATACATGATTAACTATTGGCTAAGAAAAGCCAGGGAAATCAAAGAAGCCGAACCAGGGCAGGGGGTGAATCAACGTGAATAAGCCCCCTAACGCCGAAATTAGAAGCCTGTTAAGCTCTTATCGTCTGCAATATGTCGAGATTGCTTCACGGTTGGGAATAACCGAAAAGCGGTTTGAATGGCTAATGGGGAAAGAGCTACCGAAGAATCAACGCAAGCGCGTACTGTTGGCGGTTGGCGCGATTGTCAAAGAGGAGGGGTTGTAATGGCGCAAACACCTATAAAGGCGATTCGGGCGAAGTGTATGGATTGTTGTTGCTATCAAGCCAAAGAAGTACGGCTATGCCCTTCCGTAAATTGCCCGTTGTACCCGTACCGAATGGGACATAGGCCAAAGCCCGACAACAGTACAGAGGAAAACACGGAAGATGAAAAATCGGCAGATAGCCCATGATTTTTTAGAGGGGAGGGCGCACAATGCAACAGGCGAATGTATTTCCCGTGTATCAGTCAATTAAGGACACGGTGAAAGTGTCGGGGTTATCTGAGTTTTATCTGCGAAAGCTCTTAAAAGCGGGTAAGCTCCCCCATATCAAGAGTGGCAATAAGGTATTCGTGAACATTCCTTCATTGCTGAAACAGTTAGAAAGTGGCGGTGATACGCATTGAACATTGACCAGATTAGCGAATGGCCTTCCGAAATCGGCGGCGGGTACTGGTTCGATCAAAACGGCATTTGCTTCTATCGGACAGTAGGTGTAGACAAAAACGGCGCTGTAACCGATGAAACAAGCGAACCCGTAGCCAATTTTACCCCGATTTTGAAGGAACAGCGCAGGATTGACAACGGTATAGAAGTCAATGAAGCGCTTATATTTCAGGCATACCGCGCCGGGCATTTGTGGGAGGAGGTTTCGACCGATACAAAAGGTATCGTTGGACAGACCCCGCAAGCGGTTTTCGGCGCAGGGTGTAGGGTGTATATCGGCAAGCTGAAAGTTGCCCGGTTGCGGGAAATCATGCAAATACAATGTGAAACCGCCCCGCGCACTACCATATATCAGCATACCGGTTACGCCATAATTGACGGCAAGCGCGTTTTTCTCAATGGCGGGTATAGCGTTACCGCCGAGGGCATGACAGACCACTATAACGTGGTATTCGAGGGGCAGCTGTCTAACTATCGCTTCACAAATGAACGGCACAGGGAGCGATATAAAACGCTTTTGCAGGGGTTGCCAGCTGTCGCGCCGTTCCCTTTGGTCTATACGGGGTTGGGGTTGGCTTTCCTCACTCCCCTAAACTCCCTGTTGCGTGATGAAGGAATAGAACCTTGTTTCATTCTGTATTTCACAGGAAAGACAGGGACACGAAAAACCACAATGGCAAAGCTGTTACTAAACTTCTTTGGAGCGTTCGACAACGGTACAGCGCCCCCGGCAGGGTTTAGAGATACCGCTAACGCCGTTGAAAAGAAATTCGCCCTTACTGATTCTACCCTGATTCTGCTTGATGATAGAATACCCTCCACAACGCAAAAAGTCAAGGCACAAATGGAATCAATGGAACAGAGTGTAGCCCGTCAAATCGGAGACCGTTCTGGCAGGGCGCGAATGAACGCCGATGGTAGCTTGAAAGCCACATATCGCCCCAAATGCAATTTGATCGTTACAGCGGAAGAATCATTTAGCAATGTGGGCGAAAGTGCCGTAGCCCGTGCGCTATCCGTGGAATTAAAGCCCGGCGATATTGATTTAGACGCATTGACAGAGGTACAGGCCAACGCCGTACACCTCAATGAGTGCATGGGCGAATATATCCAATTCGTTATACAGAGTTGGGACAGCTTGAAAGCAGAGCTAAAGCCCCTGTTTATGGAATTGAGGAGCAAGGCACAGACAGGCGCGCATGGTAGGCTTGCTGAATGTGTTGCACATTTACAAATCGGCATTACCGTTATGTGTAAATGGCTGTTATCAATCGGGCAGATTGACGGAAAGCAAGCGGAAGAAATCAAAAACCGGGCATGGGCTGTTTTTATGAAGCTATCAGAGGAGCAGAACCGCCGAATCACGGAAGAAAAGCCCGTCAAGCTGTTTATTGACGCAATGCGGGAAATGATCGACCGGGGCGCGATTCGTTTTGTAGATATATCGGGGGATTATTCCGATTATTCATCCGATAAGAAAATGGGTTACAAGGATGAAGATTTCTATTATTGCTACCCCGATACTATCTATACGGCAGTACGGCGCTTCTATTCCGATCAGGATAAGAATTTCCCATTGGGGAAAGCGTCCATCTTTCAACAGCTTGCTATTGATGGACTAATAGAGGTTGACAAGGCGCAAACCACAAAGGCAAAGCGCATAGGTAACAAGCGCCCCCGCTTTCTATGGCTGAAAGCGTCTGCAATCGAAAGAGAGGAGGAAACCGACAATGAACACGAAGGGGAAGAATGAAGCCCAGAGCGTTGATGAAATGTTGGAGGAGATGACCGACAAGAAAGAGCGCGGGTTGTCTATCCATCGTGGCCAGAGCCTTTATAAGCAACAGTCGGGGGAATATCAAGAGGAGAAGTTAAAAGATTTGATTTCTCTTTCCCTTGACGAATTAGCGGAGGTTGCCACAAAAGAGCAAATTTCGCTCAATGATACGGCAGAGGTGAAGAAAAGAACCGTTATTTATTTGAGGGCTTGTCAAGAAGCGGGTACGTTTCCCTCAATAATGGGGCTTGCCCGTTCTATGGGGTATTCGCGTCGCGCCTTGAATTATTGGCGAGAAAAGTATCCCCAGAGCGATACCGGGCGTTGGCTTGATATTGTCGCGGATATGTGCGCCGATATTTTGAGCCAATCGGCATTAAAAAACAATGCTAATTCTATCGTTTCCATTTTCCTAAGCAAGGCATTGTATGAAATGCGGGAAACGTCCGAATTGATTGTCAAGCCTGGTTCAGATATGAACCCCGAAAACGAATACAGCGCGGAGGAAATAGCCAATCGGTATATGCTCCCCGCCAACGACACGGAGGAGGCGTAACAATGGCAGTATGGTATAAACCAGCAGTTGAACACTATTTGCGGTTGGGAATCCGTGAAATCGAACCGACAAACCCCGTTACGAAAAAATGGAAGGATACCGTACACAAATGGCTTGCTTCCCTCCCTGCTCCCGATAGGGTTTTTATCAAAATCGTGTTCGATTCGGATAATAGCTATTCCCTTAAATCCGTCATGCCAACACTCCCCGGCAAAGAGGGCGATAATTGGCACAGGTTGAACGTTCTTGAAAAAGCATTTGCACAATTCGCAGAAATGATGTAGGGCGGGAGGGCTTGCCGTGAAAGCATGGTACAAAGGTACGGTTGAACACTATTTGCGGTTGGCAATGCGTTCCCCTCCCGCTAAAGATAGTGTTTCCGTAGAATGGAAAAACCGTGTTGCCGAATGGTTATCTACTTTGACAGATGAAGATAGAACTTTCCTTGCTACACGCTTTATTCATCCGAACAATGAAACGGACTGGGCAGACTAAGAAAGCTCGAAAGATAGTTAGCGACACACTTACACCTAATTTGAGGAGGTTTCAGCATGAACAGAGCAACAAAGAATGGATTTATTATCGACATTCGGAAACTGTATCGAATCATCGAACAGGGCGAACACGTAGAGTTTACCGCGCAGGAAAGCCGGGAAACCCTTGCTAATGATCGTGACCACACGGAAGAATGGAAGAAACCGCGCTATGAGGGTATCACCCGCCGCGAAAACGAACAGCTGCGCGAACTGGGGAAATCTGCTCAGGTTGTGTGTGATTCGATCATGGGCGCGTTGGCAAGAATCGAATCTGAATTTGATTTTACAGACCCTACCTTACAGACCGCGCTTGCTACTATTAACACGTTGGGCGATAAAACCCCCTACGCCGTGCGGGAACAGATTGCGGAACGCTTCCGGGGCAATCCTACCGCCCTTGATATGCTTCTCCCCCTCTACGAAAAACACGGTTTCGATACCAAAACCATAAAGGGCATGAAAGAGCCTTTACAGAGTTTGGGCTACCGTGACCGTGAAATCATGGGGGAGTTTATCGGCAGGGCTACCAGCGACATGGTAGAGCATAACACCTGGAACCCCGCAAGCGTCAAGCGCCTGTTGTCCTCCTACGAAAAAGCGTTTGGCCTTGACACAAGCGTAAACCCCTACGCCGTGGAGATTGAAAACCTGTTCGACACAACACGCGACCGCAACCAGAAACTTACCATTAACGCATATCGCAGGAAATACGGGGAGAAACTCGCTACCGATGATCCGGAAGCAATCGAGGAAGCAGAAAGATTGCTTAACAACGGCTTCACGGGTGAAGTTGTCTAATCCGCGACAATCACTCCCCTGCGCCGCCGTTAGCGCGGGGGAGTTTACTTTGTCATTTTTAGCAGATAATAGAGAACCGCAAGAGGTAGAATCAGTATGCAAAGCAATACCATAGCAACGCCCCCTTGTCAATCTTTGTCGCGCTTCCATTCTTCATCTGAAAGCCCCATATCGGCGCGTATAAGGTTGTTTACAAACCCGTTGACCGTTTCCCCTTTTGCTTTCGCATGAGCTTCTATGGCCTGTTTCTTGCCTTTAGGAATGGCAATATTGATTCTATCATACGCTTTCGCATTATATCGGTTATTAGCTTGTATCCGGGCGGCGCTGTTCTTGTTTTCTGTCATTGTTCCACCTCCCCCTAACATAGATTTCTATTGATATTATAGCAGAAAATGAAACACTTAACAAGTGTAAAAATACACAAGCGATGTACTTAATAATTGTAAATTTTGTACATTGACATACACTTAATAATTGTATATAATGAAGGTACAGATTGAGGGTAGGAGGTGAAACCCGTGTTGATTCTGATTTGCGTTATTGTCCTTCCGTTTGTCATTCTGTCGGAATTGCTGAAAATCACGAAGTAACCCGCTACCCTAATACCGATCAAGAGGAGGTTTGAGAAAATGGCTTCTGTAACGCCCCGCAAAAACAAGCAAGGCGAAATCATTAGCTACCAAATCAAAGTAACCCGTGGGCGCGATAAGGTAACAGGGAAACAGCTAACCCCCTTCACCATGACATACACGCCCCCGGAAGGTTGGAGCAAAAAAGCGATTGAGCGTGATTTGCAAAAGGTAATGGGCGAATTTGAAGCAGCTTGTAACCGTGGGGAGGTTCTTACACGGGAACAGGCCAAAGAAAAAGCCATTGCCGATAGGAAACAGGCAGAACGCGCACGGTATGAGGAGGAGCGAAAACCGACATTTGCACGTTATACAGAGGTTTTTCTACATCAAAAGAAATCGGTATTAGCTCCCGGCACGTTGGAGAATTACAATGTTGTTTTCAGAAAAGCGATACCGTTTCTTGGCAATATGAAAATGATTGATATTGATACCTATATCATGAAAAATTATATTGCCGACATTCAAGCGAATTGGAAGAATGAAAAGAACGGGAACCCGCTTGCTTTCAAAACCGTGTTGAAGCACTTTATACAGCTTCATTCCCTATTTGAAAGCGCCGTAGAAGATGGTATCATCCCCGTAAACCCCATGCAGAGGATGAAGCGCCCCAAACCCCGCAAGGATGAACTACCGAAAGAAGCCACTGTATACGATGAATCTCAAGTACAGTATATAATGGAGTGCTTGAACAAAGAGCCGTTGAAATGGAAAGCCCTTATCATGTTCGCTATTGATAGCGGTTGTCGTAGGGGCGAAATCGTAGGCTTGAAATGGGAAGAAATTGATTTTGATACCGGGCGCTGTAATATCTGCCGTAATGCTCAATATACAGCAGGGAAGGGTACATACATCAGCACGACAAAGAGCCGTAAGAACAGGGTAATCTATCTTAACAAGCCCGTGTTGGAAATTCTGAAAACATGGAAGCGGGAACAGACAATGCTTTTTTTCAAGTTGGGTATTCCTCAAAATGGTTTCTGCTTCACACAAGATAACGGGGAAATGATGAACCCGCAAGCCCCGACCGGGTATCTTAAAAGGTTTGGGAAAACGTACAATCTGCCTGGTATCCATCCCCACGCCCTACGGCATACAATGGCAACAATCAGTATTGCCAACGGCGCAGACATAGCAAGCGTAAGTATGAAGTTAGGACACGCGAGAACCTCAATAACGGCAGATGTGTATGTACACGCAAACGAAGAAGCCCAGCGCCGTTCTAATGAAGCCTTAGCAAATGCCCTGTATCGGGTAGCAAAATAATCGGAGGTATAACCACATGGAACACAAGGAAATGATCGAAAGAGCCGCCAATCTGAATTGCCTGTTGAAATGCCTTTGCGCTGTTGATAGCGACAACGTAGAAGCTGTACAGGCTATACCGCAAGCCCTCGAAATCGCAAGAGAGTACGCCGAAACCCTGTTTGAAGCAATCGCCAATATGGATTGATCGAACCTAACCCAAACCGAAAGCCCTGCCGTTGTGCAGGGTTTTTCGTTACATCAACTTTGATAATTTTCCCACAAAAAGCCTTTGGTACTATCTTCCGCGCCGTGGTACTGTCCGAAATTCGGATATAGTACCATTTTGCCCCTTGTATTTTTCTGTATCTTGCTGCATCGTGTGGTAGCCCGTTGAGGTACTAGTGGTACTGCAATGCGCGATAAGACACACTATAAAACACACGTTCAACAGACCGAAACAAGCTGCGTTTTCGTTGGCCTGTTGATTTTTTGTTGATTTTTGCCCTGATTTTGAGCATAAAGAAAGCCCGTAACAGGGCAAAAAGCCTTGTAATACGGGCATTTTTGAAAGTTGCGTGTTATCTCTTGCTGAACTGCGGAGCGCGACGGGCAGCCTTGAGGCCGTACTTCTTGCGCTCCTTCATACGTGGATCGCGGGTGAGGAAGCCAGCCTTCTTCAGGGCGCCGCGCAGCTCGGGATCAGCCTTGCACAGGGAACGGGCAATGCCGTGACGGATCGCGCCGGCCTGGCCGGTGAGGCCGCCGCCGGTGACGTTCACCAGCACGTCGAAATTGCCCACGTTGGTCAGCGTCAGGGGCTGACGAACGGTCATCTTCAAAGTCTCCAGACCAAAGTAGTTGTCAATGTCACGCTTGTTGATGACGATTTTGCCATCGCCGGCAACCAGGCGGACGCGGGCCACGGCCTTCTTACGGCGGCCAACAGCACTATAATCAACCTTCGCCATTTTGAAATTCTCCTTCCGCGTCAAATCAGATCGTACTTCTCAGGCTGCTGAGCGGCATGCTCATGCTCGGAACCGCTGTACACCTTGAGCTTCTTGGCCATCTGACGGCCCAGGGGTCCCTTGGGCAGCATGCCAACCACGGCGTGACGGACGGCGAATTCAGGCTTCTCAGCCAGCAGCTTGCGGTACTTGGTCTCCTTGAGGCCGCCGGCAAAGCCGCTGTGATGGTAGTAGATCTTCTGATCGAGCTTCTTGCCGGTCATGACCACCTTGTCCGCGTTGATGATGATCACATAGTCGCCGGTATCCATGTTGGGCGTATAGATGGGCTTGTTCTTTCCGCGCAGGATGTTGGCGACCTGGCTGGCCAGACGGCCCAGCACCTGGCCCTCAGCATCGACGACGTACCACTTACGTGCGATATCTGAAGCTTTCGGCATAAAAGTCTTCAAAGGTATTTCCTCCTCGAATGGCTGTTGGAAAGTGAAGCGCTGGTATGATGGTCGCATACCTTCGCAATTGTTCAATAGTTTCCGGGGCTAGCGGAGCTATTGATGCCATCGACTATCTTATAATAAACCCAGGGAAAAGTCAAGCAGAAATCCATGTTTTCCTGAAAAAAATGGCAACCCTTCCGGAAACGCGCGCCGGTTAATCCGCAAGGATTTCCGCCGCGCTCACCGTATGAAATGCCGCCGCGCGCCCCAGGCGGTTCATCACCGCCAAGCCGACCCCTTCCGGCGGCATGACCTCGCTGAATATGGCTTCCATGCATTCCTCATCCATTTCCCGCAAAAGCGCGAAAAGACGATGCGCCACTTCTTCCGGACGCTCCCTGCTGCCCAGAGCTTCCACATGACATCCTGACAATTGGGGCACATGCTCCGTAAAGCACAGGATGCAGGCCCGCTTGCCCGCCTGCTCCGCCTCCCGGTAGAGTTTCCGGCAGGCCTCCACCACCTGCCGCTCCTGCCCCTCCACCAGCGTTACCGCGCCGGCAGGCGCATAATGCTTATAGCGCATGCCGGGAGAAAGCGCTTGCTCCCCCGGTTGCAGGGGGCGAAGAACGCTCCCGGCGACTTCCACCCGGGGCAGCACCGTTTCCAGCATCGCCTTGGTAATTCCGCCGGGCCGTAAAATGCAGGGCACCTCTCCGGAGATGTCCAGCACCGTGGACTCCACCCCCACTTCGCAATCCCCGCCGTCCAAAATCAGGGGAATACGGCCGTCCATGTCCTCCAACACATGGCGCGCAGCGGTGGGACTCGGTTTTCCGCTGCGGTTGGCGCTGGGCGCCGCCACCGGCACGTCGCAAGCCTTCAAAAGCGCCGCCGCCACCGGATGGGACGGCATGCGCACCGCTACCGTGGGAAGGGACGCCGTTACCACCAGGGGGATGTTCTCCCGCCGGGGCATCAGCAGCGTCAGCGGTCCCGGCCAGAACGCATCCATGAGCTTTTCCGCCAAAGGAGGTACCTGGCACACCTGCGCAAGCTGCTCCCTGCGCCAGATATGCACAATCAACGGATTATCCGCTGGGCGGCCCTTTGCGGTGAAAATGGCGCGTACCGCCGCGCTGTCCAGGGCATTTGCGCCCAATCCGTACACCGTTTCCGTAGGGAAAGCCACCAATGCTCCCTGGCGCAGAAGTTCCGCGCCCAGCGCCAGGCTTGTGTCATTGGCGGCAAGCAATTTCGTTTCCAAAAGAACGTTCCTTCCTTTTGCATCAGTCGCGTATACGTTGACATTATACGCTTCTTCTGCGCGGAAATCCAGCTTTGTTCGCGCCCGCGTCAAATTTTCCGTCAAGAAAAGGACTCTCCGCGCAAAAGCTCGGAGAGCCTCAGAGCGTTGACAAGGTATTTTCCTCGTCGCTCTTGCAAGTCTCATATTGCGCTCCTGCATGCGCAGAAGGTTTCGCGCCTGCGGGCGCGACCAGGGGGCTTTCCGATCGCCCCCTGGACTCCTTCGGTCCCCATACTTGATGAAGCTTTTGTGTGTTAGGGAACCGAAAACTTATTTTTCAACGTTCCTATGAAAAGCAACGCTTTTTTCAGCAGACTGAGGCTCTCCGCGCAAAAGCTCGGAGAGCCTCAGAGCGTTGACAAGGTTTTTTCCTCGTCGCTCTTGCAAGTCTTATATTGCGCTCCTGCATGCGCAGAAGATTTCGCGCCTGCGGGCGCGACCAGGGGGCTTTCCGATCGCCCCCTGGACTCCTTCGGTCCCCATACTTGATGAAGCTTTTGTGTGTTAGGGAACCGAAAACTTATTTTTCAACGTTCCTATGAAAAGCAACGCTTTTTTCAGCAGACTGAGGCTCTCCGCGCAAAAGCTCGGAGAGCCTCAG